>CAYMXP010000006.1:43629-85476 GCA_964394425.1 uncultured Chryseobacterium sp. | reverse complement strand
AAGCGGCGGTCCTGCAGGTTGGGGGCGAAAGTGCGCTTGGTCTTGATGTTGGAGTGGCTCACCTTGTGGCCCCCCATCACGCGCTTGCCGGTGATCTGACAGATGCGGGACATGGCTCTTGCGAAATGGGCGGCGAAGATAGAGGAAGTTCCCGGCCCGGCGCTCACCCCGCATCACGACCCCACCGGCCGGGGGGCCGGCCCGGGCCGGGCCCACAGGACCTGCACGAGGCCAAGGAGCATGAGCCCTTCGCCCAGCAGGTACGAATAGGGAACGGCGAAGGCGAAGATGCGCAGGGCGAAGAGCGCACCACAGGCGATCAGGAGCAGACCGCCCGGCGGATACCGCGACCGGTCGCGCACCAGCACCACGAGCGGGGCGAGCCACTGCACGTATTGGTAACCGAAGCGCGGGGCGGGCAGGCAGATGATGGCCCAGGTCCAGGCCACGAAGCCCAGCAGGAACAGGTCGGTGGTGGACATGCGCGCCGCCTTCCGGGCGAACAGGACCATGAGCACCCCGATGCCCAGCAGCATGATCACCTGGCAATGCAGCGGTGAAAGCACGCGGCCAAGCATGGCCGCCGCGATACCCTGCAGGGACGAATCCTCCACCTCGAAGGACTTGCGTTCGCGCAGGTTGGCCAGGCCTTCGACCACGGCCGGCTGGCCGGCGGGCAGGGATCCGTCCGGTGGACCGCCGGTGTCGAAGCTGGCGGTGGTCCATTTCGACATGGCCTGGAAGTAAGCCTGCCAGTCGTCCATCAACCCCAGCACGAGAAATAGACACACCAGGATCGCGCCCGTCGCAAGGCCCGAGATCACCACCGGCCAGCGGCGCGCCAGCAGGAAGGGAAGGCCGAGCACCGCATAGGTGGGCTTCATCGCCGCGAGCAAGGCCAGCAGGACCCCGATCCAGAGCAGCGGCCGACGGCCCTCGCGCGCGGCGAAGCAGAGGACGCCGGCCATGGCGAATCCGAAGAGGATGTAGGTCTGCGCACGTTCGACGTGCAGGTGCCAGTGGACCGTGCTGAGCATGAGCAACACGGCGCCGGACCACAGCAACAGGCGCTCATCGGGTGGCACGTTCCGCGAGAGCAACATCAGTGTTGCCGCGAAGAGCAGGTAATGAAGGGCGGTCCAGAGGTACTTGAGCGTTCCAAAGGGGAGCCAGGCGATGGTGGCGAACAGCAGGCTTTGCGCCGGGGTGCCGGTGTACCGGTTCAACTCCGCGGCGGGGTCGTCGTTGGGGTCGAGCCATTGCTCGGGGTCGCCCGGCTGCCATTTGTAGGTGTAGATGGATCGGTGCGTGAACAGCATGCGTCCGCCCATCACCTTGTCGCGCAGGTCGATGCCGCCGTACTTGTGCGTGTAGTGAAGGTCGATCCCAAGGTCCAGCAGGAAGAGGAAGGCGATGAGGGCCACTACTACGCGGCGGATGGCGCTTCGGCCCGGGGCGAGTGGCAAGGGGATCATGCGTGGCCTCCAACGGGATGAGGTCGGGAAAGATACCGGGGCCGCGATCTACCTCCGGCCGATGAGGTGAAGGCGCAACAGGTTCAAGGCGGCCACCGACGCGCGCTCGATCACCAGATCGCGCGTGCCGGGGATGTGCTGAAGGGAGGAGCGCGAACCATCGGGACCCTCGACGGCGATCCACACGGTGCCCACGGGTGTCACCGCCGTTCCTCCATCCGGGCCGGCGACGCCGCTGGTGGCGATCGACCAGGGCACGCCGAACCGCTCGCGTGCGCCACGAGCCATCGCCTCCACCACCTCGCGGCTCACCGCCCCGTGCGCATCGATCACGCTCCCTGGCACGCCGAGCATGGTCCGTTTCGCCGCGTCGGCATAGCTCACCACCCCGCCCGCGAACCATGCGGAACTGCCCGGCACGCTGGTGATCCGCTTCATGATGGCCCCACCCGTGCAGCTTTCGGCCACGGCCACCGGTCCCTTTCGGTGGACCAGGAGCCTTCCGACCACCTGTTCGATGCGCTCCTCCCCTTCCCCGTAGATCAGCTCGGGAACAAGCGCGTGCAACCGCTCCACGCAGGCATCGATGCGCTCACGTGCGGCCGTGGCGTCGGCCTGATCATAGATCGACAGGCGCAGCTTGACGATGCCGGGCGAAGGCAGGTAGGCGAGCTTGACGCCCCCGGCCGCCAGGCTCTTCTCCCAATGGGCGATCCGGGCGGCAAGGTGGCTTTCGCCCAGGCCGGTGGTGAGGATCGTGCGATGGATGATCGTCGGTGGCTTGAAGCGATCCACCAGCCGTGGCAGCACGTCGCGCCCCATCATCTCCTGCATCTCGTAAGGCACGCCGGGCATGCTCACCAGCACGCCCCCATCCCGCTCGAACCACATGCCGCTGGCCGTGCCGCGCGTGTTGGGGATCGGCGTGCAGTTCTCCGGGAGGTCCGCCTGGGCACGGTTCATTTCCATGGGATCGCGGCCGAGCGAGCGGAAGAGGGCTTCGATGCGCTCCTCGATCGCCTTGTGCCGCACGAGCCGGGTGTTGAAGAACTCGCAGAGCACCTCCTTGGTGATGTCGTCCCTGGTGGGACCGAGGCCGCCGGTGATCAGTACGATGGGTGTTGCCGCCTCCCGGAGCGCACCCATGATCGCCGTTCGCTCATCGCCCACCACCATCGCGCGCTCCACGCGGATGCCGGCGGCATTGAGCCGCGCGCCCATCCAGGCGGCGTTGGTGTTCACCGTCTGGCCGATGAGCAGTTCATCGCCGATGGAGAGGATGGTGGCCGCGATGGCCGCAGCGGGCATGATGGGCGAAGATGCGATGAAGCCCACCACCGGCAGGGCGGATCCGTCTACTTTGGTGCGATCCGATCCTCATGCACCGCATCCTGCTCCTGATCACATCGCTCTTCAGCCTCCATGCGCCGGCACAGCTCCTGGAGCGCAATGCCCAGGCATCGCACTTCAGCCGCACCGATCGCGTGGTGCGCTGGAACGACAGCCTCTGGGCCTTCGCCGGGAACATCACCTACCTCAACAGTCCGATCTCGGCGGTGCTTACCACGGTGATCGACACCACCGGGCAGTTGAAGTGGGAGATCCCAACGTTCGCGCCGAACGGGGAGGTGCTTGCCGCCGAGGCGATCGCCCCGCTGAACGATTCGGTGGTGATCACCGGCGGCTGGACGATGGCCGCATGCGACATCGGTCCGACCTCCGGTTTCCTGATGGCGCGCGGCGTGGCGGGCGATTCGCTCTGGTCGCGCACCCATGCCCTCTGGCCGCTGGAACACCTGGCCACGCCCGGCAGCGCCATCCTCGCCTCCAGCGGCGATCAGGTGCTGGTGATGGATCAGCAGGGCGACAGCATCGATCAGGTCACGCTGAACTGGGAGATCGATCGGTTGCGGACCGTGGACAGCATCGCGCTCGCCTCCTGCGACAGCGGCATCCTCGTGCTCGACGGCGATGCGTCCGTGCTTCTCTCCCACAGCTTTTCCTCGGGAGCCAGCGACTTCATCCGCCATACCGACAGCACCTACGCATGCCTGAGCGGCGGATGGCTCTACGTGCTGGACAGCGCGCTCGCCCCGCTGGATTCGGTGGACTACGGACCGGTCGGTGGCGGGGCCTCCGTGCATGCGGACTTCGCCTACCTCTGGGTGATCGGCAGCGACACGGCGCGCTTCTTCGACACCGCATTGGACCCGTTCATCGCTTTTCCGATGGCCTCACCGCCAGGTCATGCCTTGAGCGATGCGGCGGTGGGATCCGATGTGATCATGACCGCCGGCTCCTTCACCAGCCAGGGCATCACCACCGCCGTTCAGCGGTCGGTGGGCAAGCATGGCGAACTGTTCGATGCGCCGGTGGACGCGGGCCTTGGCGGGGTGACCGCCCAGGACATCGTGATCACACCCGCTTCTCCGGACCATTACGACGTTGACCTCGCCCTGAGGGTATGGGTGCGCAACGATGGCCTGCCCGACCTCAACAACGTCTTCCTCACCGTTCCCACCGGATCGTGGACCTGCGGTCCGGTGGGCGTGATCAACCAGACCGGCCTCGGCCTGCTGCCGGGTGACAGCGTGCTGGCGTACCTGGGAGGGATCTCCGTGAACGTGACCTCGCCGGACAGCATGCCGGTGGACATCACCCTGTGCGTGATCGCCAGCGCACCCGATGAGCGCATGGACCGCGACACCACCGACGACCGGAGCTGCGGCATGATCACCATCCCCGTGGGCCTGCAGGAGCGCCCACCGTTGCACGCGCTGTGGGTCCATCCCGATCCCGCGCAGGATGAATTGCACGTGGCACCTTCCGTGCTGGCCGGCCGGCCGGCCTATCGGATCCTCGATGCGCGCGGGCGCATTGTGCGTCGCGGAACGCTGACGGGCACGGTGATCGACCTGTCCGGCCTCGCCGACGGGGTCCATACCCTGCTGATCGACGGCCAACGCGGAGTGGCGCGATTCATGATCCTGCGATGAAGCCGGTGCTCCGGCCCGGTCTCAGGATCCGTTCACGATCTCAGGAGAACTTCATCCGATCGAGCGCGAAGCGGCCGCTGCCCATCAGGAAGATGGCCCCGTAGGCCAGCAGGTAGATGGAGGCCAGTTCACCCTTGCCCAATGGATCGCCATGGGTGACCACGAAAGCGGCCACCGCCATCCCGATCATCACCGGCACGGTCGCCAGGCGCGTCCAGATCCCCGCCAGGACCATGGCCGCGCATACCGTCTCGGCGAAGACCATCAAGCCCAGCGAGAACGCGGGGCCCAGGCCGAAGGGGTCGTAAAAGTCATCCATCCGCGCCGTGAAGCCGGCCACCTTGGGCCAGCCGTGCTGCATGAGCAGTCCGCCGCCGGCGGCAAGCCTCAGCAGCAGTTTGCCGGCATCCTCCGAAACAGGTTCTGAATTGAGCAGCATGGCTCCAGCTGTGTTTCCGCTCAAAGGTAGCCGGGTCGTGGAAGCGATCGCCCGTTCAGAACCCTCCCCACCCATCCGACGTTGAACGGACGCCATGCACCGCGCCCTTCCCTGCCTGTTCTATGCCCTGCCGCTCGCGCTTTCCGCGCAGCAGCCCAGCGAAGAATTCAAGGATGGCCTGCTCGCCCTGCAGCAGGACCACCACAAGGCGGCCATCGACCACTTCACGCGCACGGTGGCCGCCACGCCCGACCACGCCCGGGCCTGGTACTACCGCGGGCTCTGCCGCGAGCAGGTGGGCGACCACGTGGGCGCCATGCATGACCTGGACCGCGCGCTCGCCCTGGACCCCTCCGATGCCAATGTCCTTCTGCGGCGCGCGGACGTGTACCTCAACGCCGGTCACGCCATCGAAGCACGCGCCGACCTCGATGCGTTGCTGAAGCTCCACGCTTCCGGCCCCATCGCCGAACATGCCCTGTTCAGTCTGGGGCAGTGCGGCGTGGCGCTGGGTGAATACGACGACGCCTTCGCCGCCTACGACCGGCTCGTGGCCATCGCCCCATCCAACGCCCGCGCCTGGTGCGACCGCGGCATCGCCCGCGCACACCTGAACGACCCGCAGGGCGCCATCGCCGACCTGAGCCGCGCCATCGCCATGGATCCCTCGCTCGACAAGGCCTATGTGAGCCGCGCCGTCGCGTACATCGCCTTGGAACGCGACGCCGATGCCTGCATCGACCTCCGCAAAGCCCGTGACCTGGGCGATCTTACCGTGGAGGAGATGCTGGCCATCTACTGCGATTGACGGTCATCCCGCCATCCGCCCCGGTCTCGCCGGGCACGCAACACGGCCCCTACGATCTTCGGGGGCCACCGCATTTTCCGGCAACGCGGCAGCGCACCTGCCCGCTTCAATTCCGCTCCCGTTCCGGGCCTTCGAGGGTCGGGAAAGGCGGGGACCTCAGGCGCTGGATCCTCGCGGACGGATCCCACCCGATGAACCGTCCAACCCGCCCGGACTGCCTGGCCCCATCCCGAACATACTTTCACGGCCCATTCCTCCAACGCCATGCGCCGCCTTCTCTCCCTGCCCATCCTCTCCCTGCTCGTAACCACCTCCGCGTTCGCCGGCAAGAAAGACCCCGAGAAGAAACCCGAGGAGGGCATCAAAGCCCTCAAGGAGGTGACCAAGAAGTGCAGGCGATACCCCGGCCTGTTCACCCTTTACCAGGACACCGTCAGCGGGGCCACCTACATCCTGGTGCGCCGCGATCAGCTCGACAAGGACCACCTCTACTTCAGCCAGGCGGTGGATGGACCGGTGGACGCCAACTTCTTCCGCGGCGCCTATGCCGGCGAGATGATCTTCCGTTTCGCCCGGCACTTCGACCGGGTGGAACTGCGCCAGCAGAACACCGCCTTCGCCTTCGACCCCGCCAGCCCGCTGGCCCGCGCCAGCCAGGCCAACATCAACGTGCCGGTGTTGTGGAGCGAAAAGATCGACGCCGCCGACAAGAAGCAGGACAGTCTGCTGGTGAAGGCCGACGGCCTCTTTCTCACCGAGGCGTTGATGCAGCTGAAGTTCCCCGCCCCACCCATGATGCCGGCGGGAAGCTGGTTCGACGTGGGCAGCCTGGACAAGGACCGCACGAAGGTGGTTTCCATCCATGCCTACCCGAGGAACACCGACGTGGTGACGGAGTACGTGTTCACCAATCCCTATCCGCAGAACTGGGGCGGGCAGGAGATGGGCGATCCGCGCAGCACCAGCATCCGCCTGCGTCACAGCTTGATCGAGCTTCCCACCGAACCCTTCCGGCCGCGGCTGGATGATCCCCGCGTGGGCTACTTCACCCACCAGGTGAACGACATGACCACCACCGACGCGATCAACTTCCGCGACGTGATCCACCGCTGGAAGCTCGAGAAGAAGGACCCCGCCGCCTCGATCAGCGAACCGGTGAGCCCCATCACGTGGTGGATCGAGAACACCACGCCGAAGGAGTTGCGACCCGCGATCAAGGAAGGCGTGGAAGCCTGGAACCTCGCCTTCGAGAAATGCGGGTTCAGGAACGCGCTCGTGGTAAAGGAGCAGCCCGATACGGCCTCCTGGGATGCCGGCGACCTGCGGTACAACGTGTTGCGCTGGACCTCGAGCCCCAGCCCGCCCTTCGGTGGTTATGGGCCGAGCTTCGCCGACCCCCGCACCGGACAGATCCTCGGCGCCGACGTCATGCTCGAGTTCATCTTCGTCACCAACCGCATGCGCGAAGCCGAGCTCTTCCAGAGCGCCGGCATGGGCTACATGGCCATGAGCGAAGAACAGCTCAACCGCTCCACCACGCGATGCCTGTTCGCCGCCGATCTGCACGACGAGGTGCTCGCCGGCACGCACATGCTCGATGCGATGGGCCTGGGCGATGCGGAGAAGAGCCGCTTCATCAACGAGGCGCTGCGCGACCTGACACTGCATGAGGTGGGCCACACCCTCGGCCTGAACCACAACATGAAAGCCAGCAGCATCCACACGCCCGACCAGTTGAAAGACCGCGCCTTCACCGAGGCGCACGGCATCACCGGTTCGGTGATGGATTACGCCCCGAGCAACGTGGCCAGCATGGGCGACGCGCCCGTGCAATACTTCGAGACGAAACCCTGTCCCTACGACGATTGGGCCATCGCCTACGGCTACACCCAGGTGAGCGATCCGCAGGTGGAGAACATCACGTTGAAGGAGATCCTCGCACGCAGCACGGAACCGCAGTTGCTCTTCGGCAACGACGCGGACGACATGCGCAGCCCGGGCCACGGCATCGATCCGCGCACCATGATCTTCGACCAGAGCAGCGATCCGGTGGAGTACGCCGAACGCACCATCGCGCTCAGCGACAGGACGCTCACCGGCCTGCTCCAACGCTACGGCACCGGCGACCGCAGCTACCAGGAACTGCTCTTCGCCTACCTCACGCTCACCGGCCGCAAGTTCACCGCCGCCAACACCATGACGCGCCAGATCGGCGGCATCTACCTCGACCGCTCCTTCACCTCACAGGGCGCGGCCACCAAGCCCTTCACGCCCGTGCCTTACGACACGCAAAAGCGCGCGATGAAGGCCCTGGCGAAGCACGCCTTCGCACCCGACGCCTTCCAGGCCGGTGCCGACCTGTATGCCTTCCTGCAATGGCAGCGGCGCGGCTTCGATCACTTCGGCCGCAACGAGGACCCCAGGATCCACGACCGCGTGCTCTTCGCCCAGATCGCCATGCTCGAACACCTGCTGCACCGCAACACGCTCCGGCGCCTGGTGGACAGCGAGCAATACGGCAACACCTACCGCATCGGCGAGATGATGAGCGACCTGACCAACGCCTGTTTCGATGCGGACAAGGCCGGCACCGTGAACACCTTCCGCCAGAACCTTCAGCAGGCATGCACCGACAAGCTCATCGGTGTGGTGCCGGGCAATGGCTACACCCAGCATGCATGCAGCATGGCGCAATTCGAACTGGACCGGATCCGCAAGGGCCTGAACCTGACCGTGACCGACAAGGGAACCCTGGCGCACCGAGCCGCGCTCAAGCTGAAGATCGACCGGGCGCTGGCGGTGGACCGATAGGCGGCGGGATGTGATCCGATCACCGATCCCGACGGGTTCCCGGACTTCAGGCCACCTTGTTGGCGCTTCGCCCGTCTTGTGCCCGAACGCCCGTTGACAGGCCACTTACCTTGGCCCTCGCTCCCACCACCCCACCAGTGGCTTCCATGATGCACCAGACGCTCCGCTCCCTGCTCTTCCTCTTCGCCTTCCTCCCCCTGGTCGCCGCCGCCCAGACCCCGGAGGATTGCGCCAACGGCTGGGACGACGACTGGGACGGCCTCACCGACCTGCAGGACACCACCGATTGCGGCTGTCTGCTGGTGGTGGATACGGTGGCCGTCACCTCCATCATCCCCAACTCCAGCTTCGAGTGCTACACGAGCCTTCCCACCGGCATCAGCCAGCTGAACAATTCCTGCGGCTGGGTGCAGGCCACCACCCCCACCACGGACTACTTCGTCAACATTCCCCCGGGCTACTTCCCGCCCATTGTCCCCACTCCGCTGCCCGCCGGTGGCGACGCCTGCGTGGGGGCCTTCTTCGCTGATGGCTGGCAGGAATACCTCGGCGCCACGCTCCTGGGTCCGATGACGGCCGGCACCTCGTACACCCTGAACGTCGACGTGGCCGCCGCCGCCGTGGATGGCGGTGTGGCCACCATGACCCCGATCTTCTTCGGCCCCGTGGACATCTGCATCTATGGCGTCGCCACGCCACAGGCATTTCCGCTGGCCACCACCGGCTGCCCGGTTCCCCTGGGCTGGACCCTGCTGGGCTGCACCACCTACAACCCGGTCTGGGCATGGAACACCGTGACCATCACCTTCACGCCGCCCTTCGACATCGCCCAGGTGATCATCGGCTCGCCCTGCGTGCTGCCGCCGGGCTTCGCATGGACGGCCGGTTACGCGCCGTACATCTATTTTGATGAACTGACGCTCAACCAGACCAGCGCGTTCAACGGCTCCACCATCCAGGTGATCAGCACCGACAGCCTGGCCATGATCCAGGGCACGCCCATCGTTGGCGACACCAACATGGTGACCTCCTATTGCTTCACCAACATCGAACTGCTCGGTCACGTGGATTCCGCAGGCGCCACCTACCAATGGTATTATGAGGATTTCGCGTTGGTCGGAGAGACCGATTCGGTGCTCCATTGGTCTTCCGACCTCTATTGGAACGGCACCTACCAGATGGTGGCCACCTACCCCACCGGCTGCGTGTACTCGGAGATCGCCGTGAACGAGAACCCCATTTATCCGGTGCCGGAGCTGTCGGCCAGCGTCACCTCCGGTTGTGCGCCCCTTGCCGTGCAGTTCAGCAACGACACCGATCCCTCGCTGATCGGCAGCAGCATCTGGGACTTCGGCGATGGCTCCCCGCTGGACACCACCACCAACCCCATGCATGTGTATCCCGACAGCGGCACCTACACCATCACCCTCACGGTGTATTCACCCCTGGGCTGCATGGGCGACACCATCTATACCTCGTACATCCACGTGGATGCGGCGCCGGTGGCCTCCTTCACGCTGGACACGCTCTCGGGC
This sequence comes from uncultured Chryseobacterium sp., assembly GCA_964394425.1. Taxonomy (GTDB): domain Bacteria; phylum Bacteroidota; class Bacteroidia; order Flavobacteriales_F; family PHOS-HE28; genus PHOS-HE28. The sequence goes on along the minus strand of CAYMXP010000006.1, from coordinate 75,412 downwards.
TGCGACCCGCTCACGGTGAACTTCACCAACACCACCGACCCGGCCTGGTTCGGTTCCTGCCTGTGGAACATCGGCACCGGCGCGCCCGTGGCGGGTTGCGCCGACTTCAGCTACACCTACACGACGGCCGGCACTTATCCGGTCACGCTGGTGGTCACCTCCCCGGGTGGATGCCCCTCGCCACCGGCCGGTCCGGTGAACGTGGTGGTGCATCCGATCCCCCAGGTGCTCATGAGCGCCGATGTGTACGACGGGTGCTCGCCGCTGGCGGTCGCCTTCAACAACGACACCGACCCGGCCAACACCGACAGTTGCTGGTGGGATCTGGGCAACGCCATCGTGGCCGGTGATTGCGGCCCGCTCAACACCTATCCGGCCACGGGCGTTTACGACGTCACCCTTACGGTCACCTCGCCCTTTGGCTGCGTGGGCACGGCCACCACCGACAGCATGATCACCGTGTACGGCCATCCGCAGCCGGACTTCACCGCGATGCCCGACAGCGGTTGCTACCCCCTGGAGGTCAACTTCAACAACACGACCGACCCCGCGATGCTCGCTTCCAGCGACTGGCTCTTCGGCGATGGTGGTGGGGCGCACGTGAACGATCCCACATACACCTACGTGGGCCCGGGCATTTTCGATGTCACCCTTACGGTGACCTCGCCCGAAGGCTGCGAAGGCGACACGATCTTCCCGCAGTACATCACCGTCTTCGATCATCCGGTCGCCGACTTCCTCCACACCCCGCAGCCCACCGATGTGTTCGAGCCGGAGATCGACTTCCACAACACCTCCACCGCCGACGTGGTGGAATGGGACTGGTCCTTCGGCGAATTCGGCAGCCTGGGCGCCTCCACCGACACCAACCCGGTCTTCACCTTCCCCGACCAGGTACCGGGTGAGTACCCCGTGCAGTTGATCGTCACCAACTTCAACGGCTGCATGGACACGGTGGAATACACCGTCGTGATCGATCCCTACTTCAGCGTGTACGTGCCCAATTCCTTCACCCCCGACGGCGACGGCTTCAACGACTATTTCCAACCGGTGATGAAGGACGACGTGCCCGAGGCGTTCAAGATGTACATCTACGACCGCTGGGGCACCAAGGTCTACGAGAGCACCGACCGATACAACGCGTGGATCGGCACTTACATGAACAACGGCGGCGAGCCGCTCCCGCAGGGCGTCTACGTCTGGCGCATCATCACCGCCCCGGCCATCGACCAGAAGGTGCGCAAGGAGTTCATGGGCCACGTGAGCCTGCTGAAGTAGTCGAATGTCGTAAGTCGAAAGTAGCCGGCCGTCATCCGCTACTTTCGACTTACGACTTTCGACTCAACCCCACATCTCTACCTTCGCCGCCCCGTTGGCCATTCGTATCGGCGGCGGGGTCCAACATGAAGATCCATGTCACCCTGCCCGATGGCTCCGTGCGCGACTTTGACCAGGGCGCCACGGCCATGGACGTGGCCCGCGGCATAAGCGAGGGGCTGGCGCGCAACGTGCTGTCGGCGAAGGTGAACGGCGAGGTGCGCGAGGCGAACCGCCCACTCCCGGGCGATTGCACGCTCCAGCTACTGACCTGGAACGATGCGGAGGGCAAGGCCACGATGTGGCACTCCTCCGCGCACCTGATGGCCGAAGCGTTGGAAGCCCTGTATCCCGGCGTCAAGTTCGGCATCGGCCCGCCGATCGAGAACGGCTTTTACTACGACGTGGACCTGGGCGATCGCGTGATCGGCGAGGGCGACTTCCCGGCGATCGAAGCGAAGATGAAGGAGCTCGCCGGCAGGAAAAGCAGTTACCAGCGTCGCGAGGTGCCCAAGGCCGAAGCCATCGCCTACTTCAAGGAGAAGGGGGATGAATACAAGCTCGAACTGCTCGAAGGGCTGAACGACGGCGAGATCACCTTCTACACCCAGGGCGGCTTCACCGACCTGTGCCGCGGACCGCACCTCCCCGACACCTCCTTCATCAAGGCGATGAAGGTCCTGAGCGTGGCGGGGGCCTACTGGCGCGGCGACGAAAAGCGCAAGCAGCTCACGCGCCTCTACGGCATCTCCTTCCCCAAGCAGAAGGAACTGGATGAATACCTCGCGATGCTGGAGGAGGCGAAGAAGCGCGACCACCGCAAGCTGGGCCGCGAGCTGGAACTCTTCACCTTCAGCGAACGCGTGGGGTCGGGCCTGCCGCTGTGGCTGCCGAAAGGCACCGCGCTGCGCGAACGGCTGATCAATTTCATGAAGACCGCGCAGGAGCGCGATGGTTACGTGCAGGTGGCCACGCCCCACATCGGCGGCAAGGACCTGTACGTGACCAGCGGCCACTGGGAGAAATACGGCAAGGACAGCTTCAAGCCGATCAACACCCCGCACGAAGGCGAGGAGTTCCTGCTGAAGCCCATGAACTGCCCGCACCATTGCGAGATCTACGCCAGCCGTCCGCGCAGCTACAAGGACCTGCCGCTGCGCCTGGCCGAATTCGGGACCGTCTACCGCTACGAACAGAGCGGCGAACTGCACGGCCTCACCCGCGTGCGCGGCTTCACCCAGGACGACGCCCACCTCTTCTGCCGCGCCGACCAGGTGAAGGAGGAGTTCATGAAGGTGATCGATCTGGTGCTGCTGGTGTTCAAGGCGCTGGACTTCCGGAACTACGAGGCCCAGATCAGCCTGCGCGACAAGGTGGACCGCAGCAAGTACATCGGCAGCGACGCGAACTGGGAGAAAGCGGAACAGGCCATCATCGATGCCGCCGCGGAGAAGGGACTGAAGACCGTGGTGGAATACGGCGAGGCGGCCTTCTATGGACCGAAGCTCGACTTCATGGTGAAGGACGCCCTGGGCCGCAAGTGGCAGTTGGGCACCATCCAGGTGGACTACAACCTGCCGGAACGGTTCAAGCTCGAATACATCGGCGCCGACAACGAACGCCACTGTCCGGTGATGATCCACCGCGCCCCCTTTGGCAGCATCGAGCGCTTCGTGGGGGTGATCATCGAGCACACCGGGGGCAACTTCCCCCTCTGGCTGGCCCCCGAGCAGGCCCTGGTGCTGCCCATCAGCGACCGCTTCCTGGAGCCCTGCCGGGCGATCGCGGGGTCATTGAAAGATCACGATATTCGCGCCTCCGTTGACGAGCGCAACGAAAAGATCGGGCGGAAGATCCGCGACGCGGAGCTCAGCAAGGTCCCGTACATGCTCATCATCGGAGAGAAAGAGGCCGGCGACGGCACCGTGAGCGTGAGGGAGCATGGCGTGGGCGACGTGGGCGGGATGACCCCCGCGGCCTTCGCCCAGCGGGTGAAGGAGCGCATCGCGGCGCAACTGGCCGGTTGAACGAACAGGCAGAAGAACGAAAACCCCGTTAGTGGCAGGACCATCGCATTACAGACCACGCCCCACCTTCCGTCCCGGAGGGGGGCGCGGCCGGACCCCCTACCGGGGCCGCGTGCGGAAGGAAGATCCGCACCGCATCAACACCAGGATCTACGGCGTACACGAGGTGCGCCTCGTGGGCGAGAACGTCACGCAGGGCGTCTATCCCTTCGAGGAAGCCTTGCGCATGGCCGGCGACCAGGGGCTGGACCTGGTGGAGATCAGCCCCACGGCGGTGCCCATCGTCTGCCGCATCGTGGACTACAAAAAGTTCCTCTACGACCTGAAGAAGAAGCAGAAGGAGATCAAGGCGAAGCAGGCGAACGTGGAGATGAAGGAGATCCGCTTCGGCCCCAACACCGACGAGCACGACCTGAACTTCAAGCTCAACCACGCCAAGAAATTCCTCGGCGAAGGGCACAAGGTGAAAGCCTTCGTCTTCTTCCGCGGCCGCAGCATCGTGTTCAAGGAACGCGGCGAGATCCTGCTGCTGAAATTCGCCCAGGACCTGGAAGAGCACGGCATCGTGGAGAGCATGCCCCGCCTGGAGGGCAAGCGCATGTTCATGATGCTGGTACCCAAGAAAAAGAAGTAAGGACGGATCAAGATCCGCCGCGACGAACAGACCCCTCACCCCATGCCCAAGTCAAAGACCCGCTCCGGCGCCAAAAAGCGCTTCAAGCTCACCGGCACCGGCAAGCTCAAGCGCAAGCACGCCTTCAAGCGCCACATCCTCACCAAGAAGCACAAGAAGCGCAAGCGCAACCTCGGCAAGTTCGCCGACGTGCATCCTGGCGATGAAAAGAACATCCGCCTGCAACTGCCTTGATGCACCAGATCGAAGGTTGAGCGTCGATGGTTGACGGTCCGGACGCACTCCATTCAACCTCTCAACCTTTCAACCTTCAACCCTCAACAACAAACCCTCAGCTCACCGGGTAGGAATAGGTAGCGTTCACCAGGACGTGCAGCACAAAAGAGTTCCCCACGCGGGACCGCTCACGCCCAAAAACCAGAAAGACGATGCCACGCAGTAGGAACAAGGTAGCCAGCCGCGCGCGCCGCAAGAAGGTGCTGAAGCTGGCCAAGGGGAATTTCGGCCGCCGCAAGAACGTATGGTCGGTGGCCAAGAACACCGTGGAGAAGGGCCTGCTCCACGCCTTCACCGGCCGCCGCCTGAAGAAACGCGAGTACCGCGGCCTGTGGATCCAGCGCATCAACGCCGCCACGCGCATGCATGGCATGAGCTACAGCGTGTTCATGGCCGGCCTCAAGAAGCACAACATCGAACTGGACCGCAAGGCGCTGGCCGAGATCGCATTCAGCGATCCGGAGGGCTTCAAGAAGATCGTGGAGAAGGTGCGGTAGAGACGACACCCTGCGCGGGTATCATCCGTCTATCTTGGTGCATGACTTCCATCGAGGGTGGTCGTTCGATCTCCATTCGACTAGTCGAATTGCTAAGCGCAGCAATGGCTCTAACTGGGCCTGCACAAGCCCAGGATTGGAGACTTTCATCGATCGGCCCTGGGACGTATGGTGGACTTGGCGTTCGTGACGCGATCGTTCTTGGCAATGACCTGATCATCGCCGGAAGTTTTTCCTCCTTCAATGGCCATGCAAGGCGCAACATCGTTGGCTGGGATGGCGCAACAGGATATTCCGACATACCCGGCGCATTCGAGGACCTGTCCGAGCGGGTAAACGATCTCATGATCTACAACGGCTTCTTATTGGCGGCCGGTTGGACGAATGGTGCTGGTGGAGTATTCGCTTGGGACGGTATGATGTGGACTTCTTTCGGTGGATCGTTCAATGCACAAGTGACTTGTCTCGCCGTTCACAATGGCGAACTCTATTCAGGAGGGGATTTCACGATGTGTGGGGGATCGCCGTTGGATCGCGTTGCCCGATGGGATGGCGTTGCGTGGGTGATGGTCGGTGACGGCTTGCCCGATGATGTAAGGGCACTGGCCTCACATGACGGCCAACTCTATGCGGGTGGTGACTTTGAACCCACGATCTTGGATCCAGGAATACCCGAACACCTCGCCTGCTGGAATGGTTCATCGTGGCAACAAGTGCTCGATGGTCTTTCCGACGACGTGACCCATTTGTTGAGTTCTTTCGACGGTTTATGGATCGGTGGCGCGTTCTCCTGGTCGGGGGACAGTACGGTCGCGTTGGATCGTATTGCGCTGTTCAACGGGAGTGCTTTTGCTCCGCACCCACTCCCCTGGCGATTCGGCGAATCGGTGCATGGTCTCTTCCATGATCAGGGAGACAATGTGGTCATCAGCACTTCGGAGCGCGCGTTCATCCATGCGGGAGGCGTTTGGACGTCGAATTTCTGGGACCTTGCTCGTGGGCTGGTCGACTTTCAAGGAGCGCACTACCTCTTTGGACGGTTCAACAGGGATGAATGTGCTGCGTTCAGGGGGGTCGCTAAGATCCTCCAGGGTATGGATCTGGCTTGGCTCCGACCGAACGACCTCGGCGGCCTGATCACTCCGGCCGGTCGACTGTTCTGCGATGGTCATTCGGGCGAACCCGGCCTTGAAGCTCCATCAGGATCGGGAAGGTTCGCCCTCTTCGATCACGAATTGATGCTCAGTTCCCAGGTCGATGACTCATTGTTCGTAACGCCTGCCCCCATCTGGGGTACGGCGGCTCCCGACCCAGCAAGCGGTCCTTGGGGAACGGTGATGGATGATGTCTTCTGTGATCGTTTCCGTCAAGTGTGGCCTGTGGATATCGGCACGATCTGGGATCACGCGTCCAACTGGGACCAACCCGGATACGTCATGTCGTACGTGATCGAGAACTGGCCAGGCAATGGGAATACCAGCAATGGTGAGCCGCTGATATTGGCGCCGTTCCGGGATCTTGATGCCGACAGCCTGTACGAACCACAACAGGGTGAATTCCCCTTGATCAAAGGCGACGATGCGGTCTACTATGTAATGAACGACCGGAATCTGGCAGACTGGTCGAACTCATCCGATCAGGTGGGTGTGGAGATACGCTTGATGACACATGGTCAACATTACACCGGAAATGATGCGGTCGATAACACGCTTATCACCAATTACAACATCATCAATCGCTCAGCTCAGCACTACGATACCTTGTACATAGGCTCGTTTGAGTCGTCCATGATCGGATGTGAGTGGGATAATTATGTTGGATGTGACACCATGCTCAACATGGGATACACCTTCAATGGTGATGCATACGATGAGACGACGGCTGGTTATGGCGATCACCCTCCGGCTTTGGGCATAGTCGCATTGAACGCTGATCTCCATGCGTTCTTCAACCTGACCGGCGGCGGATCATACTCCATTCCGTTCACTGATCAAGGTTTCCATAACTACTTGCGTGGCCGCAAGGTGGACGGCTCAGAAGTGATCGATCCCTTCACCCTCCAGCCGACCCGATACATGTACCATGGTGATCCGGTCATCGGCACTGGATGGACGGAAGCCGCTGATTCGAATGCCGCGGACAGTCGCCACTTTCTGCTCTCGTTCGGACCCTTCCTCGACATAGGTCCCGGCGATACCATTTGCCTTGACCTGGCCTTCGTCTTCGCTCAAGACACAGCGGGCGACAACATTTCGAGCGTGGCGCTGCTCAAACAACGTACGCAAGAGCTCAAGGATTGGTACGACGCCCAAGCCCAGCCGTGTACCGAATTCCCCACGCTCGGTGTCCCTTCCTCCGCCTCGATCCACGAACCGTGGCTTTCACTGGAACCGAACCCGACATCCGACCGGATCATGATCAACGTATCCGCGATCGAAGCCCCGGTGACCCTCGAACTGTTCAATTCTTCTGGTTCCCTGGTGCGAAGGATCGAGGACGTTCAAGGTTCATTGAGCCTCTCTCTGAACGGACTCGACGAGGGGATGTATGTGGTGAACGCGCGCAATGCGCTGGGATCCCGGTCGGCCCGGTTCGTCAAGATCAATGATTGAAGCACATGACGTTCGCCCGGGCCACCCTGATCAGCACTTCGTTCGCGGCGGTCTCCTTTTCGGCCGCGCAGCCCCCGACCGGCTACTATGACCCGGCTGCAGGCTTGACCGGTGAGGCGTTGAAGCAGGCCTTGCACGACATCATCGACGGGCACACGGTGCTGGCGAACTCGGCCCTCTGGAACGCCTTCAATACCACTGATGACCGCCCGGGCAATTACGTCTGGGACATCTACAGCGACGTTCCCGGCGGATCGCCTCCCTACCTCTACACCCTGGGCGCCGACCAGTGCGGCACGTACAACAGTGAAGGCGACTGCTACAACCGCGAGCACAGCTTCCCCCTAAGCTGGTTCAACGACGAGCCGCCGATGGACACCGATCTGCACCACATCTACCCCACCGACGCCTGGGTGAACATGAAGCACGGGAACCTGCCCTTTGGTGAGGTGGGTACGGCGGACTTCACGAGCCTGAACGGCACCCGGACCGGACCCAGCACCTGGCCCGGGTACGGCGGTGACGTGTGCGAACCGATCGATGCGTACAAAGGCGACCTGGCCCGCAGCTATTTCTACATGATGACGCGCTACCTGCCCGATGTCGCTAGCTGGTCGAGCGACATGCTCGCCGGCGGCGACTTGGCGCCGTGGGCCGAGTCGATGCTGTTGCAATGGCACGCGGATGATCCGGTGAGCACCAAGGAGACCGACCGCAACAACGCCGTCTTCGCATTGCAGGACAACCGGAACCCCTACATCGACCACCCCGAATGGGTCGCGAGCATCTGGGGGCCGTTCGCTTCCACTCCCCTGATCGAAGCCGGGGGTCCGCGCATGTGGGCACGGGATGACCGGCTCTTCATCACCGGCATGGACGATGAGGGTGAACTGATGATCTGCGATGCGCTGGGAAGAACGATCCTGAGGACGGATGTGACCGGAGATCGCAGTTTGGATCTTCCGCCATCGCCGGGGATGCACCTCGCGGTGATCACCGCCGGCGGGCAACGATGGACGCTTCGGTTCGCTCGTTGAGCGGCAGGTGATCACATCTTCACCACGCGCGCCATGCGGGGCGCGATCCCACCGGTGCGCACGATGTACACGCCCGCAGGCAGCGCGGCGAGATCGATCCGCGTGCGTCCCGGGAAGACCTCAAGATGGAGCACCACGGACCCGTTCACGTTGAGCAGGGTGATCTCGGTGCGCTGTTTCACCTCGACGACGGTTCCGCCATCGGTCGGGTTCGGGACGAGCACGAGCGGCTTCGGCGCCACCGCATCCGGCACGGTCGCGTAGATCGTCCCGCAACCGGCAGGCGCTCCGCACACCACGCTCGCGCAGAACTGGATCAGGAAGTCGAGCGAGGTCTCGGGATCGCTGGTGAGGTAGCCCACATGGTCGTTGCCCGGATAGAGCAGGCAGCAGTTGGGCAGGCCCAGGTGATCCATCCGCTGGTGGATGTGGCCACTGCCCGAGGCGGTGACCCCCGACGGCAGGCCGATGATCTCCACCGGCTCGGTCCAGCAAGGCACCACGTCATCGCCCAGTTCATGCACGCTCACCAGCGGCTTGTCGCCGGGCACGATCCAGCTCGTGTCGCCAATGGCGCCGCTGAAGCTCCAGCCGCCGAGCACCTCGCTGCTGTAGCCCGGCGAGCCGCTGTCGCCCTCGATGCCGCCCAGGGCCGCGGTGTCGGGCAGCAGCACGGCGGGGATCTCCTCCGGCTGGTCGAGGTAGATCGCCTGGATGGCGGCGATGGCGCCGGCACTGACGCCGCCGCTGAGGATCCGGTCGGGATCGATCCGGTAAGGGTTGCCATCCTCCTGCACCGTCTTGCGGAGGTAGCGTACGCAGGCGCGGAAGTCGTGCGCGCCGCGCATCACGGCCTTGTACGTCGTTGACGCGTTGGGCCAGAACACCCCCACCCGGTAATCCGGCGCGATGGCCACATAGCCCAGCCGCGCGAACATCTGGCAGAGCGGCGCCACGTCGGCCCGCGTGCCGCTGATGAACGATCCACCGAAGCCCACCAGCACCACGGGCCGGGCCGACAGCGTATCGCCCGCCGGCTCATAGATGTCCATCTGCAGGCTGTCGGTCTGTGTGCCGTTGGTGGCGAGGTTCCATCCGAAGAGCACGTTGTAGGTCACCACCGTGCTGTCGAAGTGGTCCATCTCGACATAGCGCCCGTTGCTGCAATCGGATTGGGCGGCGGTCGCGAGCCAGGCCAGCGCGCAGGTCGTGGTGAACAGGTGCTTCATGGATGGGGATCAACGGGGATCCCAAAATAGGCGGCGATGGGATCGGTGCCGGCCGATCTCGACGAACGGTCGCACCTGACCAGGCAACGGGGTAGCATGCACGGGTGAAAAATCCAGGGGATCGGGTATTGTGGCAGCGCCGGCCCGCCGCTTCCTTTACAACACCAAACCCTCGCTCATGCCCGTGTACAAATACCCCGTCACCATCAAGGTGAAGCCTTCTGAAAAGGTCTTTCTCACCGTTGAGTTCCCGGACAAGGGCACCGCGGCCCCGCACGACATCGACCTGCCCGGCCCCAACGACCTGGACCGCTACAACGCGTTCACCGAGGAGTTGGGCAAGGGCTCGGACTTCATCAACGACCGCGTGGTGGTGTACAGCAAGCCGGTGAACTTCGACCAGGGCAACAAACGCATCCGGGTCAACTACTACATCAACGACGTGCTGGAGGTGGAGCACGAGAACAAGAAGAGCGAGGACGCCACCCCGCAGGTGAAGGTCACCTTCAGCTTCAGGAAAAAAGCCTGAGCCATGCGCGCCACGAAATGGCTGGTCATCGCCGCCTGCGCACCATCGGCCGTTCTGCACGCGCAGGAGGAGGATGCGGGGACCGATCCCCTGAGCGAGGTGAAGGCGCCTCAATTCCCCGCCGCGGTGATGCTGGGCGTACAGCCCGCCACCATCAACCGGCCCAAGTCGTGGAAAGCCTTTGAAACGGCGGTATTCTCCAACTTCCTGAACAACGGGTCATCGTTCAGCGTGCCCAACGACTTCGCCCTGGAATTCGCCCCCTTCTGGGCTGGAGACCGGGAACCGATCGAGCCGGCAGATTACCTCGACCCGGGCACCGGCATGCAGTTGCGTGAGAACACCGCCTTCTCCGTGGCCAGCACGCAGAATTACGCCTTGAACGATTCGGTGGGCACCAACGCCATCGGCTTCGGCGCGCGCACGCTGCTGTTTGTGACCGGCGCGGAGCACCGGGAAAAGAAGCGCAAGGCCTACGCTGGATTCATGGACACGCTGAAGATCGCCCAGGAACTCTACAAGCTGGCCGAGACGCTGGCGGCCGAGCGCGGCTGTCCGGAGTTCGACATGGAAGGGTATCTGATCCAGTTGCGCAAGTCCTGGATGGACGACGCAGCGAAGATCTTCCCCGGCCAGGCGAACGACACCCTGCTGAAACCGATGCTCGGCGAACTGCAGGAACACCTTGAAGGCAAAGCCATCGATCCCCGGCGGATCGATGAGGACATCGAGGCTTCGATCGACGCCTTCCTCCGCGACACCGTGGCGGTGATGGCCCCGATCGCCTTCCGCCGATCGCTCTCCGGTTCCGTGCCGGCGATGGCCGACGTTGCCCGGAAGCTCGCCGCGGCGCGTGGCGCCGATGGATGTGATCTGGTGGGGTACCTCGAGAAACTGCGGGCGCGCTGGTTGGAACATCGCAAGGAGATCATCGGGGACAAGCTCGATACCGCTCGGGCCAATGCCCTGCTGAAGGCGATCGCGCGCACCGTGAGCGACCGCATCGTCACCGCCGAAGGGCTCAGCGATGAGGTCGAAACCGCGATCGATGCCTTTTTCCGGGCGGAGGAACGCGCCCTGCAGATCGCCAGCTTGCGCGCAGATCCCAAGGGGCTCAAGGTGGAAGTGGCCGGCTCCTTCCTGCTCGACTTCCCCACCAACGAGAACGCACTGTCCTACATCCCCAAGGCCGGTTTCTGGATCACACCATCCTACCAGGCCCCCGGATGGGGGTCGGTGGAGATCCTGGGCGTGCTGCGCTACCTCTGGTACGACACCGGCTTTTTCCAGGCCTACGGCGGCACCGAGGGCGCCTTCAGCAGCAACCTGGACTACGGGCTCAGGCTGGTGTTCAAACGGGAGAAGTTCAGCCTGGAAGGCGAGGTGGTGGGCCGCAGCTCGACGATCACGCTCAGCAGCGTCACGGACGAGACCACGGGCATCACCACCACGCAGAGCAAGACGGAGAGCGACTTCCAGTACGTGCTCAACCTGAACTACCAGCTGAAGGACAACATCGTCCTGAGCTACAACTTCGGCAAGCAGCTGGAGGTGCAGCTCGGCGCGCCGGGCGACGTCGTGAGCACCTTCACGCTGAACCTGGGCTTCGGCGGGCCGGTGATGGATGGCGCCGGCAGGATCACCAGGTAGAAGGCCATGGACACGGATCGTCCGAAGGACCAGTCCCCGCGCGAGGTGGGACCGGGCGCTGAAGCGAACGCTCCGCCCACCGGAGGAAAGTCCCTGCCATCATGGGGAAGGCTGGTGCGTGACCTGGCCGGAAAGGTCAGTCGCATGCTCCGCATCGCCTGGATCTTCATCGTTCCCCTTTCGGTGCTGATAGTGCTGGCCGTGGCGCTGCTGGTGCTGCCGCAGGGCAAGGACGTGGTGGTGCTGGCCAACGAGGGCCGGTTGACGATGTTCGCCGCCTGCTTCGCGATGGCCTTCATGGCCTTCGCGCTCTGGTACGTCTCGCGCCTGCTCGCCTACGCGCATGAGGACACGCTCAACCACGCGCGGGTGCTGCAGCTCCACCTGCCGCGCTTCATCGGGAGCAATTGCTTCAACGTGGTGCTGCTGGCGCAGATGTGCTCGGGAGCCTTCGGCTGGGAACTGCCCGCCAGCGCGGCCACCGCCCTGCTGGTGATCGTCACGCCCTTCTGGTACCTGCTGCTTCACCGCGTGGGCATGAAGGTGGCCCCGCTCCCGTTGCGGGCACGCGGCACGCCCGGTTCGACCGAGCGCGACCGCCGCGTTCACTGGAACGTGCGCAAGACGCTCTTCATCCTCTCCACCGTGCTGCTCGCCGGACTGCTGCTCTCCTCGGGACACAACGCCGTGCCGAGCATCGCCGGCCACCTGATCGCGCAACTGGCCTTTCAGGTGTACGTGGCTGGGCGATCCGACTGGATGGGCGCGCTCAAGGGCGAAGGGGTCTTCGCCCGGCTGGCCGGAAAATGGAAGGTGATCAGGGCCATCAACCGCGCCTTCGCTCCCTTCGTGGATCGGTACATCAGCGTGAACAGGTACTTCCTGGGCCCCATGGGCAAGCGGTACGCGGGCTTCCGCGTGGAGGCCGAACTCTCCTTCTTCGGCCCCTTCTTCCTGCTGGGCATCGTGCTGTTCGCGCTCTTCGGGTGGGCCGGCACCGACGTGCATACCGCCCTGCAGCTGGGCAGCCTGGCCGTGGTGCTGCTCGGCCTGTCGTTCCTCGCCCTCTTCCTCTCCTTCTGCGAGCTTACCTACCGGCTGAAGGGCGTGAACGTGTTCGCCTTCCTGCTCCTGTTCGCCTTGGTGGCCGGCCAGTTCGGCGAACCGCACGACATCGCGCTGGTACCCGCGCCGCGCGATGAGGAACACGCCTTGGATCGACGCGCCGGCCTGCGCGAGCATTTCACGCGCTGGTACGAAGCGCATCGCCCCGCGATCGACACGGCTGCGGGGATCTACCCGATGATCTACGTGCTGGCCGATGGTGGCGCCAGCCGCAGCGGCTACTGGGTGGCCAGCGTGTTGGGCCGGTTGGAGGACTCCACCGCCGGTGTGTTCAGCCGCCACCTGTTCTGCCTCTCGGGCGCCTCGGGTGGCAGCGTGGGCAACGGCACCTTCCACGCCCTGCTGCTGGAGCGCGAACGCATGGGGCGCGCCGGCATGTCCTTCGAAGACACCGCGCGCGCCATCCTCAAAGGCGACCTGGTCAGCCACACCCTCGCACGCATGCTCGGCACCGACATGGTGAACCTGGTGTGCCCGCCCATGGCGCTGCCCGACCGGGCCCTGGCCCTGGAGCGATCGCTGGAGCACGCCGCATCGACCGCCGGCCTGCCCGATGCCTTCGCCCGCACCTTCTCCGACCTGCGCCGCGCCGATGAGGGGACCGGTCCCCCGCTGCCCATCCTCTGCATCAACGCCACGCGCATGCAGGACGGCCGCCCCGCCGTGATCAGCACCATCCGCATGGAGAGCGACATCTTCAACCGGCGGCTCGACGTGCTGGACCTTCTTCCCGCCGACATGGACATGCGCCTGAGCACGGCCATGATCACCGGCGCGCGTTTCCCCTACATCTCGCCCGCCGGCCGCGTATCCAGCAAGCTGCATGGTGAGCATTACTTCGTTGACGGCGGCTACTTCGACAACAGCGGCGCCGGCGTGGTGCTGGAGATGATCCAATGGATCCACTACCTCCTGCCGCTGGTGGTGGAGGATACGACCCACCGCGCGCGGCTGCAGCCCTACGTGATCCACATCGGCAACTCGGGACTGGTCAAGCCGGAGCTTTCAGGCATCAGTCCGGTGGTGAACGACCTGGCCGCACCGATCAAGACCTTGATCGGCGCCTACGGCATGCAGACCGACATCAACAACCAGCGGCTGGAGAACCACCTGAAGCAGCGTTATTCCACTGAGGACCATTACCTGGAGATCCAGCTCTACCGCCAGGACGCCGAGCATGAGAGCTACCCGATGAATTGGGTGATCAGCCGGCGGATGCGCGAACAAATGGACCAGCGGCTGAACGACCATGAGCAACTGGCCGAACTGCTGCGCTGGATGCGCGGCGGCTTCGCCGGCGATCGACCCGCGGCCCTGCCCAATGCCTGGGCGAGATCCTGCGCACAGGCTTCATCGGCCCTGCGGGCCCTGCAACAGGAATACCGTCGACTTCCGGTCGAGAAACGCCAGTTCTTCGCACCCGACCCGATGCCGGAGCGCATCAACGAGATGGATACCATCGAGGCACGCCCCTGATCCGATCGCCGGAGCTACGCCCGGATCGCGGATATTCGCAGCCTTCCCGACGCGTCGGGACAACCGGGGCAGTAGCTCAGCTGGCCAGAGCGCCGCGTTCGCAATGCGGAGGTCGTGGGTTCGACTCCCATCTGCTCCACTTCCAAAGGGCCCGTTCCACCGGGCTCTTTCGTTGGGCAGTGCCAAGTCCGGCTACCTTGCCCGGTGGTGGAAGCCCTCTGGTCGTCGATCTGGTTCCGCCTGGTGCTCGCGCTGCTGCTTGCCGCCGCGGCCTATGTGGGCCTGCGCTGGATCGCCTTCCGCCGCTACCGCCGGCGCCTGCGGCAGGTCACGCGCCGCGAGGCGCTCAGCCTCGAACGACAGCGCATCGCCATGGACATGCACGACGACCTGGGCGCCGACCTGAGCAACCTGCTGATGCGCACGCGCATGGCGCTGGACCAGGACCGGGATCACCGCGTTGCGTTGGAAGGCGTGGAGCAGGGCATCAGCGCCATGATGGGCAAGATCGACCAGATCATCTGGTCGCTCGACCCGCGCATGGACAGCCTGCGCTCCACGCTCGACCACATCGAGAAACAGGCGGGCGAGCAGGCCACGCGGGCGGGGCTGTCCTTCCGCGCGACGGTGGATCCCCTCGCGGTCGACCGCCGCGTTCCGGCCGCGTTCCGCCGCGACCTGCACCTGCTGGTGAAGGAGGCCATGAACAACGTGTGCAAGCACGCCGATGCCCGCACGGTCCATCTGGCGATCCATCCGGAGGCCACGCAGCTGCGCATCGTACTGGAGGACGACGGCCGGGGGATCGACCAGCAGCGCATGCGACCGGGGCGGCATGGCCAGCGCAACATGCAGCGCCGTGCCGTGCAGTTTTCCGGCGATGTGCGCCTGGCCCGCGGGGAACATGGGGGCACCCGCTGCACCATACACGTTCCCTATCCCCGAAATCACGCCAAAGGATGACGCGGGGGATGCGGGTCCCCGGTAGTTTCACCGCGTGATGGAAGGGGGGATCGCACGACTGGACATGCTGCTGGTGGAGGATCACGCAGCCTTCAGGCAGAGCCTGGAAACCCTGCTGAACGCGCAACCGGGCTTCACCTGCACCTCCGTGCCGAACGCCCTGGCCGCCCTGGCGGCGTTGGGATCGCGGCAGCCCGACATCGTGATCATGGACATCAACCTGCCGGGCCAGAGCGGCATCGACTGCACGCGCGTGATCAAGGAGCGCTGGCCGCAGGTGCAGGTGCTGATCTGCACGGTGCACGAGGACGACGACAAGATCTTCGGCGCGCTCAAGGCCGGTGCCACGGGCTATTTGTTGAAGCGCGCGCCGATCAAGGACCTGATCGCGGCCATCCACGAGGTGCATGCGGGCGGATCGCCCATGAGCGCCAGCATCGCACGGAAGGTCGTGGGCTCCTTCCGCGACCTGGCGCCAGCCGCCGGGCAGGAGAACAGGCTCACCCAGCGCGAGCAGGAGATCCTGGACCAGCTGGCGCAGGGACTCCGCTTCAAGGAGATCGCCGAGCGGCTTTTCGTGAGCCTCAACACCGTGCGTACGCACGTGCGGCACATCTACGAGAAGCTGCAGGTCCAGAGCCGCATCGAAGCCCTCAACAAGGTGCGCGGCGGGCGCTTCTGAACCACGGAACGAACGCGCCGTCCGCCCCGTAGGAAGGCCCGTGGAACGGCTTTCCTCCATCGTCCTCCTGCTGATCACCTTGTCCACCCACGCACAGGATGACCTGGTGGCCTACGTGCCCAGGCGCAACGTGGCCCGCGTGGCCGATACGGAGGCCATCGGCCTGACCTCCACCGGCCGGCACGGGGTCTACCGGATCAGCGTACCGGAAGGCACGATCGCCATCGACGTGCTCAACGCCCGGGGGGAAAAGCTCGAACGCCAGCCGCCGATCGAGAACGGCACGATCAACGTGCGCGCGCTGAAGGCCTCGACCTACACCATCCGGGCGCATACCGCATCGGGCATCGCCATCCGGCGATTCGCGCTGCTGGGCAGGGGGGCGAGCCTCTGGGCCATCGACGCCGAACCCGTGCCAGGGGCTCACTGAGGCCGCACGATCCGCAGGCCCATCATTTCGAGCCGCTCCAGTCCCCGCGCCGCCAGGTCGTAGTCGGGTTTGATCCGCAACGCCTCCTGGTAGTCCATCGCCGCGCTGTCCAGCACACCTTCACGCTCATACGCCAGCCCGCGGTTGAAGAAGGCCTTGAAGGAACCGGCCTGCAACGTGGCGGCCTTGGAGAACTCCCCGATGGCGGCCCTTGGATCGTTCAGGTGCTCCAGCCGCACGTAGCCGCTGTTGTACCAGGCCAGCGCGTTGGCGGGGTCGAGCACCTTCATGCGATCGTAACACGCCAGCGCCAGGCTGTCCATGCCGTTCTCCTGGGCGTACATGCCCTTGTTGTACCAGGCTTCCACCTCGCCGGGCCGCAGTGCGATGGCCGAATCGTAATACTCCAGGGCCAATGGATCATGGCGGCGCGCGTGCAGCACGCCCAGTTGCATGAAGCCCTTGTAATGGGAGGGATCCTGCTCCACGCAGGTGCGGAAGCTGGAGATGGCCAGCGCGGTGTCGCCGGTCTCCATGTGGATCCAGCCCTTGAGAAAGTAGGCCTGCGCGAGGTTCGGATCGGCGCGCAGGGCCTGGTTCACCAGATCCATGGACCGCCGGTACTGGCGCAGCACCATCTGGATCTCGGCGCTTTTCAGCATGGCCGCGGTATTGTCCGGGGCCATCTTCAGCGCCAGGTCGAACTGGTCCTGCGCCTCCTTCAGGTCCAGCCGCTGGTAGTACAACCCGCCGATCTCCACCCGGTAGGAGGCGTTCGTGCTGTCCAGTACCAGGGCGCGCTTCAGATCATCGATGGCGTCGGGTGCGCGTCCATGCAGGGCGTACCAGCGTGCGCGCTCGGCGTACAGCGCGGCGTTGCGCGGATCGGCCAGGATGCGCTGCTCGATCGCGTGCAGTTCATCATCGGCCAGGGTATCGCCACCGACGGGTCCCGGGTCGTTCGTCGGCTCGGGACGGCCGCAGGCGACGGCCAGCGTGAGCGCGGGAAAAACGAAGAGCGACGTCCGACGGATCATGAAGGCGAAGGGGCCGCCGAAAGTACCGGGCAGGAACCTGAGCGCTGTGACCATTGCTCGTTCTTCACGATGCGGGATCCAACCACCCCCCACCCCTCCTATTGCTCGCAGAACCTCGCAACAGGAGGGGAGGTGATCTCGTTCAGGCCGGCTCGTGCTCGGCCTTGAGCATGGCCTCCTTGATCTTCTTCTCCAGTTCCTCGCAGAGCTCCTGGTTGTCGTCCAGCAGCTGGCGCACCATTTCGCGGCCCTGGCCCAGCTTGTTGTCCTCATAGGCGAACCACGAGCCGCTCTTCTTGATGATGTTCAGCTCCACGCCCATGTCGATGATCTCGCCGGTCTTGCTGATGCCTTTGCCGAAGAGGATGTCGAACTCGGTCTTGCGGAAGGGCGGGGCCACCTTGTTCTTCACCACCTTCACCTTGGTGCGGTTGCCCGTCACGATCTCCCCGTCCTTCAACTGGTTGATGCGGCGGATGTCGAGCCGGATGGTGGCGTAGAACTTCAGCGCGTTGCCGCCCGTGGTGGTCTCGGGGTTGCCGAACATCACGCCGATCTTCTCGCGCAGCTGGTTGATGAAGATGCAGCAGCAGCCCGTCTTGCCGATGGTGGCGGTGAGCTTGCGCAGGGCCTTGCTCATCAGGCGGGCCTGCATGCCCACGGCGCTGTCGCCCATTTCGCCCTCGATCTCGGCGCGGGGCGTGAGCGCCGCCACGCTGTCGATCACCAGCAGGTCGATGGCGCCGGAACGGATCAGGTTGTCGGCGATCTCCAGGGCCTGTTCACCGTTGTCCGGCTGGCTGATCAGCAGGTTCTCGGTGTCCACCCCAAGGGCTTCGGCGTAGAACCGGTCGAAGGCGTGCTCCGCGTCGATGATCGCCGCGATGCCGCCCTTCTTCTGCACTTCGGCAATGGCGTGGATGGCCAGGGTGGTCTTGCCGGAGGATTCCGGTCCGAAGATCTCCACCACGCGGCCCTTGGGATAGCCGCCCACGCCCAGCGCCAGGTCGAGGCCGATGCTGCCGGTGGGGATCACCTCCACCTGCTCCACGGCTTCATCACCCAGCTTCATGATGGCCCCCTTGCCGAAGGTCTTCTCCAGCTTGTCCATCGTCAGTTGCAATGCCTTCAGCTTGTCCTTGTTCACTTCGAGGGTTGACATGGTGGTTCGTTGTTTTATCCGCCGAAGCGTTGCGCAGGCGGGTTCGTTGGTCGTTGCTCCGATACGCGCGATGAAGGTATGCGGGGGTTGAATTGCTTTATGGTCACCGTCCTTCCGGCTTCGACCGCATTGATCGACGGTTTTTCCGGCAGCCGACGGGCGGACAATTAAGCACACGGATCGGTGCGTTCCAAATCCACGCGTCAAAAGGGTGCCCGGGATGGGCCTCTATATTTGCGCCCCCACGGTGGATGTAGCTCAGTTGGTTAGAGCGTCGGATTGTGGTTCCGAAGGTCGCCGGTTCGAGCCCGGTCTTCCACCCCGATAGTCCCGGATCGTCCCGGGACTTTTTCTTTCGGCACTGGATCGGGGGCATCGGCGCCATCCCCACGGCCGTCGGCTCCAACAAGCTTTGCGGGCGAGGCATCAGGCTCACACGGAGACACGGAGACGCGGAGAATGTGCTCTCTGATGAGCCTGCCCGGCGCTGGCAGGGCCGCGAAAGCGACCCGACCTCCGTGCCTCCGTGTCTCCGTGTGAGAATTCCAGTCCAGAGTGTTGTCTTGGTTGCGATGGCCTCGCTCAGCATGGGATAAAGACCCGAAAGCCTTGCGTCGTCCCGAGGATGCGCCCCGCGCCTGATCCCCATTGCGCACCTTCGCCGCCATGCGGCTGACGCGGCTGTTCCAGGGGTTCTTCCAAAGCGAACGCGCCGGCGGGATCGTGCTGGTGTGTTGCGCGGCGATCTCGCTGTTGATCACCAACTCGCCGGTGGGCGCGGATTACGCGCACCTCTGGCACCGCCACCTCGGAGGTCGCCCGCTGGAGTTCTGGATCAACGACGGGTTGATGACGATCTTCTTCCTGCTCGTTGGCCTGGAACTGGAGCGTGAACTGTACATCGGCGAGCTGAGCCGGCGCGACCAGGCGTTGCTTCCGGCGCTGGCCGCGCTGGGCGGCATGCTGGTGCCGGCCGGCATCCACGCGATGCTCAACAGCGGTACCGATACCGCGTCCGGCGCGGGTATTCCGATGGCCACCGACATCGCCTTCGCCATCGGCATCCTTTCCTTGCTTGGCGATCGGGTGCCCGTTGCGTTGAAGGTCTTCCTCACCGCCCTGGCCGTGATCGACGATCTGGGGGCCATCATCGCCATCGCGGTGTTCTACTCGCACGACCTCTCGCTGGTGGATCTTGGCCTGGCGGCGGCCACGTACATGGTCCTGCTGGCCCTGGGGCGCATGAAGGTGGAACTCCTGGCGCTCTACCTTCTGCTCGGGGCGGTGCTCTGGTACTTCATGCAACGCTCGGGCGTGCATCCCACGGTGAGCGGCGTGCTGCTGGCCTTCGCGATCCCCTTCGGCAGGGGCGGCAGCAAGGCGATCTCCCACCGCCTGCAGGAGTTCCTGCACAAGCCCGTGGCCTTCTTCATCATGCCGGTGTTCGCGCTGGCCAACACCTGCATCCGCTTCGAGCCGGGATGGAGCGCGGAGCTGCTCTCCGCCAACAGCCTGGGGATCGCCCTGGGGCTGGTGCTGGGCAAGCCCATCGGCATCGCGGGCTTCACGGCGCTGGCGGTGGCGGTCGGCTGGTGCGCGATGCCCACCGGCGCGCGGCCGGCGCACATCATCGGGGTCGGCTTCCTGGGCGGGATCGGCTTCACCATGAGCATCTTCATCACCCTGCTGGCCTTCGGCGACCGAACGACCATCGTTGGATCGAAGACGGCGATCCTGCTCGGATCGCTCGTGGCGGCGATCGTCGGCGCGCTCTGGCTGCGCGCGACCCTGCGCAGACCGGCGGATCAGGCGAGCATCAAACCGTCCTGATCCCGTGCAGCTTGCACAGCCAGGCCAGCTGGCCGGTGTGCAGCGCCTCGTGCCGGCAATGGTGCATGATGATGTCGCGCACGGTGTGCATGCCGGCGATGGCGAGCGGCGCGGCCTGGTGGGGCGCGTTCAGCTGCTCATCGCCCAGCCCGGCGACCCACGTCCGCGCCTTCTCGTGGATGGCCTTGAACATCGACCACACCTCCTCGTATGGCGGGCACATTTCCATCGGTGGCGGCGTGCTGCCGATGTTGAAGTGCTTCGCCCAGCTGAACTTCTCGAAGGGTCCGCCCGTGCCACGCAGCAACAGCCAGTTCTGGCTCACGGCCATGTGCGCCACCAGCCAGTAGGCGGTGTTCAGTTCTTTTCCATCCACGCTGAAGCGCCTGTGCATGTCCACGCCTTTCAGCGGGCTGAGGTAGAAGCGCGCGTACTCGCGCGTGCGATCGACGAGGGTGGCGAGGGTGTGGGCTTCGGGCATGGGGCGAAGGTCGAACGACACGGTCGGACGAAGTACATGGAACACCGCAAAGGCTTGAATGGACCGCGAAGCGGTAGTCCATTGCCTTTGTGTGCCGCAATGCAAGATACTGAGTATATTGCTCGGGCTTGATCCGATGGCCATGCAAGCTCTGAACGCATCGTGCATCATCGCTTTAATCGCGTCCACCTCCGTCACCGCCCAGTTCGGGCCGGAGATCCTCATCAACACCGATGGCACGGTGACGAACCCCGTGATCCCAGCGGACATGGATGGGGATACGGACATCGACCTCGTGACCACCATAGGCCTCAACGCTCATCTGATCTGGCTTGAGAACATGAACGGTGATGGGACCACATGGACCTACGACACGTTGCAGCTTGACCTGCTCTTCGGGCGCTTCGCCGCCGCGGACATCGATGACGATGACGACATTGATGTGGTGTATCACCACGGCTTGGACCTTGAACTCAAGTGGCGTGCGAACGATGGCTTCGGGAACTTCGCGCCTGCGATCACGATCGGCGCGTTGGGACCTACCGGAGGCGCCCTGACCTGTGCCGACATCACGGGCGACCCGTTCCCTGAACTCCTTTACGGCGGGAGCGGACAGACCCTCTGGTACAATAACAGCGCGGGCACCTTCACCACCAAGGATTCACTGGCCACCATCGGCGGCCCGCCAAGCCCTGTGGTGCTGGTGGGCGACATGGACCTCGACACGGATCCTGACTTCGTCACGATCAACTGGAACGGGTCCGTGGAGATCGGTGTGAACCTGCTTGGTGATGGAACGCAATGGCAAAGCGATTGGTTGATGGGGTTGGGCTTCATGTGGTTCTCGGATGAACCGATGGTGCTGATCGATGTCGAACCCGACGGGGATCTGGACGTGGTGGATCCGATCAGTCAGAACAAATGGCTCGAGAACCTCGCAGCCGATGGAGGAACATGGCCATCGTTCGAGGTGCATGATCTCTTCGACTGGCAGCATTGGGGCCCCGGCTGGTGCGGGGATCTGGGCTGTGGCCCTGGCGCGGACATGATCTGGTCTCCGTACGCCGATAGTTTGTTGATGCAATGGACGACCTACACCGCGGGCATCAGTGACTTTGGACCTTCCATCGCACTCGCTCATCCACCCAAGGGTTCCTTCACCCGCATCGCCGACCTGAACGGCGACGGCAGCAACGACCTGATCATCGGCCGCACAGATACGCTCGCCTGGTATGCCAACGAACTGCCCCAGTTGACCGGCACAGTGACCACCTCGCTTCCCGACATCCTCTGCGCCAACGGAGCGCCCTATCCCCTGCCCGACGGAACGCCTTCCGGCGGCACCTGGTCGGGCGTGGGTGTTGACACGAGTTTCTTCTTCCGAAACACCGTGGGCGCGGGAGAATACGCGCTGACCTACACGGTGATCGACAGCAGCGGTTGTCCGATCAGCGCCGTGGATACGGTGGAGGTGATCACCGAAACCAACGTGGAGCCGGATTCTGCTATTGATATCCATTGCATCTATCAGGACATCCAATTCACCGGCTATCCGGCCGGCGGCACATGGTTCGGCGTGGTCGACTCCACCGGTTTGCTGGATTCCGATTGTGCGTTGCGGCCTCTGAGCGGGTGGGTCGCGTACAAATACACGGATACCACCGGCGCACAATGCTATGGTGGAGGGCCGTTCTTCATGTTGCAGCAATGCTACAGCCCGATCATCTCCTATACAGGACCGTATTGCGAGAACGACAGCATGCAGGTGGTCACAGTCACAGGAGGGGGGACATTCGGCTTCGCCAATATGGCCGGTGACTTCGACTCCACCTCCTTCACGCCGCCACCCGCGCCCTCGTTCACCGGCTACTTCGATCCCGCCACGCACGGGCCAGGAGCCTATCCCGTCTTCGCGAGCGTAGGCGGACCACTGGGCTGCACGGGGTCCACCACGTTCATGATCGAGGTCAATGCAGCGCCAGACGCCCAGATCCTCTTCGACGGCCAGTATTGCGACGGGGTGGATACCGCCTTCATCCATGCCTGGCCAGTGGGACATTTCAGCGGCGCGGCATCGGGTGATGATTCCCTTGGTCTGGTCCTGCCCAGCACACTGGGCAATGGCTGGCACCAGTACTCCTTTGCGGTGACCGACACCAACGGCTGTACCACCCTGCTGGTGGACAGTATCGAGGTCAATGCAGCGCCCAACGCCCAGATCCTCTTCGACGGCCCCTATTGCGTGCAGGAGGATACCGCCTTCATCCACGCCTGGCCCGTGGGACATTTCAGCGGCTCCGCGTTCGGCGACGACTCGCTGGGGTTGATCCTGCCCAGCGCCCTGGATACCGGCTGGCATCAGTTCACCTTCGCGGTGACCGATACCAACGGCTGCACCACGCTGCTGGTGGACAGCTTCCATGTGGAGATCTGCACGGGGATGGCGGAGGCCGGAGGGTCGAGCATCACGATCGCCCCGAACCCGGCACAGGATGTAGCCCTGGTCTGGTTCGGGGATCGGCCGGCGGACATGACCTTGATGGATGCACAGGGCCGGGTGGTGTGGAGGCGTGAGCGAGTGAATTCCCCTGTCCGGATCGAGATCGACCACCTTGCTCCGGGGGCTTACCAGTTGCGGGTTTTGAACGATCGGGGAGAAGTGGCAAGCGAGCGGGTGATCGTTCGCTGATCGATCTGTCACCATTTCTTTTAGGTACTTGTTCAACAACTCAACGCTGAATAGATTGGCAGTCCTTCCGCGAACGCCGATAAATGCGGCCATGCACCTTCGCAACCTGATACGCCCAGGACCACTCGGCCTTATTCTGGTGGTCGTTTTCAGCTCTTCCCCGGCGATCGCCCAAAAACCGGCCAAGCTGAAGCCGAACGAGATCGAGCTCACGTCGTTACGCCCGCCGCTTCTTCAAGGTGTATCACAGATGTACCATCGGACAGTAGGTGTTGGCCAATTCACCGGACCGAACGGCACCGAGACGACGACCTCAAGAAAACTGGCGGACATCGTCGCGAATGCCTTGACGAACTCAGGTGTATACACTGTTCTGGATCGGAACCGATTCGAACAAGTTCTGGAAGAGCTCAAGCTCGGAATGAGCGGACTTCTGGACGAAAACCAGATAGCAAAAGCGGGCAAGCTCCTTGGTGCCCATGTCATTGCGGTTGGAAGGATCCAACAGGACCAAGGACAAACCGTGCAAAAGGAATCGCAGTTGTTCGAAACCAACGGACAACCGACCATAAGGACCGTGGTCTCCTACAACCTCTCGTTGACGGTCCAATTCATTGACGTGGAACTAGGGGCAACGCTCGATCAGTTCTCGTTGAACCTATGTGGTACGAATCAGCTGATCCCGGGCATGTCGAAAAAGGCCTGTGAGATCGTTAACGGCGGAACCGGCTCCAATGAAGCTTCCCTTCTGCAGGCTTGTCTCACGCGAGCGTCTGTTAGGATCCGTCAATACGTCGGTCCTTTTACCACCACTGAGATCATCGAGCTAAAGGGGTCAGGCGCCATGAAGAAGGTCATCGACCAGGCACGGATCGAATTCCAGGTCCATCGCGAAGAAAAAGGCGTGCGCATCCTTGAAGAGGCTCTGACCAGACCCAACCTATCGAAGCTTGACCGGGCCGTGATGAGCACCAATATCGGTCATTGTCGGTGGGCCATGGGGCAGTATTGCGCGGCCAGTGAGCGTTTCGCGGAAGCGTATACGCTGCAACCAATGAACAACGAATACCGCGAGCTGCATGAGGAGGTCCATTCCTTGTGCGAAAGCGGGCTGGACCCATCGCGGAAAGCAGCAACTCCCGAGGAAACATCAATGGCAGATCCTCCGACAACAGAAGGATCCACGCCCCAGACGTTGAACGACATCGCCGAGGCCGAAGCAGCGGACATCCAGCGACGCAAGGGTGAGGCGGCACCGATCAGCGCGACAACCGGATCGAAAGCACAGGCGGATCCGCCACACGGTTCCCCACCACCACCTCCGAGCGGTGATGTTCGGACCAGGACGATCACGCCGGGGATGAACGCACCAACGGAGGATATCCTGCCCGTCATGCACGTGCCCGAAGGACCTGAACTGGTCTTCGTCACGGTGGCGCGACCAAAACCGATCACAGCTGGTTCAAAAAGCGATATCACTGCGGCCTATGAACACCGGGTCGACAGCCTTTGTGCCGAGATGGAGTCCCGGAACGCACGCATCAACCAGTTGATCGGAGAAACGAACGCGCTCAACGCCGAAATACAGGAGCAGGCCGCCACGATCTCCACCATAAGGCAGGACGCGCAAAGCACGCAACTTGAACTACAACGACTCAAAGCGGACAACCAGGTGGCTGCTTCCGATCGGTTCATTGTTGTTCCCGAGCCGGCTTCACGCTTCAGCGCCAGCGCAGTGCATACGGTGCTGCATACCTTCAGCCATGACTGGGAGCTGGATACTTTCCGAGTGATCACGAAGGAGGTCCCTGGTGGCTATCAGCACCTGCTCGAGATACGGTCACACGATGGGCGGCTCCTGTACAAGGAGGAGTTCTTCGTCGGTCCACCATCCAGTGCAAAGGATGCCCGAAGTAAAGAGTTGGAAGAGCTAAGAGTGCGCAATGCCCTAAGCCCTTCAGCCTTCCGGTCGCCGCCTTGGAACGTGGCTTTGTACAATGACTTCAATGCGCGCGAGGAACGCGGTTTGGACTTCGAGATCGGATCGGAAGCCTGGGCGAAGATGATGGCCGACGAGCATGCCGTGGGCTTCGTGTTCCATCCCGATGAAGACCAGCAAAGCATCCTGGTCTATCTCAAGGATGCCAGGAATGTCGTGAACATCGCGCCGATACAACCCTAGACCGGACGGATCAAACAAGAACCGGACATGAACAAGGTGATCAACGTGACCCTCGTCGGTGGACTGATCGGATTGCTTGCCGATTCACCGCACAACGCCCTGAACCGGGCCATAAAGCGCGAGAATGTGCAAGGTTGGCGGGTTGTGCAAGTGATCCCATCCGCCAGTGGCAATATCCTTCTCTGGATCCTGCGCTTATTCCTCCTCTTCATAACGTTACTTCTGTTCACAACGGCTAACGGTTACTACGTGATCCTGGAACGATCCGCCATGCCATCTGGTACCCAGGTCGCAGAAGCAACACCGACTTGTTCGAAATGCGGGAACACCGTGAAGGCGGAAGATGCTTTCTGTGAGCACTGCGGTAATAAGTTGCGGTGACCACCGAATTGTGAGCATCATGTATTGCACCATTTGCGGCAACTTGATACCGGCGAATACCCGGTTCTGCAATGCATGCGGTGCCGAAGCACACGATCAACGTTCTGCCGATGCAAGTGTCGGCGACGGGCTTTGGAACGGCCCGGGGTTGCGTAATACGCACTGGTTATTGATCCTACCCGGCATCGTGATCTTCTTGATCGGCCTCCGCTTGGTCTTCTACATCATCACCAACATCGCGGGTTTCTTCAGTTCCATCTTCTGACCATACTTCTGTACGATGTTCTGTACGGCGTGCGGCAATGAGCAATCGAAAACAGCCCGCTTCTGTCCGAAGTGCGGACATCCGGCACAAACCCAGGTCCGTGATACAAGTCCGGAAGGAGGCGATGTGTTGAGAACGATCCGGGAAAGCGAGGCGTTCGCCCAGGGAAGCAAGCTCCTGCAAAGCGCACGGGAGGAAGTCCAGCAGATCGACGTGAAGGAGTATGCAAGCAAGGCCGGGGCGGTCTTTCGTTCGGTCAACTGGAAGCTGATCGGGTTCATAGCGCTTTCAACCTGGTTGCTTCTGGTCTGGGATCCGATCCTCACTTTTTTTCCAGCTTGCTGTTTGTTGCTCATCGCATGGCGGCGCGGGTATACCTGGGCTTCCATGTTGCTGCTTGCATCGGTCTTGCTCGGGTTGGTGCGGCTTTCAAGGGTGGTTTGGAGCGATGCCGGTCAAGGCGATCTTGCGACGACGTTCTTCCATTCTGCATGGTACCTGCCTTTCGTAAGCCTCGGCTTGAACATTCTGGCTGTTCTGCTTTTCTTTCTTGACCATGCAGGGAAACTGAAGAGCAGACCGCGTTTCGCATGGGCCATGACCCTGTCCGTTGTTCTGCTTCTCGCCATATTGGCCCTTCCCATGTACGCCACCTACAGGGAAGCATCACGACGACACACGCTTACCCCCACGGAACAGGCCCAGGCAAGTGAACTGTTCCAGGCATACGAAAGCCGGAAGTGGTATTTCGTCAAGCTTGGAGAACCGTTCAATACGGACGATGATCTCATCATCCTGGGTCCTGCCATTACATCCGATCGCTACGGAGGCATCCTCTACGAACATGAGATCAGCATCAACGGCACGCTGGCGAGGGCCAGCTTCCGGCTGGATCACAATAACATCCGCATACCGACACCGGTCGTGTACCAACTCCAGAACAACGAACAGATGCTGCTCGACTATGCTTCCCCCGATAGCATCTCGCTCAGGCATTCGCGGCCCGGCAGTACCGATGAGCTCTATGTCGCTCTTCCGCTCGATCTCATGGAAAAAAGGAACCGGGAATCCCAGGAGAGAAGCACCGCATTGTTCAACGAGAACCTCTCACGCTTTAACGCCGTCGTCGACAGCTTTCAGGCGACGTTCCAGGGTTACGCATGTGGGAACTTCTGCTTCGCCAGCTTCCGTGAACTGGAGGGAGCCGGCCTCCTGCGAGAACTGCTTTGTCCCGATCCGGATATAAGTGGATACCATTTGACGATGCAATTTGAAGGTGGACCCAGGGCCAACCCCGATCTGATCGGCGATCGCTTCCTGGTGCGCACACGGCGTACATTGTTGGAGATCCAGCCGGGCGGCTCGCCGGAAAACTGGCGGCAGGCGGAAGAGCTTGTCGCTCTTGGTCCCATAGTGAGCCCGAACATGTCACCAACTGTTCCGAAACCAGGGCCTGCGCCCTCGAAGCCCCGATCGAATCCCGATCAGTCCGTGTTCCAGTATGGGGACGAACGGCTGGATCGCGACCCCGAGTACCCTGGCGGAAAGGCAGCCATGCTGGAATTCATCGATGAGCGTCTTGTCTACCCGGAAGAGGAACGAGCGGCCGGCAAAGTGGCCACCGTCGGCGTGCGTGTGCGGATCGAACCCACGGGCAGGATCGTGACCACGGACGTGGTTGCATCCAGGGGAGAGGCCTTCGACAACGAGGCCATACGCGTGATCAACGAGATGCCGGATTGGGAGCCGGGCGTGATGAACGGCAAAGCGGTGACGGTGAGCCACGTCATCCGAGTGAAGTTCAGTATCCACTAGGAGGTCAGGCCATGTGACCGCCGCTCCACGAAGTACATCTCCATCTCCCCCTTGCCTTTGACCTTGATCCGGCCACGTGCCTTGAACGTGAGGTCGTTCGCATCCTTGACCAGATCGTAGGTGGTCTGGGAGATGTTCACCTGGCCCACCTCGCCATTGCTCTCCATGCGACTCGCGGTGTTCACCGCGTCGCCCCAGATGTCGTACTGGAACTTCTTCACGCCCACGATGCCGGCCACCACCGGGCCGGTGTGGATACCCAAGCGCATCTCGAAGGCCGGCTGGCCGATGGCGGCCCGTTGTGCCTTGTAACCATGCATGAAATCCTGCATCTCCATGGCAGCGTTCAGCACGTCTTGGGCCGAACCTATCCGGGGGTCAGGCACGCCGCCTGCCGCCATGTAGGCATCGCCAATGGTCTTGATCTTCTCCACGCCATGCTGGTAGATGATCTGGTCAAAAGCCTTGAAACAGGTGTTTATCTCCGCCACCAGTTCCTGCGCGCTGAGCGTCTCCGACATCTCGGTGAAGTCCTTGAAGTCAGTGAATAGGATGGTCGCCTGCTCGAAATCTCGGGCTTGGGAAGTGCCGTGCAATTTGAGTTCCTCGGCTACTTCTGTGGGAAGGATGTTCAAGAGCAGTCCATCGCTCCTTTCCTTCTCCTTTTGGATCGTGGCCCGCGTTCGCTGAACATACCGTAGGCGACCCCATAAGCCGCCGGCTGCGAGAACAACGCCCACGGCGATAGCCATGTACAGGTTCTTGCGCCCGCTTACTTGCGCTACCCTGGCTTGGTTGGCGAGGGCGGATTCGCGCTCTCGAGCAACGAACTCCAGACTGTCCTGCATGAGTTTCTGGCCCAGGGCATATTGCACCTTGAACTGAGCCTTTCTCTTAAGGGCATCTTCGCTTTCGAGGCTATCGTTCAAGCGGTCATGGATCTTGCCATAGTGCCAGGCCTCCTTCCACTGACCCAATTTCTCGTAGACTTCTGACAGCACCCTGGCCGAGGCAATAACTAAGCTGGGTTCCGTTGAACTCTGGACCAGTTGAAAAGCGATCTCGGCGTCCACCCGTGCAGCATGAATGTCACCGGCGGCAAGCTTCAATTCCGCGATCGATGTCAGGGCTCGGTTTTCTGAGAATGGATCACCATAGTCGTGAGCCTCCCGCGCAATTGAACTATAAAGCTGCAAGGCCTCTGCATCGCGGCCAAGGAACTTTAGGTAGTCAGCATGACCCCGCTTGAAGGAATACCGTGGATTTATGTACTTGGAGAGTTTATCGAGCTCGTTGTATTGTTTCAATGCCATGGCCGTGTCATTTGCTTCACCGTATGCGGCTGCCAGCTCAGAAACCAGATGCATCAACCTGAAATTGTTGCTGTCGGCACTATCCGATCCCTCTAACTCACTTTCCAAAAATGCGATCGCCTCTCTAGGCCTATTGAGCTTCCGCAGATAGTGGCTCACTTGCTTGCCCGTCAGTGCAGTTGCCATACTGATGGAGTCCGCCTGCATGGTGCATTCCAGCGCTTCCTCATACATCTCTGCTTGAACAAAGACCGAGGTCATTGCCCTCAAGATGGAGCCCTTGCCAAGTGTATCTTGTGTTTCGTTGGCGAGCGACATCGCTTCGAGCAACTCGCCCAAGGCGGACGCCGGATCCTGACGCCACAGATGGATCCGTGCTTTTGTGCACTTCGTAATGATCCGGCCCTTCACAGTTTTCCTGTTTTGGTATACCGCCTCCATCATGTCAAGGAATTCGATGGCGCGATCGATATGTACTGAGTCCTCAAACCGAACTCCGGTGGACTTACCCGTGAATACCACGCCATTACCTCTCTGCGTTACCTGGAAATTGGGGTCTACGGAAGCGACACGGAGGAACAAATAGGTTGTTGCCAGCGGGTACTTGATCCTCGAAACGTCGCCTGTATCTTCTGTCAGTTCCTGCAACATGACCTTATCGAAGGCAGGTCGCTGCGCAAAGCACTCCCAAGCGCAAACGAAGAAGGATATGAAAGCGGATATCCTTCGAACGGTCTTCATGGCTTCAGCGTTTACCGCTCCCCTTCACCCCGCACTCACCTCCTCCCCCGGCTCAATTTATAAGTACGCAGCGTTCTCTGATCCTCTCATTGTCTGATCATCTGATCGGTACGTCCTCTCCAGCACCGACGGCAGTAACGCATCCAGGTCCGACCGCGTTCCGGCTTGCAACACCATATCCAAAGGTTACCCATGTCCCGACCACCATGCTGATCTTCGCCCCATGCCCGCCAACACCCTCGGCACCCTGTTCCGCCTCACCACCTTCGGCGAAAGCCACGGCCCCGCGATCGGCGGGGTGGTGGATGGCTGTCCGGCGGGGCTTGAACTGGATCTGGACCAGGTGCAGGTGGAGCTGGACCGCCGCAGGCCGGGCAGCACGCCGCTGGGCACCACGCGCAACGAGGCAGACAAGGTGGAGTGGCTGAGCGGGATCGCTCCCTTCTCCTTGGGAGAAGCGCTGGGGATGAGGGCGCTGGGCACCCCCATCGCCTTCCTGATCCGCAACACCGACGCACGGCCGCAGGACTATGATGCATTGAAGGATGTGTACCGTCCGGGTCATGCGGACCGGACCTGGGAACAGAAATATGGACTTCGGGATCACCGCGGCGGAGGAAGGAGCAGCGCGCGCACGCTGGCCGCCGTGGTGGCGGGCGGCGCGATCGCCCGGCAGCTGATCGCCACCGCGGGCATGCGGGTGCATGCGTACGTGGATCAGGTGGCGAACGTCCAGATCGGGAGGTCCTACGCGGAACTGGACCTATCGCGTGTTTACGAAAGTGAGGTGCGCTGTCCGGATGCCACCGCCGCGAAGCTCATGGCCGCGGCCATTGAAAAGGTCCGTGCCGAAGGCGACAGCACCGGCGGCGCGATCACGCTGGTGGCACAGGGCGTCCCGGCCGGTCTGGGCGAACCGGTCTTCGACAAGCTGGAGGCCGACCTCGGAAAGGCCATGCTCGCGATCAATGCGGCCAAGGGCTTCGCGTTCGGCAGCGGCTTCGACAGCATCGCCATGCGCGGATCGCACCACAATGCGCTGCCGCAGGGCGGCGTGCAGGGCGGCATCAGTAGTGGCGAGGACATCGTATGCCGCATCGCCTTCAAGCCCGCGAGCACCATCGCGAAGCCACAGCGCACCGTGGACAAAGAGGGGAAGGAGGTGATGCTGGAAGCCTCCGGGAGGCACGATCCTTGCGTCGTGCCGCGCGCCGTGCCCATCGTCGAGGCGATGGCCTGCCTGGTGCTGGCCGATCACTGGTTGAGGCAACGGACGGCAAGGATGTAGGCATGGTTGCGGGTTGCGGGTTGGCGGGTTGCGGGTTGGCGGGTTGCGGGTTGCGGGTTGGCGGGTTGCGGGTTGGCGGGTTGCGGGTTGGCGGGTTGCGGGTTGGCGGGTTGCG
>CAYMXP010000006.1:26233-43529 GCA_964394425.1 uncultured Chryseobacterium sp. | reverse complement strand
GGTTGGCGGGTTGCAGGTTGGCGGGTTGCGGGTTGCGGGTTATGGGTGGCGGGTTATGGGTTGCGGGGTCAATACCTTCATCCAAACGCTCAACCGATCATGGCAACTGTAACTGAATTTGAAGAACTCGAGATCTGGCAAATGGCTCGTGCGTTCAACAAAAAGATCAGCGCCATGACCCGGCGGAAGATCTTCGACCAGGACCCTGACCTTCGACGTCAGATCCGCAGATCAAGCGTCTCGTGCATGTCCAACATCGCCGAAGGGTTCGAGCGCAACAACAACAACTATTTCATCCAGTTCCTGATCGTGGCCAAGGGATCCATCGGCGAGGCCCGCTCACAATTGTATTCCTCCCTGGATGGAGACTTCATCGCACCCGATGAGTTCCAGCCGCTTCGGGACGAAGCGACCTTGATCGGGAAGAGGATCGGAAAGCTCATGTCCTACCTCGAAGAGCATCGCAAGCATTAGCGCTCGGAGCAACCCGCAACCCGCCAACCCGCAACCTTCCATATCGCCATGGCCACGTGGACCAAACGCATCCTGCTCACCCTCGGCATCCTCATCGTCCTGATCCTGGGCGCCGCCATCCTCATACCCATCCTCTTCAAGGACAAGATCGAGGCGATGGTGAAGGACCAGGTGAACGCCAGCCTGAACGCCACGGTGAACTGGGGCGACTGGGACATCAGCCTGCTGAAAAGCTTCCCGAACCTGACGGTGACCATCGAGGACGTGAAAGTGTGCAACGCCGCGCCCTTCGAAGGCATCTGCCTGGCCGACATCAAGGCCTTCACCGCCACCATCGACATCAAGAGCCTCTGGCGCGACCAGATCGAGATCAAGAAACTGGGATTGAAGCAGCCCTTCCTTCATTTCAAGGTGATGAAGGATGGCCAGGCCAACTGGGATATCGCCAAGCCGGCCGAACCCACCGAGTTGACCCCTCCGGAAGACACCGCCGCCACGGCCTTCAACATCGGCCTGCAGGAATACTGGATCGAGGACGGTCACCTGATCTACGATGACGCCAGCCTGCCCATGGTGCTGGACCTCGCCGGTCTGGACCACAACGGAAGCGGCGACTTCACCCAGGACCTCTTCGTGCTGAAGACCACCACGCACGCCGACAGCGCCAGCGTGATCTACGACGGCGTGAAATACCTGAAGAACGCGAAGGCCAACGTGAAGGCCGACCTCGACATGGACCTCGCGAACATGAAGTTCACCTTCAAGGAGAACGAGGCCGCGATCAACCGGCTCATTCTCGGCTTCGACGGCTGGCTGGCGATGCCCGCCGATGACATCACCATGGACCTGAAGTGGGACCTGAAGAAGAGCGACCTGGGCGCGCTGCTGTCGCTGGTGCCCGCCGAATTCGCCGGCAGCCTCGACGGCGTGGACATGGCGGGCCAGTGCGCCTTCAACGGCTGGGTGAAGGGCACCTACAACGAGCGAAGCATGCCGGGCCTTGGCGTGCATATCGCGGTGGACGGTGGCCGGTTCAAGTATCCCGACCTGCCCGAGAGCGTGGAGGACATCGCGATCCGCTGCGACATCGAAAGCCCCGAAGGCGGGGACATGGACGGCATGGTCGTGGACCTGTCGCGCTTCGCGATGAAGATCGCCGGCAACCCGATCGACGCGCGGCTGCACCTGAGCACGCCCATCAGCGATCCGAACATCGACACCGACATCCGCGCGCAACTGGACCTCGCGAGCCTGAGCAAAGTCGTGCCGATGGATAAAGGCGATGAGCTGAAAGGCAGCTTCACCGCCGACGTGAGGCTGAAGGGACGGATGAGCGCGATCGAGCAACAGAAGTACGATCAGTTCCTGGCGGAAGGGAAATTGATCCTGCTCGACATGGCTTACAAGAGCGACAGCCTGCCCTATGGCATCGGCATCAGCAACATGACCTTCGCCTTCAGCCCGCGCTACCTCGCATTGGATCCCTACGTGGGCACCATCGGCGGCAGCGACCTGCGCGCCAGCGGCCGCGTGGACAACTACCTCGCCTGGTGGCTGCAGGACAGCACGCTCACCGGCAGCTTCAATGTCACCAGCAACCGGTTCGACCTGAACGAACTGATGGGCCCCGCCTCCGCCGAAGCTCCGGCGGGCGAGGCCCAACCGGTGGACACCGCACCCATGACCGTGATCGAAGTGCCGAAGAACATCGACTTCACCCTGAACGCCGCGGCGAAGGAGGTGATCTACGACGACCTGAAGCTGGCCAACTGCAAAGGCGGCCTGCACGTGCATGATCATCGCGTGGACATGCGGGACCTCTTCTTCAACCTCTTCGGCGGGAGCGTGACCCTGAACGGCGGCTACACGACGGTGGACCCCAAGGCGCCCACGATCGACTTCAGCTACGAGGTGAAGGACCTGGACATCGAACAGACGGTGACCTACGTGGAAACCGTACGGAAGATGGCACCCATCGCCAAGACCTGCAAGGGCAGCTTCAGCACCGGCCTGAAGAACATGACCGCCACGCTGGGCACCGACATGATGCCGATCATGGAGACGCTGAAGGGCGAAGGCACCCTGCACACCACCAACGTGCGCGTGGATGGCTTCCAGCCGCTGGTGGACCTCGCCAAGGCGCTCAAGGTGAAAGGCATCGAGAACACCACGTTGCAGAACGTGGACTTCAGCTACGAGTTCCGCGATGGGAAGATGATCACGAAGCCCTTTGATGTGAAGATCGACCGGATCCAGGCGCGCGTGGGCGGCAGCACCGCCTTCGCCGACCAGGCCATCGACTACGACCTCACCGGCAAGATCCCCACGGAGATGTTCGGATCGGCCGCCAACGAACTGGTGAGCGGATGGCTGGGACAGGCGTCCAGCGCGCTGGGCACCACCATCGCCATGCCCGAACACATCGACGTTTCAGCGAAAATGACCGGCACCATCCAGAAGCCGCAGATCAAGCCCGTGTTCGCCGGCGGCGGATCGAACGTGAAGGAGACGATCAAGGAGGAGATCAAGCAGACCATCAACGAGGAGATCGACAAGAAGAAGGAGGAGGCGATCGCCGCCGCGCGCAAGCAGGCCGACCAATGGGTGGCCGATGCGCAGCGGGAGGCGGACAAACTCAAGGCCGACGCCCGCAGGACCGCCGCCGACCTGAAGGCCGAAGGCTACAAGCAGGCCGATGCGCTGGTGGCCCAGGCGAAGGATCCCATCAGCAAGGCCGCCGCCAAGATCGCCGCGGACAAGCTGAAGAAGGAGGCCGACAAGAAGGAGCAGCAGGCGATCGCCGAGGCGGACAAGCGCGCGGATGGCCTCGTGACCACCGCCAGATCGAAGGGCGATGACCTGATCCGGAAGGCGGAGGAGACGAACACGACGGTGAAATAGTGAATGTGGAAATGAGAGAAGGTGGAAATGGGAAAATGGACGTTCCAGACATGCGGCGGTCGGCACACATTTTCACATTTCCACATTTCCACATCCTGTTGTGCTCCATGATCTGCCTTCCGCTGGCCCTCACCGCACAGGATGAGGACGCGCCCGATCCCTGCGGCCCGCCCACGGACAAGAAGATCGTGAAGCTGCTGGAGGAGGCCGGCCGCACGCGCGACCCCATGGAGCGGCACGCGAAGCTGAAGGCCACCCTGGAGGTCGATCCCGAATGCGCCGAATGCCTCTTCAGACTGGGCCGCTCCGCGTTCGATCGCGCCAGCGATGGCGGCGCCAGCTTCGACGCCGCGATCGGCTACTTCGAGAAGCTGAAAGCGAAGTGCCCCGACTTCCACAGCGATGTCTACTACTACCTCGGCACGATGCACTACGCGAAGGAGGAATTCGCGCCGAGCGCCCAGTCGTTCAAGAAGTTCCTCGACTTCCCCGTTGACGACCCCGCCAAACTCGCGAAGGACCACGCGAAAAAGACCGCCGATGTGGAGGAGGTGATGCCCGACCTGAAGTTCTACGTGGACTTCTACCGCAACGACGGGCCCTTCGTCCCCGTGGTGCTGAGCAACGTGAGCACCAACGCCGACGAATACCTGCCGATGCTCTCGCCCGACAACGAACTGCTCTTCTTCACGCGCCGCAGCAAGTACCAGGCGAAGGGCGACCTGGTGGCCACCGACGTGGAGCAGCTCACCGAGGCGCGCCGCAAAAGCGTGCAGGAGGATTTCGACAAGGGCCGCGCGCTGCCCGAGCCCTTCAACCTGGGCGGCGACAACTACGGCGGGGTCACCATCAGCCTCAACAACAAGGAGGTCTTCGTCACCGTGTGCGGTCCACCCGACAGCCGCAACTACCGCAACTGCGACCTCTTCCGCACGCACTACGACAACCACATGGACTTCGGCACCGGGCAGCAGGTGTGGGAATGGACCGGGCTCGACGACCTGGGTCCCGCCGTGAACACGCCCGATGGCTGGGAGAGCCAGCCCACCATGAGCACCGACGGCCGCACCCTCTACTTCGCCACCACGCGCGAAGGCAGCCGCCGCACCGACATCTATTGCAGCACCCGGGACGACCAGGGCGTGTGGTCGCCGGCGCAACCCATCCCCGGGCCCATCAACACCGATGCCGACGAGAAGGCCCCCTTCCTGCACACCGACAGCCGCACCCTCTACTTCGCCAGCAACGGCCACCGCGGCATCGGCGGCTACGACATTTTTTACAGCCACATGGACGACCAGGGCAACTGGGGCATGCCGAAGAACCTGGGCCACCCGATCAACACCCAGCAGGACGACCACGGCCTGATCGTGAGCGCCGACGGCCGCCACGCCTACTTCGCCAGCGCGCGCTTCCGCGGCGTGGGCGGCCTGGACATCTACACCTTCGACCTGCCCAGGGACGTGCGCCCCGAGGACATCCTGGTGGTGAAGGGCGAGGTGCGCGACGAACACGGCGAGGTGGTGCGCGATGCCAAGGTGGAGATCAAGTACATGGACACGCGCAAGACCGAGGTGCTCGAGGTGGACAGCGCCGACGGACGCTACGCCACCATCGTGCGGCTGAAGCCCGGCGCCGACGTGATCATGACCGTGAAGAAGGAGGGCCACGTCTTCGACTCGCGCGCCTACACCATGGAAGACACCGTGCGCGGCGGCGTGGCCGAGGCCGACATGAAGCTCGAGAAGATCGAGGTGGGCAGGACCTACACGGTGGACGACATCAACTACGCCACCGGCTCGGCGGAGATCACCCCGGCCAGCGAGCACATCCTCGATGAGTTCATCACTTTCCTCAGGGAGAACCCCTCCGTGCGCATCGAGATCCAGGGCCACACCGACAACGTGGGCGGCATGGACGACAACATGGCCCTGAGCAACGACCGCGCCTTCACCGTGCTGCATTACCTGCAGGGCCATGGCATCGATGCGGGCCGCCTGCAGTTCAAGGGCTACGGCCCCACCCGCCCCATCGCCGACAACAGCAGCGCCGCCGGCCGCGCCCGGAACCGCCGCACGGAGTTCCTGATCACGGGGAAGTAGGGCGGCACGGGGAAGACCACACCACCCGGAGCCCAGGGGGAAGTTCCAATGCCCGCGTGCAGGACCCAGGGCTTCGATCCCACTTGTTCCAAGTGTGAGAGCCCGTTCGCTGCAGGCATGCATCAATACTTCCATGTGAGCAATTCTCGAATGACTTGCATCAGGTTCGCCGGACGGCCCTTACCTTTCGGTTCCTTCTTACCAAGGGATCCCATGAGATCGATCATTTCAGCGTTCGTTCTCTTATTGATCACCCACACCACGGCCCAGGTGGCCCACGGAGGCGAGCCCACCGGATGGGGATCGGCATCGGGTCGATCCCCGGCGATCCCCGAAGTGGCCCTGCCCGCGCTGGATCGCGCCGCGCTGATCGCCAACGAGGAGGTTCCCTCCGGCCAGATCAAGTACGGCGTGCAACGCTTCGTGAGCGCCGACGTGGTGGCGCAGGGCCAGTGGATCGCCACCGACGACCAGCGCCGCGTGTGCCGCCTGCTGCTGCGCAGCCCCGGCGCGGTGATGATCAGCGTGCAGTTCGACCGCTTCGACCTGGGGCCCGACGCCTTCGTGTACCTATACGACGAAGCGCGCACCTTCTTCATCGGCGGCTTCACCGAGCTGAACGAGCAGCCCACCGGCGACATGGCCACCGCCGTGGTGCCCGGCGACGCGGTGGTGATCGAGCTGCGGGAGCGCGACCCCTCCCCCGTCGCGTCGGTGCTGCGCGTGGCCAGCATCACCCACGGCTACCACGACATCTTCGGCTTCGAAGAGGGACCCGCGCGCGACTTCTGGCCGGGATACGACAGCAGCCCCTGCCACAACAACGTGATCTGCCCGGCGGCCTCCGGCTGGCAGGACCAGAAGCGCGCCGTCACCATGTTCCTGCGGCCCGACGGCAACGGCTGCACCGGCCAGCTGGTGAACAACACGCAGACCCCCGGCATCCCCTACTACTACATGGCCGCGCACTGCCACCAGCCCACCGAGAGCCAGTGGGTCTTTTACTTCAACTACGAAAGCCCCACCTGCGTGGGCAGCACCGGCCCGCCCGTGAACCAGACCATGACCGGCGCGATCTACCGGGCCGGGTACTACTACGACGACCTGATCCTGCTGGAGCTTTCCTCCACCCCGCCCCCTTCCTACAACGTCTTCTATGCCGGTTGGGACCGCAGCGGAAACACGCCACAGACCGGCACGGTGATCCACCATCCGCTCTTCGACGTGAAGAAGATCACCTTCAATTACCAGCCCGCCACCTCCTACGCCGTGCTGCCGTACACCGGCTCGCCCATCACGGTGAAGTGCTGGAAGAACTTCTGGGACAGCGGCATCGTGGAACCGGTGAGCAGCGGCAGCGCGATGTGGGACCAGAACAAGCGCATCGTGGGCCACATGTACGAGGGCTCGCAGGACTGCTCCAACGCCGGCACCGTGTACACCGGCTGCGCCAAGTTCAGCGAAAGCTGGGACGGATCCTCGCCCGGCGAACGCCTGCGCGACTGGCTCGACCCGGCCAACACCACCGCGGCCCTCGATGGGTACGACCCCAACGGGACCGTGCCGTCGATCCTCGTGCGCGTGCGCGTCCTGCTCGAGGGCCCGTACGACACCGGCACCCAGTTGATGAACGACGCGTTGCGCACGGGTTCGCTGATCCCCCTGGCCGAACCCTATGCCGCGCTGGGCTATGCGCACAACGGCGGCGGCGGCGGCGAGACCACCACCAACGCGGTGCTCAACACATCGGGCTCCAACGCCATCGTCGATTGGGTGGTGCTGGAACTGCGCGGCGAGAGCAACAGCGCCACCGTGATCGCCTCGCACGCCTGCCTGCTCCAGCGTGATGGCGACATCGTGGATGTGGATGGCACCAGCGATGTGGACTTCTCCCTGCCCGCGGACGACTATTACATCGCCGTGCGCCACCGCAACCACCTGGGCATCATGAGCCAGGACCCGCAGGCGCTCAGCGCCACCGCCACGCTCAAGGACTTCAGCACCGGCGCCATCGCCACCTTCGACGGCACGGCGGCCACCAAGGAGGTGGGCGGCAGGCGATGCCTGTGGATGGGCGATGCCACGATGAATGGCCAGCTCAAGTACACCGGCGGCGCCAACGACCGCGACAAGATCCTCGACCGGGTGGGTGGCTCGGTGCCCACCAGCACCGTGGATGGATACTTCCCCGAGGATGCGAACCTGGATGGCACGGTGAAATACTCCGGCATATCGAACGACCGCGATCCCGTGCTGGTGAACATCGGCGGCGCCGTGCCCACCAATACGCTGGGCGGTTTCCTGCCGTGAGCGGTTGATAAAAGGGGTGCAAGTGATCGCGATCATGCATGTCGCACGCGCGAACGCCATATCTTTCGGTCGTTCACCTGTTCTTTGAAGCCTTTGGGCTTATCACGATAAAGCCCGTGCAGGCGTACCGGTTCGAAAAACCAACAGCTCGACATCAGGGTCGGAAGATCCGATGGGCTAAGTCAGGCCGCGACCCCGACCAGTCGGGGTTCCTTTCGGGGACGGCGGATCACTGCCCCCATCCTGTCCGACCCGCTCATGTGATCCATGGGTTTTTTTGAACTCAACCCTGCGCGGGCTTTTTTTGTCCGTGGATGAACCCC
This sequence comes from uncultured Chryseobacterium sp., assembly GCA_964394425.1. Taxonomy (GTDB): domain Bacteria; phylum Bacteroidota; class Bacteroidia; order Flavobacteriales_F; family PHOS-HE28; genus PHOS-HE28. Next base: position 35,419 of record CAYMXP010000006.1, on the reverse strand, counting down.
GCACCGACCACCGCGGCGCCTGGGATCGCGGTGATGGAAAGTTTCCTCACCGTGCAGGGCGAAGGAACCTTCACCGGGCAGGCCGCATGGTTCATCCGCACCGGCGGCTGCGACGTGGGTTGCACCTGGTGCGACGTGAAGGAAAGCTGGGAGGCGGGCGCGCATCCCATCCGGTCCGTGGATGACCTGGTGAGCGAAGCCTCCACCCGGCCCGCGCGCATCGCGGTGGTCACCGGTGGCGAACCCTTGATGCAGGACCTGGGTCCGTTGACCGATGCGCTGCGAGCCGCCGGTTTCCGCACGCACCTGGAGACCTCCGGCGCGCATCCGCTCAGCGGGCGGTGGCACTGGATCTGCCTTTCGCCCAAGAAGTTCAAGCCCGCGCTTCCCGAGGTGTTCGCCGCCGCCCACGAGTTGAAGGTGATCGTGTCCAACAGGCACGACCTGGGCTGGGCCGATGAACAGGCGGCCAGGGTGAACGGACCTTGCGCCCTCTTCCTTCAGCCTGAATGGAGCAAACGGGATGAAATGATGCCGCTGATCATTGAAAAGGTGAAGGCCGATCCACGCTGGCGGATATCCTTGCAGACGCACAAGTACCTGGGGATACCATGAGCCTGCACGCGTTGCTCCCACACAAGTCAGCAGTCGGCAGTTGGCAGTTGACAGTGCGTACGACGCTCATTGCAGTTGCTGCCTGCTCCTCCTGCCTGCTGCCGACCGCCCATGCCCAACCCGAAGGCTACTCGACCAAGGACAAGAAGGCGATCAAGGTCTACCTCGACGCGCTGGAATGCCTGCACATGCAGCAGTGGGGATGCGCCGAGAGCAACTTGAAGAAGGCGCTGGTGCTGGACGAGGCCTTCATCGAGCCGCGCTTCACGCTGGCGGAACTCCACGACATGCAGGGCAAGACGGAGGAAGCGATGGCCGCCTACCGCGAAGCGCTGCGGCGCGCGCCGCGCTTCTTTCCCAACGCCTACCTGCACCTGGCCGACATCGAGTTCAGCGACCAGCAGTTCGTGGCGGCCGAAGAACACTACAGGACCTTCCTCGACCTGAACGAGGATCCCGTGCGCGAGCAGCGCGCGCAGCTGGGCCTGCGCAACTGCGCCTTCGCCGTGGAGGCGATCAAGCATCCGGTGCCCTTCGATCCGGTGAACCTTGGCCGCGGGGTGAACACCGGCGACGGCGAGTATTACCCCTGCATCACCGCCGACGACGCCACGCTGCTCTTCACGCGCGATGTGAAGGACGGCACGCCGCCCTACGGCCACCAGGAGGACTTCTTCACCAGCGCGAAGAACGAGAAGGGCGAATGGGCCGAAGCCCTGCCCATCCCCAACGTGGACACCCCGCGCAACGAGGGTGCCGGCACGCTGAGCCCCGATGGCCGGTTCGTGATCTTCACCGCCTGCGCCGGCGGCGACGAGAACTACGGCGAAGGCCGCACCGGCATGGGCAGCTGCGACCTCTTCATCAGCCGCCGCCTGGGCGATCGGTGGAGCCCGCCCGAGAACCTGGGTCCGCCGGTGAACTCGCGCCACTGGGAAAGCCAGCCCTCGCTGGCCAGCGACGGACGCACGCTCTACTTCATCCGCGGCCTGCAGGCGGCCGACGGCATCAAGAGCATGGACATCTTCGTGAGCCGCATGGGCGAGGATGGCGTGTTCGGCAAACCCGAGCGCCTGAGCGAGCAGGTGAACACCGCCTACCAGGAGGAAAGCGTGCAGATCCATCCCGACGGGCGCACGCTCTACTTCAGCAGCGACGGACATCCCGGCTTCGGCGGTCTGGACATTTTCGTGAGCCGCATGCAGGCCGACGGGTCATGGGGCGCGCCGGAGAACCTGGGCTGGCCCATCAACACCGGCGACAACGAGAACAGCCTGCTGGTGAACGCGCGCGGCGACCTGGCCTTCTTCGCCAGCGACCGCGAGGGCGGTCACGGCGATCTGGACCTCTACAGCTTCACACTGCCCGAAAGCGCGCGACCGGTCGCGGTGAGCTACATCCGCGGCACGGTGACCGAAGCGGTGCTCGGCAAGCCGCTCGAGGCGGATGTTGAACTGTACGACCTGGCCACCGGAGGGCTGGCCACGGCGGCCTACAGCGATCCGCGCACCGGGGAGTTCCTGGTGTGCCTGCCGGCCGGCCGCGACTATGCGCTGAACGCATCGGCGCGGGGCTACCTCTTTTACTCACGGAACTATGCCATCGCGCAGGCGGGCATCGACAAGCCGGTGGAGTTGAAGGTGGTGCTGGAACCGATCGGCAGCGGCGGCACCATCGCGCTGCGCAACATCTTCTTCGAGACCGCGAGCTTCGAACTGCTGCAGGCGAGCAACGCCGAACTGGCGAACGTGGTGAAGCTGCTCAACGCCAACCCGGGCATCCGCATCGAGGTGGGCGGCCACACCGACGACGTGGGCGAGGAGGCGGATAACCAGAAGCTGAGCGAGCAGCGCGCCAACGCGGTGCGCGACCACCTGGTGAAGGCGGGGATCGATGGCGCGCGGATCACCGCGAAGGGTTACGGCGAAGCGAAACCGGTGGAGAGCAACGGGACGGAGGCCGGCCGCGCGATGAACCGCAGGACGGAGATCAAGGTGATGTAGGTCCGCAACGGGCTCCGCGAACGATCCGAGGAATTGGAGGTCCGGTGGATCACCAGGCCATGGTGATCCCCGCTTCGGCCGCCATGCCGCGCGCCTCTTCGTTCAACGTGCCGATCACGTTCGCGCAGCGCAGCGACAGACGCAGGTGACCGCCCAGGTCGATGGCCGTGCCGAAGCCGAACCGGAGGCCGCCGAACCCGCCGGCGCCAATGCCCGCATCCAGGAGCAGATCATCGGCCGCGCGCCAGGCCGTGCGAGCTTCCGCATGGGGCATGTATCCGGGAAGGTCGCGCTGGTCGAGGGTGAACCGCGTGTTCCATCGCCCGCTCCACCGCACTTCGACCCCGGCGATGACCTTGACCGGCAGCGCGCGAACGATCACCCGTTGCCCGGCATGCCCGCCCAGCGTGTCGAGCAGTTCCTCCTCGCCGATCACCACGTCGCTCACGTCGAACACGTTCTCCACCTCGATGCCCTCGTAGGCCGCGGCGCTGTCCTTGCGCAGCGCCAGCGCATCCGGCCAGCGTATGAAGCCGAGGTCCTCGATCTCCACGAGCCAGGAGCAGGTCAACCCCGATGCGATGAAAGGCCGCTGTATCCTCCCGCTCAGCGACAACCCGCCGCCGTTGATCGCACCGGGGCCTGCCGCACCGGTATCGCTGCGTACGTACCGGCCCTCCACGTCGGCGCTCAACACGCGGCCATCGGTGGCGGTGTGGAATTCCGCCCTGTCCAGATCGACGGCATCAAGGGCCTCACCCAGCACGACGTCGAGCCGCAGGTAGGATCCCGTTCGGTCATCCAGCACGCCGGCGCCGAGGGTCCACCAGGTCTGCCGTTCCAGCGCCGAGGGCGCGAGCAGGAGCGTATCGTTCTCGTGGCCGCTGTTGCCGAAGAACGTGAGGTCGTACGCATCGCGGGTGAAGCGGGAACCGGTGAGCGACCGGTAGGCGGCGCTGATCATCGGTTTCCAGTGCGCGCGGCCGAACAGGCCCCCGCCGCCGGTGAAGGTCACGCGGCCCTCCACCTCCTGCCCGACGCGATTGCGATCGCCCAACGCCTCCAGGGACCGCTGGCGGACCGTGTCGGAAATGAGATCGCTGCGCCGCAGCGCCAGCATCAGATCGTTGTACAGCACGTTCGAGTCGAAGAAGCCACGCGCGAGGAACTCAAGCGATCGTTCGTGGCGGAGCGGGAAGATCCCTTCATACCCGCCGGGGATCCGATCGGAGCGTCCTGCCATTCGCGCAAGGTCCGTCGTCGCGGTATCCACCACCTGCGCGGTCGCGGCGATGGCCGGCACGACGAACGCCACCAGGACGCCGCCCCTATTCATCCCCGTTCACGATGTAGTGTACATCGGCGGTGATCTGCAGCTCCAGCGCATAGCTGTCCAGCAGCTGCAGGTGCTGCGTCTGGTCGCTGGTGCTGAAGACCGGCGTGATGCGCAGCCTGCCACCGGCGTATAGCAGATCGACCTGTGCATCATCGAGGGTCGTGGTCAACATCGACTCCACGGGGGTCTGCACGAGCAGGTCCGGGCCGAGCACACCCGGAGCGATCGCGCCGCTCACCGGCAGGGGCGAGAGCACCGCGCCCGCTCCGTCAACGATGTCGAGTTGCACGATGGCCTCGATCGGAAAGCCGTTCTTCGCGAAGAGCATCAGCTCGCCATGCTGCAGGCCGTGCCCTTCGGCGCTGCCCGGCAGGTCGAGGGAGTGCGTCTGCTGGAGCGTGAGGCCGGTGGCGATCACGCTGAGCGGGATCTCCAGGGCGGCCTCGGCGGCGAGTTCGCTGTTCCAGTAGAGGAAGTCGTTGCCGTTGCTGATGTCGCCCAGCGGGTTCACCTCCAGGTCCAGTTCATAGGAGATCAGATCCGGCATCGCCTCCAGGAGCAGGTCGAGGTTGCTGTTGGCGGTGGTGAGCACGGCCTGGTACACGCTGGGCTGGAAGGATCCGCCCAGGTCGATCGCGCGGTTCAGGTTGATGGGGCCGGGAATGATGGCGTGCTGCAGGTCCACCACCTGGCCGGTGCCGGTGTTCTCGCCGGTGAAGTGATCGATCACGATGCGCGCATCGACCCCCACCCCGTTGGTGATGGTGAGCGTCAGCGTCACCTCATCGAGGTCGATCGAACCGGCGAGGATCTGGTCGAAGAGGCCGAAGCTGCTCACCTCCGGCCCCACGTGCTCGGTGCGCTGGCCGAGGAAGCCACGTGCGTACTGGGGTTTCAACCCGCTGTAGGTGGCGATGGCGATCACGCTGTCCTCATCGGTGATGGTGGCGCCGCTGCCGGCGGGATCCAGCTGCAGCAGCAGCTCGGTACCGAGCGTGTTCACCTGGTCGTGCATGGGGCCGGTGAGGTCGAAGGCATGGAAGGCAAGATCGCGCGACACCGAGGCCGTGGCAGGAGCGAGTTGGGTGCCGGCGTTCACGTACTGCTGGATCGAGACCGGTGCGCCCAGGTGGGTCCCCGCGGGGATCCCGAAGGTGCCGATGATCCCGCTGGCGATCATGTTCAGCAGCGTGAGGTGCAGCTGGCCTTCACGCAGCTCCAGGTGGCGCAGTTGCACGTCGTCCACGTCGAAGCTGGTCTCCTCCTCGATCGGCGGGAGCGTGGCGCCCGCGGGCAGGGTGAGCGTGCCAAAAGGCAGCACGTAGCTGTATGCGATGCTGGTATCGGGCACGTCCAGCAGCGTGTCCAGGTCCACGCTGAAGAGCTCATCGCGGTAGACCAGCGTGAGCGTGCCGCCCGGCCCCTGGTCCAGCAGGCTGTCCGGTACCAGGTCGCGGATGGTGAAGGTGGTCTTCACCAGCGGCCCCAGCAGGTCAACGTCCCATTGGGGCTTCTCTTTCTGGCAGGCGCACAACAGGACGGTGCAGGGCACGACCCAGGCAACCCGGCCATACTTCAGGGCGTTCTTCATTCGAGGGCGGAACAATGTAGAGCTTGCGCCCGAGGATGGATCGCGGCGTGGGCGCGCCGTATTTTTCCGCCGGAAAAGGAACGACGAGGGATCGATCATGCTCTGGAGACGCGGCATCGTGGTGCCCTGGCTGCTTGCGGCGGTGCTGATGTTCGGCCTCTCCTACCTCTGGCACGGCGTGGTGCTCACCGACCTGGAGGAATTGCGCATCCCGCTCACCCTCTACATGATCCTGGCCGCGCTGGTGTACCTGATCATCGGCCTGATGCTCACCATGGCCACGCACCTGGCCATCCAGCACGAGTGGATCAACCTCAAGCGCGGCTTTCCCTTCATGACCATGCTGCTGGGCGCGGCCGTCGGTTTCTGCGTCTACCTGATCGTCTTCATCCTCGGAGTGAGCTTCGCCAAGCATGGCCTGCAGCACATCGTGGTGGACATCCTCTGGCAGATGCTCGAGCAGGCCCTGGGCGGGTTGATGGTGAGCTTCGGCATCATCTACGACATGCACCGGCGGTTCCTGGAGACGGAAAAATGACCGTTGCGGTCCGCGCCTTTCGGACCCTCACTCCGCCTCCTGACCGCTCGACCGCGGAAGCGCCCGGGCGAGTTCCTGTTCCCGTCGATCGATGCCCGGTTCGTACAGACCACCCTCCACGCCTTCGGGCAGGAAGCGCTGACCGGCCTGGTTCTCCGGGTCGTCGTGGCTGTACACATAACCCTTCCCGTAGTCGAGATCCTTCATCAGCTTCGTGGGCGCGTTGCGCAGATGCAGGGGTACAGGCAGGTCGCCGCTGCGCCGCACTTCCTCCTGGGCATTGCCGATCGCCATGTACGCGCTGTTGCTCTTCGGCGAGCAGGCCAGGTAGATCGCGCACTCGCTGAGGATGATGCGGCTTTCCGGCCAGCCCACCATCGAGGTCGCCTGCATGGCGGCCGTGGCGATCACCAGGGCGTTGGGGTTGGCCAGGCCGATGTCTTCACTGGCGAGGATCACCAGGCGGCGCGCGATGAACATCGGATCCTCGCCGCCTTCCACCATGCGGGCCAGCCAGTACACCGCCGCATCGGGATCGCCGCCGCGCACGCTCTTGATGAAGGCGCTGATGATGTCGTAGTGCTGCTCGCCCAGCTTGTCGTAGCGCGCCGCGTTGCTCTGCACCACCTGCTTCACCAGCGCGTCGGTGATGGTCACCTCATCCCCCGTGGTCGCCTGCACGCAGAGCTCGAAGGTGTTCAGCAGACGGCGTGCGTCGCCCCCGCTGGCGCGCATCAGTGCCAACGTCCCATTCAGCTTGATGCGCTTCCCTTTGATCATCTCGTCACCGGCGATCGCGCGCCGCAGGATCGCCATCAGGTCCTCCTCCGCCAGTGGCTTGAGCACGTAGACCTGGCAGCGGGAGAGCAAGGCGCCGATCACCTCGAAGCTGGGGTTCTCCGTGGTGGCGCCGATGAGGGTGATCGTCCCCTTTTCCACCGCGCCGAGCAAGGAATCCTGTTGCGCCTTGCTGAAGCGGTGGATCTCGTCGATGAACAGGATGGCGCTCCGTTGGAACAACCCCCCGGTGGAAGCCCTTTCGATCACCTCGCGCACGTCCTTCACGCCGCTGCTGATCGCGCTGAGCGTGTGGAAAGGCCGTTGCAACCGCTCGGCGACCAGCCGCGCGAGGGTGGTCTTGCCCACGCCCGGTGGCCCCCAGAGGATCATGCTGGGCAGCATGCCCGAGGCCAGCGCCTTGCTCAAGATCCCATCCTCGCCGACCAGATGCTCCTGTCCCACCACCTCGTCGAGGCGGCGGGGCCTCATGCGTTCGGCCAGGGGAGCGTGTTCCATGGACGGCGAAATTACCCGCGCCACCGCGCACTCCGGCCGGCCCGTGAACGACGAAGCCCCCTCCTTGCGAAGGGGGCTTCGTCGATCGGGATGCCGCGGAGGTCAGAACGCACCCATGATGCGTCCGGTGATCACGCGGTCGGGCATGATCAGGCGGTACCCGTACTCGCCGCTGTTGTGCTGGGGCTCGAAGAGCGCCTGCTGGCTCTGGCCGGCCTTCATCGTGCCACGGTACAGTTCGGTCACCTGGCGACCGCCGGCGTCGAAGACCTCCAGGACCACCATGCCATCCACCGGAGCGGTGAAGCTGATCATCGTGCGGTCGCGGAAGGGGTTGGGCTGCACCATCACGTTCACCTTCTCCTCGGGCTTCTTGCAGGCGGCCAGGGTCACCACGATGGTCTGGGACACGGTCGCGGTGTTGCCGCAATCGTCGGTGGCCGTCCAGGTGCGCACGATCTCGTAGTCCGTGTCGCAATCGCCCTTGGACTTGTCCTCGTGGTAGTCGTAGGCGATGTTCTCCGAGCAGTTGTCGGTGGCGGTGCAGGTCTCCGCTTCGGGGATGTCCTTGCAGCACACCTTCATGTCCTGCGGATCGCAGTCGAACACGGGGGCCTGGGTGTCCACCACGTTCACCAGTTGCTGCGCGAAGGCCGTGTTGCCGCATTCATCGGCCGCGGTCCAGGTGCGCACCACCGTGAACTCATTGGCGCATTCGCCGGGGATCACCTCTTCGGTGAACTCCACCTGCACGGCGAAGTCCAGCTTGCACTCGTCGATGGCCCACACGTCGGGCTTGTTCTCCGGCACCCACTCGCTGCATTCCACCGTGGCGTCGGCGGGCAGGTTGTGGAACACCGGCGGCACCTCGTCGATCACGGTGATGTATTGCACGCACGAGGCCACGTTGCCGGCTTCGTCGCCCGCCGTCCAGGTGCGCATCAGCACGTAGGGGCAGTTGGAGATCCACTCGTCGTTCCAGGAGATGAACTCCAGGTCGGGGCATTCCTCCTTGTCCTTGGTGGGGAAGTAGGGCTCGCCCACCACGGTCCAGTCGAGCGACGTGCCGCAGGCCACCGTGGTGTCCTTGGGGCAGATGATCTCGAACTTGCACTTGTCGTCGCATATCGCCTGCGTCACGGCCACTTCGATCTCGTTGCTGCAGCCGTTGGGCGCGGTCACCGTCAGGGTGTAGAACCCGGCAAGCGACACCAGCGGATCTTCATCGTTGCTGACGAAGCCGTTCGCGCTGCTCCAGGTGAAGGTGACGCCCGGGGTGGAGGAGGAACCGTTCATCTGGCAGGGATCGCCTTCGCAGTTCAGTTCACAGCCTTCGGCGGTCACGTCGGGCATCTCCATGTTCAACAGCACGTCCGCGCTCGCCTGGCTCGTGCAGCCGTTCGCACCGGTGACGGTGAGGGTATAGATGCCCGGCTCGCAGACCTGCGGGTTCTGGTCGTTGCTCGTGAACCCGTTCGGACCGGTCCAGCTGTATGTGCCATTGCCCACACCCTGCAACACCACGCATTGGTTCTCGCAGGTGATGGTGCCGCCGCTCGCTTGCGCGCCGGGCACGTTGGTATCCTGGAGCACTTCAGCCGTCGCCGTGCTGGTGCAGCCGTTGTCGCCGGTCACCGTCAGGGTGTACACGCCGGGCGCGCACACCGTCGGGTTCTGGTCGGTGCTGCTGAAGCCGCCGGGGCCGGTCCAACTGTAGGAGCCGTTGCCCACGCCCTGCAGCGTCACGCACTCGTTCTCGCAGGTGATGGTGCCGCCGCTCGCTTGCGCGCCGGGCACGTTGGTATCC
>CAYMXP010000006.1:25458-26133 GCA_964394425.1 uncultured Chryseobacterium sp. | reverse complement strand
TCTGGTCGGTGCTGCTGAAGCCGCCGGGGCCGGTCCAACTGTAGGAGCCGTTGCCGCCGCCGCTCAGGGTCACGCACTCGTTCTCGCAGGTGATGGTGCCACCGCTCGCTTGCGCCCCGGGAGGCGTGATGTCCTGGGTCACCGTCGCGTTGGCCGATGCGCTGCACTGGTTCTCACCGAACACGGTAAGGGTGTAGAGGCCCGGCTCGGTCACCACGGGATCTTCATCGGTACTGGTGAACCCACCGGGACCGCTCCAACTGAAGCTGGCGCCGGGTGTGGTGGAGCCACCGTTCAGCATCACGCTCGTGATCGTGCAGGTGAGCACGCCACCAGTGGCTGACACGTCGGGGGCGTTCAGATCCTCGATCACTTCGGCCTGCGCCGTAGCGGTGCAGCCGTTGGTGGGATCGGTCACGGTAAGGATGTAGGTGCCGGCCACGTTCACGATCGGGTCTTCCAGGTTGCTGGTGAAGCCACCCGGTCCGGTCCAGGAGAAGGAGACGCCAGGCGTGCTGTTCATCCCGTTCAAGGCGATGCCGTTCTGCGATCCGCAAGTGAGCGTGCCACCGGTCGCGTCAGCGTCCGGCGCGTTCACATCTTCCAGCACTTCAGCATTGGCCGTGCTGGTGCAGCCGTTGGTGCCGGTCACGGTGAGCACATAGGTGCCCGGCT
>CAYMXP010000006.1:0-25358 GCA_964394425.1 uncultured Chryseobacterium sp. | reverse complement strand
AACCGCCACCGCTGCCGCTCAGGGTCACGCACTCGTTGTTGCAGGTGATGGTGCCACCGCTGGCTTGCGCGCCCGGAGGCGTCACATCTTCCAGCACTTCAGCGTTCGCCGTGCTGGTGCAGCCGTTGGTGCCGGTCACGGTGAGCACATAGGTGCCCGGCTCGCACACGCTGGGGTTGGGATCCGTGGAGGAGAAGCCACCCGGCCCGCTCCAGCTGATCGAACCGCCACCGCTGCCGCTCAGGGTCACGCACTCGTTGTTGCAGGTGATGGTGCCACCGCTGGCTTGCGCGCCCGGAGGCGTCACATCTTCCAGCACTTCAGCGTTCGCCGTGCTGGTGCAGCCGTTGGTGCCGGTCACGGTGAGCACATAGGTGCCCGGCTCGCACACGCTGGGGTTGGGATCCGTGGAGGAGAAGCCACCCGGCCCGCTCCAGCTGATCGAACCGCCACCGCTGCCGCTCAGGGTCACGCACTCGTTGTTGCAGGTGATGGTGCCGCCGCTGGCTTGCGCGCCAGGAGGCGTCACATCTTCCAGCACTTCAGCGTTCGCGGTGCTGGTGCAGCCGTTGGTGCCGGTCACGGTGAGCACATAGGTGCCCGGCTCGCACACGCTGGGGTTGGGATCCGTGGAGGAGAAGCCACCCGGCCCGCTCCAGCTGATCGAACCGCCACCGCTGCCGCTCAGGGTCACGCACTCGTTGTTGCAGGTGATGGTGCCACCGCTGGCTTGCGCGCCCGGAGGCGTCACATCTTCCAGCACTTCAGCGTTCGCCGTGCTGGTGCAGCCGTTGGTGCCGGTCACGGTGAGCACATAGGTGCCCGGCTCGCACACGCTGGGGTTGGGATCCGTGGAGGAGAAGCCACCCGGCCCGCTCCAGCTGATCGAACCGCCACCGCTGCCGCTCAGGGTCACGCACTCGTTGTTGCAGGTGATGGTGCCGCCGCTGGCTTGCGCGCCGGGAGCATCATCGTCCAGGATCACTTCCACCTGATCCATTTCCGTGCAGCCATTCACCGGATCGGTGACCGTGAGCACGTAGGTGCCCGGAACGGTCACGGTGGGGTCTTCATCGGTGCTGGTGAACCCGCCCGGACCTGACCATGACATGGTGTGGCCGGGATCGGCGGTCCCGTTGAGGGAACCGGAAGGGGTGTTGCAATCAAGGGTCAGGTCGGGTCCGGCACTGGCGTTCGTGGGGGGGGTGGTGTTCACCGTCACCTCCACCTGATCCGTGTTGGTGCAGGTGGTTTGCGGATCGGTCACCGTCAGCGTGTAGGTGCCGGCCGCGTTCACCGTGGGGTTCGCCGTGCCGTTTCCGGACACGATGCCGGGGCCGCTCCAACTGAACTGCGCGCCAGGTGTAGTGCTGGAGCCGTTCAATTCTATCTCCGGCCCGGTCAGACAGGTGATGACGGTATCGGCGCCCGCATCGGCATCGGGCACGCCGCTGCCACCGATGGTCACCGGCAGCACGAACTGGCAGCCATTGTTATCGGTTATGGTGACGGTGTAGTTGCCCGGCGCAGCGAACTGGAGTTCCGAGTCCGCGAGGCCCGTGTTCCACAGGTAGTCGTACGAAGGGGTGCCGCCGGAACCCGTGGCGACCGCATAGCCATCGTTGTTGCCGCAGGTGGCATCGGTCACTTGGGCGCTGCCGCTCAGGGGGGGCGGTTCGTTCACGATGAAATTGGCCGATGTCTGGCAGCCATCATCATCGGTCACCGTCACGCTGTACGGTCCGGCGGCCAGGTTCACCGCGGGATTCCCGGTCTGTCCGTTGCTCCACAGGAAGCCGTAAGGGGCCGGTCCGGTGGGCCAAACAATGATCGATCCGGTGGCCGTTCCGAAGCAGAGCACATCGGTCACCGCACCGGTCACCGCATTGATGTTCACCGTCACCACCTGGTCGGCGGCGCCGGCCAGGATGCAGGCGTCGCCGCCGATGATGCGGCGGATGAAGGTCTTCACGTTCACCACGCCGATCTGCGAACCAAGCAGGTTCTGGCCGGTGGCACCGGGGATGTCGGCCCAGTTCACGCTGTCGGTGCTGATCTGCCACTGGAAGGTGGCCGCCGAACCCAGCGAGGGATAGGTGCTGGTGACGCCGTTGCGGATGATCGTGGGCAGCACGTAGCTCGGGTTGGACCCGGTGATGTCGTCGGGCACCGCACCGGCACACACCGTCTGGTTGCCGGTGATGGTGTTGTCCAGGATGTCGGGCGGGTTGGCCCAGACCACCAGGCCGGGTTCGTAGATCGTGGTGCTGGAACTGAGCTTGGTGGTGTTGAGCGCACCCTGGGTGAGCGGGATGTTGTTCGATTCGGCCGTCACGATGGTGTAGATGCGGCAGTTGCTGAACTTGATCCCGCGTTCGCCCACCGGATCGTAGTCGTCGGTGTCGCCGCCGTAGTAGGTGCTGAAGAGCAGCGCGCTGAGGTCGCTCTCCAGCTTGAGGAAGACCTTGTCGCTCTCGCCCTCGTTCACCGTTTGCAGCGCGGTGTTGGGCAGGGAGGTGGTGGGGAAGTTGGTGCTGCTGCTGTAACCGAACACGTACACGTCGTTGTTCTGGTCGGTGTTCAGGCCCATCATGTTGTTCTCCGCGCCGGAGCCGCCCACGTAGGTGGCCGCCACGAAGTCCTGGTCGGTCTCCATGCGGCACACGAAGAAGTCATTGCCGCCGTTGAGGCTGTTGTCGTACACGCCGCTGGCACTGATGTTCGCCGCGGCCAGGCCGCTGGTGAGGCCGCCGAAGTAGAGTTCGTTCTTCGCCACGTTGAATTCCATGCACAGGATCGACGCCGCGCTGCCGGCCGCCGAGGAGAAGTACGAGGACCATTGCGTGGTGCCGGCGCTGTTCAGTTTCTGGAGGAAGCCGGCCTGCGTGCCGCCGCGTACGGCCTGCCGCGGGCTGAGCGTGGGGAAGTTGGTCGAGGTGGTGTGCCCCCCGACGAAGATGTCGCCGGTGGTATTGTCCTGCACCATGATGGTGGGCTGGTCCGTGGCGCCTCCACCGTAGTTCTTCATCCACATCAGCGTGGAGAGGTCCTGGTTCACCTTGAACACGAGCGCATCCACCCCGCCGTTGTTGGTGTTGCTGGCGCCGCTGCCGGGGTATTGCGTGGCCAGGTTGGTGGCCGTGGTGCCGGCGCACACCACCACGTCGCCGGCGCCGGTGATGCGCAGGTCGTAGCTGTTCTCGGTGCCGTTGCCGCCCACCACGCAGGCTTTGATCGAGGTGCCGGCGGTGTTGATCTTCAGCACGAACACGTCATCGCCCGACTGCGCCTGGTGATCGATGCTGCTGCCGGTGAACACGGGTCCGCCCAGCAGGGGGAAGTTGGTGCTGCCCGTGAGGCCGGTGATGTACAGGTGCCCGTCGGGGCCCTGCTCCATCGCATACGGGTTGTCGTCGTTGTTGCCGCCGATGTAGGTCTGCCACACGCGCGTTCCGCTGCCGCCGATGACGGCGGGCTCCAGGTACTTGCCCACGATCATCTCCAGGTTGCCGTTGGCCGTCTCGTCGAAGGCGCCCACGGTGATCTGGTCGGTGGTGCCCACCACGCGGGCCACCACGTAGATGGCGCCGTCGTTGGGGTCCACCCAGATGCAGTGGCCGTGGTTGTCGCCGGTGCTGTTGGTGTTCACCCAGGTGGCCCAGCGCATGGCGATGGGGTCGATCACCAAGGGTTGCGTGCGGTCGTATTCGCCCAGCACGAAGCCCAGGCGGTTCCCATCGCTCACGCGGTAGGCCGCGTCGATCTTCCGTTCGCCGCCATTGACGCGCTGATAAACAACGGGCGCGGGAAAGCTCATGTCACCGAGACTGGTCGCCATCACGAGCGAGCCGTCCTCGTCCACCCGCAATTGCCCGATGCCATCGAAGCGGATCGCGATCCCTTTCGGATCACTGCCCGGCTTGCAGATGATGTCATATTCCAACGAGCCATCTTCAGCGGGGTAGTAACGCACGTCGACGCCTTTGTACACGCCGGAGTACCAGACTTCCTGGTAGCTCCTCACCCCGAGCGCCTCCCGGCCGCCGAGGAAATAGTTGTTCACTTCATCGTGCGCGTCGCGGCTTTCGATCCTCATGGCCGGCGAGGCGTTCTCGAAGCGCATCATCCAGCCGTGGCCCTTCTTGCGCCACGTGAGCGGACGGGACGGCCGCCCGTCATGCATCTCCTCTTCGATCCGCATGCCCTCCTCTGCGCGCTTCCGCACCTCGATCGGGTCGAAGGCGGTCATGATCATCCCCTCGCGGGTGACCGCCGCCTGGCCCAGCGGGAAGTCGGCGCGGAAGAGCACCGGCTCGGAGAACTGGCCTTTGTTCTCGGTGAATTCGATGCGGCTGTCGAAGCTGTGCAGCAGGTCTTCGTGCTCATGCGCATCGTGACGCAGTTGCGCCTTCAGCCCCCAGGCTGAAAGAAGCGTGACGCCCAGCAGGGTGGACCTCAGCATCGGAAGGGTCTTGGTCGGTTCCATGGTCATCGGTGGATGGGGTGGGATGTGTTCTGTTGCAGTAGGATCGAAACGTGCCTGGTCCAGGCTGAAGCCATGACCCGGTGCCGGGGAGGCTTACCGGGATCCACCGGCCCGAAAGGCGGTGGGGTTTGTCCGTTCGCTCTGGTCATTGCTCAGCCGTTGTCCAAGCAGCCCGGGCCGACCAGTGGGAATGCATGCGAATTGGAACGGGCAAATCAAGAGCGGATCCATCGCGGTTGTCAAGGGCTCGTGGGTGGAATTCGTCGTTCCATCGATGGATAGGGCACGCTCAACCCACGATCGTCCCTCCGGCGGTGCGTGGCACGCGCTGTACTTTGCGCGCGTCCCCGCCCAGCGATGCACGTGCTTTTCCTGCCCAAGTGGTACCCAGGACGGAACGATCCACAACTGGGCGACTTCATCCGCAAGCAGGCACTGGCCGTCGCGCTGCACACGAGGACTTCGGCCCTGGTCATTTCCATGGAAAAAGGACCCGGGGCCGAAGGCCAGGAGGTGAAGGAGGAAGGCGGCCTCTGGGAACTGCATTGCCACTACCGGTGCAGCACGTGGCGCTTCGCTCCGCTGCGCAAGGCCGTGAACTTTTCGCGCTTCTGGCGCACGGCGATGCGCGGCTGGCGACGCGTGGTGCGCGAACGCGGACGACCCGACCTGCTGCATGTGCATATCCTGGTGCGCCCGGCGATCATCGCGTGGTGGGCTTCGTGGTGGCACCAGCTCCCGTTCATCATCAGCGAGCAGAGCAGCCAGTACCTCGATGGCACGTATGCGCGGAAAAGCGTGTTGGCCAGGGCGGCCCATCATTTCCTCTTCCGCCGGGCCAGGCGCATCACGGCGGTGAGCCGGCACCTGGGCGAAGCCCTGGTGAAGCATGGCCTGTGCCGTGCCTATGAAGTGGTACCCAACGTGGTCCCAGGCACCGACCGGCCGTTGCCGGCCGCCGGCAGGGCGGGATCGTTCATGGTGGTGGCCGACCTGGTGGACCGCACCAAGAACGTGAGCGGGGTGCTCCGCGCCTTTGCCGCAGCGATGAAGCAGAACGCCCAGCTGCGGCTGGAGATCATCGGCGATGGTCCCGATGGCGCCGCGCTCCGCGAACTGTCCCATCGCCTCGGATCGAACGGGTCGGTGCGGTTCCTTGGCCGGTTGAGCCAGCCGGAGGTGCTCGATCACATGGCCCGCACCGGGGCGGTGGTGGTGAACAGCAATGTGGAGACCTTCAGCGTGGTGACCGGCGAGGCACTGGCCCTGGGCAAACCGGTGATCGCCACGCGCTGTGGGGGTCCGCAGGCGTTCATCAACGATGACAATGGCGTGCTGATCGACCCACGCGACGAAGGAGCCCTCGCCGCGCACATGCTGGCCATGGCCACCTCGGCCGATCGCTACGAACCGCGCAAGATCCGCGAGAGCGTGAGCGGGCGGTACGGTCCGCATGCCGTGGGACGCGCGTTCATGGATATTTACTCCAGCGTGCTGGCCCATGATGCCCGGTGATCGACCGATGGGAGCGGAAGGGCTGCGCGTGGGCATCCTTTGCGCCGGCGAGGTGTTCCAGCGCTGGCAGGCCGACGCCATCCGCGCGGTGATGGCCGTGCCCGGCGTGCATCTGGTGCTGATCGTGGAACACGAGCGCATCGCCGTCCCCGCCCCATCGCTCATCCAGCGGATCCTCCGCCACCCCTGGCGCATCGCGCTCTACCTGGCCTGGCGCCGCAGGTGGTTCAAGCCCGCGGCCATGGGAACGGTGGATCTTTCCACGGACCTTCGGGACATCCCGCGCATGCGCTGCCGCGTGGAGCAGCGCGGCTATGGCCAGTATTTCGGCGCGCGCGACATCGAAGTGCTGCGGGGAAAGAGGCTCGACGTGCTGCTGCGTTTCGGCTTCAACATCCTGCGCGGAGAGATCCTCGAAGTGCCGCGCCACGGGGTGTGGAGCTTTCACCATGGCGATGAGCTGAAGTACCGTGGCGGCCCACCCGGGTTCTGGGAGATCATGAACGACGAACCCGTGACCGGCGCGGTGTTGCAGCGGCTCACCGACCGGCTGGACGCGGGCATCATCCTGCGCAAGGGCTGGTTCAAGACGATCGATCACTCCCTAGAGGAGACCGTGGACACCCTGCTGGCACATACCGCTCACTGGCCGGCACAGGTCTGTCAGGACCTGCTCACGGGCCGCGCCGATGCGGCGCGGGGGGAACCCAGCGATACCACCGCGCCCATCCGCCGGTATCCCACCAACACCACCTTCATCCGCTTCCTGTGGCGGCGGATGAAGAACAAGGCGCGTTTCCACCACGAGGAATTGAAGCGCCACGATGAATGGAACATCGGCGTGCTGTACCAGCCGATCCACGCCCTGCTGGATGAACGCCCAAGCCTCAACGTGCGCTGGCTGCCTTCACCCAGCAAGGGCGCGTACCGCGCCGATCCGTTCGGCTACATCACTTCCGACGGGCAGCTCAACGTGCTCTACGAGAAGTACGATTATGCCCGGGGCACCGGCGAGATCAGCCGGCTGAGGCCCAAACGCGACAACATCCTCAAGCGATCGCGCACCATGCTGGCCAGCGGCACGCACCTCTCCTATCCCTACGTGGTGGCGATCGATGGCGCGGTGCATGTCATCCCCGAAAGCGCGGCGGCCGGCCGCGTTGACCTGTACCGCCTGACCGCGGACAACGACGCGCTGGAACATGTGCGCACGCTGCTCGACGAGCCCCTGGTGGACCCGACCTTGTTCGAGCACGATGGGCGCTGGTGGCTGTTCGGCACCCGGGCGCCGCTCACCAACGTGGCGCTCCACGCGTTCCACGCCACCCATCCTTTCGGCCCCTTCACGCCGCATGCGCTCAATCCGATCAAGCTCGACATCCGCTCCGCACGCCCGGCGGGGACGCCCTTCCGCCATGGCGGCGACCTGTACCGGCCCGCGCAGGACAGTTCGGCGGGCTATGGTCATCGCATCGCGCTCAATTGCGTGCATGAGCTCACGCCCACGAGCTTCCGCGAGGAGGTGGCGCGTTACGTGGGGCCGATCAAAGGCGCCTATGGCCATGGCTTTCACACCATCAGTTCGGTGGGCGACATCACGCTGGTGGATGGGAAGCGCTACGTGCGTGACAGGTCCCAGGAAAGCCGCGTGCGCAGGCGCAAATGGGATCGCGTGCGCGGCAGGGACGACGAGGATGATGAGGAATGAGCAGGCATGATGCGCCAGGCCGCCTTCACCATCCTCGCCCGGATCTGCATCACGGGCATGAACCTGCTGCTGACCATGATCGCGGGCCATCGCCTGGGCGCCGCCGGCCTCGGCGACATCAGCCTGATCGTGCTGGGCATCGCGCTGGTGGTGCTTCCGGCGGGCGTGGCGGGCGGCGGGGGGCTGGTGTATCTGGCACCACGCGTGAACCTCGGCGCGTTGTTGCGCCCGGCGTATGCCTGGGCGCTGGCCGGTTGTGCCGCCGCCTCGCTCCTGCTGCTGGCGGTGCCGGTGGTGCCCGGCAGCCATGTGGGCGCCGTGGTCCTGCTCGCCGCGCTTCAGTCCGTGTACACCATCCACCTCAACATCCTGCTGGGCTGCGAGCGCATCCGCGCCTACAACCGGATCACCATGGTGCATGCATTTGCGATGCTGGCGGCTTTTCTGTTGCTCACCTCAGGCACCGACCCGCACGATGCCAACGACTACGTGCTGGCGGCGTTCATCGCCTTCAGCGTCACGGTCCTGCTGTCGACCATCGCCCTCGCGGGCCTGCGCACCGCGCGGCGTGCGGCGCGGACGACCGGCGTGTTGGGTGACCTGGTGAAGCAAGGGGGCATGATCCAGGCGGCCAATGCCTTGCAGCTGCTCAACTACCGCCTGGGCTACTGGCTGGTGGAACATTTCCGGGGGGTGGCATCCCTTGGGATCTATTCGGTGGCCACGCAACTGGCCGAGGGCAGCTGGCTGGCGCCGCGCAGCCTGGGCACGGTGCTTTACAGCAAGGTGAGCAACAGCCGCGACCGGGAGCGCCAGCGCGAGGTGACGGTGACCACCTTCAAGGTCTCGGTGTTGTTCGCCGGCGCGGTGCTGGTGATGGTGCAGGCGCTTCCCGATCCGTGGGTCCGCGCGTTGTTCGGCAGGGAGATCGGCGGGCTTGCCCCGATCGTGATGGTGCTTGCCCCCGGCATCCTGGCCATGGCCGCATCGCAGGCGTTCAGCCACTACTTCAGCGGCACGGCGGCCAACCGGCACAACCTGATCGGTTCGGCGCTGGGCCTGGTGCTGGCCGCGCTCGGGGGCTGGCTGCTGATCCCGCACCTGGGCCTGCAAGGCGCGGCGGGAGCGGCCTCCCTGGCGTATTGCGCCAACGCCACCTACCAGTGCGTGGTGTTCATGCGCATCACCGGCACGCGCGCCACCGGCCTGCTGCCCCATGCGGGCGATCTGGAGCGCGTACGTTCGCTGCTGCGATCGATCCGACCATGAACCGCTGGAACGCCCTGCACTGGTCCCGCCTCGGGCTGGCCGTGCAACTGATCGTGCTGCTGCGGCCGCCGGTGCGGTATTTCCGCATGAAGTTCGCCATGGGCGATGCGATGACCATGGCGCACGCCGATCCATTGATGGTGAACATGCTGGTGGTCGCCGTGTTCACCGTTCTTGTCGTCGCCGCTTACGCCATCGGACGGTACCGCGCCGTGCCGGTGCTCGCGCTGCTTGGCGCGCTGGCGAGCGTTCTGGTCGAGGTGGCGCTGCGCGGGTGAACCGCGGCGATCAGCGCAGATCCAGCAGGTCGTCCACTCCCGCGGCGCGATCCAACGTGAAGCCCTCCGCATAGGTGGCACCGATGATCCGCCCCAGTTGCCGGGCGCGCCCCTCCAGGGCGGGCATGAAATCCGGGGTGGAGAGCGGCGACCCGGGTTCGCGGCTGTTGGGATCGTGGAACTGCGATGCGAAGCAGCGCAGGACCTCCATTTTCTTCTCCCAATGCGGGGTGATGTCCACCACCAGCTGCGGTTCCACCCAGCGGTCCTGGATCATGTTCAGCACCATGGCGGGCCTCCAGGGCTCCTGTGCCGAACCGTCGTGCATGGTGGCCAGCCGGCGCAGGCCGCTGTTGAAACAGGCGCGCGCCACCAGCGAGGCGGCCACCCCATGATCGGGATGCCGGTCGCGCAACGCGTTGGTGATGACCACGCGCGGGCGGTGCCGCCGGATGGCGCCGATCACCTTCAGCACGCTGTCCCGATCGGGATCGATGAACCCATCGGGCAAGCCCAACCCGTACCGGAAGGCCGCACCCATCGCCCGGCGCGCGGCTTCGGCCTCGTGCCTCCGGAGTTCCGCGTTCCCGCGCGTGCCCAGTTCGCCGGCCGTGAGCTCCACGTAGCCCACCTCATGGCCCAGGGCCAGGTGCCGCGCCACGGTGCCCGCCGCGGAGATCTCCACGTCGTCGGGATGCGCGGTGATGCAGAGGATGTCGACCCGCTCGTTCATCGGCGTCCTTCGATCCAATCGATGATCACCGGCGTGGTGGGATCGGTGCCAGGCGCCACGGTGGTCACCAGGCCGCCGTGCTCATCCACCAGGAATTTCTGGAAGTTCCAGGTCACTTCGACGTCCATCTTCCCATTGCGGGCACGTTCGGTGAGCCATTGGAACACGGGGTGCGCGCCCGGGCCCTTCACCTCCACCTTGCTCATCATGGGAAAGGTGACCCCGTAGTTCTTCGTGCAGAAGGTTTCGATCTGCGCTTCGGTGCCCGGTTCCTGGCCGCCGAACTGGTCGCAGGGAAAGCCGATGATCACCAGGCCGCTATCGCGGTACCGCTCATGCAACGCCTGGAGCCGCGCGTATTGCGGGGTGTTGCCGCATTCGCTGGCCGTGTTCACCACCAGCACCTTGTGGCCGCGAAATCGCTCCATGGGCACGGTATCGCCGTGGATGTCGGTCGCGGTCAGGTCGAAGAAGTCCATGTGAGCCTTGGGTGGGTTTTTTGCCGGGATCTTGACCGGCCCCACGCGGATCTGCGCGTGGCACGAGCAGGCGACGGCGAGGAGCAGCAGGGCAAGGGAACGCATCCGGGATGCGAAGATCGCTCCACGGCCCGGACTCCGGTCCGACGCCCGCGGCGCCGGGTCCCGGAGGAACTTCGGTCCGGGCGATACCTTTCGCGTCCGCCGCCGTAGAACCCGGCCGATCGATCAACAATGAAAGCCGTTCCCCTCCTGCTCCTTGCGCTCATCGCACAGGGATCCAGCGCGCAGAACCAGGTGAAACTCATGGATCCCGCGTCCTTGCGGCTCGACCCGCAATTGCACAAGGACAAGGCCGCCATCGCCGGCATGCAGGCCGCGGGCATCACCGGCGAGCAACAGGAATTGGTGCTCACCTACAGCGATCCACAGTACTGGCCCCAGGGCCTGCGCACCGACAGCGCCCGCAAGGCCAACACCCCCTATCTGCAGAACTATGCGGCCTTCGTGGTTTGCACCTACACCGAGGACAGCACACAGACCAGCGTGATCATGCTCCCCGCCCGCGAGAACATCCACATGCCCGAAGACCTCCGGCCCATCGCCGATGTCTATCTGGTGGTGGGCACCGGCGCCACCAGCGTGGTGGAGCCCCCCAAGCCGCGGCCGGTGATCAGCCGGGGGCCCAAGTGGAAGGACCGGCCCCAGGCCCGGATCATCCAGCCCGGGGAACTCTACGCCACCTACGACCTGGCCGAAGACCAGGAAGCGCTTGACGAATTGGTAAAACGCGGCATGAGCCAGCCGGAGATCGACGCGGTGATCTTCCGCAGCCACGAACGCAACTGGCCCGAAGGCATCGACCAGTTCGAGGAGCGCTTCCCGAAACTGGAGCAGTTCAAGAAATACAAGGCCTACCTCGGCGCGAAGTGGGGCGAGAAGGTGCTCCTGATCGTGCCGGTGGAGAAGAACAAGAAGATGCCCGTGCTCCTTCGTCCGTACGTGGATATTTATTTCATCTACGCGGCGTCGGCGGTGGAGGTGAAGCAGAAGAAGTAGGTCCCACGGTCCTTCTACCTTCGATCGACCGCGGGCCGGCCCCGCGATCGTGCGCCATGTGCATCATGCGATCCTTCGCCACCGCCTTCGCGGCCCTGCTCACCCTCCCCTTCCTGGCACAAACAGCATCTTGGAGCGATCGCCCCACCGTTGCGATCACCGACCCGGGAGAGCTGTTCTCCACCTTCGATCTGGCCGGCGACGCCGACGCGATGAACGCCTTGAAGGCCGCGGGCCTCAGTTCGCCCGACATCGGTCGCGTGCTCGCCGGCTGCCACGAAAGCAACTGGCCCGTCGACATCAACACGCTGGAGGGCAGGGGCGCGCGCAGGGACCAGATCGTGCAGTACCGCGTGCGACGGGTGTGCACCTGGCAGGACTTCAGCCTGCTGGTGGTACCCACCGGGGAGAACTCGCACATGCCCGCCGGCATGACCTCCGGGGAGGACTTCTTCTTCATCATGGGCAACAAGGGCCTGGCCACCGATGCCACGGGCGCGGCGCGCAAGCCACCCCATCGTGGAGGGGGCTCCGACACCGCCGGCGGGTCCAGTGGCGGCACCGCCGTTCCGACCGGTTCGGAGCTGGATCCATCCTCGCTCACGGCGGTGAAGATCACCGAGCCCGACAGGCTCCATTCCACCTACGATCTGCGGGGGACCGAACAGGCGATGGCGGCGCTTGAGGGCCTTGGGCTCGACCGGCCGGCGATCGACCGGATCGTGGACCACGCCGACGAGAACGGCTGGCCCGAGGATCTGGGGAGCATCTTCTTCAGGGCGCTGCACCCCGATCAACTCGTGCGCATCCAAGGACGCCTGCTGGCCGGCTGGGATGACCTTGTCCTGGTGCTCGTGGCGGCTTCGGAGAACACGCATCTGCCCACGGGCATGCGACCGGAACGGGACATCTACATGGTGTATGATCGCGTCGCGGTGGAGATGAAGTGAGCGGCGCCCTCCGCCGGGTACCTTCGCCCCGCCGGATGAGGACCGCCGAGATCGCCCACTTGCTGAAGCTGGAGCTGCTGCTGGACCTGCGCCAGAAGCAGGCTTGGGGCGGCATGGTGCTCTACGTCGTAAGCGCGGTGTACGTCTGCTTCCTGGCGGTGAAGGGCGGCCTGGGCGTGAACACCTGGAACGCCCTGTTCTGGATCATCCTGCTCTTCGCGGCCTTCAATGCCCTGGCCCGGTCGTTCCAGCGTGAAGATCAAGGGCGGCAGCTTTACCTCTTCACCCTGGCCGGACCACGCAGCGTGATCCTGGCCCGCACGCTGTACAACGCCCTCACCATGGTGCTGCTGGGTCTGTCGTGCCTGCTCTTCTACATGCTCTTCCTGGGCACGGAAGCCATGGGAAGCGTGCTGATCGCCGATTTCCTGCTGGCCGTGGTGCTTGGCTGCATCGGCTTCGCCAGCGTGCTCACGCTCATCAGCGCGATCGCCGCGCGAGCGGGCAACGGCCTGGGCCTGATGGCGATCCTCGGCTTCCCCATCGTGCTGCCCATGCTGCTGGCGGTGATGCGGGCCAGCAAGCTGGCGCTCGATGGCGTGGGCATGGCGGCCAATGGGAGGTATTTCGTGATGCTGCTGGCGGTCGATGTGCTCACCGTGGCGGTCAGTTACCTGCTGTTCCCCTACCTCTGGCGCGACTGATGAAGCACTGGTGGTGGAAGGCCCTTTCGGTCGCGCTGCTGCTGGGCGCATCCATCGCCGCGTTGCGCGTGCCCCTGGCGGCCGACCTGGTGGGCGCGACACCCGAACGCCTGCACGCCGGCACGGTGACCGTGGATGTGACCGGATATGCCACCCACTTCACGGCGGTGGAGCCGCGGGCGTGGTTGCAGAACGATGGACAGCGCCTGTGCGCCGAGCGGATCGCGATCGGGGATGACCTCCATTTGTCCGCCACCTTCCATGTGCCACCCGGCCTGCGCAAGGAACTCACCTCGTTGGTGGTCGTTTCCGCCGATGGTGAGTTGATCCTGCCCGAACGGTTCTGGACGGACGACCGGGGCAACGGCATCACCGAACGCCCATGCGGCGACGCGGCCACGGCCGGCGCCCCACGCACGGCCGCCTTTTCCTTCCCCAACCGCACCATCCTCTACGAATCCATCCGCAACCTGAACTTCCACGTGCCCATGTGGTTCACGATGATCGTGCTGATGGGCATCTCGTTCACCTGCAGCCTGCTCGCGATCCAGAAGAACAGCCCGAAGGCCGATCTGGCGGCCGTGGCGGCGGCGAAGACCGGGCTGGTGTTCTGCATGCTGGGCCTGATCACCGGCAGCATCTGGGCGCGTTTCACCTGGGGTGCCTGGTGGACCAGCGACGTGAAGCTGAACGGCGCCGCCGTGGGCGCGCTGATCTACCTCGCCTACCTGGTGTTGCGCGGCTCGGTGGCCGAACCGCACAAGCGCATGCGGCTGGCCGGGGTCTACAACATCTTCGCCTTCAGCCTGCTGATCGTGCTGCTCTTCGTGCTGCCGCGCCTGCAAGGGGTCGATACGCTCCATCCCGGCAGCGGCGGCAATCCGGCCTTCAACCAATACGACCTCGACGACCGTCTGCGCGCCGTCTTCTATCCCGCCGTGATCGGATGGGTGGGCCTGGGCGTGTGGATGTGGGACCTGGAACGCCGTTCCACCTGGATCAAAACCCTCACCAAGCGATGAAGACCCTTCGATCCACCCTTGCCGCCGCCATGACCCTGTGCGGCACGGCTACCTTCGCGCAGGCTCCCTCCTGGCTCGAGGAAACGATGTTCCGCAGCGGCAAGATCAACGTGGTGGTGGCCGTGGTGGCCGTGATCCTGGCGGGCCTGGCCGCGTGGATGTTCATGATGGACAGGAAGCTGCGCAGGATGGAGGACGGGATCGGACGATCAGACGAAAGGACGAAAGGAAAATGAGCCATGCCCGCCGCCATCGAACATCCGATCCTCTGATCTTCTCATGGTATGATCTTCTCATTTCCTGACCGGCCATGAAGCGCACCCACCTCATCGCGCTGGTGATCATCGCCGTGGCCATGGCCGCGCTGGTGAGCGCCCTGGGCGAAAGCAGCACCTATGCCGACCTCGATGAGGCCTTCGCCCGACCCGGTCGGGAGTTCCACGTGGTGGGCGTGCTGGACAGGTCGCGGCCCATCGTGTACGAACCGGTGGTGAACGCCAGCCTCACGCAGTTCACCCTGACCGACCTGAAGGGCCGGAGCTGCACGGTGAAGCTCGCGAAAGCCAAACCCCAGGACCTGGAGCGCAGCGAGCGCCTGGTGCTGATCGGCGAAGCCAACGAGCAGGGTGAGTTCGAGGCCCGCGACATGCTGATGAAGTGCCCCAGCAAGTACACGGAGGAGAACAGGATGGAGAACATCTGATCGAAGCGTCGGCCGGGCCGCCTGACCCCTTCATTTGCTGATCATCTGATCCCTTGACCACCATCGGCGAACACACCGGGGCCGGCGCGCTCGGCCACACCCTTGCCGTGGTGTCCTTCGCCTTCGCCGCCATGGCGGCGGCGTCCTTCTTCTTCTCAGCGCGAAGGGATGATGCCGCCTGGCTCAAGCTGGGCCGCCTCGGCTTCCGCGTGCATTCGCTGGCGGTGGCCGGCATCGTGGCCACGCTTTTCGTGATGCTGTTGAACCACTGGTTCGAATACGACTACGTGTGGAAGCACAGCAACCGCGCGATGCCGCTGCGCTACATCTTCTCCTGCTTCTGGGAGGGACAGGAAGGCTCCTTCCTGCTGTGGACCTTCTGGCACGTGGTGATCGGCAACATCCTGATGCTCCGCGCGAAAAGCTGGGAAGCACCGGTGATGGCGGTGGTCGCGCTGGTGCAGGTCTTTCTGGCCACGATGCTGCTCGGCATCCACTTCGCGGACGTCCGCGTGGGCTCCAGCCCCTTCCTGCTGATCCGCCAGCTGCCGGAGAACATCGGCCTGCCGTGGACCACGATGGAGAACTACCTGCAGGTCATCCCGCAGTTCGCCGACGGCCGCGGGTTGAACCCACTGTTGCAGAACTACTGGATGGTGATCCATCCGCCCACGCTCTTCCTGGGCTTCGCCTGCACGCTGGTGCCGTTCGCCTACGCGATCGCCGGACTGTGGAGATCGCGGGTGAAGGAATGGATCGCGCCGGCGCTGCCCTGGACGTTCCTGGGCGTGATGGTGCTGGGCATGGGCATCCTCATGGGCGGTGCCTGGGCCTACGAGGCGCTGAGCTTCGGCGGCTTCTGGGCCTGGGATCCCGTGGAGAACGCATCGCTGGTGCCGTGGATCACGCTGGTGGGCGCGGGCCACCTGATGATGATCAACAGGCGCAGGGAGGCCACCTCGCTCTTCACCACCTTCCTCCTGGTCCTGCTCACCTTCCTGCTGGTGCTCTACAGCACCTTTCTCACGCGCAGCGGGGTGCTCGGCGACACCAGCGTTCACAGTTTCACCGGCGAGGGCATGCTGCCGGGCCTGCTGATCTTCATGCTGTCCTTCATCGCGCTCAGCGTGGCGATGCTGAACGCGCAACGGCATCAGCGCGGCTTTTACGCGCTGCTCTGCCTGCTGATCCTGATCCTGGCGTTGACCCTGAAGGTCTACGTCGCGGCGATCCTCGTCTTCGGCGCGGTGAGCATCGCCATGCTCGTGGTGGCCTACCGGACCGGACCCTGGCGCGCGCGCGACGAGGAGAAGTTCTGGAGCCGCGAGTTCTGGCTCTTCATCGGCGCGCTGGTGCTGCTGCTCAGCGCCATGCAGATCACCTTCAGCACGTCGGTGCCGGTCGTCAACCTGCTGCTGGAACCCTTCACCGCGCAGATGGGCATGCTGGCGGAGCGCACGGACAGCGAGTTCTTCCGCAGCCTGGCCGGCGCGAAGCTGGCGCCGCCGTCCGAGGCGATCGCGCACTACAACAAGTGGCAGATCCCCTTCGCCTTCATCGTTTCGCTGCTCGTGGCCATCGGGCAGTACCTGCGCTGGAAGGACACCGACATGAAGCGCTTCCGGCGGCAGCTGCTCGTCTCCTTCGGGATCGCGCTGCTGCTGACGGCGGTCGGCGTGATCGCGCTGGGTTATCGGTTCCGCGAGGCCAACCTCGTCGCGCTCTTCTTCGCCACGACGTTCGCCGCGGCCGCCAACGCCGCGTACATCGTTCAAGTGCTCAAGGGACGCCTGGATCACGCGGGGCCGTCCGTGGCGCACACCGGCTTCGCGCTCGTGCTCCTGGGCGCGCTCATCAGCACCAGCCGGCGGAACGAGATCAGCCGCAACACGCAGGGACCCGACCTGCGCTTCTTCAGCGAGGAGTTCAGCAACAGCACCGACCTGCTGCTCTACAAGGGCGACACGGTGAGGATGGGGGAGCGGTTCGTCACCTACGTCGGCAAGCGCGAGGATGGCGTGAACCTGCGCTTCGACATGGATCACCTGGCCGCCGTGCCGGCACGCTATCGCGCGGGCGACACGGTGCGCGTGCGCAGCTCGCTGTTCATCGCCAGCGACGATCATGTGGCTTCCAGTGATTTCCTGGCCGATCAACCCGCCCACTGGAAGGAACTCGCTGACTTCCCCCGCCGCGCGCTGTGGAACGCGCGGCATTGGGGCGCCACCAAGCCCGGGGACAAGCTGTTCACGCTGGAACCCACCGTGCAGCTCAACCCGCGCTTCGGCAACGTGGCCGAGCCCAGCACGCGCCATTGGATCGATCGCGACCTCTACACCCACATCCGCTACGCCGACCTCGACACCAAGGACACCACCGACCACATGCCGCCGCGGCTGTACGACAAGACGCTCGGCGACACGATCGTGACCCCCACCAGCGTGATCGTGATGGACAGCCTGCGCACGGTGCGCGACAGCGTGACGATCACGCGGCTCGGACCGGATTACACCGTGTACCTGCTGCGCATGCGCGTGCGCGACCTCTACATCCCCGACCGCTGGTTCGAGGCGAAGCCGGTGATCATCTACAAAGGCCGCACCCCGGTCGGGGGCAAGGGGTTCGAGGTGCGCGACCTGAAACAGAAGTACGAACTGGCCACCGTGGACGGGAACAAGATCGGCCTCAACGTCTTCGACCGCGAGTTCGTGGTGCTCCAGGCGATCGTGTTCCCGGGCATCAACATCCTGTGGACCGGCTGCGTGCTGATGGCGCTGGGGACCTTCATGGCGGTGAGGAGACGGTTCAGGAGCGAGCGGACCAAGGGGTGAGAGGCGAATGGCGGAAGTCGCGACCTTCGGCGCGAGCGATCATGCCCTCTCCCACCGTTCTCCTCATCGGCACCGGCCGCGCCGCCTTCCAACTCGCGCTTGCACTGAAGCGCGGCAAAGCGAAGATCTCCGGCGTGATGGGTCGGGATGCCGGCAAGGTGAAAACCCTTGCCCGGCGCCTTCGCTGTGAAGCCTTCAAACTCGGGGACCCGCCGCCGCCGTGCGACCTGGTCCTCATCGCGGTGAGCGACGATGCGATCGGGGAGGTCGCCCGGCGGCTGCCCGTGACCAGGGCCGTGGTCGCCCATACCAGCGGTGCGCAAAGCATGCAGGCGCTGGGGCGTCACGCGCACACCGGCGTGCTCTGGCCGATCCAAAGCCTGGGCGGCGACGAGGCCATGGACCTGTCCACCGTGCCCATCGTGATCGACAGCAGCGACGGTGAAGCGCGCGCCGTATTGCTTGATGTCGCGCGCCGGATCTCGGCCTGCGTCGTCGAACTGCCGCATAAACAACGCGAAGGCCTTCATCTGGCCGCGACGATCGCGGGCAACTTCCCGGTGTTCCTGCTGCGGGAAGCCGGCCTGCTGCTGAAGGAGCAGAACCTGGATCCCGCGCTGCTGCTGCCGCTTTGGAAGGCATCGGCGGAGAAAGCCGCCGCGAAGGGCCCTGAGCAGGCCCTCACCGGCCCCGCCCGGCGAGGCGATCGGCGCACGATCGACAAGCATCTGCTGCGCTTGAAGGGCGATCGCGATCTTCGCCGCGCCTACGCCTTGTTGAGCCGCATGATCCTCAAGGCGCACGGCCACCCCACCGATGGCCTTGACGAGCTATAAGCAACTGCTGGCCGGCATCGACACCTTCCTCTTCGACATGGACGGGGTCTTCACCGACAACAAGGTCCTGCTCTATCCCGGCCTGGATCCCGTGCGCGTGTTCCACACCCGCGACGCCTTCGCCGTGCAGCACGCCGTGAAGGCCGGCCTGCGGGTCGCGATCATCAGCGGTGGGAGGTCGCAGGGCGTGCTGGACAGCTTCACGCGCCTGGGCGTGAAGGACCTTCATTTCAGCACGCACGACAAGAACGCGAAGCTCGATGAGCTGATCAACGCGGGCCTGGACCCGGATCGAACCGCTTACATGGGCGACGACCTGCCCGATCTGCGCGTGATGAGGCGCGTGGCCCTCCCCTGCTGCCCGAAGGACGCCGCCGAGGAGGTCAAGGCCATCAGCCTGTTCATCTCGCGCCAGCCGGGCGGCCACGGCTGCGTGCGCGACCTGCTCGAGCAGGCGATGAAGGTGCAGGGCAAATGGATGACCGATGCCGCCTACACCTGGTGAGCGATGAGGGACCTGCTGCG
This sequence comes from uncultured Chryseobacterium sp., assembly GCA_964394425.1. GTDB lineage: Bacteria > Bacteroidota > Bacteroidia > Flavobacteriales_F > PHOS-HE28 > PHOS-HE28. The sequence continues at coordinate 6,260 of CAYMXP010000006.1, read as the reverse complement.
TCTCACCCGTCCGCTCAACCTGCTGATCATCGCGGTGACGATGGTCGCCATGCGCCACGGACTGCTCGGCGGGCTGCTCGCGGCTGGTGATCGCGCGCTGCTCATGAGCGAGATCGACTTCGGGCTGCTGGTGCTCAGCACGGTGCTGATCGCCGCGGCGGGCAACATGATCAACGACTACTTCGACACGCGCATCGACCGCATCAACAAGCCCGATCAGGTGATCGTGGGCCGAAGCGTGCCACGGCGCACCGCGATCGCCGGCCATGTCGTCCTCAGCGGAACCGGGCTGGTGATCGGCGCGTTCGTGGCCTGGCATGGCGGCGCACCGAGGCTGGTGGTGATCCCCGCCTTCGCCATCATGGCCCTCTGGATGTACAGCACCAACTGGAAGCGCCGCTTCCTGGTCGGGAACGGGACCGTGGCGGTGCTCGCCGCGCTGGTGCCCCTGTCCGTGGGGCTCTACGAGATCCCCAAAGCCATGATGCATTTCGGGCCCGTGATGCTACACTCGGGTGATTACACCACCGAAGAGGTGGATGTCTATTTCCGCGCGTTGTGGGTGGCCATCCTGGTGTACACCGGTCTGGCCTTCTTCAGCACCCTGGTGCGCGAACTGCAGAAGGACCTGGCCGACATCAAGGGCGACGAGGCCGAAGGCTGCCGCACCGTGCCGATCGTGCTCGGGATCACCTGGGCCAAGGCGCTCTCCTTGATCTACATCGCCGTGATCATCGGCGGGCTGCTGGCGATCCGCATGCTCTTCCTCAATGATGTGCTCTCGTTCTGGTACATCGGCCTGGGCATCATCGTGCCCCTGCTGCTCTCGGGCGGCTTCACCTTCGCTGCCGCCGACCGCCGCGGCCACCTGATCGCCGGGAACCTGATGAAGCTGGCCATGGTGATGGCCGTGGGATACGCCGGGCTGATCCGCTTCACGCTTTGAACGCCAATGAGGAAATGAGAAAATGAGAGAATGAGAAAATGTGCGCGAACGCCATCGCACGTTTTCTCATTCTCTCATTTTCACCTTATCACTTTCCCCGAATGAACCCGCTCACCGGCCTTCGGCTCGTCCTGGCCTCGGCTTCGCCGCGCCGCAGGCAGCTGTTGCTCGGGCTCGACCTGCCGGTGGAAGTCGCGCGGGTGGACGTGGATGAAACACCACCTCAAGGGATGCCGGACGACCGGGTGGCCGAACACCTCGCACGCAGAAAGGCCGAAGCCTGGCGGGGTTCCCTCGCATCCGATCAAGTGCTGATCACCGCGGACACCACGGTGCTGATCGACGGCCATTTGCTGAACAAGCCCGTCGACGATGCCGATGCGCGTCGCATGCTCGCGATCCTCGGCGGCCGCGAGCATCGCGTGATCACCGGCGTGTGCCTGCGCACCGCGACGGCCACGCACAGCTTCTCCGACGCCTCGCTGGTGAGATTCCGCCCGCTTTCCTCGGAGGAGATCGCCTACTATGTCAGCGCGCACCGGCCGCTGGACAAGGCCGGCGCCTATGGCGTGCAGGATTGGATCGGTTACGCCGGCGTGGAGCGGATCACCGGCAGCTTCTACACGGTGATGGGCCTGCCGATGCACAGGGTGTATGAGGAATTGAAGAGGCTGCGGGTGGGGAGCTGAAGGCCGCCCATCAGCGGATCAGCACGACCTGCCCGGCCGCTTCATGCCGCTGCAGGAGCATGTCCCGAAGACGCAGCCTCCACGCATACGCACCGATCGGTGCATCCCCGCCGCCGATGCGGCCGTCCCAGGCGCGATCGTGATCGCGCGAGGCGAAGATCTCCGCGCCCCACCGGTCGAAGACCAGCAGCTCGAACTCCGGTGGGAAGTGTACCGTGGTCACCGGCAGCCAGGCGTCGTTGATGCCATCGCCATCCGGCGTGAAGGCATTGGGCGCGTAGAGCGCGAATTCATCCTCCACGCACACCAGCGCCGATGCCGTGTCCGAGCATCCCTGGTCATTGCCGACGACCTGCGTCACCGTGTAGCAACCGACATCGGGAAAGGTGAACGATGGTGACGAGGCGGCGTCGACCGGGCCCGCCGGATCGCCGAAGTCCCACCACCACTGCGTGGCGCCGGATGAGGCATCGATGAAGTGGATCACCGGGTCTTCGATGCGCGCCACGGGAGGGTCGGCGGAGAAGCCCGCCGCCGGTGTCGGCCACGCGTGCGCGGCGCTGTCAGCGGTGGTCGTGCCGGTGCATCCGTTCGCATCCGTCACGGTGAGCGTGACGGCGAACCAGCCATCGTTCCCATAGCAATGCTGCGGCGAGGGGTCGTTCGCGGTGGTGGCGCCATCGCCGAAGTCCCAGGCGTTCGTGGCGCCCGCGGTCAGGTCGGTGAAGGTCACGCACCAGGGCTGGCAGCCTTCCGGATCGGTGCTGGTGAACTGGGGAACAAGGGCGGGAAGCACATCCACGATCACCGTGTCCGGTGCCGAGGTGCAGCCGTTCGCGTCCGTCGCGATCACGGTGTAGGCGCCGGGTTGGGCGGGGGAAAGCATCGGCCCCGCCGGCGACCAGTCGAAAGCGATCGCTCCCGTGCCTCCGCCACCGGAAGCAGCGAGCATCAGGTCCGCGTCGTCGCACACGGTCGAGTCGTTCATCGCCGCTACCGCGACCGGCAACGGCGCCGTGATCGTCGCGCCGGCGCCCGCATCGCAGGTCCCCGGCGCGCTCACGGTGACGGAATAGGTCCCGGGCGCCAGACCCGCGATCGTCGAGGTCGTCTGGCCGCCGGGGCTCCAGAGGTAGTTGACCGGCCCGGTGGCGCCCGTCACCACGGCTTCCAGCGATCCCGTGCTGTCGCTGCACAACGGGTCCGTCACGAGGATCGCCACATCCGGGATCGCCACGGAGATGGAGCTGACCTGGGGATCGCTGCATGGACCCGTGACGGTGAGCGTCACGGTATAGGTTGAACCCGAAGCCGTGAAGGTGTGCGATGGTGCCGCCAGGGTGCTCGTGTTCGCCGCGCCGGAAGCCGGATCCCCGAAATCCCAGGCGAACGACGATGGGCAGGAGGTGGTCGTGGTCTGGAAGTCGACCGTGCCGCCCGCGCAGGTGAAGGCGATGGTCGCGGTGGTCGGTTCGGCGTTCCGCACCAGCACGTCGTCGATCGCCACGCCGTCGTAGTTGTTGCATGAGGTGCCGGCGCCGAAGAGGAAACGAAGGCGCACGTCGGGCTGGTTGGCGCAGGCGGCGGGCAGGCAATGCTTCGCCTCGAGCCACGCACCGCTGCCCATGCCGCCGATGCAGGATCCGGCGGTGGCCCCCACCCTGCCGCTCCAGCCGTGCTTGGGCGAGGCGAGGGTGATGTTGAGCACGTTGGTGTTGTTGTACCAGGCGTCGTTCAGGCAGTCGATCGGATCGCCGTAGGCGCCGACGTTGGCCCAGGTGCCGCCCCCGTTGATCGAGTACTGGAGGTTGATCCCGTCGTAGTCGCGCTCCGTCTCCCAGAAGATCTTGAAGCCGACCCACGGATGGTCCAGCGCGCTCATGTCGTAGCAGCCGCTTTCGATCCACGATTGCTCGCCCAGGTTGTAGAAGGTGCCCGCGAGCCCGCCCACGCACCAGCTGTTCACCCCGCCACCGGCGGAATTGATCAGCGGATGCGCCGGTGTACCCCAGGCCCAATCGGGCGAAACGCCGTTGATCGACCACGCGGGCACGCCTTCGAAGTCTTCGAGCTGCGGATAGGCGGTGATGCACTGGGCGGCACCTAGAACGCCCAACGTGATCGATGCACCGAAGGAGGCCGCGCGCAACACGGCGCGAAGTTCGTGGAGCCGCGGTTCACACCATGCGGTCGGCTGAACGCATCACCCATGGTGCCACGGGGCGGTCGATCACGCGGACCTCACGCTGGCCCATGCTCCGTGCCTCCGTGTCTCCGTGTGAGCCTCAGACCTCCTTCGCCCGTTCCCAGTAATCGTCCATCTCCGCCAGCGTCATCTCCCCCAGCTTCTTCCCATCGCGGCGGGCGCCCTCCTCCAGGTACTTGAAGCGCTTGATGAACTTCATGTTGGTGCGCTCCAGGGCCTCATCGGGGTCGAGCTTCAGGAAGCGCGCGTAGTTCACGATGGAAAAGAGCAGGTCGCCCAACTCATCGAGCTGCTTCGGCGATCCGCCGTCCACCTCCTGTTTCAGTTCCGCCAGTTCTTCGTTCACCTTGTCCCACACCTGCTCGGGCTTCTCCCAGTCGAAGCCCACGCCGCGCGCCTTGTCCTGGATGCGGATGGCCTTCACCATGCTGGGCAGCCCGCGCGGCACCCCATCGAGCACGCTGGGTTTCGCTCCGCTCCGCTCCTTCTGCGCCAGCTTGATCCGCTCCCAGTTCGCTTTCACCTCCTCCTCGTCCTTCACCTTCACGTCGCCGTAGATGTGCGGGTGCCGCTCGATCAGCTTCTCGCAGATCGCGTCCAGCACGTCGGTGATGTCGAAGGCGCCCTGCTCACGGCCGATGCGCGCGTAGAAGGCGATGTGCAGGATCAGGTCGCCCAGTTCCTTCTTGACCTCCTGCAGGTCGTTGTTCAGGATGGCGTCGCCCAGTTCGTAGGTCTCCTCGATCGTCAGCGGGCGGAGGGTCTCCAGCGTCTGATTCCTGTCCCAGGGGCATTGCTCGCGCAGCTCGTCCATGATGGTGAGCAGGCGCAGGAAGGCCGCGGCGCGGGGATCGGTCTGGCTCATGGGGCGAAGATGCGAAGGGGGATCCCCGAAGCCCTCCGTGACCGGGAGGATGACGCCGGGATGGCATCGATCACGGCATCTTTGCGCCATGAACATCGGCATCCTAGGCAGCGGCATGGTGGGGCAGGTCCTCGCCAGCGGTTTCATCAAGCATGGCCATCAGGTGATGATCGGCACGCGGAACCCCGGCAAACTGGCCGGCTGGGGCGAAAAGAACCCGGAGGGAAGGATCGGCAGCCAGGCGCAAGCCGCCGCCTTCGGCGAGCTCATCGTGCTCTGTTCCAAGGGCACCGCCGCGCTCGACGTGCTGGGCCTCGCGGGTGCGGCGAACCTCGCGGGCAAGGTGGTGATCGACACCACCAACCCGATCGCCGATGCGCCGCCGCACAACGGCGTGCTGAAATACTTCACCACGCTGGACGAGAGCCTGATGGAACGCCTGCAGGCGGCGTTCCCCGGAGCACGGTTCGTCAAGGCCTTCAACAGCGTGGGCAACGCCTTCATGGTGGATCCCAGGTTCCCCGCGGGCAGGCCCACGATGTTCATCTGTGGCAACGACGCGGAGGCCAAGAAGACGGTGGAAGAGATCCTCGCCGGCTTGGGCTGGGAGAGCGAAGACATGGGCGGCGTGGAAAGCGCGCGCGCCATCGAACCGCTGTGCATCCTCTGGTGCATCCCGGGCTTCGTGCGCAACCAGTGGACCCATGCCTTCAAGCTGCTCAAGATGTGAGGGTGGATGCGGGTCGTCCCATCGCGCCTCCATGCCGTGGAACGGATCGGCGGGAGGAACGACGGGGATCGCGAGGGCCGCTTCTCCTGCTTGATGACCTTGCGGCCCGTCCGCGAAAAGCCTGGACCAGTTGCCCCACCGTATCGCCAGGCCGTAGGCCACGTGGTGGGGCTGGCGTTCACGATGACCGGACTTTGCCCGTCGGCGCGAACGGCACGGATCCTTGCATCCGCCCGGCTCGACCAATAGATCAGGTACATTCGATCATCCATTCGCCCCGCCATGTGGTCCGACCTGGAGCGGTTCCTGCCCATCGCACTTCTATCCATGTCGTTGCTGGTGGGCTGCACCAAGGAGGAAGACCCCGCCCCGGAGGCCCCGCCCGGCTCCAACGCCAGCCAGGTGGTGATCAGCGATCCCTCGATCGTGATCATGGACGTGAACGGCGGCACCGTGACCCTGGAGCCGGTGGGCGGCGTGGGCGAGATCTTCCTTGAAGAGGTGTACGGCGGGCCATCGCCCGACACCTCGCGCGCGGTGCTGGTGGCCGGTTTCCACAGCGGCGGCGACACGCTGTTCCGCCTGCGCATCGGCACGATCCAATACACCGGCGGCGTGCCCACCACGGCCGAACTGGAAGCCTTCCTGGCACCCGGCGTGCGAACGCTCGCCGAGACCGACAGCGCGAACGCGGGCGTCTCGCTGGAATGGTGGAACGGCAGCGGGCAGTGGTTCGGCACCACCTGCGACAGCACCGCGGCCGCCGGCAGCTTCGAGATCACGCACGTGGCCAGCCAGCAGATCGGCCTGAGCTTTTACGTGAA
>CAYMXP010000005.1:0-91279 GCA_964394425.1 uncultured Chryseobacterium sp. | reverse complement strand
GTGCAGGAGATGATCGACATCTGTGACTACGCGGTCGGTCTGTCGCGTCAGTTGCACGGTCTCACCATGCATAGCGAGCGTCCGGACCATCGCATGTTCGAGCAGTGGCACCCCCTCGGCGTGGTGGGGATAATCAGCGCGTTCAACTTCCCCGTGGCGGTTTGGAGCTGGAACAGCATGCTGGCCTGGGTCTGCGGTGACGTGTGCGTATGGAAACCAAGCGAAAAGACACCCAACTGCAGCATCGCCTGCCAGAACATAGTGAACCGTGTCTTCGCCTCGAACGGGGTTCCCGACGGGGTCAGCGGATTGGTGAACGGGGACCACGTGGTCGGGGAGTGGCTGTCCAGTGATCCACGTATTCCCCTGCTGAGCGCAACTGGAAGTACGCGCATGGGCAAGGCGGTTGGCTCGCTGGTGGCCGCCCGCCTGGGTCGTTCGTTGTTGGAACTTGGCGGCAACAATGCGATCATCATCACCGCAAAGGCGGACCTGGACATCGCTGTTCGGGCCTCTCTATTTGGGGCGGTCGGTACTGCTGGTCAGCGCTGCACCACCACGCGCAGACTGATCATTCACGAAAGCGTGTATGAACCGATGAAAGAACGCCTGGTGAACGCCTATGGCAAGTTGCGCATCGGCAACCCGCTCGATGAGCACAACCATGTGGGTCCATTGATCGATCACGCTGCGGTGGGTATGTACGAGCGCGCCTTGCAGGTGGCTCAGGAACAGGGCGGGAACCTTGTGGTCCGGGGCGGCATCCTCTCGGGCGAGGGATTTGAAAGCGGATGCTACGTAAAACCAGCGATCGTCGAGGCGAAGCCGGAAATGCTCATCGTACAGGAGGAAACATTCGCGCCGATCCTCTATCTCCTGCGGTATTCAGGGTCGTTAACGAACGCCATTGCCATTCAGAACGCGGTGAAACAGGGCTTGTCCTCTGCGATCATGACCACCGACGTGCGCGAGTCTGAGTTTTTCCTGAGCGCCTCCGGGAGCGATTGTGGGATCGCGAACGTGAACATCGGAACCAGTGGGGCGGAGATCGGCGGTGCGTTCGGCGGGGAAAAGGATACCGGAGGCGGTCGCGAAAGTGGCAGTGACGCGTGGAAGAACTACATGCGCCGCCAGACCAACACCATCAACTATGGATCCTCCTTGCCCCTTGCCCAGGGCATACAGTTCGAAATGTGATCCGGTGGGGTTCGTGTCTTCGCCAGCCTCCCCGCGTTCATGAGCGGCCTTCGGGTATCTTCGCCGCCCTTCATGCGCCCCATCTTCCCCATTGTCTCCTTCCTCGTCGCTCTCCTTGTCCAATCCTGCGCACAGCCGGCCGGGGAGCACACGACAGCGTTGCGTACCGGACCCTGGCGCATGGAGCTTGATCTGAACGGACAGGCATTGCCGTTCCTCTTTGATCTTTCGTTGCAAGATCATTCCTGGACCGCGTTGATCCACAACGGAGAGGAGAAGATCGCCGTTGCCGACATTGTGCAACATGGTGATTCGTTCACCATGCGCATGCCCTTGTACGATTCGGAATTCAAGGGAATGATCCGTAGCGACAGTGTCATCACCGGCCATTGGTACAATTATCTCAAGGGGCCCGATTATCGGATCCCGTTCCGGGCGCGTGCCGGCGCGGCGGAGCGGTTCGATCATGATCGTCCCGCAGAGGGAACGATCGATGGAAAATGGGAGGTGCATTTCAGTCCCGGAACACCTGATTCATACGACGCGTTGGGACTTTTTCATCAACAGGGTGCGATCGTGACGGGGACCTTTGGCACGGAGACGGGTGACTATCGGTTCCTCGAGGGGGCGCTCATGGGTGATTCGCTTTTCCTTTCCTGTTTTGATGGCTCTCACGCCTTCCTGTTCAAGGCTCGGATGTTCGGCGACAGCCTCACGGGGCGCTATTGGAGCGGGATACATTGGCAGGAACCGTGGCGGGCGGTGCGGAACGAACATTTCGCCTTGCGCGATCCCGATTCACTCACTTTTTTGCGCGAAGGATATGAAATGGTCGATTTCACCTTCCCGGACCTTGACGGAAACCCCATTTCGCCCCTGGACAGCGCACACGCGGGAAAGGTGTTGATGGTGCAGATCATGGGCAGCTGGTGCCCGAATTGCGTGGATGAAACGTTGCTGCTGGACGAGATGTACGCGCGATATCATGATCAGGGCCTCGGTGTGATCGCCGTGGCCTTCGAAAAAAACGAGGATCCCGTTCGCGCCGTCGAACAACTGCGAACGTTCAAGGACCGCCTGAACATCAAATATGATGTGGTCTATGCCGGGCGCGCGAGCAAGGAAGAGGCATCCAGAAAGCTCCCGTTCCTGGACCACGTGATGAGCTATCCCACCTGCATCTTCATCGATCGTTCGGGAAGGGTACGTCGGATACGCACGGGGTTCTACGGACCCGGCACCGGCGAACACTATGTGAACTACAAGCGCAACCTGGAAAATTTCCTGGTGCAATTGCTCGATGAGCGGCGGGAAGGGTGACCGACCCTTTGCCGTTCATTCCCCTTCCGTCTTTGCGTTCACAACGATCCGCTCCTCGCGATTGGCAAGGATCCAAGCCGTGTGGAAGACCAGACGGGCACGCGACTCCAGCAGGTCGAACCGGATCCTGTCCACCTCGTCCTTCGGACCGTGGTAATCCTCATGCACTCCGCTGAAGTAGAAGATCACGGGGATCCCCTTGCGCGCGAAATTGTAGTGGTCGCTGCGGTAGTAGAACCTGTTCGGATCGTCGTGCGCGTTAAAGGTCTCGTCCAGGTCGAGCCCAACATAGGTGTCGTTCGCCCATGCGTTGATCTGGTGTAGTTCGGTGCTCAGCCTGTCGCTCCCTATGATGTACACATAGGGGAGACCGTCCGCATGTGCGCTGTCCAGACGGCCGATCATGTCGATGTTGAGGTCGGCGACCGTGTTCTCCAGGGGAAACACGGGGTTTTCACTGTAGTACTCCGATCCCAACAGGCCCTTTTCCTCTCCGCTCACCGGCATGAACAGCACACTGCGACGCGGGCCATCTCCCCGGGCCCTCGCTTGGGCGAACGCCTGGGCCATTTCAAGGAGGGCAACGGTGCCCGAACCGTCATCATCCGCTCCATTGTAAACCTCTCCATCCATGACGCCGATGTGGTCGTAATGAGCGGTCACCACCACCAGTTCATCCTTCTTGTCCGTTCCTTCCACATAGGCCAGCACGTTCGTTGAACTCAGCTTCTCGCTGCGATCGATAAAGGTGAACCGCAGATCGACCGCAACGGTGCGTGGTGGTTTGCGCGCGAACTTCAGCGCCTTCCTCCAGCTCATTCCCGCCCCGGCAAGCAGGGCTTCACCGACCTCCCGGCTCACGAACAAGACCTGCATCCCATCATCGTTCGCCGGCGTCTTGTCCTTTTGCGCCAACTGCATCCTTCCTCCCTTCAGGAAGTGGTCCAATTCGGCCACCAGCCCGGTGATCCTCGTGCTTGCGATCAGCAGCACGCCGACGCCGGCCGCTTCGGCCGCCTTTGATTTCGCTCTCGCGTCGGCAAAGAATTCTTCCGTGTTGGCGATGGTTCGACCCTGGTCGCCCTCGATCACCAGCACCACACGACCGGCAGCTCGGTTGCCCGCGTAATCGTCCCGTGCTCCATCGGTGATGCCTCGCCCGGCGAACAGCAGTTCCTGTGTAACAAGATCCGACCGCAACTCGTCGCTGAAATAGAAATAGTCCGTCAGGAATACCCGGGGAGAACCATCAATGGCCAGGCCGAGGCCTCCGGGGTGGTTCACCTCCAGGTCAAAGGACTGCTCATAGCCATTCGCCATTCCCTTGGACGCTGCATCAGGCACCGGGCCAATGCCGAATTCGGCGAATCGCTCTCGCAGATAGGTCGCGGCCTTGCGCTGACCCGCTCGACCCGTTTCCCGACCTTCAAATCCGTCGCCAGCGATCACTTCCAAATGCCCGCGCAGATCCGCCTGTGTAATGGTGGAGGCGTAGCGCATGGCCACGCTGTCCCTTTGCGCGTCGGCTGGGATGCCGTGCATGAACGCCACAAGCAAACCCAAGCAGATCCATCGGTCATTCCTGATCATGCATCCTGTGGTCGGTGGTTTCGATCTGGTCCACCCTGCGCGCATGCCGCCCTCCTTCGAAGTCCGCGGAAAGGAACCGGTCTGCGATCCTGAGCGCCATCTCCTCGGGGATGAACCGGGCCGGCAGCGTAAGCACGTTCGCGTCGTTGTGGGTGCGGGCCAGCGTCGCGATCTCCGGATCCCATGCCAGTGCTGCGCGCACACCACGATGCTTGTTCGCGGTGATGTTCATGCCATTTCCGCTGCCACAAACGAGGATCCCGAAGGCGGCCTGTCCGCTGATCACCGACCTGGCAACGGCATGGGCATATTGCGGGTAATCGGTGCTCTCGGCACTATCCGTACCCAGGTCAAGCACACGATGACCCTCATCCTTTAGGTGCTTTGCAAGGTTGTTCTTCATCGCAAATCCCGCATGATCCCCACCTATAGCAACGGTGAACTTGTCCATGCGCCCAAAGATACCCGAGATGGCCTGCCTCCATGATGCGCCGACGATATGAACGATCCGCTGTTCGAGACGACCCGTGAACGTTCATAACGACCTACAACCCAAGATCAGCCCTGTTCATATCCCAGGTACGGGCCCCGTGGTGCCGGACCGTGTTGATGGATCCTTGAACGGTCCACCAAGAACCAACACGGTCGACCCTCAAATGGCACCTCGTTCTATTCACTGATCCCGTCGCCAAGATCATTAACGATCGTTCACAACCGAGGCGGTCACCACGTTCAACGCCATCATGGCACCTGCTGTCATGTGCATGGCTTGTGAGGTAATTTTGACAACTGATCATGTCAAGCTTTCCATTCCCCGTTTTTTCACCGATCCAACAGCGCTTATTGCATCCATATCTTTTCTTGATGAAAAATAGAATACAAATGCTCTGTTGGTCGATCTTCCTCGGTGCCACGATGAGGGTGCAGGGGCAGGATGGTCCGATGAAGTATTATCACACCAATGGACAGGTGAGCAGTGAAGGTTACCTGGTGGATGGCAAGCCGGAGGGGTGGTGGAAGACCTATTATGATGATGGTGTCATGCGCAGCGAAGGCAATCGTGTACGGTTCGAGCTGGACAGCGTGTGGAAGTTCTATGCTCCCGATGGGTCGTTGACGAGTGAGATCACCTATGAGAATGGCAGAAAGAACGGATCGACGCGGTCCTACGCTTCGGATGGCACCCTCCTATCGGTCGAACACTTCGCAGACGACCTGAAACAGGGTGAACAGTACGACTATCATCCGGACGGCACGGTGATGCGAATGACCCCGTTCAAGGATGGGGCGGAAGAAGGACGGGGCTATGAATACGCACCGGATGGTCGGATCACAAGCATTCTGCAGTACGGATCAGGCGTGCTTCGAAGCCGGACCAACATCAACCGGATCGATGGGGATGGTTTGAAACAGGGACCCTGGAAGGAATTCCACGCGAACGGGAAGGTGAAGTGGGAGGGGACCTATGTGGATGACAAGCTTCAGGGCATCGCCAAGGAATTCGATGCCAACGGCAGCCTGAAGAACATGGTGAAGTATGATCTGGGACAGGAACAGGCGGATGCCCGGGAGGCCATGCAACTGAACATCCGCAATACCTATCACGCCAACGGGCAGGTGGCGAGCATCGGCAGCTATACAAAACAAGGGGCCAGGCAGGGCCTCTTCCGGGAATACTCACCAACAGGCGAGGTGCTGAGCGCAGCCATCTACCAGGACGACCAGCTGATGAGCACCGGATCGGTGAACAACGTCGGTGCGCTCCAGGGTCACTGGGTCGAGTATTACAGCAGTGGTGAAAAGCGCGCCGAGGGCGAATACAAGGATGGGCGAAAGGACGGAGAATGGATCTTTTACCACCGCAGCGGCGCAGTGGAACAGCGGGGAACCTATCTCAATGGACTTGCCCAGGGGGCCTGGATATGGTATTACGAAGGAGGGGCGCGCCACCGTGAAGAATATTACCGACGCGGGAAGGAAGATGGCGCATCGGTGGAGTATGCGGAGGATGGGACCGTGCTCACCCAGGGGGAATACATCGATGGCCGCAAGGAGGGCAACTGGGTGTACCATGTTGGCGACCACAGGGAGGAGGGTGCTTACAAGGAGGGTCTCAAGGATGGAGAATGGGTCCACACCTTCGACAGCGGGCGCAAGCATTTCAGAGGTGAATTCGTGATGGGGGAACCGCAGGGAAAGCACAGATGGTATTGGCCGAACGGTCAGATGCGCCTCGAAGGGCGGTTTTCCGGTGGTCTGGCCCAGGGCGATTTCATCTGGTACAACGAACAGGGCGCGCCCGAGCTGACCATCAAGTACAAGGATGGTGCGAGCGTGCGCATCGGCGACGAAAAAGTGCCGCCGCCCTTCGAGCCGGAATGGATCACGCCGTGAGAAGGGCATGGCCGAGCACAAGCGTTGGGCGGCAGTAAGTTCGTCCCATGAGCCGGGAGCCGTCCGAGGAGATCGACATGACGCGCCGGGAGGAGGAATTGGGCCGCGCCTACCTGCAACTGCAGGAGCGGTACGATGACCTTGTCAAACACAGCCCCGCCGGCATATTCCGCACCACCATACAGGGGCGCTTCCTGGAATGTAACGAGGCGCTGGTGCGCATGCTCGGCTATGCGTCGCGCGAGGAGCTGATGCGGACGCCTTGCATCGAGTTGTACGTGGATCCCGCCGAGCGCGGAACCCTTCTGACGAGGCTGCGGGAGGAAAAGCAGCTCGTGAGCCATCCGGTCGTCTTGCGCCATCGTTCGGGCCGCCCCATCCATGTGCTCGAGAACGTGTACCTGTCCGAACAGGAAGGCCGGCCCGCGGCCGTGGTGGGCACATTGATCAACGTCACGGACCTGCGCCAGACGGAACTGGAGCAACGCATGCTGATCGATAATTATCGGCAATTGGTGGAACACGCCCGCGACGGGATCCTCATCGTCGAGAAAGGAAGGGTCCGTTATGCCAATCCCGCGGCGGGAACCATGTGCGGGCGCGAGATCACCGGCGAGGAATGCGTCGAACTGTTCCACCCGGACGACAGGCCGATGGTGAACGGACTGCTCGTCGCGAACCGGACCGGCTCCGCGACGAGCGCGGATGCCAGACTGATATCCAAAGGGGAAGCGAAGGGAGTGAGGGTGTATGCGGACGCGTCCACCCACCAGGGATCACCCGCCACACAACTCACCATCCAGGACATCGGCCTTCAACAGAGCCTGCTCCAGGAGCGCACCCGCGCCACCATGGCCGAGGAGGTGAACAGGGTGCTGCGCCAGGAGATCGCGGATCATCGGCGCACCCAGGAGGCCCTGCGTCAGAGCCGCCGATTTGCCCGATCGCTCATCGACAGTTCGCTGGACATGATCATGGCGGCCGACCCGGCCGGCAGGATCACCGAGTACAACCCGGCCGCCAGCCTGAAGTTCGGCTACGAGCCGGATGAGGCCATCGGGCACGACACCCGCATGCTTTACGCCGAGGCATCGGAGTATGAGCGCGTGCAACGCGAACTCAACGAACACGGCGTCTATGCCGGGGAGGTGCGCAACATCACGCGCGACGGCACCGTGTTCACCAGTTTCCTCGCGGCGTCACGGCTTTACGACGAAGGGGGACAGCTCCTGGGGGCCATGGGGGTGAGCCGCGACATCACCACCAGCAAGCGCGACCGGGAGGCGCTCGTGGCCAGCGAGGAACGCTACCGGGACCTCTTCGAGAACGCCACCGACCTGATCCAGAGCGTGGATGCGGATGGACGCTTTCAATATGTGAACACCGCATGGCGCGATGCCCTTGGGTATGATGGAGAGGAGATCGCCCGGATGACGATATGGGAGATCGTTCATCCCGACGAAAGGGAACATTGTGAAGAGGCGATCAAGCGGATCATGAACGGAGAGCCGGCCGGCCCGATCCGGACGGTGTTCGTAGCGAAGGATGGCAGGGAGGTGCATGTCGTGGGCAATTCGAACGCACGCTTCAAGGATGGCCGGGCCGTGGCCACCAGGAGCATTTTTCGCGACATCACCGGCGTGCATGAGGCGCAGGAACAAGTGCAGCAGCACGCCGCCAAGCTGCGCGCGCTGTTCGAGAGCAGCGAGCACATGTTCTGGACGGTGGACCCCCGCGTGGCGCTCACCTCCTTCAACCGGGGCTATGCGGAAATGATCGAGCGCCTCTATGGCACCAGACCCGAGGTGAACACCGACCCGGGAATGGCGCGCAAGAAGTTCGCGAGCGCGGAATACCACGCGTTCTGGGAGGGCAAGTACATGGAAGCTTTCGATGGTCGGCCGCTGCGGTTCGAAACCGACCTCCGCGATCAACAGGGTCGCCGCGTGTGCAACGAGATCTTCCTGAGCCCGGTGTTCGATCCCGACGGCGGCGTGAAGGAGGTCTTTGGCGTGGGCCATGAGATCACCGAGCAAAAGGAGGCCGAGGACCGGGTGCGCGAGCACGAGGCGAGGCTCAAGGCCATCTTCGAGAACAGCGCCAACATGATGATCTGGACGCTGGACCACCAGTTGCGGCTCACCTCCTTCAACAAGCATTTCCACATCTCCACCCTGCGGGCGTTCGGCATCGATTTCAAACCGGGCGACGACTTCGTGAAGGCGCATATGCCCAACGTGGCCGGCCGTCGATACGAACGCCTGGTGGCCAAGTATCATCAGGCCCTCGACGGCTTCCCACAGCAGTTCGAGGTCGAGTTGAGGAACCATGCCGGCCGTCCGTTGTGGGTGGAGAATTTCCTCAACCCGATCACCGTCGATGGAAGGGTGACCGAGATCAGCTGCCTGGCCTATGGGATCACCGACCGGAAGGACGCGCAGAAGAAATTGATCGAAAGCCTGCACGAGAAGGAAGTGCTCCTCAAGGAGGTCCACCACCGGGTGAAGAACAACCTGCAGGTGATCAGCAGCATCTTGAACCTGCAAGGAGGCTATGTGGGCCGCGACCCGCGCATGCTCGACCTGCTGCGCGACAGCCAGGACCGCATCCGCTCGATGGCCTTCATCCACGAAAGCCTCTACCAGACCAAGAACTTCAACTCGGTGGACCTGGGCGTGTACATCGAGAGCCTGTCGCGCAATCTCATGATGAGCTACAGCTTGGGCGGGAAGGTGCGCCTGGACACCCAGGTGCAGCCGGTCGAACTGGGTCTGGACCAGGCGATCCCCTGTGGGCTCATGCTCAACGAACTCATTTCCAACGCGCTCAAGCACGCGTTTCCCTCCGGGAGGGAGGGCGTGATCGAGATCCGCGTGGAATTGATCGGAGAGGAGGTGACCATCGCCATTGCCGATAACGGGGTGGGCCCCCCGGCAGGCTTCGACGTGGCGAAGCACGCCAACCTCGGGCTCCAGCTGGTGCAAATGCTCACCAGCCAGCTCGATGGGCGCTTCGAGCGAATGGGTACTTCGGGATCCCGGTTCCGGATCACCTTCTCTCGCGCCACCACGACCGCCTGAAATGAGAATGGGCCGGTCGATGGCGGACGCGGCTACGTCGAAATGGGTGGAGAGCGCGAGCCTCCCCGGCTATTTTGCGCCGACCCCCACGGAACAGCGATGCGCAGCAATGCAACACAATGGCCCCTCGGGCCCGTACAAGCGGCCGCGAACCTATCTTTGAACGAACCCGATCAAGGACCCATGGCCCAAACGAGCGTACTGGTGGTGGAAGACGAAAGCATCGTGAGCAAGGACATCCAACACAGCCTGAAGAAGCTGGGATACCACGTGGCCGGCGCCGCCTCCAGTGGCGAGCAGGCCGTCAAGCTCGCCATCGACACCCAGCCCGACATCATCCTCATGGACATCATGCTCAAGGGGGAGATGAACGGCATCGAGGCCGCCGGGCAGATCCGCGCGGAGACCAACATCCCGGTGATCTTCCTCACCGCCTATGCCGATGAGAGCACGCTGAACAAGGCGAAGGTGACGCAGCCGTACGGCTACATCATCAAGCCGTTCAAGGAGATCGACATCCACACGTCGATCGAAATGGCCCTGTACAAGCACAAGAAGGAGGCGGAGGTGCTCAAGGAGCGCGACCTGCTGTACCAGCTCGTGGAAGGCCAGGGTGGAAGCAAGGACCTGCTGTTCGTGAAGAGCAACCAGCGCCTGGTGAAGCTGCGCATGAGCGACATCTACTACATCGAGGCGCTGAAGGATTACGTGGTCATCAACACGCTGAGCACGCGCTACACGATCCATAGCACCATGAAGGACATCGAGGCCAAGCTGCCCGAGAGCGAGTTCCTGCGCGTACACCGCTCCTTCATCGTGCGCATCGACAAGATCGTGGCCATCGAGCAGCCCAACCTGATCCTGGAGAACGACAAGAAGATCGTTCCCATTGGTGGCAGCTACAAGGATGAGCTGACCAAGCGGCTCAACCTGGTATAGGTCATTTTTTTCTCCCGCCCCGGTCGCGGCGCGCGGCCGTTGGCCCCGCGTTCACCTCCGGGACCAGGTCCACCGTCCGCCTGTCCATATCCACCGCGCGGATCGTCACCCGCAGCTCATCGCCCAGCCGGAACACCCGTCCGGTCCGCAGGCCCACCACGCTGTAGCGGCGCTCATCGAACTTGAAGTGATCGCCCGGCAGGTCGCGCAGGGTGATCATGCCTTCGCAATGGTTCTCCGCGAGCTCCACATAGATGCCCCAATTGGTGAGGCCGCTGATGGTGCCGGTGAAGGTCTCTCCAACACGTGACAGCAGGTACTCCGCCTGTTTGTATCGGATCGAGGCGCGCTCGGCATCGCTGGCGCGCTTCTCCATGTTGGAGCTGTGCTTGCAGCTTTCCTCCAGCTTGTTCTTGTTCAGGTGCCCGCCGCCGGAGAGGTAATGGGCCATGGCACGGTGAACGAGCAGGTCCGGATAGCGGCGGATGGGGGAGGTGAAGTGCGTGTAGTGCTCGAAGGCCAGGCCGTAGTGCCCGATGTTGTCGGTGCTGTAAATGGCCTTGGCCATGGTGCGGATGGTGACCTGCTTGATGATGTTCTCCTCCTCGCTCCCCTTGATCGAACGCAGCAAGCGGTTGATCGCATGGGCAAGTTCCTCGCCCTTGTGCGGGGCCAGGGTGTGGCCGAAGCTTTTCACCAGCGCCACCAGCTGATGCACCTTCTCCGGATCGGGCAGGTCATGGATGCGGTAGACGAACGGTGGCACGCCGCCCTTCTTTTGCCGGCCCACCCACGCGGCCACGCGCTTGTTGGCCAGCAGCATGAACTCCTCGATCAGCCAGTTGGCCGGCCCCATCACCTTCTCGTAGACCTCCACGGGCCGGCCCTTCGCATCGAGCCGGAACTTCACTTCGTTGTTCACGATCTCCAGAGCGCCCGCGTTCAGTCGGTCGCGGCGCAGCGCCCCGGCCAGCTGGTGCAGGCGCAGCACTTCTTCCTTGAAGTCGCCCTCGGCCCCATCGATGATCTTCTGGGCTTCTGCATATGCGAAACGCCGCCGGGAGCGCATCACCGTGCGGCCGAACCACTCGGCCTTGACGTGCGCGCGCTCGTCCAATTCAAAGATGGCGGAGAAGGAAAGTTTGTCGGTGCCCGAATGCAGCGAGCAGAGGTCGTTGCTCAACCGCTCGGGCAGCATGGGCACCACGCGATCCACCAGGTACACCGAGGTGGCCCGCGCCGAGGCCTCCATGTCCACCACGGTGCCCGGCCGCACATAGTGGCTCACGTCGGCGATGTGGATGCCCACCTCCCAGTTCCCGTTGTCCAGTTTTCTGAGGCTGAGCGCATCGTCCAGGTCCTTCGCATCATCAGGGTCGATGGTGATGGTGGGAATATCGCGTACATCGCGTCGGCGGGAGATCTCCTCGGGCGTGCAACCGTTCGGGATCTCCTCGCTTGCCTTCACCACGCTTTCCGGGAATTCCAGCGGCAGGCCGAACTCCGCCAGGATCGCATGCATCTCCACGTGATGCTCCCCGGCGCGGCCGAGCACGCGGATCACCCGGCCGCGCGGCGGGTCCCGCGCGTCGCGCCATTCGCCCAGTTCGATGATCGCCTTGTCGCCTTCGGCGGCCTCGCGCGCGTCGGACGGCGGGATCAGGAAAGGACGCTGCACCTTGTTGTCGTCCGCTACGAGCATCAGGCGTCCGGCCTGCTTGTGGATCACCCCGACGAAGGTGCTGCGCCGTCGTTGGAGCACCTCCCGCACCCGGCCCTCGCTGCGGCTGCCCCGCCCGCCGCTGATGCGGATCTTCACCCGGTCGCCATGCAGCGCCGTGCCCACGTTGCGCGGATGGACGAACACATCGTCCAACCCCGTCTCATCCAGCCGTACATATCCACCGCCGCTGGCGATGATGTCGATGGTGCCTTCCGCCAGGTCGCGTTCCTGCTGGACGGCGAGGTACCTGCCCTTCTTCCCGCTGCGCACCTTGTTCTGCTCCTGGAGCCGCTCCAGGGCGTCGTAGATCAAGGGTCGCTCACCCTTGTCCCTGAGCCCAAGCTGAAGGGCCAGTTGCTGGCTGGTGATGCCCGCGTTCCGTGCCCGCCGGACAGCGGCCAGCACCCGGTCGTCGATGCGGTCGGGTCCGGGGTCGCGCTCTTGTTTTCTTCCCATCTGGAATGGCGGCCGAAAGTAGGCGGAGCGGGGGCGGTGGCACCTTCCAACAGGTGTTCATAACCCGCGGCGATCTCTACATTTGCGCCCCCTTTCGCGGCCCCATGACCGAGCCCGCCAAGATCTTCAGCGGCACCGCCACGCGGTACCTGGCCGAAAAGATCGCCGCCCACAGCGGCGAACGGCTGGGGGAGGTCACCGTGAACCGCTTCAGCGACGGGGAGTTCCAGCCCAGCTTCGAGGAAACGGTCCGCGGCCAGCTGGTCTTCGTGGTGCAAAGCACCTTCCCTCCGGCGGACAACCTGATGGAGCTGTTGATGCTGGTGGACGCCGCCAAGCGCGCCAGCGCCAAGCGCATCGTGGCCGTGATGCCCTATTTCGGCTTCGCCCGGCAGGACCGCAAGGACAAGCCGCGCGTGAGCATCGGCGCCAAGCTGGTGGCCAACATGCTCACCGCCGCCGGCGTGGACCGGGTGATGACCATGGACCTGCACGCCGACCAGATCCAGGGCTTCTTCGAGGTGCCGGTGGATCATCTTTTCGCGTCGAGCATCTTCATTCCCCACATCCAGGACATGGGGCTGCCGGAACTGATGATGGTGGCTCCGGACACCGGCGGCACGAAACGCGCGAACGCCTACGCCAAGCACCTGGGCGTGGACATGGCCATCTGTTACAAGCAGCGCAAGGTGGCCAACCAGATCGACAACATGACGGTGATCGGTGACGTGGAGGGCAAGGACGTGATGCTGGTGGACGACATGGTGGATACCGCCGGCACGATCACCACCGCAGCCGACCTGATGAAGAAGCTCGGGGCGCGCAGCGTCCGGGCCATCGCCACCCACGCGGTGCTCAGCGGCGAGGCCATCGACCGGATCGAGCGCTCGGCCCTCACCGAGCTCATCGTCACCGACACCATTCCGCTGTCGCGCGCGAAGCTCAACGGCACCGGCAAGATCAAGCAGCTTTCCGTGGCGCGGCTGTTCGCCGATGTGATCAAGCGCGTGCGCGATCACGAGAGCATCAGCAGCCACTTCATCATCGCCTGAACCGAACACAACCCCAGCGCCGCGATGGCGCACGACCATGAAGAAAGTGACCCTCTCCGGCGCCCTGCGCACCGACATCGGCAGCCACCATGCCAACCGCCAGCGTTCCGCCGGCCAGGTCCCCTGCGTGCTTTACGGCGGCGACAAGCCCACGCACTTCACCATGGACGAGAAGCAACTGCGCAGCGTGGTCTTCACCCCGGATGCCTTTCGCATCGAACTGGACATCGAGGGCAACAAGGTGATGGCCCTGCTCCACGAGACGCAGTTCGATCCGGTGACCGATCATCCCATCCACGCCGACTTCGTGGAGATGAACGAGAACAAGGAAAGCCGTGTTTCCCTGTCGCTGAAGCTCACCGGATCGGCCAAGGGAGTGAAGGAAGGGGGGCGGGTGGTGCAGAACTTCCGCAAGTTGAGCGTCAAAGGCCTGCCCGGCCAGCTGCCCGAGCACCTGGAACTGGACATCACCGAACTGTCCATCAACCAGACCATCCGCGTGAGCGAATTGAAGTTCGAAGGGCTCACCGTGATGGAGCGCCCCACCGACGTGGTGGTGGCCATCCGCCACCAGCGCAAGGAGGAGGAAGTGGCCCCGGTGGCGGCCGCGACCACCGAGGGCGCCGCCGCCGTGCCGGGCGCCGCCGCCCCCGGAGCCGCCGCTCCCGGTGCCGCCCCGGCGGCCCCTGGTGCCGCCGCTCCCCCGGCGGCCGACGCCAAGAAGGCCGAGCCCAAGAAGTGATCTCCCGCATCCCGATCTGAGGTGGGATGAAGTTCCTGGTGGTGGGTCTGGGCAATCCAGGGCCGGAATACCGCGACACCCGGCACAACATCGGCTTCCAGGTGGCCGATCGGCTCGGCGGATCGGCCACCTTCGAAAGTGAGCGCCATGCCGAGGTGGCGCGCAAACGCATGAAAGGCCGCGCGCTGGTCCTGGTGAAGCCACAGACCTTCATGAACCTCAGCGGCAAGGCCGTGCGGTATTGGATGGACCAGGAAGGGGTCCCGGCCGAGCGCATGATCGTGATCGCCGACGACATCGCCCTGCCCTTCGGGCGGTTGCGCATGCGGGCCCGGGGAGGCGCCGGAGGGCACAACGGCCTGGCGAACATCATCGATGTGCTGGGGCACCAGGACTTTCCCCGCCTGCGCTTCGGCATTGGCGGCGATTTCCCGCGTGGCCGGCAGGTGGACCACGTCCTTTCGACCTGGACCTCCGACGAGAACAGGCTCCTTCCCGATCGGATCGCCCTGGCCTGCGATGCGGTCCGCGACTTCATGCTGGCCGGCATCGCCCACGCCATGAACACCTACAACACGAAATGAGCGCGGCCCGCGGCTACCTTTGATCGCCCATGTAAAAACCCAAGACCATGCTGAGCAAGAAGATCGAAGCGGCCCTGAACGGACAGATCGAGATCGAAGCCATGAGCAGCCAGGGCTACCTGGCCATGGCCTGTTGGGCGGAAACCAGCGGCCTGCTCGGTGCCGCCGCGTTCCTTTTCCAGCACAGCGACGAGGAGCGCATGCACATGCTCAAGCTGATCAAGTTCGTGAACGACCGCGGCGGCCGTGCCGTGATCCCCGCGCTCAAGCGGCCGCAGAGCGAGTACAGCACCATAACCGATATTTTCCAAAGCCTGCACGACCACGAGGTGAAGGTGACCGCCGAGATCAACAAGGTGGTGGACCTGTGTCTGAAGGAGAAGGATTACACCACGCACAACTTCATGCAGTGGTATGTGAGCGAACAGATCGAGGAGGAATCCCTCGCGCGCACCCTGCTCGACAAGCTGAACATGATCGGCAGCGACAAGGGCGGGCTGTACCTGTTCGACCGCGACCTGGCGGGCATGCCCACGCAGGACAAGGCCTGAGGGCTCACCAGGGCCAGTCGCCACCCAGCCGCAGGGGCTCTTCCAAACCGGCGGCGATCAGGCGGTCGCGCAATTGACCGGTGCTGAAGCGCGGCGGCAACGATGGCGCCATGGCCAGTTCATGCACCAGCATGCCCACGAAGCGCACGTTGTTCACCATCGCCTGCGGATCCACCAGGTGGATGTCGTCGCAGCTGCTGTGGTAGCATCCATACACGTGGCCGCCCAGGTCGCAGATGGGCGAGATCACCGGCACGCCGGCCAGCAGGAAGGGTTGATGGTCGCTGTGCAGCCCAAGGCGATCGCCGCTTTGCGCGGCGTAGGTGCTGTCCACCTGGTCGATCCGCGAGTGGACCTCCTCGATGGCCGGCAGCCAGCCCTCGGGTCCGGCCGCGTTGAAGCCCTTCGGATGCCCGCTCATGTCCAGGTTGATCATGCAGCGGATGTTCGCGATCTCGCCCGTTCGCACATAGTGCCCCACCAGCGCGCGCGATCCCAGCAGGCCCTGTTCCTCGCCCATGAACAGCGCGAAACGGATCGTGCGCAACGGGCGGATGTCCAGTGCCGCGAAGCAGCGCGCCATGTCGATGATGGAGAAGGCGCCCAGACCGTTGTCCGTGGCGCCGGTGGCCAGGTCCCAGCTGTCCAGGTGTCCGCCGACCAGGACCACCTCATCGGGGAACGTTGATCCACGGATCTCGGCGATCACGTTGTGGGCCTGCACGTTCGTGAACCGGTTGGTCATGGCGATGCGCACCTCCACCGCCTCGCCCGCATGCATGCGATCGCGCAGCCGCGCGCCATCCTCCGCCGCGATGCACACCGCCGGCACCTCGATCGATCGCCCGTCGATCGACGCGGTGCCGGTGAGCAGCACGTGGCCCTGCACGTTGTTCACGAACACCACGGCCGCGGCGCCCCGCGCCATGGCCAGCGCGGTTTTCTCGCTGCGGTGCAGGTTGGCGGCACCCTGCGCGGCGCCCACCAGACCCAGGTTCATCAGCGCCGCATGTCCGGCAAGGCGGTCGCCCAGCGCATCCAGATCGGTGCCCAGGCCGTTGCCCGCATCCACCAGGCGCAACGTCACATCGCTGGCTTCCGGGGTGTTCGCAAGCGCCACGGCCTCCATGTGCTCCATCGCGCCCCGCACACCGGCTACAAGATCGATGGTGCCGCGCGACCAGGCATTGGTGCTGAAGGGAAAGCGCTCCACGAGATCAAGGCCGGACAGGCGGAACAGGCTGTCGGCGAGCGCTTCGGCCTTGCGCCCATTGGGGCTTCCAGTGAGCCGGTGGCCGATGTGTTCGATGCTCCAGTGCAACCACTCATAGCCCCTGGCATGTTGCTGCGCTTCGTGGTCTATCGCACGAAGCATGTGGATCGATGCCGCCGATGCCGGCCTCGTCATCTCCGCGGGATCCTGCGCCCGCATGTCAACACCGGCGTGTGAACAGATGAAAAGGGCCGCCGCGAAGGCCCGCTCCGCGCGGCCTCTACTTTGCCGGGTGAACGCCATGTTCGGCACGGCATCGGCAGGGGGGAGCGCCCGATCGTCCTGGCTCATGGATCTGCGCCCGTTCGCAACATCGTCGTGGTGCATCGTGCGGCGGGCCGCGACCAAAAGTAGCCGTCAGGCACCGCGGTGGGTCATGCTGCTGGCCCCGCTGCTGCTGCTCTCCATGCGGCCCCAGCAGCTGCGCGAACCGGAGAAGGACACCACCGCCATCCTGCAGGCCAGCTACCTGTACAACATCGCCAAGCTGGTGGAATGGAAGGACGAGAGCCTGCGCGCGGGCAATTTCATCATCGGCATCCTGGGCGGCGGCAACCTGTACCAGGAGCTGATCAAGAAGTACAGCACGCGGAAGATCGGCCTGCAGCCCATTGAAGTGCGCAAGCTGCCGCGCACCGCCGAGGTGGAGCATTGCCACATCCTGTTCGTGGGACAAAGCGACCTGAACCTGCTTCCGGAACTGTACAAGCGCTTCAGCGGGAAGGCCGTGCTGATCGTGACCGAGTATCCCGATGCGTTGGAAGATGGCAGCGTGGTGAACTTCGTGAAGGCCGACAACACCCTGAAGTATGAACTCAGCGTCGTGAACGCACATAAACAGAAGCTCGAAGTGGGCGGTACGCTCAAGCAACTGGCCTTCCGCGTGGAGGAATAGATCATGCTGCGCCGTTCCACCCTCCTCCTGCTCTTCGCCCCGGTCCTGGCCTGGGCGCAGAAGGACCATTTCGCCGAGGCGTATGAGAAGTACGAGCAGGGGCAGCTGGCCGAGGCCCGCGCATTGATCGACCAGGCGGTGCGGGAGGAGGCCTTCGCCCAGGACCCGGGCGCCTGGCTGTTGCGCGGGTTCATTTACAAGGACCTTTTCAAGGGCATGGCCCCCGGCGGCGCCGCCGACAGCCTGCGCGAAGAGGCCCTTCGCAGCCTGGACCTGTGCCTGGGCAAGGACACCACCGACACCTACGCGCGCGATTGCTCCCAGGCCCACGACTACCTGGCCCGCACCTTCTACAACGATGCCGCCCGCGCGCTGAACGCGATGGATGCCGAAGGAGCGATCCGCTATTACGAACGCCACCAGCAGACCATGCACCGGCTCTCGCCCGAGCACGACTTCCGCGCGCGCGACATCGAGTTCAACAACGCGCTGGGCACGGTGTACACCAAGCGCTATGGCGAAGACCGCGAGGACACCACCTGGTTCGTCCTGGCCGTGCGCACCTACGGGGCCGTCATCGCCCTGGATCCCGAGAACTACGGCGCCAACTACAACCTGGCCACGTTGTTCTACAACCGCGGCGTCTACAACATCCAGAAGATCACCCCGGAGAACGACATCCCCAGCCTGCAGGACATCCAGCGCGCCAGCCGCTACTACTTCATGGAGGCGCTGCCCTACATGCTCAAGGCCTTTGACATGAACCCCACGCGCAAGGAAACCCTCCTTGGCCTGGAGGGCATCTACTACAGCCTGCAGGACATCGACAAGAGCGAACACTACCGCGCGCTCTATGAGGCGCTGGAGCCCGAGGAAGATCGATAGACCATGGATGGATCTCAGCCGACAAGCCGCCACGCCTCGACACCGGCGCCACGCCCCGGGGCCACCCCGGCATCGCGCCCCGGACGCCTCGTTGCGCCTTGCCTTCACCGAAGCGGCTTCGCGCAGGCACGGTCGTCGCGGTCCAAGACGGTTCCCCGTGCCCCCCGTTCCCCCGTGGTGAAATGATCCGCATGCGCCTCCGCTTCACCATCGGCCGCAGGATCGCCATGGGCTTCGGCCTGTTCATCACCTTCGCCCTGCTGGTGGTCTTCCTCACCAACAGCACCCTGGAGCGCAGCCGGTCGATCAACGACCAGATCAACCAGGTCTATTCCCCCTCGGTGGATGCGCTGGTGCGCCTGCGGAACCTGCTGGTGAACGCGCACATGCTGATCAAGCACTGGGCGCTGGTGGAAAGCATCCCCGATGCGCCGGAGAAAACGGCCCTGATCGAACTCTCCAGCCGGCAGCTTCCCGAACTGCTCGACCAGCTCGACACCCTTTCGGCCGATTGGGACCGCGAGGAGGTCGCGCTGATGAACCGTGTGTTCGGCGAGATGGACGCGCTCTTCGTGATGCATACCCAGATCAAGGAGATGCTGCCCTCGCTGGAAAGCTACTATGACCCGCCCGTGTTCATGGAGCGCATGGACATGGCCGAAGAGGGTGGCCCGTTGGACCAGCGGACCAAAAAGGTGCTGGAGGACATGGACGTGCTCCTGGCCATGCAGGAAGCCAAGCGCCGCCAGCTCAGCAGCGGCATGCTGCGCAGCTTCGACAGCCTGAAGTTCTTCGTGCTCTACCTGGGCATGGGCCTGGTGGTCGTGGGCATCGTCGTGGCCTTCTTCATCGTGCGCGGCATCGTGCGGCCGGTGCGGGCCCTGCGCGGCATGCTGCTTTCCCTGGGGCGCGGGGTCTTCCCCCGCGCGCGCCTCAACGCCCGCAACGACGAGATCGGCGAGATGAGCCTGGCGCTGCAGGGCCTGATCGACGGCCTGAAGCGCACCACCGATTTCAGCCACGCGGTGGCCGCCGGCGATTTCGGCACCGAGTACAAGCCCCTGAGCGAGGAAGACGTGCTGGGCCACGCCCTGCTGAAGATGCGCAGCGAACTGGGCGAACGCGAGCGCGTGCTGGAGCAGAAGGTGGCCGAACGAACGGAGGAAGTGGTGCGCCAGAAGGAGGAGGTGGAGCGCCAGAGCCGCAAGGTGGTGGAGCTGTACAAGAACGTCACCGACAGCATCCGCTACGCCAAGCGCCTGCAGGAATCCATCCTGCCCCCCGACCGCCGCATCCGCGAGCTGCTCCCGGAAAGCTTCGTCTTTTTCCGCCCCAAGGACATCGTTTCCGGCGATTTCTACTGGTTCGAGCGCATGGAGGAGAAGGTGGTCTTTGCCGCGGTGGATTGCACCGGCCACGGCGTGCCCGGCGCCTTCATGAGCCTCGTGGGGCACAACGGCCTCAACCAGGCCATCAAGGAGCGCGGCCACACCAAACCGGCTGAAGTGCTCAGCGACCTCAACCGCATCGCCTTCGAAGCACTGCACAAGGACCGCGACCAGTTCCTGGTGCGCGACGGCATGGACATGGCCCTCTGCACCCTGGACCGTGAGACCCTCACCCTGGATTACGCGGGGGCCAACTGCCCCCTTTACCTGATCCGCGACGGCCAGTTGCTCCAGTTCGAGCCCACCAAGATCAGCGTGGGCGGCTTCGAGCTGGGCGGCACCACCTTCCAGGAGCATCGCATCCAATTGCGCCGGGGCGACGTGGTCTATGTTTTTTCCGACGGCTACCCCGACCAGTTCGGCGGCCCACGCGGCAAGAAGTTCCTCTATCGCCGTTTCCGCGAGCTGCTGCTGAAGATCCACGGCATGCCCATGGACCGGCAGAAGGGCATGCTGCTCGATGAGCTCAACAACTGGAAGGGCGCACACGAGCAGGTGGACGACATCCTGGTGATCGGGATGAGGGCGTGATGGGGATCCGGGTCATCGGAGCGGTCGAACACCTGCCCGGGATGAGCACAAGGCAACGCCCCGCAGGACGCAGGCATTTCATGCGCGGGTTCGCGGAGGGGTTGGACAACGAGATCGCCCGGCCGGACCGGAACCCCGCCCAATGGAACCCATGGAGGAAAGGCGGGGATGGGGCCGCTTACCCCGGAAGGCCGGGGGAGGTGGACACCTACTGGAACGACCACCCGCCCCCGGTGGCCGTCTCCACCGGGTTCATGCAGATCACCGGGATCTGAGCCTCGTTGGCGATCACCTCCTGTTCGTAGGGCACGCCCAGCACGCCGAAGATGTTGCCTTGCGCCAGGTTCATGATCGCGATCAGATCGGCATCCACCTGCACGGCGTAACGGATCACGGCCTGCACGAAACCGCTGCTGTCGCTATCCACGATGGTGGCGATGTGGTCCACCTGGCGTTCGCCCAGGTACTGGTTGGCGAAGGTGATGTTGTTGAGCAGCTGCTTGTGCAGGAACTCATCCTCCTCCTTCGGGGTCACCAGATGCACCTTGCTGCCGAAGTACCGGGCCATGTCGGCCACGACCGTCAGCTTCTGGCGCGTCTCCTTGTGCAGGTCCAGCGGCACCACGATGTCGCGGTAGCCGTCGGCCTTGATGTTCCGCTCCTGCACCACCACGAACGGCACGTTGCTGTTGGTGATCACCCGCAGCGCCCGGCTGCCGGTGATGAACTGCATGCCCCGCATGCCATGTGTGCCCATGATGATCAGCCCGGCGTCGATCTCCGAGGCCGCGTCGCCGATGTCCTCGAAGATGCTCCCGATCCGCACCAGCTTGAACACCGGCACCTTGTTGCTCCACTGCTTGGCCCGCGCGATCTCATGGTCCAGCTTGGTCCGCGCTTCGTCCACTTCGCCCTGCTTGGGCACCACGTGCAGCAGGTACACCTCGGCCCCGCTGCGCTCGGCCAGCTTCATCGCATGGTTCATGGCGCAGTCGGCCACCTTGGTGAAATCGGTGGGGACCAGGATCTTTTTCTTGCTCTTGTCGCTCATGGAAGCGATGGATTTGCAGATGGGTGGCGAAGATAGCCAGCGCCCCCAACCGGTATGGGCGCGCGGGTGCCGACCGCGCCGCCGGTCGCGCCCCCTCGCGGAGCCGGCCCGCAAACGACAGCAAACAGTTATGACCGCCTGCAAATGGAAACTGGCCGGATCACGCTCTTCCGCGCCACCTCCTTTGCCCCACCAAACCACTAACGACCATGAACGCGACGATGAAGAACAAGGTGCTGCTGATCGGACACCTTGGGGGCGAACCCGAGATCAAGGACGTGGGCAACGCCCGCAAGATGGCCCGACTGCGCGTGGCCACCACCGACCGCTACAAGAGCGGCGAGGAATGGAAGGACGACACCCAATGGCACACCGTGGTGGCCTGGGGCAGGCAGGCCGATCTGGTGGGCCAGCACCTGCACAAGGGCAGCAAGGTGGCCATCGAAGGCCGCCTGGTCCATCGGGACTACACCGACAAGGAAGGCAGGAAGCAGTATGTCACCGAAGTGGTGCTGAGCGACCTGCAGCTCATGAGCGGGAGGAAGGAGGAGGCGGGCGCCCCGGTCGTGGAGGAGATGGCGTGAAGGGGCCATGGGCGATGATCGCGAGGGGGAGGCGGCCGCCTCCCCCTCGCGTCGCTTTGGTCCGACCGGGCCCGAAGCATGAGCGCGCCGGCCTCGGAGCGCGGCTCAGGCGAGGCGCTCCAGGTCGCTCACGTACGAGCGGTCGTTGGCCAGCCTGGGCACTTTGCTCTGCGCATCGGCCATCCCCCGGCGCCCCATCCATGCGGCGAACGCTCCGCGTGGCAGAGATCGGATCACCAGCGGGCGCAGCACCGCGCCGGTCACCAGGTCCTTGTAGTAGGGATTGCGCCGTTGCAGCGCGGCATCGATCGCCGCGGCCAGGTGCGAGGGGTCGGCCGGTGGGGTACCGAACTCGATGAACCATTCGTGGTGCGGAAGGCCTTCGGGCGGCGTGGTCTGCGGGGCCATGGTGAATTCCACCACCGTGCAGGGCACTTCGGCCATCGCATCGCGCAACGCGCCTTCGACCTCCTCGGCGATCACGTGTTCGCCAAAGGCGCTGGTGTAGTGCCTGGTCCGCCCCGTGACCACGATGCGCGGCGGGCGCAACGAAACGAACTTCACCGTGTCGCCGAGCTGGTAGCCCCACAACCCGGCGTTGGTGTGCAGCACCAGGGCATAGTTCACGCCCAATTCCACGTCGGCGATGGATAGACGGCCTGCCGGACCGGAACCCGGCGGCCCGGTGGGGATGAACTCGAAGTAGATCCCGTTGTCCACGACCAGAAGCAGGCCCTCGCCCGGACCGCGGTCCTGGTAGGCGATGAAGCCCTCGCTGGCCGGGAACAGTTCCACGCTGGGCACGCGGCCGCCGATCAGCGCCTCCATGCGGGCCCGGTATGGCTCGTAATTCACCCCGCCATGCACGAACAGCGAGAAGTTCGGGAACAGTTCCTTCACCGTACGGGCGCCGCCACGCGCCAACAGCCGCTCGAAATACATCTGCACCCATGCGGGAATGCCGCTGATCAGACGCATGTCCTCGTGCAGGGTTTCCTCCACGATCGCATCCACCTTCTTCTCCCAGTCGGCGATGCTGTTCACCGCGAAGCTGGGCAGGCGGTTGCGCAGCAGGTAGCGGGGCACGTGGTTGGCCACGATGCCGCTGAGCCGACCGGTGGGGATGACGCCCGTGCGATCGAGCTTCGGGTTGCCTTGCAGGAAGATCATCCGCCCGTCGACGAACGAGGCATCGCCGGTATGGGCCACGTGCGCCAGCAACGCCCGTCGCGCCGAGCCGAGGTGGTTCTTCAGGCTATCGGCCGTGATGGGGATGAACTTGGCGCCGCTGGTGGTGCCGCTGGTCTTGCTCAGGTAGATGGGCCGACCGGGCCACAGCACGTCGCGATCGCCGGCCACGATGCGGTCGATGCAAGGCTTCAGCGTTTCATAGTCGCACAAGGGCACGCGCTCAACCAGCCCGGCATGTGAGCGGATCTCCGCCAGCCGATGATCCCGGCCGAAGGAGGTGCGCCCCCCGGATCGCAACAGCCCCCGCAGCACCCGTTCCTGCGCGAGCACGGGGTCCATGGCCCGGCGCATCACCGCGGAGGTCACGCTGCGCGCGATCGGCGGGGTGATCCAGCGCTTGAGGCTCACTGGAATACCATGTATGCGGCCGGGTCGATCGGTTCGCCGGCCAGCCACAGTTCGAAATGCAGGTGCGGCCCATCGCTCAATTCGCCGCTGCCGCCCACGATCGCGATCGCTTCGCCCGCCCTCACCCGGTCGCCCACCTTCTTCAGCAACACCGAGTTGTGCTTGTACACGGTCAGGAGGTCATTGGCGTGCTGCACCTGGATCACGTTGCCGGCGTCGCTGGTCCAGGAAGCCAGCACCACCGACCCATCCAATGCCGCCTTCACCGCTTCGTCGGCCTTGGCCACCACATCCAGCCCCAGGTGCCCGGTGGCCGGATCGAAGGCCTGGGTGATCAGCCCCCGCAAGGGGGGAAAGAAGATCATACCGGCCAGCTCCCGCCGGGCCATGCCCGTCCGTCCTTCAGTGCTCAGCGCATAGGCCTCCTCCTGGGCCACGCGTTCGCGCATGAGGCTGTCGCGCCGCGAAGGGGCCAGTTCTCTTGCGCCAGGCGGATCGGCGATGGGACGCGACACCGTGGTGCTGTCGGCCGGCACCTTTCCACTGAGGACCATTCGGAGGTTCTCCACGTAGGCCTGCTGCGCCGGCAGCACGCGCGCCAGCGAATCGGCCAGGCGCGCCGATCGGTAGGCGAAACGCGTGAGGTCGTGGTCGGCATAGCCCGGCACCCGCTCGCGCAACGGGGTGAACACGATGAGGGCGCTGACCAGCACCGCGATCAGCAGGAAGGCGCATGCCCCCAGCAGGATCATGTTCATACGCGAGAGGCGCATGCTGAACCGCTCCTCGAACGTGCGGTCGTTGATCAACAGCAGGCGGTACTTGCTCTTCAGCCGGCCCAGCACCGGCCGCCGCCGGGGGCGATCGGGCCTGCCGGCCGCGGGCCGTGGAGCGGAGGGGTCCATGGGGGCAAAGATGGGTCCGGGTCCTGAAGCCACGGGCCGGGCGCGGGGCGTGAAATATCTTTGGCTCCCTTCAGTTATCCGCTCGTTCCCGCGTGCGAAACCCGTTGAGCAAACCCCTCTGGGCCGCCTTGGTGCTGGCCGGCCTGTTCGCGGCCTGCTCCACCGAGAAGGATGCGTTCCTCAACCGCACCTTTCACCGCCTTGTCGCGCGCGACAACGGCTGGTTCAACGCCCGCGAGAAGCTCAAGGAGGTGGTGGCCGGCATCGAACGCGACTATCCGGAGAACTACGACGAAGTGCTGCCCCTGTTCATCTATGGCACCGAACAGCAAGCCAAGGCCGCGGTCCCGGAACTGGAGAAGTGCATCGAGAAGTGCTCGATCGTGATCGACCGGCACTCCATGGAATTCAAGGACAGGGAGAAGAACAACTGGATCGACGACGCCTACCTGGTGATCGCCCAGAGCCAGTTCTACAAGCAGAGCTATTTCGATGCGCAGCGGACCAGCGATTACATCGGGCGCAAGTTCAAGGGCCACGACCAGCAACTCACCGGCAAGCTGTGGCTCGCGCGCACGCTGATCCAGCTCGAGCAATATGCGCGCGCCCAGACGGTCCTCGACGAGGTGCGCAATGAGAAGGAGCCGCCCAAGGGGTTCCCGCACGACCAGCTCAGCGCCATCCAGGCCGACCTGGACCTGAAGCGCGGCAAGGTGGACGACGCGATCACCGACCTGGAGCGCGCCATCGACGTGGCGGAAAGGAAGAAGGACAGGGTGCGATGGTCCTTCATCCTCGCCCAGCTATACCAGGCCAAGGGACACGAGGAGAAGGCCGTGGCCCAGTACATGAAGGTCACCCGGATGAACCCGCCCTACGAACTGGGCTTCCATGCCCAGATCTTCCAGGCCCTGGCGTTCGACGCGGGCAACAGCAAGGCGCTGCGCCAGAAGCTCAACCGCATGCTCAAGGACGACAAGCATGTGGACCACTTCGACATGATCCACTACGCGCTGGCCGACCTGGACCTGAAGGAAGGCAGGGACAGCCTGGCCATCGACCACCTGAAGACCAGCGCACGCGTGAGCACCACCGACGTGAAGCAGAAGGCCAAGAGCTTCCTGAAGCTGGCCGATGTGTACTTCGAAGCGCGCCGGTATCCCAACGCGCAGCAGTACTACGACAGCACGCAGGTCATCATGGATCCCGAGCACATCCGCTTCGACGAGGTGAAGACGCGGGCCGAGGTGCTCGGCGAACTGGTGGAGCAACTGGAGATCATCGCCCGGGAGGACAGCCTGCAGGGGCTGGCGGAACTGGATGACAAGGAACGCGCGCGGATCGTCAACCGCATCATCCGCGAGCGCGAGGAAGAGGAGGAGGCGCGGCGCCAGCGCGAAGAGGAGGCCCGTGAGACGGATCGCCAGGTCGTGGTCCCCGGCAAACCCCCACAGCCAGCCGGAGGGGGTGAGAAGGGCAGCTGGTACTTCTACAACCCCACAGCCATGAGCCGGGGCCTGGCCGAGTTCAAGAAGAAGTGGGGCAGCCGCACGCTTGAAGATGACTGGCGGCGAAAGGACAAGAGCGGCGCCGCCACCGGCGATCTGGCCGAGGAGGGCGGCGGCGAGCAAGGCGAGGAAGGAACGGAGCGCAAGGAGGGCGAACCGGAATGGAAGGATCCCCAGTACTACCTCAAGGACATCCCCGTGGACAGCGCCGCGCTGATGGCCTCCAACGAGCGCATCTGCCGGGCGCTCTATCGCGCGGGCATCATCTACAAGGAGAAACTGCGCGACGTGGACAACGGCGTGGAGAGCTTCGAGATGCTCAACAGCCGCTTCGACCAGTGTGTCTACACCCCCGAGAGCCACTACCAGCTCTACCGCATCTACCTGGACAAGGAGCGATCACAGAACCGGATCGACTTCAGCGGCATCGGTTCGCAGACCTATGCCGACATCATTCTGGAGCGCTGGCCCGACAGCGAATTCGCGCGCCTGGTGCGCGACCCGGACGCCCTGCAGGCCGACGAGGCCCACAAAGCCATCGAGGCGGCCGAGTACGACGTGCTCTACCGGCAGTTCCGCCAGGGCGACTACCTGTCGGTGATCGCCCAGTGCAACACGGTGATCGCTAGCGAGCCGCGCAATCACCTGCTGGCCAAGTATCACCTGCTGAAGGCGATGGCCGTCGGCGGCATGCATGAGGAGAGCGCCTTCCGCAACGCCCTGGCCGACGTGCAGACCAAGTTCCCCGGCACGGATGAGGCCAAGGCCGCCGCCGACATCCTGGCCGTGCTGGACAAGAAAGCCGGCTCGGCGACCGATCCGGTCCCGATGCCCACGGCCAGGTATTCCGCGGAGGCCGGCCAGCATTACTTCATCCTGGTCTTCCCCAACGCCGACGGCGACATCACCCAGGTGAAGAACAAGATCATCGCCTTCGGCCACGCCAACTTCCCGAGCCTGGACATCGAGGTGACCAGCAGCTTCCTCGACCCCGACAACCAGGTGGTGCTGCTCAGCGTGTTCGAGAGCAAGCAGAAGGCGATGGAGTATTACGACCTCTTCCTCAGCGACCGCGTTCGCCTGCAGGGGATCAACGACCAGGGCTACGCCACCTTCGCCATCACCCCGGACAACTACTCCCAGCTGTACAAGAGCAAGGATCTCGACGGATACGCCACCTTCTTCGCCGAGAACTACCTCAAGGCCCAATGACCCGGCCGGGCCCGGTGCTACATTTGGCACGAGCCCACCTCCGGGCCCCAAGAACTCCACGCGCGATGTTCCGCAACGAACCCAAAAGCGAACCCATGAACAAGGCCGCCGAACCGGTGAACGCCGGCAAGATCAACAGCATCATGGAGGGCACCACCATCGAGGGCGAGGTGAAGTCCGACAGCAACGTCCGCATCGATGGGAAGGTGAAGGGCACCATCCATGTGCGCGGTCGCCTGATCGTGGGCACCAGCGGGGTGGTGGAGGGCGACGTCACCTGCCAGAGCAGCGACATCGAGGGCCTCGTGCAGGGGAAGATCACCTGCCAGGACCTGCTGAGCTTGAAGGCCACCGCCCGGCTCAACGGCGACATCAACACCAAGAAGCTGGCGATCGAACCCGGCGCCCAGTTCACTGGCAACTGCAGCATGGGCGGCGGGGTGGTGAAGGAGATGCCTTCGCCCGGCCTGCGCCCCGAGGCGCCCCCGACATCGCGCCCGGAAGGCCAGCCCATGGCGCGCTGAGCCGTCCCGATGCAACGGGACATGCCACAGCCACGGACTTCCGCGGTCGTTCCGGTCCTGCTGTTCGGCGCGCTGTGCGCGGCGGCGCTCATCTTCTCCTTGCGCCTCGGCGGGCGGCCGGTCACCTGGCCCTTCCTGGCCGTGCTGGTCTATTTCACCCTCCTCTCGCTGCTCATCCACCTTTGGCAGGAGCAGGTGGTGGGGGCCGATGCCCGGCGCTTCATCCGCCGTTTCATGGCGGGCCTGGTGATCAAGCTCCTGCTGTCGCTCGGCGTGGTGGTGGCGTTGGCGATGTTCTCCGGAGCGGAGAAGGCGCCGTTGATCACGGCGTTCGTGCTGCTCTACCTGGCGTTCCTGGCGTTCGGCACGGCGCGCCTGGTGATGCTGCTCAAGCGCGGCGCGGCCTGATCCAACGGGTCACTCCCACTGCGGCCCGTCCTTGTCCTCGAAGGTCACCCCGTCCTTGCGCGTGCGGCAGTTGAGCTCGACGCCGAGCGGCACATCGGGCCGTGGAAAGTCGCCCCTGCTGATCTCGATGGTCGTGTCGGCGTACACCTTGTTCATGAAATAGCCATAGATCGGCAGGGCCATGTTGGCGCCCTGGCCCAGGTAGGTGTTGTCGAAATGCACGCTGCGGTCCTCGGCCCCGGTCCATACGCCGGTCACCAGGTCGGGGGTGATGCCGATGAACCATCCGTCGCTGTTGTTCTGCGTGGTGCCCGTTTTTCCCGCGGTGGGGTAGGGGATCGCGGCGTACTTCACGCGGTTGCCCCAGCTGGTGCGCAGCCGCATGCCGGTGCCCACCACCTTGCCGCTCTCGCGGTTCCAGGCGCCATCCACCACGTGCTTGAGCATGTCGAGCATGATGTAGGCCGTGCGCTCGTCCAGCGCCTCCTCGGTGCGCGGGGTCACGTCGTAGATGGCGTTGCCGTTCTTGTCCTCGATGCGCGTGAACACGATCGGCTCGATGTACACGCCGCTGTTGGCGAAGGACGCGAAGGCGGCGGTCATCTCCTCCAGGGTCAGGTCGGCCACGCCCAGGCAGAGCGAAGGCACGGGCAGCAGTTCGCTCTTCACCCCCATGTGCTTGGCCAGCACCGTGACCGCCTCGGGACTGTATCGCTTCATCAGCCAGGCGGTGATGGTGTTGATGGAGTTGGCCAGCGCGTATTCCATGGTCACCATGCCCCCGTAGACCTCATCGCTGTTGCCCGGGCACCAATCGGGCTGTGGTTCGGGCATCTGGAAGCAGATGCGCTGGTTGGGCAGTTCCATGCACGGATCCAGCCCCTCGCGGATGGCGGTGGCGTACACGAAGGGCTTGAAGGTGGATCCCACCTGCCGGCGCGCCTGCGCCACGTGGTCATACTGGAAGTGCTTGAAGTCGATGCCCCCCACCCAGGCCTTCACGAAGCCGGTGTGCGGATCCAGCGTGAGCAGGCCGCTTTGCAGCATGCCCTTGTAGTAGCGGATGGAATCCATCGGGCTCAACACCGTGTCCACCTCGCCGTGCCAGGTGAACACGCGCATGGGGACCGGTCGTTCGAAGACCTTTGGAATGTCGGCCTCCCTGGTCACCGGCCACCACGCGTCGCACCCGCCGATCTCCGGCCGGCAGTGCCAGTGCGGTTTGCCATCGCGGTTCTTTTTTTCGATGTACGCCGCCGGCCGTTCGCAATTGCCGCAACGCCGCCCGGAGAGCACCTTGTACCGGTCGCTGCGCAACATGGCGGCGTGCATGATCTGGTCGATCTCGTCCTGGCCCACGTTCCATGCGAAGGGCCTGTTCTTCTTTTTCAAAAGCTCCTTGTCGAAGAGCGGTTGCAATTCGGAGCGCAGGTGTTCCTGCACGGCCCACTCGCCATGGGCCTGCATGCGCGGGTCGAGCGTGGTGTAGATCTTCAGCCCGTCGGTATAGAGGTCGTAAGGCACGCGCCTGCCGTTCTCGTCCAGCCTGGAGATGAGCAGTTCGCCGGTCCTGGGATCCTTCCGATTGAAGAGGCCCTGCAATTGCGCGCGCAGCACTTCGCGGAAATAGGGTGCCGGCCCCTCGGCGTGGTCCACCCGCTGGAACTTCAACCCCAGGGGAAGCGCCTTCAGCGAGTCGTATTCCTGGTCCGCGATGAAGCCGTTGCGGCGCATCTGGTCGAGCACCACCATGCGGCGCACCAGGGTGGTGTCGGGCCGGCGCACGGGGTTGAAGAGCGCGGGGTTCTTCAACATCCCCACCAGCATGGCGGCCTCCTCCACCCGCAGGGAGTCGGGCGAGGTGTTGAAATAGACGTGCGAGGCGCTGTTGATGCCCACTGCCTGGTTGATCCAGTCGAAGCGGTTGAGGTAGAGCGCGACGATCTCTTCCTTCGTGTAGAGCCGCTCGAGCCGGGCGCTGATCACCCACTCCTGGAATTTCTGCCAGGTGCGCGCGAAGAAATTCCTGCGCGGTTCGTGGAACTGCATCTTGGCCAGCTGCTGGGTGATGGTGCTGGCGCCGCCACGTTCGCCCAGGAAGATCGCCGCGCGCAGGGTGCCCCTGAGGTCCACGCCGCTGTGACTGCGGAACCGCTCGTCCTCCGTCGCGATCAGCGCGTGTACCACGTGCGGGCTGATGCGGTCGTACTTCACCGGGATGCGGTTCTCGCGGTAGTACTGCCCCATCTGGCTGCCATCGCTGAAGAGGATGGCCGTGGCCAGATCGCTGCGGGGGTTCTCCAGTTGCGTGATGTCGGGCAGGTCGCTGCGCGTGGCGGCCAGCAGCATGACGAATAACAGCAGCACGGGCCCGAGCACCAGCAGCCACCACAGGCCCATGAGCCGGGTCCTGCTCTTTCGTTGCTGCTTCGTTTTCCGGGCCATGGGAGCGGGCCGAAATTATCCGCGGGTGGGGCGGAGGATCAGGATGCGGCCTTCGACTTCTCCACGCTGATGCCCACGTCGAGCACCTGTTCCAGCGGTTCCACCCGCATGGCCTGCTCCAGCCGGATGGAATAACGGCCCGCGCGCGGGAATCGTTTGCCCACTTTGTAGAGCACGCGAAGGCCGCGGATGTAGCCCCGCCCCTTGCCGAACCAGCGGCCGGAGGGATCGGCCAGCCGGCACTCCACCGTATCCACCACCACCGGCAGGCCCGGACCGCCAACGGTCACGAACAGATACAGATCGCTGAAGGCGTAGTCGCCGGTATGGCGCAGGTCGATGTACACATCGTGGCGCGCGGTGGTGTCGGCGATCTCGAAGGAGAACTCAGGCTGCCAGGAACGCGACCAGCCTTCATCGGGCACGGGCCGGTCTTCCTGGTACACCACCGCATTGGAACAGGCAACGAGCAAGGCGCCGCCCACCACGACAGAAGGTACCGTTCTCACTTTCCCGTGGGCTTGTGGCCCGAAGGGCGCGATCGGTCGCGGCGTTGTCCGCCGCCGCCACGCTGCCGGTCGCGCTGCCGGTGGCGGCCTCCGCGCCCGCGCCCTTTGCCGGCCTTCATTTTCTGGTCGAAGCGGGTGAGTTCGTCCTGCCCGACCACGTTCTCGTAGTCCGGTGTTTTCGCTTTTTGCGTGCTCTCCACCTCTTCGATCATCTGCAGGTTCACATCGGGTTCGACCCCTTGCCGGTTCTGGTCGATGATCTCGCGGACCTTTTCCGGCGGGAAGGCCGCGAGCGCGGGATGGCTGCCGGGCTGCTTGAAGAGGTACCACATGCGCCCCTGGAAGATGTCGGTCTTCTGGTGGTGGCCCGTGCCCTGGCGCGTCTTGAGCTTGGTGTTCTGGGAGGGGTAGCTCTTCACCACCTCGAGGTACATGTCCAGTTCGTAGTTCAGGCAGCACTTCAATTTGCCGCACTGCCCGGCGAGCTTCTGGGGGTTCAGCGCGAGCTGCTGGTAGCGCGCGGCGCTGGTGGTCACGCTGCGGAAATCGGTGAGCCAGGTGGCGCAGCACAGTTCACGGCCGCAGTCGCCGATGCCGCCCATGCGGCCCGATTCCTGCCGCGCGCCGATCTGTTTCATCTCGATCCGCACCCTGAAGCGTTCACCAAGCACGCGCAGCAGGTCGCGGAAGTCGATGCGATCCTCGCTGGTGTAGTAGAAGGTGGCCTTCGTGCCGTCGCCCTGGTATTCCACGTCGCTCACCTTCATGTCCAGCTTCATGTCGCGCGCGATCGCGCGGGCGCCCACCAGGGCATCCTTCTCCAGGGTGCGCGACGCGTGCCAGCGGTCGATGTCCTCCTGCGTGGATGTACGCAGCACCTTGCGCAGCGCGAAGGTGTCGTCGTCGACCTTTTTGCGGTGCATCTGTGCGCGCACCAGTTCGCCGGTGAGGCTCACCATGCCCACGTCCTGGCCGGGGCCGCCTTCCACCGTCACCAGGTCGCCGGGGAGCAGCTGGATGTTGTTGGCGTTGCGGTAGAAGCCCTTGCGCGTGTTCTTGAAGCGCACCTCCACCGCGTCGAACAGGTGATGGCCGGCCGGCAACGGCACGCCGGTGAGCCAGTCGTACACGTCGAGCTTGTTGCAGCCACTGGTGCTGCAAAAGCCGTTGTTCCGGCACCCGCGGGGTTTGCCGCCCGGGCCGCTGGTGCATGATCCGCAATTCACGGTGGCGAAAGTAGAACAGGCGCTCCGCCGGTCCATTGCGCGGGCGGGACCACGGATGGACGCGGACCTTGCTCGGCCAAGGCGGATGGGCGCAGGCGAGGTGAACACCGATGGGCATGCCCTCGGGCATGCGGCGATCAACAGACGGGACGTTGGTCCGATCTGCGGGCTTCCACGAACCAATCCCAGGGGAAGGGTTCCCGCATCCAGCGCGGTGCGTTCTCGAACTCCGTGTTCCAGGGGTATTCGATCTTTTGAACGTCCAGCACCCGCATGCCTTCGTTGCCGAGCAGGTCGTGCAGTTCCTCCTTCAGATAATGCTTGGTAGGCACTTGATCGATCTGAACGACGCCGCGCAAGAGTTCGGGACCCTCCGGCCCGGATGACCCCGGCGTGCCCGCGCGGCCGTTCACGCGTCTATTCCATTCGGCGTGGCGTGCATGGGTGAGCAGCACGCTCTCGATGCTGGGCACCACCAGCAGCAGATGGCCGCCCTTGCGAACACCCGCGCACAGATTGGCGATCATGCGCGCACGCTTCGTGCCATCGGCCAGGAGCAGGGTGTTGATGCAGAGGGCGAAATGCACCGCATCGCCCGGCGGCGGCCCCGCGGTCAGGTCCACGTGGTGGTAGCTGGCGTTGCCGATCGCACGGTTCCTGTGCGCGGCGATCGACAGGCATTCCCTGCTCACATCGCTGGCGACCACCCGCCCGAAATGTTCCGCGAGCAGGCCGATGGTGCGTCCGATCCCGCATCCGATGTCGGCCGCGGTGCCATCGGGATCCGCGTGGCGCGCGATCGTCGAGGCGATCAGCCCCTTGCGGTCGTTGGCCGGGACGTTGAAGATCTCCGCTTCAAAGCGGCTGGCGACGGCATCCCAGGACCTTTCGTCCATGGGAGCGCAAGGTGGAGCGGGGAGATCACCGGCCGAGGGGCGGGCCGGGGACGTTGTTCACAAGATCACCAACCGGGATCCGGCGTTTCACGCCGGGCTCAGCTTCAGCATGTTGCTCATGCCCTTCTCGGCGATCGGCATGCTGGCGATGTTCACCACCAGGTCGCCGGCCTTCACGTAGTGTTCCTTGCGCAGCAGGTCCTTGATGTCGGCGATGGTGTCGTCGGTGCTCACCGTCCGGTCGTAATAGTGCGCGCGCACGCCCCAGACCAGGTTGAGCATGCTGAGGATGGCCGGGTTGCTGGTGAAGGCGAAGATGTTGGCCTTGGGGCGCATGCTGCTGATCTTGAAGGCGGTGTAGCCGCTGTGCGTCATGGTCACGATGGCCTTCACCTCCACGGCCGCGGCCAGCTGCACGCTGGCCAGGCAGATGGCGTCGGTGACCATGCGC
Source organism: uncultured Chryseobacterium sp. (assembly GCA_964394425.1). Lineage (GTDB taxonomy): Bacteria > Bacteroidota > Bacteroidia > Flavobacteriales_F > PHOS-HE28 > PHOS-HE28. The sequence continues at coordinate 57,301 of CAYMXP010000005.1, read as the reverse complement.
TCGTTGTGCTGCAGCGCCGGATGCTCCACGTGGTACAGCGTCTCGCTGGTCTCCATCTCCACCAGGATGCGGTTCATGGCCTGCACCGCCTCCAGGGGGTAGCGGCCCACGCTGGTCTCCGCGCTCAGCATCACCGCGTCGGCGTGGTCCAGCACGGCGTTGGCCACGTCGTTCACCTCGGCGCGCGTGGGCGTCACGCTGGTGATCATGCTCTCCATCATCTGCGTGGCCACGATCACCGGGCGTTGGTGCCGCAGGCAGCGGCGAATGAGGTCCTTCTGGATCAGGGGCACCTTTTCCATGGGGATCTCGACCCCCAGGTCGCCCCGGGCCACCATCAGGGCATCGCTGGCGCGGATGATCGCGTTGATGTCGGCCAGGGCCTCGGGCTTCTCGATCTTGGCGATGACGCGCGCGCGCTTGCCGCTCTCGGCGATGATGTGCTTGAGGTCCACGATGTCGCGCGCGGAGCGAACGAAGCTCAGCCCCACCCAGTCCACGTCCACCTCCAGCGCGTAATCCAGGTCGGAGCGGTCCTTGTCGGTGATCGAGGGGAGCGACACACGCGTGTTGGGCAGGTTGATCCCCTTGTTGGCCGAAAGGGGGCCGCCGTTGAGCACACGGGTGGTGACGTTCTTCTTGCCGTCGGTGCTCACCACTTCGAGCCGGAGCTTGCCATCGTCCAGCAACACGAGTTCTCCCTTCTTCACATCCTGGGGGAAATTCCCGTACGTGGTGCTCACCAGGCCGGCCCGGCCCTTCACCGGATCGGTGGTGATCACCAGTTCGGCGCCCTCCTTCAGTTCGAGGGCGCCGTTCTCCATCTCGCCGATGCGCAGCTTGGGGCCCTGCAGGTCGGCCATGATCGCCGTGTGGAGGCCGAGTTCGCGGTCGATGGACCGGATGGTGCGGATCACCCCGGCGTAGAAGTCATGGTCGCCGTGGCTGAAGTTCAGCCGGCACACATCCACGCCGCTCTCGACCAGCCGCCGCAGCATCGCCGGGGATGAACTGGCCGGCCCGATGGTGGCGACGATCTTGGTCTTGCGGTCGGTCATGTCGATCAAGGCTCACACGAAGAGTTCGTGGCCGGAGCGCAGGCGTTTCAGGTCGAGGGTGAAGGCCGCCAGCACGAACTCCGTGGCCCTTACCCGTTCGAGGACGTCGGCAGGGTTCAACGGGCCTTCTTCGTCCAGCACCAGGAAGAAGTCGGCCTGTTTCTGGTCCTTCAGCAGCCGCCCGCCTTCGCCGCGGTTGCAGATCAGCGTGAGCCGCGTGTCGTTCTCCTCGTCCAAGTGGTCGTAGGCGGCGAAACGCGCATCGCCGTTGCCTTCGATGCCCGCGATGTCATCGCGCCGGCGCGCGAGCGCCACGCCCAGGCTGCGGTTCAGCGCCCAGGACAGGCGGTAGTCGTGTACGTGGCTGCTGATGCCGATCACGACGACCTCCAGTTGCGGTTCGAGGTCCAGCTTGTGCCGGGCCATGAGGTGGAGCTTGCGATCAAAGGTAGGCAGGGCCCTATGCGGGTCGTTGGTCGTCCGCTGGCCCATCGCCCGCGGCCGGACCCGGCTTGATCGGCGACCCGCCGTCGCCGCCCTTCGGTCGTGGCGGCCGGCCCTGGTCGGGGCGGTGTTGCCCTCGTCCGCGGCGGCGGCCGTGATCGCGGTGGAGCCGTTCGCCACCGGGTCGATCGTGTTTGGCGCGGCCCTCGTGCTGCATGCCGTTGAAGGCCGCCTGCGAGGCTTCCTGCTCCGCGTGCTTCTTGCTGTGGCCATGGCCGCTTCCGCGCACCTGGCCGTCGATGCGCACCTCGCACAGGTAATTCCTCCCCCGGCCGCGCGCGTGTTCCTCGCGGATGATGTATTCCACCTTCTTCCGCTTCTTCTGCCCCCACTCCAGCAGGCGGCTCTTGGCGTCGCGATCCTCGGCTTCGATGGTTTTCAGGTCGAAGTGCTTCTCCATCAGACCCAGCACCAGCTTGCGTGTTCGCTCGAAGCCCTTGTCCAGGAAGATGGCGCCGATCAGGGCTTCCAGCGCGTTGCCCGGCACGCTGGTCTCGTGGCCCTTGCTCACGTTGCTCTCCACCACGCGCTCGATCTCGATCTTCTTGGCCAGGATGTTCAGCTGGTGGCGGCTCACCAGCTTGCTGCGCATGCGCGTGAGGAAGCCCTCGCCCTTGTCGGCGTAGGTGCGGAAGAGCAACTGGCCGATGATCGCATCAAGCACCGCGTCGCCGAGGAATTCGAGCCGCTCGTTGTTGGGCAGGTCGGGCCGGTCTTCGGGCACGGCGCTGCTGTGGCGGAGGGCCTGCCGATAGAGCGCCGGATCGCTGGGGGTCAGCCCCAGGGTCTTGCGGCACCAGGCGTTGATACGCCTTTCTTCGGGGCCCGCTGCCACGCGGCGGAACAGGGAACGGATCAAGCGGTCAGCGGTGCTTGCGGAAGATCACCGAGGTGTTGTGACCGCCGAAGCCGAAGGTGTTGCTCAGCGCGGTGTTCACCACCCGCTGCTGCGCCTTGTTGAAGGTGAAGTTCAGCTTGGGGTCGATCTCGGGATCGTCCGTGAAATGGTTGATGGTGGGCGGCACCAGGTCGTGATGCACCGCCAGGATGGAGGCGATGGCCTCGATCGCCCCGGCCGCGCCCAGCAGGTGGCCGGTCATGCTCTTGGTGCTGGTGATGTTGATGCCGTAGGCGTGGTCGCCGAAGAGGCGCTGGATGGCCTTCACCTCCTGCGGATCGCCGATGGGCGTGCTGGTGCCGTGGGTGTTGATGTGGTCGATCTCCGATGGCTCGATGCCGGCGTCGGCCAGCGCGTTTTTCATGCACATGAACGCGCCCAGGCCGTCGGGGTGCGGTGCGGTGATGTGGTAGGCGTCGCTGCTCATGCCGCCGCCGATCAGTTCGCAGTAGATGCGTGCGCCGCGTGCCAGCGCCCGGTCGCGTTCCTCCAGGATGATGGCCCCGCCGCCCTCGCCCAGCACGAAACCATCGCGGTCCTTGTCGTAGGGCCGCGATGCGGTGGAGGGGTCGTCGTTGCGCGTGCTCATGGCATGCAGGGCGTTGAACCCCCCCACGCCCGCCTCGTAGATGGCCGCTTCGCTGCCGCCGCCCACCACCAGGTCGCAGGTCCCCAGACGCACGTAATTGAAGGCATCGATCAGGGCGTTGTTGCTGCTGGCGCAGGCGCTCACCGTCACATAGCTGGGGCCGCGCAGGCCGTGCCGCATGCTCACCAGCCCCGCGGCGCTGTCGGCGATCATCTTGGGGATGAAGAAGGGATTGAAGCGCGGGGTGCCGTCGCCCTTGGAGAAGCCGACGCACTCGTCCTGGAAGGTCTTCAAGCCGCCGATGCCGCCGCCCCAGATCACCCCCACGCGGTCCTTGTCGACCGTCTCCATGTTCAGCCCGCTATCCTTGATGGCTTCGTCGCTGGCCACCACGGCGAACTGCGTGTAGGGGTCCATCTTGCGCGCCTCCTTGCGCTCGATGAAGTTCTCCACGTTGAAGCCCTTCACCTCGCAGGCGAAGCGCGTCTTGAACTTCGAGGCATCGAAGCGCGTGATGGGCGCGGCGCCGCTGCGGCCGCCCACCAGGCCCGCCCAATACTCCTTGAGGGTGTTGCCGATCGGTGTGAGCGCGCCCAGACCAGTGACGACGACGCGTCTGAGCTGCATGCGCAGGACCGGACTTACTTGGCGTTCTTTTCGACGTACTCGATGGCTTGGCCGACGGTCTGGATCTTCTCGGCCTGGTCGTCAGGGATGGCGATGTTGAATTCCTTCTCGAACTCCATGATGAGTTCGACAGTATCGAGGCTGTCAGCGCCAAGGTCGTTGGTGAAGCTCGCTTCCGGCGTGACCTCGCCCTGGTCAACCCCGAGCTTGTCCACGATGATCGCGATGACCCTGGATTTGATGTCCGACATGTCCGTTCGTTTTAGTGAGGCTGCAAAGGAAGCACTTTTCCGATCCGGCCCCGTGAGGCCGGCCGGACCAGCCCGACGGCCCTGGGAACCAGCCCGTCCCACCCGCCAGGCGCCGGTCCGCGGCCTGGGGAAGGTGCCCGCCATGATCGGGACAAGCCGCGCCCTTTCCCACCTTCGCGGCGTGACGCGCATCGCCGTTCTCGCCTCGGGATCGGGCACCAATGCCCAGCGGCTGATCGAGCACTTCCGGTCGCACCCCAAGGCGGAGGTGGTGCTGGTGGGTTGCGACAACCCCGGGGCCGGCGTCATCCAACGCGCCTGGGACCTGGGCGTGCCCATGTACCTGTTCAACAGGGAGGGAATGGCCAACGGGGACGTGCAACGCGAACTGGTGCGGCTGCGGATCGACCTGGTCGTGCTGGCCGGCTTCCTGCGTCTGGTCCCATCGGAGATGATCCGGACCTGGGGCGGCCGCATCGTGAACATCCATCCCGCCCTCCTGCCGAAGCATGGCGGAAAGGGCATGTACGGCGACCGGGTGCATGAAGCCGTCCTGAGGGCGGGGGAAAAGGAAAGCGGGATCACCATCCACCTGGTGAACGAACGGTACGATGAAGGCCGTGTGCTCTTCCAGGCGAAATGTCCGGTACTGGCCGGAGACACGCCCGCCACGCTGGCCGCGCGCATCCACGCGCTCGAACACGAACATTATCCGCGGGTGATCGAGGAGATGGTGGACCGTGGGAGCGCGAAGGGATGAGGGGGCTCAACGCGCTCTCCCCCGGCCCCCCTCACCCGCCCGTGCCCGACCCGTCGCACTTCCACCACCTTCGCACCATGGACCTCCAGGAGATCGGCAAGGCTTCGTTGATCCTTTTCGCCGTGATCGACGTGATCGGTGGGATCCCGATGATCCTGCAGGTGCGGCAGAAAGCCGGCAAGATCTACCCCCTGCGGGCCACGCTGGTGTCCCTGGGCATCATGGTGGTGTTCCTGTATGTAGGGGAGAAGATCCTCAACGTGGTGGGGGTCGACGTGCGCTCCTTCGCCGTGGCCGGCTCGTTGGTGCTGTTCTTCATCGCGCTGGAGATGATCCTGGGCATCCGCCTCTTTCGCGAGGACCAGAGCGCGCCGGGCCTGCCCAGCGACGACCCCAAGGTGTACAGCATCGTGCCGCTCGCTTTTCCGGTGATCGCCGGGGCGGGCACCATCACGGCGATCCTCTCCCTGCGCGCGGAGTATGAGGCCATCAACATCCTCATCGCCATCCTGCTGAACATGATCCCCGTGATGCTGGTGCTTTTCCTCACGAACCGCATCGAGCGGTTGCTGGGCCGCGTGGGATTGATCGTGATCAAGAAGGCCTTTGGGATCATCCTGCTGGCCATCAGCATGAAGCTGTTCGCGGGGAACATCACCTATCTGTTCCCCGCGGCGGGGTGATCAACCCCGCGCGGGGGTCCTGATCGCTCGCACATCGGCGGCCTCCACCCTCCACGCCACCACGACGAACAGCGCGAACAGGCCGGCGTTCAATGCGTAACGCGCGGCGCCCTCCACCGGCAGCCGCGTGCTGATCCACCACGACAGCACGGCTCCCGCCATGTACAGCATGACCCGCGTGACGTTGTAGGGTACGGGATAGTGCGCGCGCCCCCACGCATGGCTGATCGCCGCCATGGTCGCGTAACAGACGAAGGTGGCCCAGGCCGCGCCCATGTAACCCATGCGCGGGACCAGGGCGAAGAGCAGCACGAGCGTGATCGCCGCGCCGATCAGGGCGATGATGCCTCCGGCGCGCGTCCGGTCGGTGAGCTTGTACCACACGCTCTGGTTGTAATAGATGCCCAGGAACACATTGGCCAGCATCAGGACCGGCACCACGCGCAGCCCCACGTGGTAGGCGGGGTTGGGGATGAACCACTTGAACAGGTCGATGAAGAGCATCACGCCGAGGAACGCGGCCATGCACACGGCCACGAACACGTTCATGATGCGCGCGAACGTCTCCTTGCTGTCCTGCTCCTTCGCATGGCTGAAGAAGAAAGGCTCGGCACCCAGGCGGAAGGCCTGGATGAACAGCGTGATCAACACCGCCAGCTTGTAGCACGCACCATAGATGCCGAGCTGCGCGTCGGCGATGCCCTCCGGAAGCAGGAACTTCATCACCGCGCGGTCGGCGGTCTCGTTCACCATGCCGGCCAGCCCCGCGATGGCCAGCGGCCAGGCGAAGGCGCGCATGGGTGCGAGCAGCGTCCGGTCGAACTGTGCGGGGCGCGGCCACGCCGGCACCAGCAGCAGGCACTTCACCGCGCTGGCGACGAGGTTGATCAGGAACACGTGGCCCACGCCGATGCCCGGGTCCAGCGGCTTGCGGTAGGCGAAGAACCAGAGGCTCAGAGCCACGGTGACGCCGATGTTGACCATGTTCACCGCCACGAAGCGCCACGCCCTGCCCTCCTGCCTCAGCCGCGCCATGGGCACGGCCGTCAGGGCGTCGAGGCCCAGGGCCAGGGCGAGCATCCACACCAGCCGGCCGTGCTCCGGGTAGCGCATGGCCGCCGCGATGGGTCCGTTCAGCAGCAGGCCCGCCAGCATGAAGGGCACGGCGATGAGCGCCACGGCAAAGAACGCCGTCCCGTACGCGCGCCTGGCGTCCACCTCCTTGCGGTTGGCGAATCGGAAGTAGGTGGTCTCCATGCCGAAGGTGAGCAGCACGGTGAGGAAGGCCGCCCACGCGTAGAACGAGGTGATCACGCCGTATTCCTCCGGCGGGAACACGCCCCTGCTGGTGTACAGCGGGGTGAGCAGGAAGTTCAGGAAGCGCGCGACGATGCTGCTCAGCCCGTAGATGGCCGTCTGGCCGGCGAGGTTGCGGAGGGCGCTCAATGCGATGTGCTCATCCGCGGATGTCGCGGTTCAGGCGGATGAATGCGGGAACCCATGGCAGGGGGGACAAAGAAGGCGCGAACACGGCACGATGCGCTCCTCTCCGGATCATGCTCCCGTGAAGTTCGGCCTGCGCTTCTCCATGAACGCGCTGGTGCCCTCCTTGAAGTCGGCCGTGCCGAAGCACCTGCCGAACTCTTCGATCTCGCGCTGCATGCCGTTCACGCCGTGCTCATGGCCGGCGTTCACCGCGCGGATGGCGGCGGCCAGGGCGGCGGGGGAGTTCTTCATGATGGCCGCGGCGATCTCATTGCATTTCGCGGGCAACTGGTCCTGTGGCACCACGTGGTTCACCAATCCCCATTGCAGGGCCTCATCGGCCTTGAGCATGCCCGCGGTGAAGATCATTTCCATGGCCTTGCCCTTGCCCACCAGGCGCGGCAGGCGCTGCGTTCCGCCATAGCCGGGGATCACTCCGAGCGAGACTTCCGGCAGACCCATGCGGGCGTTGTCGCTCGCCACGCGGATGTGGCAGCTCATGGCCAGTTCCAACCCTCCGCCCAGCGCGAAGCCGTTCACCGCCGCGATCACCGGTTTGTTCATGCGTTCCACGTGGTCGAAGAGCCGCTGCTGGCCGTCGGCGCTGAGCGCCCTGCCCTCGTCCACGCTGAAATGCGCGAACTCCTTGATGTCGGCCCCCGCCACGAAGGCCTTCGACCCGGCGCCGGTGAGGATGAGCACGCGCACGCTCCCGTCGGCACCGGCCTCGTTCAGCGCGCCGTCCAGTTCGTCGATGGTCGTACGGTCAAGTGCGTTGAGCTGGTCGGGTCGATTGATGGTGATCGTGCGGATGCCGCCGCGGTCTTCGATCAAGAGATTGGTGTGGGGCATGTGGGGTCGATGGCCGCGAACAAAGGTATCCGGCTACGGGTGCAGCGGCAGTTCGATGAAGAAGGTGCTGCCGCGACCGACCTCCGATCCGAACCACACCCGACCGGATGCCTGTTCCACGATGCGCTTCACCATGGCAAGGCCCAGGCCCATGCCGCTGGACTTGGTGGTGAAGCTGGGGGTGAAGATCCGCTCACGCGCGTCGGGTGCGATGCCTTCGCCGTTGTCGCTCACGTGGAGCACCACCATGCCGCCTTCGCGGCGGATGCCCACCTCGATCCTTCCCGGACGTCCTTCAGGGATCGACTGGACCGCGTTCTTCAGCAGGTTGTTCAGCGCGCGCAGCAACTGGTCGCGGTCGGCCTTCACCGGCATCGGCGACGGAGCGTCCAGCACGACCACGGCGTTCGCCTCCCCTTTGAACAGCGCGATGCCGGCTTCCGCGACCTCGCGCAGGTCGAACACCCGCTCCTGTGCGGCGGGCATCTGGGCGAAGGCGGAGAACTCCCCCGCGATCCGGCTGAGCGCATCGATCTGCTGCACGAGGCTTTCACCGAAGCTGCGCAGCTTCTCGGTGGCCCCGGGTCCCTCCGGCGTCCACGTGCGCTGGAAGTGCTGGATGCTGAGCTTCATCGGCGTGAGCGGGTTCTTGATCTCGTGCGCCACCTGCCGGGCCATTTCCTTCCAGGCGCTCTCCCGCTCGCTGCGCGCGAGGCGTTCGGCGCTTTCGCGCAACTCCTCCACCTTGCGGTTGTACACCCGCACCAGTTCCCCCACCTCATCGCGACCGGCATAGGCGATCGGCTCGTTGGCGCCGGTGAGCGCGATGCGGCCGAGGCCGCGCTTGAGCAATTCAAGGGGTTGCGTGGTCCAGCTGCTGATGAACACGCCGGCCAGCAGCGAGAGCGCCAGCAGCAGCACGAAGAGGTTCACGATGGCGGTGACCAGCGTGCCGCGTTCCTGGTCGAGTTCGCCCTGGCGGGCGAAGGAAGGCAGGTTCACGTAGGCCAGCAGGCCGCCCTGCTTGTTGCGCAGGGGCATGTAGGCCGAGCGGTAGCGCGCTCCGCCGATCGCTTCCACCTGCAGGAACTCCGTTCGGCCGTCGACGGCCAGCCGGTGGAAAGCGACCGGATCCATCCGCCGGCCCAGCAGGCCGGCGTCGAACACCTGCGGGCGCGAGGTGGCCAGCAACCGCCCGTCGGGGCCGTAGACGTTGATGTCGGTGAAGAAGATGTTGCTGAATTTCGAGAGCAGGTGCGCGAGGTAGTCGGCTCGTGCCGGCACCAGCCGTTCGACGCCCTCCAGCTTGCCGCGAAGCTCCACGAGGATGGAGCGCGTTTTCTCCAGCAGCGCGGCGTCGTTGCGCGCGGTGTACAACCGCGCGAGCGAACGCTGCGAGCCGAGGCCGAAGAACACCAGCATCAACCCGGCGAACACCAGCAGAGCGAGGCGCACCTTTCCGCCGATGCCCAGGGGCGGCAGCCCGCGCGCGCGCAGCACTTCGCGCAGCCCGATGAATGCGGCGAGCACCAGTCCGAAAAAGGCGAAGAGCCAGCTGAAGGTGGTGACGCGCTGCAACAGGGTGAGCGACGGGGTGCCCAGCACCACGAGCGAGCCGGACGGTTCGCCGAAGGCCAGCAGGTCCCAGCCGTCCAGTTCCATTTCCGCCACGTGGTCTTCATCGGGATCCAGGGACCAGCGCAGTGGGAAGGCGAATCCGCGGTGTTCCATCAACCGCCCTTCGCCGTATCGCGCGAAGGCATAGCGGCCCATGCGGCGGCCGATCCCCTCCGGATCGTTGAGGAGCAATTCGGGGAACCCCTGCCCTTCGGGTGCGATGCGTGGATGCAGTTCCACGAGCAGCTGTGCCGGCGGCGAAGTGTCGCTGGCCATCACGGCCACCCGCGCGTGGTAGAACGGGCGCTCGCCCGGCGCGGCATCGATGTATAGCTCCGGCATGTCGGCCACGGCCAGGGTGCGCGTGAACCCTTCCGCGGCGGAAAGCGAACGCGGCGGGTCCGGCGAAGTGGCGCAACGCAGCGACCCATCGGCGCCGAACACATGCAGGCGCACGTCGTAGCGCTCCCAGTAGCCGGTGAAGTAGGGCTGGCGGATGCGGGCATCGAGCTGCGCGGGGTCGCACAGGGTGTCGCGTAGCAGTGCGTAAACGGCCGCATCGTGGCGCAGGCGCGGGGCCGTCTGGCGGAACAGCAGCTCCACCACCGGATCCCTTTCGGTGAGCAGGCGTTCGGCCAGCGCGAGCCGGTCGCGGTGCTCGCGCCGCCGGTCGTGCTTGAGCAGCACGTGCGCGCCGAGCAGGGCGATCACGAGAAGGGTGAACAGCGCATGGGACAGGCCGTACCTCCCGCGCCTGGCGATCGCCAGGGCCAGCAGCGGCAGCGGCCAGAGCACCAGCGCCAGGTCCACCACGCCCCAATGGTCATGCAATGCGATGGATGCCGCGATGGCCAGCAGCACGGCGATGGCCACCGGCCACGATCGGATCACGCCGGCGAACGGACGAACGAGCGCATCGGCGATCAGCAGCCAGCCCGCGACGAGCAACGCCACGCAAACCAGCGCGATCACGCTGTATATGCCCAGGTCCTGCAGGTCGAAGAGGTCAAGGTCCACGCTGCTATCCTGCACCAGCCCCACGAAGGCTTCGGTGACCCAGGCTCCCGACCCGAGCACCATGCCGGTGAGGGCGAAAGCGATCGCCGCACCCCCGAGGTCGGCCGTCACTTCGTATCGGCGCAGACGCAGGTGCGCGATGCGCGCGATCACGAGCCACAGCAACGCGTTCACCAGCAGATCGCCGAGCGAAGGCTGCCAGGATGCGGCCGCATACAGCTCGGGCCCGAACAGCGGCATGCGGTCGAACGGCGCGATGGGATAAGCGGCCAGACCGGCCCAGCGGATCGCGATGATCAGCCCCGTGCCGGCCACCACCGCGGGCCAGGCTCCCCAGCGCTGCGCGACGAGGCCGCTGACGGACCAGGCGGAGATCACCAGCAGGACAAAGGCGGCCAGCAGCAACAACGCGCTCAGGATCTCCGGGGTGGTGATCGGGCGTTCCCCATCGCGCCAGGCCAGGCGGAACATCACCGCTCCCCGGGCATCGCGCACCACCGGACCCAGACCGGGACCGGTCTCGGCCTTCAAGCCCTTCGGCGCGTTCAGCCAGCCTGCGAACGAGGACCGGAGGTAGGGATTGTTGAAGGGGTAGGAGCGCCAGACGCGGATGAGCCAGTGCGTTCCATGGTCCGGCCCGCCCAGCACATGCAGCACGATCCCATCGGGCAGGACCAGATGGGCCTTCCCGCGGTCATGCAGGCTGTCTTCGTTCGCCGGCCAGTTCGCCGTCCATTGCACCAGGCTGTCGCGGTGCCAGGTCCAGCTGGCCACATCCGGATCCTCCGGCTCCGCATTCGCGCGAAACGCCGCTACGCGCTCGTTCATGCGCTGCTGCATGCGTTCGGCCTCCCGTTCCAGCAGACGATCGTCGTCGGGTCCGCGGATCGCGGTGGCCAGCCCCGCACAGGCGAGTGCGGAGGCCAGGATGAGCGGGATCGGGCGCCGCATGGTGTGCAGCCAGGCGTTGCATGGGCGCACGGACCAGGCGTGCGCAAGGCGCGCGCCAAGGTAGCGGGCACCGCCCGCCCCAAGCCGGTTCAGCGATGGGATGAAAAAGGACCTACCCCTTCAGCGCCTCCGCCCCTCCCACGATCTCCAGGATCTCGCCGGTGATCGCCGCCTGCCTGGCTTTGTTGTAGGAAAGCTTCAGGTCCTTGAGCAGCGCGTCGGCATTGTCGGTGGCCTTGTGCATGGCGGTCATGCGCGCGCCGTGCTCGGCGGCCTGGCTGTCCAGCAGCGCCTTGTACAGCTGGACCTTGAGGCTCTTGGGAATGATCTGTTCCACGATCACCTCCCGCGAAGGCTCCATGATGTGGTCGACGGCGGCGGCCTTCGCCGTGCCATTCCCGGGAGGGGGCACCGGCAGGAAGGCCTCCTCGGTGAGGATCTGCGTGGCGGCGTTCTTGAAGCGGTTGTAGACCAGCACGACCTTGTCGTAGTCGCCGGCTGCGTATTTCTCCATGATCATCGCGGCCACCGGCGCGACCTTGTCGAAGCTGAGCCCATCGAAGAGCGCGGCCAGGTTCTCGGGCAGTTCCGAAGCATGCCAGGAGGTGCGCTTGAACGCATCGCTCATCTTCTTGCCGATGGCCAGCACCTTCACCTCCGCGCCGGCGTGTTCACCGGCCAGCCGCTTCACCGAGCGCACCACCTGCGCGTTGAAGGCGCCGGCCAGCCCGCGGTTGCTGGCGATGGCCACCAGCAGCACGCGCTTCACTTCGCGCGGCTTGCTGAACGCGCCCTCGCCCGCGCCGAGCGACGCGCTCACGCTGCCCAGGACCGCCTGCAGCTTCTGCGCGTAGGGCCGCATGCGGATGATCGCGTCCTGCGCGCGTCGCAGCTTCGCGGCGCTCACCATTTTCATGGCGGCGGTGATCTGCTTGGTGCTGTTCACCGAGCCGATGCGGACGCGGACTTCCTTGAGGCTGGCCATGCCTTAGTTGTGCAGGCTCTTCACCAGGTCGGCCGCCACCTTCTCGATGGTGCCGGTGATCTGGTCGTTCAGTTCGCCGCGTTTGAGGGCGTCGAGCACGTCCTTGTGCTTGTTGCGCAGCATGGTGACCAGCTCCGCCTCGAACTGCTTGACGTTCTTGATGGGGATCCTGCCCAGCAGGCCCTTGGTGCCGCAGTAGATCACCGCGATCTGTTCCTCCACGGGCATGGGGCTGTTGCGTCCCTGCTTGAGGATCTCCACGTTGCGCGCGCCCTTGTCGAGCACCGCCTTGGTGGCGGCGTCCAGGTCGGATCCGAATTTGCTGAAGGCTTCGAGTTCGCGGTAGGCCGCCTGGTCGAGCTTCAAGGTGCCGGCCACCTTCTTCATCGACTTGATCTGGGCGTTGCCACCCACGCGGCTCACGCTGATGCCCACGTTGATGGCTGGGCGCACGCCGCTGAGGAAGAGGTTGCTCTCCAGGAAGATCTGCCCGTCGGTGATGGAGATCACGTTGGTGGGGATGTAGGCGCTCACGTCGCCGGCCTGCGTTTCGATGATCGGCAGCGCGGTGAGGCTTCCCCCGCCTTTCACCCGGCCCTTCAGCGAGGGAGGCTGGTCGTTCATCTGGGCGGCCACCTTGTCGTCCTCGGTGATCTTGGCCGCGCGCTCCAGCAGGCGGCTGTGCAGGTAGAACACGTCGCCCGGATAGGCTTCGCGGCCGGGCGGGCGGCGAAGCAGCAGCGACACTTCGCGGTAGGCGACGGCCTGCTTGCTCAGGTCGTCGTACACGATCAGCGCGGGCCGGCCCGTGTCGCGGAAATATTCGCCGATGGCGGCGCCCGCGAGCGGGGCGTAGAACTGCATGGGCGCGGGATCGCTGGCGTTGGCGGCCACCACGATCGTGTAGGCCATCGCGCCGTTCTCTTCGAGGGTCTTCACCGTCTGGGCCACGGTGCTGCCCTTCTGGCCCACGGCCACGTAGATGCAGTACACCGGCTTGCCGGCGGCGTGGAATTCGCGCTGGTTGATGATCGTGTCGATCGCCACGGTGCTCTTGCCCGTCTGGCGGTCGCCGATGATCAGTTCGCGCTGGCCGCGGCCCACGGGGATCATGGCGTCGATGGCCTTGATGCCCGTTTGCAGCGGCTCCTTCACCGGCTGGCGGAAGATCACGCCCGGGGCCTTGCGCTCCAGCGGCATCTCGAAGGTCTCGCCGGTGATCGGGCCCCTGCCGTCGATGGGCTCGCCCAGGGTGTTCACCACGCGGCCCACCATGCCTTCGCCCACGTGTACGCTGGCGATGCGGCCGGTGCGCTTCACCGTGTCGCCCTCCTTGATGCCCACGCTGGGGCCCAGGAGCACCGCGCCCACGTTGTCCTCCTCGAGGTTCAGCACGATGCCGCGAAGGCCGCTGGGGAATTCGATCAGCTCGCCGCTCTGAACGCTCTGCAGGCCGTAGATGCGCGCGATGCCGTCGCCTACCTGGAGCACCGTTCCGACGTCTTCGATCTCCGCTTCGGTGCGGAAGCCGGCGAGTTCTTGTTTGAGGATCGCCGATACTTCGGCGGGTTTCACTTCTGCCATGCGTGAACGCCGTGGCCCGGCGTGGGCGTTGTTCGTGCGTTAGAACTTCGGGATGTAAGGGTTCTCGCGGAATTTCCTCCGCAGGTCGTGCAGGCGGCGCGCCACGCTGCCGTCGTATTGCAGGTCGCCCACGCGCACCACCACGCCGCCGATCAGGGCCGGATCGATCTTCTCCGTCAGGGTGACGGTCTTGCCCGGGTTGCGCGACTCCATCAGGCGCGTGATGCGCTCGCGCGTGCCCTCCCCAAGGGGAGCCGCGCTGATCACCTCGCCCTTGATGATGCCCTGCTGGCGGTCGTACAGTTCGCCGAAGGCGGCCGCCACTTGCGGAAGCATGACCTCGCGGCCTTTGCGGACCATCAGGGCGATGAAGCGCGCGGTGATCTGCCCGATGCGGCCCGCGAAGACCTGCTCCAGCACATGGCTCTTCTTGTCGGGCTTGATCACCGGGCTTTTCAGCAGCAGGCGCAGGTCGCGTTCCTTCCGGCAGGTGCGCTCCACCAGGTGCATGTCCGCCTGCGTGCCTTCGAGCGCGCCCTGCTCATCGGCGAGCTGGAACAGGCTCTGGGCGTAGCGGTATGCGACCGGGGCGATGTTCATGACCTGCGCAGTTCGGCGTCCTTCATCACCTTGTCCACCAGGGCCTGTTGTGCCACGTTCTCGCTGAGCTTGTCGCGCAGGATGGTCTCGGCCACCTTCACGCTCAGCTCGGCCACCTCGGTCTTCAACTCGCCGATGGCGCGCAGCTTCTCGTTGCGGATATCCTCGCGGGCGCGGGCCAGCAGGGCATCGGCCTCGGTCTTGGCCCGCCCCTTGGCCTCGGCGATCTCCCTGTCGCGGATGTCGCGCGCCTCCTTCAGCAGCACCTCGCGCTCTTCGCGTGCCTGGGCCATGAGCTCCTCGTTGCCGGCGGTCATCTTCGCGATCTCTTCGCGCATCTTCTTCGCTTCGTTCAACGCATCGCTGATCGAGGCTTCGCGCGACCGCACGGCGTTGAGGATCGGCTTCCAGGCGTACTTCCTCAGCAGGAAGACCACGATGCCGAAGGACAGGCACATCCAGAACAGGAGGCCGATGGCGGGGGTGACGAGTTCCATGGTGGTTGTCGGTTGGCGGTTGTCGTTGGTCGGTCGTGCGCGGCCGCGCACGATCGCTTAGAGGCCGACGATGAAGCCGAGCGCCACGGCGCCGAGGGCCACGCCCTCCACCAGCGCGGCGGCGAGGATCATGTTGCCCACGATGTCGCCCTTGGCTTCGGGCTGGCGCGCGATGCTTTCCAGTGCGCTGCCGCCGATGCGGCCGATGCCGACGCCGGCGCCGACGGCGGCCAGGCCGGCGCCGATCACGGCGCCCGCTTTCGCAACGGCCATGCTGCCTTCGGCAGCGGCCTGGAGAAGGATGGTGAGGGTGGTCATGGTTGTCTGGGTTGAATGGGTTCGGAGGGTCCTTAGTGATGTTCGTGCGCGTGCGCCTCGTGCGTGGCGGTGCCGATGTAAATGGCCGTGAGCAGGGTGAACACGTAAGCCTGCAGCGCGCCCACCAGCAGTTCAAGGCAGTTCACGAACACGGTGAAGAGCAGGGCGAAGGGGCCGGTGGCATAACCGCCCAGCAGGTTCTCGCCGTTCCTGCTGAAGATGAAGATCAGGCAGAAGAACACCAGCAGCACGATGTGGCCGGCCATGATGTTGGCGAACAACCGGATCATGAGCACGATCGGGCGGATGAAATGGCCCATGATCTCGATCGGCGTGAGGATGATCAGCACCGGGATGGGGATGCCGGGCATGGCCAGCATGTGCCGCCAGTAGTGACGGTTGGCGGCGAAGGTGACGATCAGCAGGGTGATCATCGCCAGCACCAGCGGGGTGACGATGTTGCCCGTGACGTTCGCCCCGAAGGGGAAGATCGGGATCAGGCCCATCAGGTTCAGGACCCAGATGAAAAAGAAGAGCGTGAGCAGGTAGGGCACCCAGCGCTCCCACCGGCTGCCGCCGATGGCGCTGCGGGCGATGTTGTCGCGGACGAAGAGGACCACCGGCTCCAGCAGGCTCTGCAGGCCCCGTGGCGCCTGGTCCGGCCGGCGGGCATAGGCCTTGGCCATGCCGATGAAGAGGATCAGCAGCAGCGCCGAGGCCATCAACAGGGTGGCGGCGTTCTTGGTGATCGACAGGTCGAGCACCGCGGCGTTCGCGTCCACCCGGCCCGAAGCGTCGAGCACCTTGATCTTCTCGTGCTCCAGCAGGTAGGTGTGGTACCGACCCTGGTAGGGAACGGGATGGTGGTGCTCATCCATCAAGCGCGCGCTGCTGAACCATTCCAACCCCGCATCGGTCCAAAGGATCACCGGCAGCGGCAGGCTGGTGTGCCCCCAGAGGTGCCAGCTGTGCGCATCGCCGATGTGCTCCATGATGAGCTTCCCGGCGTTGAACTCCTCGGCGGGGGAAGAGGCGGCGTCATGGGCGGCGGCCTCATGATGGTGGTCCTGCGCGAAAATGGAGGCCCCGACCAGCATGAAAGCCGCGCACAGCAAGCACTTCAGCGCGGTCCACGGACGGATACCCCCTCTCATTGCGGCCGCGAAAGTAGATCCTGACCGCATATGACCGGCTGATCAAGGACAATAGGGCGCACCCGAAGCGCGGCGCCATGGATCGGCCGGGGGCGTGGCGGCGATGGGTACTTATCGCTGCCGGCGCACCTCCTTGAACAGGACCCAGAACGTGCTGACCATGCCCAGGAAGAGGAAAACGAGCGTGAGCACGGGGAAGTCCCAGCCGATCAGACCGTCCAACCATCGACCGAGCAGGATCCCCCCCACGACGTAAACGACGATCTGGATGCCCAGGCCGCTGTATCGCAGATACTTCGCGTAGCCCCTGCCCAGATCCTTCAGGTCGGGGCCATCGGGCTTTTCATCGGCCATGGGCCCAAGGTAGGTTCGTGTTCCTCCTTAGCCGATCGTTCGGCACATTTGCTCCATGAACAAGGTGGTCCCCAACGCCGACGCGGCGATCGAAGGCATCGGCGACGGCATGACATTGATGGTCGGCGGTTTCGGGCTCTGCGGCATCCCGGAAAATTCCATTGCCGCGCTGGTGCGCAAGGGCGTGAAGGAACTCACCTGCATCAGCAACAACGCGGGCGTGGACGATTTCGGCCTCGGACTGCTGCTGCAGAAGAAACTGATCCGCAAGATGATCAGCAGCTACGTGGGGGAGAACGAGGAGTTCGAACGGCAGCTGCTCAGCGGCGAGCTGGAGGTGGACCTGGTGCCACAGGGCACGCTGGCCGAGCGCTGCCGCGCGGGCGGGGCGGGCATCCCGGCCTTCTTCACGCCCGCCGGATACGGAACGGAGGTCGCCGCGGGGAAGGAGACGCGCGCGTTCCACGGCAAGCACTACGTGATGGAGCAATGGCTCCGCGCCGACTTCAGCCTCGTGAAAGCCTGGAAGGGCGATCCGATGGGCAACCTGGTCTACCGCCACACCGCGCGCAACTTCAACCCCATGATGGCCATGGCGGGAAAGATCACGATCGCCGAGGTGGAGGAACTGGTGAAGCCCGGTGAACTGGACCCCGACCACATCCACACGCCGGGGATCTTCGTGCATCGGATCTTCCAGGGGGCGAACTACGAGAAGCGGATCGAGCAGCGCACGGTAAGGGAACGAATGTGAAAATGAGGAAATGAGAAAATGTGGACCTGAACGGACTTGATCCACGCATGAACATGGACCAGTACACGCCTTGGATGATGCAGGAAGGAAGGGCGGCATACGGAGATGAGCGGGTTACCGGCAACGTGATCGTTGATCGGAACTTCGAATTCGCTTTACGGATCATCGGGTTCTGCAAGAAGCTGCGCGATGGCGGATGGTGGGATGCTTCACGTCAATTGTTCAGGAGCGGAACGTCGATCGGCGCTCAGATCCACGAAGCTCAGGAACCAGAGAGCCGGGACGACTTCATCCACAAGATGAAGATCGGGGCCAAGGAGGCCAGTGGAACGCACTACTGGTTGAAGCTGTGCAAATACTCAGAGGAACTACCATACGAGGAAGGCCTGTTGGAAGAGCTTCAGGACATCCGGAACATCCTCTCCAAGATCCTGATAACCGCTCGCGCGAACCGCACATGAAGGAGCCGACCTCCCCGGCACGCGCGCACATTTTCACATTTTCACATTTCCCCATTGGCGACCGTCGGGCCATTGCTGCGTGCGCCCTGATCGGACTGGTGTATGTGGTTCTTCGAGCGGCGCTCGTCCCCTTCATCCACGATGAAGCCCGCACCTTCCAGACCTATGTGCTCACGGGGGAGTTCCTTCCCTTCCAGGCGCACTGGGACGCCGGCAACCACCTGCTGGCCACCGCGCTGGCGCAGATCAGCCAAGCGCTGTTCGGCCCCGGGGAATTCTCCATGCGGCTCTTCAACGTGCTGGCCTTCGCGCTGTACGCGTGGTATGCTGTTCGACTCGCCTCGGCCATCACCGACCGGCTCGTGCGCGGCGGACTGTTGCCGGCGCTGCTCTTCACGCCTTTCGTGATCGAGTTCTTCTCGTTGTTCCGCGGGTACGGGCTCTCGATCGCCTTCCAGGTCATGGCGCTGCATCACCTGGTGCGCTTCCTGCGCGAGGGCGGGCGCAAGCAGATGGTCCTGGCGCTCGCCGCCACCGCGCTCGCCACCACCGCGTCGCTCACCCTGCTATTGCAGTCGCTGCTCATGGTGGGCCTCACGGCGCTGTTCATTCCCATGCGTGCGCGCGGCGCGCGGAGCTGGATCGTGTGGATCCTGGTGGGCGTGCTGCCAACGGCGTTCCTGGCCTGGTGCGGCGTGGAGCTGGCCGAACGCGGGGCGCTCTATTATGGAAGTACGCAGGGTCTCGTGGACGGCACCGCGGTCTCGCTCCTCTGGAACGTGGCCGGCCTCTGGTCACGATGGCTGGTGATGGGCATCGGCGTCGTCGCCGTGGCGCTTTTCTGGCCGGCGCTCCACGTGCTCGCCCAACGCAGGTTCAATGGATCGGACACGCTTCTGGCCGTCTGTTCCCTCCTGCTGCTCGGCGAAGCGTGCGGCCGGCTGGTGCTGGGGGAGGGCTTCGGCATGCTGTATCCGGTCGATCGCACGGCCATGCATCTGGTGCCGCTGTTCCTGATCGCCTGTGCTGCATGGATCGACCGTGCCGCGGAGCAGCGCAGGTCGCTGCGCTGGGTCGGCCTGCTCTTCTTCTGGTTCCCGTTGCGCACGGCGGCGACCGCCAACCTGGACCACACCACGTATTGGGCGGAGCAATCCATCCCCGATGAGGTCTTCGGGATCGTGGCCGAAAAGCAACGCCATGCGCCGCGCCCGCTGGTGATCGGCGGGTACCACCAGAACGCGGGACCCTGGAGTTACGGCAACTACATCCGCGGCCGCGACCTGAACGGGTTGGACCACATCGGCTTCCCGCAACCGAACGGCGACCTGATGCTCATCGACCCGACTTTCTTCGACCGGCCGGAAGGCTTCCGCACGCTCTACGCCGCGCCGCACGGGCGCCTGCTGCTTCTGGAACGTCGCGAACCGCTCCGACTGGAACGCACCTCCGATACCACGCTGTCCCGGGGTCCGGCCACCGGTCTGTACATGACCCTTTGGGAAAGCTTTGAGCCGCCCACGCATGAGGGCGACGTGTTCGTCGAGGTCGAAGCGGTGATCAGCTCGTCCGGCGATCCGTCGCGGCTGGTGCTGGTGGTGGATGCCAGCGACAGCCTGGACAACCACCTGCAGTTCGAGACCAATGACCTGGACGATGTGCGACGCAGATGGCAACGCGATACGCTGCACGTGCTGCGGCGGATCCCGGCGGCCAACGCACGGGCCCACCGTCGCGTGGTGTACTTATGGAACGTTCGGCAGGAGGAATACGAGGTGCATGAGGCGCATGTGACGCTGTATCGATCCGCCGGCCGGTGAGTGGATCCGCCACATGGCGATACCTTGCCGACCACACTTCAGACCATGCCCCTGAACAAAGACCAGATGGCCCGCCGCATCGCGCGCGAGCTCAAGGACGGCTACTATGTCAACCTGGGCATCGGCATCCCCACGCTGGTGGCCAATTACATCCCCGGAGGCATCAACGTCACGTTGCAGAGCGAGAACGGGATCCTGGGCATGGGGCCCTTCCCCTACGAGGGTGAAGAGGATGCGGACCTGATCAACGCGGGAAAACAGACGGTGACGCTGCTTCCCGGTTCCAGCATCTTCGACAGCAGCACCAGCTTCGCCATGATCCGCAGCCAGAAGGTGCAGCTCACCGTGCTGGGCGCCATGGAAGTGGCCGACAACGGCGACATCGCCAACTGGAAGATCCCCGGCAGGATGGTGAAGGGCATGGGCGGCGCCATGGACCTGGTGGCCAGCGCCGAGAACATCATCGTGGTGATGATGCACACCAACAAGGCGGGCGAAAGCAAGCTCCTGAAGCAATGCACGCTCCCGCTCACCGGCGTGCGCTGCGTGAAGAAGGTGGTGACGGACCTTGGGGTGTTCGACATCACGCCGGATGGTTTTCAACTGATCGAACGGGCGCCGGGCGTGACGGTCGATGAGATCAAGGCGAAGACGGAAGGAAGACTGGTGGTGAAGGGGGAGGTGCCGGAAATGAGCCTATAAGGATCCCAATGCCCGTTCAGGAAGGATACGCGCGCTGTATCCCACGCAGGAGGGCCATCGCGATCGCACTGAGCGCGATGGCCCTCTTCGCGTTCTTCAGCTGGTCCGCCATCGAACGAGCTTACAAGGTGCCCTTGGACGACTACCACAGCCACATTCGGGCAGACGCGGCCGGCTATTACATCTACCTGCCCGGTCTGTTCCATTACGGGTTCAAGGCAAATACGATCGACAGCGCGGACCTGAGGATCGCCGGGCTCGGCTTTGGGCTTGATCGCGACCGCGACCGCATCGTGACGAAATACACCTGCGGCACGGCGTTGCTCCAGCTGCCGTTCTATCTCGTAGCAGATACCATCGTGGGAATTGGGCGGACCAACGGGCTGACGCGCACCCATCACAACGCGATCAACCTCGCTGGGATCTTCTATTGGTTGGCGGGATCCGTGTTGCTCATGCTGTGTTTCTTCCGCTGGCGTCCAGCCGCTCCATTGCTGGCCTTGCTGGTGTTCGCTTGTGCATCGTTTGGGACCAATTTGTTCTTCTACGCCTTTCGGATGCCAGGCTACTCACACGTGTATTCCTTCTTCCTCGTGTCCTTGTCATTGTATGCGATAATGCGCGGTACTTGGACACGCCGCTGGCAATTGGTATTCGTGGTCTCCAATGCGCTTATCGTTCTTATGCGCCCCATTGACCTGCTGGCGGTCTGCACGCTATATGGTCTTGTGAGCGTTTTCCACGGGAGGAATGGCTTGCGTGCCGGACTGATGGCGAAGCAGGTCGCCGCGTGCATCGTTATCGCCATACCGCAACTGCTTTACTGGCATCATGTGCATGATCACTGGATCGTCTGGTCGTACACCGGCGAAGGATTCACCAACTGGGCCTCTCCGCATCTGGGCAAAGTGATCGCCGCACCGATGAACGGGCTCCTGCCCAATGCGCCGGTGTTCGCTCTGCTGCCATTCGCGCTCGTGGTGTTGTGGCTCCGTGATCGCGGGATGGCCATTTTGATCGCTGTCTGCATTCTACTCGCGCTCTATGCCTGTGCTTCATGGCATGCCTGGCATTTCGGACTGGGCTACGGAATGCGACCCATGGTACAGTACGTGCCGTTCCTTGCCCTGTCCTTGTGGGCGTTGCTCGCGTTCACGCATGAACGGTCGCCGGGCCTCTTTCATGGTGCCGTTCCATTGCTGATCATCATTTGTTTCATCAATTACAGAGCGATGCTCCAGAGCGACATCGGTTATTTCACTGAGGATCCGTGGGATTGGTGCCCGTATGGTCGCAATCTGTTGCGGGCTTTCTTTGGTGATGTTGGCTGTTGATCATTTCACGAATGCCCGCCGAACAGATAGCAAGGGGTGATAAACGGCCGTTCCCCTGGTTCGGTCGCGCGGTCATCGCGCTCTTCATCCTCCACATGGCCGCCCGGGTGCCCATGCGCGCCTGGAACAACCCGATCACCTGGGACGCCTTCGGATATCACCTGTATCTGCCGCTGGCCATCATCCACCACGACCTGGGCATGCGCGATCCCACGGTGGTGCAGGAGATGTTCGCCACCTACGACCCCTCATCCACCTTCTACCAGGCCCACAAGGCGCCCACGGGCGACATGGTGATCCGCTATGCGCCCGGGGTGGCGCTGCTGGACCTGCCGGCCTTCCTGATCGCCGACCTGGTGGCGGAACCGTTGGGCTTTCCCGCGGACGGCCTGTCGAGACCGTACCAGTACGGCGCCTCCATCCTCTATCTCCTCTACCTCGCCATCGGGCTGTGGGTGCTGCTGCGCGTGCTGGAGGAATTGTTCGGACCGCGCGTGGCATTCTTCACGCTTGTGATCCTCCTGCTGGGCACCAACCTGCTGGTGCAGTTCGAGGTTTCCTGCCTGCTCACGCACGGCTATTCGTTCATGCTCTTCGCGCTGCTGCTCCGGACCACCATGCGCTGGCATGATGCGCCGGGCACCGGCCGATCGATCGCATTGGGCGCGGTGCTGGGCTTGATCGCGCTGGTGCGCCCGACCGATGCGCTGGCCGTGCTGATCCCGATCCTCTGGCCGCTGCAAGGCGCCGTCGGGTCCGGGGCGAAACTGCGGCGGCTGTGGAAGTCGCACCGGGGCCAGGTGGCCCTCGCGATGCTGGCGGGGGCGATCGTGTTCCTCCCACTGCCGCTGTACTGGAAGGTGCATGCCGGCTCGTGGATCTACGACAGCTACCAGAACCCGGCCGAGGGGCTCGACCTGCTCGCACCGCATACGTTGAATTTCCTGTTCAGCTTTCGCAAAGGCTGGTTCCTCTATACGCCAATGATGCTGCTCGCAGTGGCGGGCTTTGTCCCCTTGCTCAAGAGATCCCGCGGCATCGCGATCGCATTGCTCGTGTTCTTCCTCGTCGATCTATGGGTGGTATCGTCATGGACCGTGTGGTACTACCCCGGTGGGTTCGGGCAACGCGCCATGGTCCAGGCGTATCCGGTCATGGCCATCGCATTGGCGGCGCTCATCGCATGGATCTCCACATGGCCGCGCATGCGCCGGCGATGGGCGGTGACGCTGATCGGCCTGTTCACCGTGTTGAACCTGCACCAGTCGATCCAATACCGCCTCAAGGTCTTCGATCCGGTGCGCGTTACGCCGGCCTACTACGCGGCGGCCTTCTTCGACCTGCGCCCCGACCCGGCGAAAGAAAAGCTCCTGCTCTTCAAGCGGCCGACGGACCAGGTGGTCCATGCGGACCTCACCGGCCATGCCCGCCACACACAATGGGTGCTGGAGGAAGGAGACGCGGTGGTCGATGCGCCCGATGGTCGCAGGGCCTGGCCGCTGGATGGCGAACATCCCTACACCCCGGCGATCGAGGCGTCCTTCGCCGATGCCGTTCCCGATGACCACGCCTGGCTGAGGATCGAAGCGGATGTGTTCTGCGATGAGGATCGATCGCAGGTGAGCACGGTGTTCGTGGCCCATTTCGATCATGGAGGCAGCTATGCCTATCAGGCCTTCGAGCTGAAGAACGAGGATCTGGTGGCGGGCCAGTGGAAGCGGGTGACCTTCGACTACCTCACGCCCGAACCGCGCAGCAGGAGCGACCGCTTCAAGATCTACGCGTGGCACATGGGTGGCGCGCGCGTGCTGGTGGACAGCGTCCAGGTGACGAGCTTCGCGAGGGATCTGCCCTGACCCACTGCTTCGTGGAGACCAGCGACGGACCGGCGAATACCGATCGGAGGAACACCCGGACCATCGACCCGTCGCACGTCGCGATCATCGCCCTGGCGGCGGGCTTCCTCGCGTTGACGACCGCGCGCGCGATCACCGTCTCCTTCTCGTGGGATGAATCCTACACGTTCATGCACCACGTGCTCAAGAACAGGTTCTTCCAGGACGAGCATGACCAGATGGGCGGCAACCATCACCTGCTCAACGTATGGCTGATGTGGATCTGCCATCGGTTGTTCGGCGCGGATGAGCTCGTCCTGCGACTGCCGAACCTGATGGCGCATGTGCTCTACCTGTATGCGACGGCGCGCATGGCGCTGACGCTCCCGTCCCGCGCCGCGGTGCCGGCCTTCGTGCTGCTGAACGCGCACCCGTACCTGCTGGACTTCTTCTCCCTGGCGCGCGGGTACGGGCTGGCGAACGGCACCCTGATGATGGGCTTGTGGCAGGGATGGCGGTTCGCGCGCGGCGGCGGACGTGCCGCATTGATCGGCGCGCTGGCCTTCACCGCGCTGGCGGCGATGGCGCACGTGGTCATGATCACCTGCATGATCGCGGTCGCGCTGGTGCTGTTCGCCTGGTCGTACCGGCGGCGGTCGGTCCTTCCGCGCGGCGGATCCATCGCCCTCTTGATCGGCATCCCCCTGTTCGGGCTGCTGCTCGTGCTGCCCAATGCCCTTGGGCTCCATCGCGGTGGATCATTGAATTTCGGCTGCGACGACCTCCTGCACTGCACGCTGCGCACGCTGGGTGAGAAGGTGCTTTATCTCAAGGCGTATCCCTGGGATCCGCGGGCGATCATGATCACCTCCGCCGTGGTGCTGATCCTGTGGATCGCGGTCTCCCTGTTCCGGGCCTTGCGTGTGAACGGGAGCGGCTTCGAGGCCTTTTTCGGAGCGGCCGTGCTGGCGATGGCGCTTGTCGGGCTCGGAGCGCAGCACATCCTGTTCGACGTCCCCTGGCCGCGCGCGCGCACCGCGCTCTTTCTGGTGCCGCTGGCCGCCTTCGCCTTCGCAGGCACGCTGGAGGTCTGGCGGAACAGGCGATGGATCGTGGTCGCGGCCGCGTGGTTGCCGGCCGTGCTGCTCATGGCGATCACGGCGCGCAGCGCGAACCTCACGCATTCGATCGAATGGAAGCCATCCGGGGAAGCGCGGCACATGCTCGATCTCCTGGAACGGGACCGTGGGCGGCCGACCCCCCAGCGACCCGTGATGACCCTGTCCGCGGGGGACGAGAGCTGGGGGGCGCTGTTCTACTATTTCCACGCGCGCGGCATCCATTGGATCGATGCGAAGCAGCACGTGCCTCCTGCGCCGTTCCTGCCTTCGGACCATTACATCGTGGAATGGAACGAATACGGCCAGGTGGATACGGTCCATTGGGACCTGGTCTACCGGTCCGCGGCGACGGGTACATCGCTGTATCGCGATGTCCGTTCCGTGGGGCTCGGCTCGCGCGTGCTCCATCACGCCGGCCGTGACATGGAAGAGCCCGGCCTGGCGGGCCGCAGCACGACGTACCATGTGAGCGGGCGATACAGCGTGCGCTTCGACACGCTCACGCGAGCCATCGATCCGCTGGTCTGGATCGTTCCCGAGGGTGGGCTTTCCGGTCCGCTCGTAGTCACCGGCTCGGCCATGGTGCATCAACCCGATGACCGGAACTGGGTGTCGTTCGTGCTCCAGGTGGTGCGCGGGGGGGTGATCATCGCGCAACGCGATGCGGGTTCGGTGCCGCAGATCGCCGACTTCGCGGGATGGAACCCCGTGAGCGTGACGATGCGCGTGGACGAGCCCCTGCTTCCGGGAGATGAGGTCCGGTTCATGGTGCCGCCTTGGGGATCGCACCCGGCCATATTCCTGGATGACATGGAACTTTGGATCGCTCACTAGCGGGCGCCGCTCCGTTCCACATCATGCCGGATCCGGGGATGAACGACGATGACGCGCGGAAGTTCGACCTTCGACCATTGCGATGACGGGCCTTCGTGACCTCTGGATCGAACGTGCGAGAACGCTGATGTATCTCGCGGGGGCGGCCTTCCTGATCGCTGCGCTCGCCTTCATCAATCGGTACCCCTTCGTGTATTCGGATTCCGGGTCTTACATCCGCTCGGCCTTCAACCTGCTGCCCTTGGACGACCGTCCGATCGGCTATGGCTTCATCATCCGGGCCGTCACCTGGCAGAGCACCCTCTGGACGGTGGTGCTTTTCCAGGGCTTCATGACCGGGTGGCTGTTGTTGGAAGTATTGAAGCAACTGCTGCCGGGCGACAGGGGGATATGGCGGATCCATCTTGTCGTGGTCGTGGTGCTGATGCTGCTGACCAGCATGCCGTGGTATGCCGCGCAGCTGATGCCCGATGCCCTTACGCCGCTGACCGCCATGGTCCTGTACCTGCTGCTCTTCGGCAGGGGGATCGGCCCGGTGCGCCAGGGGTTCCTTTGGATCTGCCTGTTCTTCTTCCTGATGTCCCACTATTCGCATGTGGGCATCGCGGTGCTGGCGCTGATGTGCGCGATCATCCCGCGGTCGATCGGTGCGCGAGGGATGTGCCTTCCGGGGTTCTGGGTGAAATGGGCGGGCGCTTGCGCAACGACCCTGCTGTGCATCGGCTTTGTCACGTGGTACAATGCCCGCCACGGACTGAGGCCGGTGTTCTCTCCGGCGGCGCATGTCTACTTCGCCGGACGACTGTGCGAGAACGACGTCATGGGCTCCTTTCTGCGGGAGCATTGCGGTGAACGCGACTATCCGCTCTGCCCATACAAGGATGAGCTTCCCCTGCTTCCCGGCGATCTGATCTGGCCGTCGAACAGCATCGTGAACCGCATGGGGCTCTCCATGGAGCAGGCGGACTCGACCCTGGCGCCCATGGTGAAGGATCTGTTGAGCGAGCCCCGCTACCTGGGCCGCTATCTGAAGTCCGCGCTGATCAGCACGGCCATCCAGCTCTTCCAGGTGAACACCGGATCGGGCATCGTCAGTTTCCACCTCGACAGTTCGCCCTACTTCAACATCAAGGAACGCCTCCCCTGGGAGGCGGGCAGGTACATCACCTCCGTGCAGGCGCACAATGGATGGGGGTTCGACGCGATCAACCGCATCCACTTCACGGCATTGCTGCTGGCGGTGCTGGTCCTGTTCCTGGCCTGGCCGCGCGGCCCGGATGAGTTGCCCGCCCGGTGCTTTCTTCGCGCGATGATCGCCTGGGTCTTTCTCAATGCGCTGGTGACGGCCGGCATGGCCAACGCCTACGACCGGCTCCAATCGCGCGTGGTGTGGCTGGTGGTGCTGGCCGCCTGCGTGGCGCTGTTGCGCACGCCGGCCGGACAACGGATCAGCCTGCGCCTGATGCGCCCTCATGGATAAGCTCACCATCATCATCCCCGCCTATAACGAGGAGCGCACCATCACGGGCATCCTGGAGCGCGTGCGTGCGGTGGACCTTGACCACGGCATGCGCAAGGAGATCATCGTGGTGAACGACGGCTCGCGCGACGGCACGGTGGGGAAGGTGAGGGCCTTCATGGCTGAGCATCCCGATGCGGGGGTGGTGCTTTTCGAACAACCGCGCAACATGGGCAAGGGCGCGGCCATCCACCGCGGGATCCGGGAGGCCACCGGCGACCACCTGATCGTGCAGGATGCCGACCTCGAATACGATCCCCGCGAGTACGACCTGTTGTTGCGCCCGGTGCGCGAGGGCTTCGCCGACGTGGTCTTCGGCTCGCGCTTCATGGGCCATCACCCGCACCGCATCCTCTTCTTCTGGCACAGCATCGGGAACAAGTTCCTCACCAGCCTGTCCAACGCGTTCAACAACCTGAACCTGACGGACATGGAGACCTGCTACAAGCTGATCCGCACCGACATCGCCAAAAGCCTCGACCTGCGCGAGAAGCGTTTCGGGTTCGAACCCGAGGTGACGGCCAAGCTCGCGCGGGTGCCGGGGGTGCGCATCTACGAGGTGGGCATCAGTTACTATGGCCGTACTTATGCCGAAGGCAAGAAGATCGGCTGGCGCGATGGCCTGCGCGCCATCTGGTGCATCGTGCGTTACGGGTTGTTCCCGTGATCTGTTTTCCACCACAGAGACACAGAGGCACAGAGAAATGCAGACCATGGATGAAGCCGGTCGACCCAATTGAATTCATGCATTTTCTTCTCCGTGCCTCCGTGTCTCTGTGGTGAACTTGGAAGAGGATGATCCGCGGAGAACGCATCGCGATCGCGCTGGGCCTGGGCCTGGCGGTCTGGTACGTGCTGGTGGCGATCGACAGCGCCGGCGTGGCCGACATGGGCGATGGCGTGCAGCACCACCTGATCGCCCGGTGGGCGCAGGTCCATCCGCACCTGTTGCTCGATCATTGGGGCAAGCCGCTCTTCACGCTGCTGGCCCTGCCTTTCGCGCAGTTCGGCCTGGATGCCATGGCGGTGTTCAATGCCGTGCTGGCCGCGCTCACCTGCTGGGTGGCCGTGCTGGCCCTGCGCGGAGCGGGCGGCTACGCGCAATTGTCCTTCCCCCTGCTGGTGATGCTCGGTCCGCTCTACCGCCACGAGGTGGTGGCCGGCATGACGGAGATCCTCTTCGGCGCGATGACCGTGGTGGTGCTCTGGCTGTTGCTGCGCGAACGGTGGGTGCTCGCGGCGGTCGTGGCTTCGTTCACGCCGCTTTCGCGTCCGGAGTTCATCGTTTTCGTGCCCGTCGTGGCGTCGTGGCTTTGTGTTGAGCGACGGTGGAAGGCGCTCCCCTTCCTGGCCACCGGCCTCGCGCTCTATTCGCTGATCGCCTGGATCGCGCTGGACGATCCGCTCTGGTATTGGAACCGTGATCCGTATCCGATGCGCGCGGTGTATGGCTCGGGCGATCCGTGGCATTTCGTGGACGCCATGCATGCGATCACCGGCCGGCCGCTCATGGTGCTGTTCGCGGCGGCCTTCCTGCTCTGGCCGCTGGTCTGGCGCTCCGATCGCGAACACCGCCGCGTACACCTGCTCCTGCTGGTCGTGGCCGCGGGATCCGCGCTGCTGATCCTCGGGCTGCATTCCTTCCTCTGGGCGCGGGGCCTCAAAGGCAGCGCAGGGCTCACGCGCGTGGTGGTCACCGGGGTGCCGCTGGCGGGGATCTTCACGGCGTTCACGCTGGCGCGCGCGGCCACCGTCTGGTTGAAGGAGCGCACGCTGCGCGCCGACCTGGGCGCCCTGCTTTTCGCCGCCGTGGCCTGCTGGTCCTGGGCCGACCTGCAACTGAACCGCATTTTTCCCATCCGCCCGAACGCCGACCAGGAAGTGCTGGACGCCGCGGGCGAAATGGTCCATCGGTATGCGTCCCAGGGCCGCAAGGTCCACTCCACCCACCCCTACATGGGCGTGAAAAGCGGGGTCGATCCGTTCGATCCCGACCGCTACATCACCCTGTGGGGCACCGATGGCTTCGACCACCGGTTCAACGAGGGCGACCTGATCTTCTGGGAATCGCAGTTCGGGCCGAACGAGAACGGGATCCCTCTGGATGCGCTGCTGGGCGATCCCAAATTCAACGTGCTGGGCTTCTGGGCACCCCGCGATGGCCATGCGGTGCTGGGCGGCCATCGGTATGAGCTGTTCCTCTTTGAACGGCGCGACAGCAGGATCGCCGTGGTGGTTGACACGCTGCTATCGGATCGCGGGCCATCGGCGGAGGTCTGGGCAAGGGCCGATACCCTGGCGTGCCAGGGCATGGCGCGCCAGTGGTGCTTCGGCGAGGGGGAGTTCCCGCTGGAGATCGTGATCCCTTCCGCCGGGCCGGAGGTGCTCTTCGATGATTTCGAAGTGACCGGCTCGATCCAGTTGAGCGGGGAAGGCCAGGAGGTCAACATCGTCTACGGGCAGAAGCTGGGTGATCCCCATATCCGCTACGAGGCGAAGCGTTTGAAGAACGGCACGTTCGTGTTCCACGCGCGCGCCGTGCCGCTCGACCCGGAGGTGAAGCAGCTGATCTACCTGTACAACGTGGACAAGCGGCCCTTCCGGGTCGATGGCTTCACCGCGGTACGAAAACGTTGGGCCGGATCGTCGATCGGATCGCGCTGAACTATTCGCTCAACAAGCGACCCCAGGTCTGGGCGAGGGTCGACCAGCTCCAGGAGGGACCCTCCCAGGGCCATTGGTAGAACATGCTCATGCGGATGTTGTAGAACACCGCGAGGATCAGGAAGATGCGCAGCGCGCGCATGCGCCATTCCACCGACCGCGCCCGATCGATCAGCCAGGCCAGGGGGATGGAGAGGTAGGCGTAGTGTTCGACCATGCCCCGGAAACCGAAAGAGCCGCCCAGCCACCAGCACCACCAGCTGGCATACAGCCACCAGGCCAGCGCCCAGACCAGCAGCAGCGTACGCGCGCCCGGGAGTCGACGCCAGGCCATCACCAGCAACGCGACCATCACGGGGATCATCATGGGCGTGTAGATCAGCCAGCCGTTCTGGTGGCTGAAAAGCACCGCGCCCAGCATGGCCCTGCCGAATTCGAAGCCTTCACCCTTCTCCCCGTAGGTGAACACCAGCCAGCGATCGGTGACGTGGTGCCAGTAAAGGGATTGCAGGAAGAGCAGGCCGCCGGCCACCAGGCCGCCCGCGATGGCCCATGCGGGGAACGCGCGTGGCCAGCGCAACCGGACAAGGACCTCCCGAATGCCGGTTGTCTTCCAAAGCAGCGGGATCAACAGCGCGATGCCGTTCAACGGCCGCACGAGAACGACCAGGGCGCAGGTGACGATCAACCCGAAGATGCGCGGACCGCTGAGCCGGTCGATGCACAGCCGGGTGTTCCAGAGCAGCAGCGCGAAGGTGAAGAAGGCATAGCCGTGCGACATGCCCGTTTCTAAGCTGGCGTAGTAGTACAGGTTGGTCCCGAGGTAGCAGAGCACCGCCGCGGCGATCGAAGCGACCCGTGAGAAGGAATGGATCAGCGTGCGGAACACAAGGGCGCAGCCCAGGGCCACGTAGAAGCAATTGGCCAGCACGTTGCAGATCACGTACGGGGTTGAATACCCATTGGTCACCCATCCGCCCGCCCATGCGATCAGATGACCCAGGAAGAAGAACGGCGCCTGCAGGATCGCCACGCCGATGGTGAAGAGGTCGAGCCGGCGACCATCCGGCATCGCGTGCGCCCAGGGCAGGTGATCCAGCTCGTGCGTGCCGATGATCCCGGGGAGGAATTGGTAGTAGCCCCAGCTATCGGTCGAGCGATAAAGCAGTGTGCCATCCGGATGTTCGCTCTGGATGTACAGCGCGACCCAGAATGACACGATGAAGACAGAACCGAACAAGATCGCCTGAGCGATCAACAGCCTGCGTGCGTTCTCGGTCATCCTGCGCGAAGATGCCGGCTGGGAGCACACGCCGTGTTCAAACAGCAAATGTGATCGCGGACCTGAGGGTCTTTCATTTTTGAACGAACCCTTCGACCTTGATGGATCTGACCCAGAACGTTCCCATCCCACGCCGCCAGAGGTAAACCTTCACCCGGTCGCGCGGCGAGCGCAAGGACGGGGTCAGGTATTCCATCGCGAGGGTGAACTGGCCGGACCGGTGGCCTTTCCTCGTCTCGCACGTCGCACGGTAACCGTAAGGACCTTCGCGACGCTCCATGCTCACCACGAGGCAGGGCGGCTCGGCCAGCGTGTCGGGCAGGAAAACCTCGGCCCGCGCGCGCAGCCATAGATGATCGCCGTCGGTCAGCGAACCGATCGGCGCTTCGAACCCGGGCAGGTATTCGCTGGCTTCGCCCATGAAATAGCCATGCGCGCCCGATCCATCGGGCACGATGCCCACGGCCGCCGCGGTATCGCCCTGGAACGTGCGGGCAAGGAGCGGCACGCGCGTGTAGCGCAGGCTGTCCTTCAGCGTGTCCAGGCCATCGAAGCGCCGCGGGATCGCCAGCAGGCTGTCCGCCAGCCAGGGCACGCTGGTGCGGCCGAACACGGCCATGTAATACGGTCGCGTGGTGCGGTAATCGTGCAGGATCCAATGGTTGAACTGCCAGGTCTGGAAGAGGTTGAGCAGTGAAAGGACGACGACCAGCGCCGCCAGCATCGTTCGAAGGGCGCGTGCGCGTGCGCCGATCCACGCCAGGGCGAAGCCGAGCGCGATGGCGAGCACCGGATAGGTGGTGATCATCGGCCGGATCGAGAAGCTGGCGCCATACCACCACTCCGTCCAGCTCGCGATGATGTAGAATGCGGATAGAACGTAGAGGGCGATCGCCCAGAAGAGATCGCGCCGTTGCCTCCAAAGCAGGACGAGGCCCGCCAGCGCGAAGAACATCACCGGCGTGTAGATCAGCCAGCCCTTGCGGAAGCTGAACAGCACGTCGCCCACGTGGGGCGACCACCAGTCCAGTCCCACGCCCGGGTTCTTGTAACTGTCATACACCGGCACGCCGGTCTTCAGGATCCAGTAGGCCAGTTGCGGCGAGAGGATCAGCAAGCCCAACCCGATGGCAGACAGCAGGTCCGCAAGCCTGGCCCGCAGCAACCGGATCTTTTCGCGCAACGAGGCCCGGTCTTTCACGCCCCATAGCAACGGGATCGACCCGCACACGATCTCGCTGGGCTTGATCAACGTGATCATGGCCACGCAGGCAGCGATGGCGAGCAAATGATGGCGCCGGTGCTCCTCGTGCCAGCGCAATGTGTTCCAGACCAGCAGGGCGATCCCGCAGAAAAGGAAGCTCGCCGTCTCAAGGCTCTTCACCGAGGCGAAATGGTAGAAGTTGGTGCCGAAGCCGATCACCAGGATGACCACGGCCGCGATGCCAATGCTGAAGAAGCGGCGCAGGATCTTCCGCAGAATGAAAAGCCCCAGCAGGGAATAGAGCGTGCAGCCCACGGCGATCGTCACCTGGTAAGGCGTGCTGAAGCCATCCATCGGCGCTCCGGAGAACCATGCGATGCCATGACCGATGAAAAAGAACGGCGCGTACAGCACGGCCATCCCCAGGAGGAAGAAGTACATCGGCGATCCGTCGGGCGCGGAGCTCAACTGATAGAGCGTGTCGCTGGTATGATACTGCTCGCGTATGGCGTGGATCCAGGACGGGTCGGTGAGCAGCGGATCGCCGTGAATGAAGGTGGCCGGCAGGGGGAGGTAGTAGCCGAACACATCCCAGCCCAGCTCGTTGGCCGTGAGGGTCAGCAGGCGGTTCACCAGAATGGCGATGAACAGGACCCAGACCGCGATCAGATCGATCCGATCGCGCCACGAGGAGGTGGTGGACGTCATGGCTCGCGCCGAAAGTAGCGGACCGGCATCGGTGACGGTGGATGTCCTCATCTATGTTCGTGGCATGGTCGTACCCATCCGTCGCCAGGCCGGGATCCGCCGGCTGGGAGCAATGATCCTCGCATCCGTGCTCGCGGGGTGTGACGGGCCCGGTCCGTCAGCGTTCGTGACGGTCGGCCCGGACGGCTTCACCCTCGCCGGCCGTCCCTACTTCCCGCTCACGGTGAATTACGGCCTGTCCATCCGCATGATGGGCGAGGACCTATGGCCCTGCCCAAGTCCGGCCTATCGGGAGCACGAAGTGCATCCACCCACGCGCGAAGGTGACCTGCGCGACCTGCGCGCGGACATGGCGCTGATCAAGGAGATGGGCTTCAACAGCGTGCGCCTGGGCTTCGGCGCGCACCGGGATCCGGAAGGCTGCATACTCGCCGTGTCGGACTGGAGTTTCGACACCATCACCTGCCTGAGCGATGGGGGTCGATACGAGCGGTACCTGCAGGCCCTTGACACCGCCATGGATGCGGTGGCCGATGCGGGGCTGAAGGCGGTGGTGCTGTTGGAGATCGATCCGGACGAGAAGCACACCGAGGAGCATTTCATCCGCATCGCCGAGCACTTCAAACAGGATCCAACCATCCTGGCGTACGACCTCTTCAATGAACCGCTCTATTTCGATGAAGCACATCGACCCAAGTCGGAGGTGCGCCGGATCACACGGCATTGGCGGGCGATCATGAGCGAACATGCACCCGATCAGCTCTATACGATCGGCCTGGTCGGCTTGCGCGAGGTCTTCTCATGGGACCCGGCGGTGATCGATGCGGACTTCCTTTCCTTCCATCCTTATGAACACGAACCCGGCCAGGTGCTCAGCGAGATGCATTGGTACCGCGAGTACGTGAAGCTGCCCTGGATCATCGGCGAGACCGGCGTGCCGGCGGACAACGACTCGGTGCCTTACGAGGAGCAAAGCACGTTCGCGCGGTCCACCATGCAACAGGCGCTCGCCTGCGGCGCTGCCGGATACTCCTGGTGGCAGTACAAGGACGTGTCCTGGGCGAAATTCCATTCCAACTTCATGGGCGTGCTGGCGCGGGGTGGCACCACGCGCACCGCAACAGGCGATCACCAGGTCGAAGGCATCCGGAAACCGGTCTGGGAAGTGTTCCGCTCGTTCGATGCGAACAGGACCGCGGGAGAGTGCGAGCGACCGGACAACTACTTCAACTATTCACAGCACAGCACCGCACGCATCACCGGCCGGGTGGTGGATGAGGAGCGAAGGCCCGTGGAGGGCGGCGTGGTGCTGGGCTGGAACAATGACTGGACGCGATCCTATGTGACCGTTTCAAAGCCCGATGGCAGCTTCGAACTGCGCGGCGATTTCCATTTCCACCATTGGATGGCCTCGGCACCGGAATGGAGCATGGTGAGGGGCGATCTTTTTCCCTCGGAGTACCGCACGGATCGCTCCGGGATCCCCACCCTCTTCCTCGGGGAGCTGATGCTGGAACGCGAAGCCCCCGCCGCCCCTTAGACCGTGTTTTCAATTTCAGATCACCAGGGAGGCACGGAGGTCACAGAGCCAGCAGCCCCGATCCAGGAAAAGCCTGTAAGAACGGTTCATCTTTCGCATTTCTCCGCGCCTCTGTGCCTCTGTGGTGAAAACACGAACGGGCTCTTAACGCGCGTCCTTGATCACGAACTTCTCCAGCGGACCCACCTCGACCGACCGGGCGACCAACTGACCGGTGAGGGTATCCTGGGAAACATAGCGGCCGTTATCCGCTTTCAGGCTGAAGGACGTCGCATCCAGCATGGTGAGGTGGAATACGCCCATGTCACCCACCGATCGGGCACGGGCGCATACCCGGTCGTTCTCCAGCGGCTCCCTGGCGAGGTACCGGTCGTTGGGCGCCGCGAAAGCCACCCGGCCGCCGTGCAGGTCCAGGCGCAGCATCCTCATGCCATCGGTGGAAGGCATGGCGGTGACCGGCTCATCGGGCCCCGCTTCGATGCCCCAGCCGCGATCGCCGAACGATATGATCCGGACAACGCCGGTGGAAAGCACCGGCTCGCCCATGTTGCTGATCGGTTGGATCCGCGCCGTGTCGCACCCCGACACCGCGCACCATGCGGCCAGCGAAGGTCCGTCCATGCGGTCGAAGAAGTCCATATAGCCGTCCGGATACGAGCCCGAATAGCCGTTCACCACCGGCAGGCCGGCGTACTGGGCGGCGAGCATCACCGTCACTTGAAGGTCGATCGTGCGCTCATGCAGCGATGCGCTGTCGTCCGTGAACAGGACGGGCATGTACGCGATGGCGGTCGCGGTGCTGTCGTACTGTCCGATGATCTGGCGCTCCACGTCGCGCACCGCTTCGCGCGAGGCGTATTTGTCGATCCGCTTCAGTTCATGCACGTCGACGCGGTTGTCCACCACCACCAGCACGGCCAGCGCGATCGCCCCGAACGCGGCCGGGACCCCCTTCCAGGGGACGCACCGGGCCACCAGCACCAGCAACGCCGCGAAGAGCAGCGCCTGCACGTTGATGATGCGATCGATGGCGCGCATGGCCGAGAACCCGGGCAGCACCTGCACCAGGGCGTACAGCGAGCGTTCGCCGATGTTCAGGCAGAAGAGGATCGCCAGGAGCAGGGCGAGCGCGAGCCAGGCGATCATCCGTTTGCGGCCGGCATCGACCCCGCGCGACAGGAGAACGATGGGCAGGGCGATGATCGCCAGCCAGGGCAGGGCGCCCATGAAGTGGAAATGGCTCCACCATTCGGGGAACGCGAACTGGCTGTGCAGGGAGAGATCCCGCCAGCTGATGGCCGCGGGGTGCGTGAAGAAATAGGAGACCGGCCGGGGGATGGTGGCCTGCACCTGGTCCATCGTCCGTGGTCCGACCTCGGCGGTCATGCGCAGGTAAGGGATCGCCAGCGGGAGCAGAAGGAGCAGCGACACGGCCAACACCACGGCGTGGGCCGCGATCGCCGGCCGGCGTGGGATCGACAGCGGGAACCAGCTGCGCCGGTGGATGACCAGGTGGGCGAGCCCAAGGCATCCCAGCAGGTAGATCAGCATGAAGCCCAGGTAGACGCCGCAATAGAGCTGTACGATGACCGATGCCGCCGTAAGCGCCGCCCATCGCATCGTGCGCAGGTCCAGCCAGCGCCCGAAGCAGTACGCCGCCATCGGGACCATGAAGCGGGCGAAGACCTGCGCGTGCTCGAGCTGGCCGATGAAATGGATGCCGAAGGCGAACACATAGGCCCCGCACGCGGCCAATGCCGTGCTTCCCGACCACATGCGCAGCGCGATGAAGCAGCCGAGATAGTTCAGGGCGAACAACGCCAGGATCCACCATTGGAAGGCGGTCTCGCGGTTGTATCCGATCCACCGGAAGAAGGAATAGATCGGCGCGGTGCCCAGCAGGTTGTCCGATCGCGCGATCACGTTCTTCTCCGGGTACATGAACGGGGCATCCCAGTAGCTCTTCTCCTTACCGGTCACGTACCGGTGGAAATGCTCGAGCAGGTAGTTGTTGAAACGCGCGTCGCCCAGATCGCCCGGGAGGCGGTCGCGCTCGGGCCCGAAAAGCGCCAGCGGGAAGGACCAGAGGCCCCCAAGGAGCAAGGCCACCGGAACGGTCCAGGCGATGCCGCGCGTGATCCTGCTTCCGCTCACACCAGCGTGATGTTCGCCTCCTGGATCATGGCCTCCCCGCGCAGGCGCAGATAAAGCTGCGTGGTGGCCACGACGTCCTTGCGGCAGTAGGCGGCGATGCGCTCGAGGTCGCGATCCTCCCAGTACACGCGCGCCACGTCCGCGCCGGTGATGTCGTCCTTGGGCGTGGGGATGCCCAGGAGGTGCGACAGCAGCGCCAGCGAGGTGAACGCCTTGTGGTCGCCGAACTTCCAGAGCTGCATGGTGTCCAGGTGGCCCACCTCCCAGGGCTTCAGCCCGGAGATGTCGAGCAACCTTGGCAGCCGGATGCCATGCACCACGCAGCGCCGCGCGATCCAGGGGAAGTCGAACTCGCGGCCATTGTGCCCGCAGAGCCAGTGGTCCTCGGTGTTGTAGTGGTTGTTGAGCAGATCGCAGAAACGCACCAGGACCTCCCGCTCGTCATCGCCATGGTAGGAGGTGACCCGCAGGTGATGACCGTCGCCCTCCTTGCGCGCGATGCCCACGCCGATGCAGATGATCCTGCCGAATTCCGCCAGGATGCCCGCTTCGGCATAGAGTTGCTCCGCGCTGGCTTCGCGCATCTCCTGTCGGTGGCGCGTTTTCTGTTCCCAATGGCCCCGCATCACCGGGTCCAGGTCCTTCCAGCGGTATACCGAGGGCACCGTCTCGATGTCCAGGAAGAGCACCTTGCTGATGTCGCGGACGTGTTCCGATCGCATGGGCCGTGAAGTTGCGCGATCTGATCGGAACGGGAACTCCGGGCCTCATTCGATCATCACCCCCCGTTCGCCCATCAGGGGCACGACGGTGAAGTTCTCCTCCACGATGCTCTCGGGAAGGAAGATGTACTTCTTGTCGTAGATCTGGTGGCCGATGTAATAGCTCAGCCAGTACTGGTTGCTCAAGGGGAACACCTCCTCCATGATGCGCTCGATGCGCGCGTAGGAGCGCGGCTCGAGCCGCTCCAGGAAGTGGCGGAGCTCGGAGGTTTTCACGTCCTTCCCTTCGATCTGGCCGTAGCCCTGCGAGGTGATCAGCACGTTGGTGACGGCCACGTCGTTCCTGTTGATCAGGTACACATGCCAGCCCTGGCCGTCTTCCTCATCCGTGGCGCGCACCACCGCCATGGCCATGCCTTCCACGCGGGGATGGGGGATGTCGGCTTTCATGGCTCCGTGCCGGGGCATGGCACGCACGGCGAAGATCGTCCGGTCCGACCGGGTTCCCGCTTCATGCCTTGATCTCGTGGACGACCTACTTGGCCAGATACCTCCCCACCGGCCGCAGCAGCACCACCTGCACCACCTGCTCCTCGAAGCGATGGAAGCTCGCCTCCACCTGCTTCTCCGGCCAGATGATCTGTACCCGCCCCTTGGCCACGTCATAGGCTGCCGTGTAGAGCGTACCGAAGCCGCGCAGGTACTGCTGGCTGTACAGCGGCGGCTTCAGGAACTGCTTGATCAGTGCCGCGCGCGTCTGCTTCGGACTGGCGATGCTGTGCTCAAGGAAGTGCTTGCGCTCGATGGTGTGCGTGAAGGCCGCGTATTCGTCCCACTCCACCTGGTGTTGGTGGTTGCAGGCCACGGCCTGGTAGATCACCTGTGGCGGGCGGTCCGGGTTCAGGTACACCGTGGCATACCTGCCGGTCCTGTCCACCACGGTGACATTGTAGCCCATGTGGACCGGCACGCGCGAAAGCGTTTCGCACGCTTCATCGGTGGTGCCGCAGGTCTCCAGCACGTAGCGGATCAGCAGCGGGATGCCGAAGCCGGTGCCGCTCACTCTCCTTCCGCCGAAGGCGAGCGCGACGGCAAGGCCATCGGTGTTCATGCCATCGAGCAGGCCCCAGCCGCTGTCCTGGATGCCGATCACGGGCTTCACGTACTCGGTGTAGCGCATGCGGCCATCGAAGTAGCGCGGATCGAAATCGTAGTTGCGGATGAGCGTGGGCGCGCCCCGGGTCCAGGCCACCTGCGAGCAGCCGGCCATGTAGGGCGGCGGGCACCACATGCTCAGGAACCGGCAGGCGACATCGTCGTTGTCGGCAATGCGGCAAAGGCTGTTGTATACCGGGATCAACTCCGGCATGTGCAGTTCCAGCACGCTTCGACAGGTCGCGCGGTCCGGGCGTGCATCGAGGCCCTCGCTCTCGTACCAGATCCTGAACAGCGGCCAGGCGTGGTCGAAGAATTTCCGCCAGCGATCGCCAGGCCAGGGTTCACGGACGAGTTTGAGGTGTACGTACATCTCAAATGCAGGAGTGGCGAGTGGCGAGTAGCGAGTGGCGGGTCTGCACCGCGTGAACAACCGGCGGCAGACTCGCCACTCGGCGCGCGGGCATCGCGCGTTGGGGCTCGCCACTCGCTACGCTCATCACATCATCTTGAACCCGCCGATCTCCAGGATGTGCCCCGTGCCCGAATGTTCTCCCGGCACCACGCTCTTGTACTCGGCGCGGATCGCGGCGAGCCACTTCCTGGAGCGTTCGGTGAGCTGAAAGTCGTCGGTCATCATGCGGCCGCGCATCACCAGGATGCCGATGTCGGCGCCTTCGTAGAGCCAGTCGCCCACGCGCGTGATGCGCAGGAAGAAGGCCTCGTTGTCCTTCTCCACGTAGCGGCGGTGCGTGTCCATGCGCCAGAAGTAGATGCTGCCATCCTCGCGCATGCGCCAGATGCCGCTGCGCGGCGCTTCGGTCACGCGGCGTATATCGTCAGCGGTGTGCTTGATCACCATCTGGCCCCAGGTGTCGATGTTGCGCGCGTCGGCCCAGCGGCGGTTCAGCCCGTTCACGCTGAGTTCGTAAGGCACGTTCATCCACTCCAGCGTATGGAAGAGGTGGAGCGGTGCGTCGGCAAGCGCGAAGGCCGCATGGTTGGTGATGGAGCTGGCGCCCGTGACGCGCGGGTTCAATTCTCCGAGGTAGATCTCGTTGCTGTCGGTGTCGATGAGGAAGTCCAGCTCGAAATAGCCCTTGTAGCCTTCCTTCAGCAGCTGATCGCCGAACTTCTTCGCGTAGCGGCGGGCCTTCGCGCGGATCTTGTCCGTGAAGGTGGTGGCGTAGATCTCGTTGCCGCACCAGCCGCCTTTGTACGGGGTCAGTTCCTTGAAGCCCACGAGTTCCGTCATCAGCGGCGCCACGATGGTGCCGTGCCGTGTGACGCACGCTTCCATGGCCGCGCCCCGGCAGTTGATGCGCTTCATGATCTTGCACTCCTTCTCCGCCTCGATCTCCTTCGCGTACTTGTCGTAGTCCGCCGCGCTCTTGATGAAGAAAGTGGTGTGGCCGCTGTCGCCATAAGGTGTCTGCACCACGAGGTCCGTTCCGAGCTTCCCTTTCTGCGCGACGGCCAGCAAATGCTCGTAGTGACGCACGGGACCCAACACGTATGGAACACAAGGCACACCGGCCTTCTCGGCCACGCGGTTGGTGTTCACCTTGTTGTCCAGCCAGCTGCGCAGTTTCGCCTTGGGGAAGATCACTTCCAGTCCGGCCTTCTTCGCCAGCGCTTCGGTCTTCTCATCGAACATGAGGAAGAGCGCCTTCCCGGCGGACTTCGTGTTCATCCGACGGCTCTCGATGTAGTCGCGAACCTCGCTGTGGGTGAGCAGGTAGTTGTTGATGTCCTCGATGCTCTGGAACTCCTCGTGCGGCTCTTCCGTGCGCGGGCTCATCAGGTTGGGATGCAGCCCATCGAAGCAATCGATGTAGGTGATGAACTTGAAGCCCTTGATCCACTCATCGGCGCCAAGCAGGTTGAAATTGGTGGCGCTGATGAAGTAGATGGGCGTTTCGTTGCGGTGGAAGAATCGGCGGATGTCGCTGATGCCTTTGAGGTGGTTGGCGGGTTTCTTCCTCGCGTGTCGCTTCTTCGGGGCAACGGTCGTGCGGGCAAAGGCCTTGCGTGCGGCACGTGCCGGGGCCTTCCGGACGGTCTTCTTCCGGCGCAGGGCGGTTTTCTTCTTCTTCCTGGCCATGGGGTGGAGGCTGTGCCAGCAAAGTAAGGCGGGTAGGGGGAACGCGGGCCGTGACCAGCGCCCCCACCGTCATCGCGCCCCCTCACCCGTCTTCGCGAGCATCAGACCGCAGAGGAACGAAGCGGACTGTGAGAAGCGATCCAGGCCGGAACTCATGGATCACTTCGAGCGATCGCGCCCCTCACGTCGCCCTTTCGCGTCCCTTTTGCCCGCCCAAAAGGGACGCAAAAGGGCGCCACGATCAATGCAAGCCGGGAACGCTTTGCGCACGTGCACCGCTCCAGGGGCCGCGTTCCCGACTTGCCGCGCTGATCGTGGACGTCCACCGCACGGCTGCCTGTGTGGCGTTGTCCCCTCGCGAAGACGGCGTTGTGGGTTGATCACTTCATAGGTGCATGCTCTCACCGCATGCCTGATCCCTCCCGACGACGGCACGAAGGGTTGATCGCTTCAGGCCCCCCTCACGGCAGCTGCGCGTTGCGCGTGTTGGTGGGCACCACGCCGCCGATGTTGGTGAGGATCACATCGCGATCGTTCGCCGGGCCGGTGTACTTCACCACACCGTCCATGTTCACGTCCTCCATGCGGTACTGTCCGTTCACGGTGTTGGTGGGTACCACACCGCCGATGGCCGAGAGGATCTGGTCGCGGTCGTTCGCAGGCCCGGTGTACTTGAGCTGGCCGTCAAAGGTCACATCGCCGGCCCAGAGCACGAACGCCGGGAACGAGCCGGTCATGAATTTGCGTGCATCGACGCCAAATGCCGGGGTCGTGGCCTGGGTCAGGTCCAGCGGCGATGAGGAAAGGCCGACGGCGATGGCATTCTGTGTCATGGTGCCAAGATGGTTGCGGTGGCGGACCGCCAGGTGATAGGCCCCGGGCGCTTCGTTGAACACCAACGGCGAGATCCCATCACTCGCAACGAGATCACCATCGCGCTGGAGCAAGGCGCTGCGCGTGGCCCGCACATAGGCCGGCGTGACCGCATCGCGCAGTT
The DNA here is from genome assembly GCA_964394425.1 of uncultured Chryseobacterium sp. Classification (GTDB taxonomy): domain Bacteria; phylum Bacteroidota; class Bacteroidia; order Flavobacteriales_F; family PHOS-HE28; genus PHOS-HE28. The sequence continues at coordinate 15,607 of CAYMXP010000005.1, read as the reverse complement.
CCACCACCGCCCAATCGACTATGGCGTTGGCGCCGACGTTTGTGAGCACGGCTGGCGCGATGCTCTCCGCACCGCCACCGCCCGCATGGACGTATCCCAACGCGGTGTACGGTTCGCTCGCGGGCAACAGGCCACCGGTGCGTAAAGCGTCGCTCATCCGACCGGTGCCGCTGTCATAAGGTCCCTCCAGCAGGCAGCGCAAAGCGACGAGCACATACGTCGTGCCTGGAGCACCGGTCGTGGCCGTCACGTCACCCCGTCCGCCACCGCCTGCGAACAGGCCGGCCAAAGTGATGACCTCTTGCCACGCCTTCGACGCGTCTCCACGCCCGTGTCCACCTTCGAAACGACCGGCCGGGGTTGTGGTATTGAGAGTGAGCACACCGCCATCGCCGCGCCCCTCACCGCCCTCGAAGGGGCCCATGGCTGGCAGGTTCTGGACCGCTGCCTGCGCATCGCCACGGCCGATACCACCCATGCAAACGGTGTTGGGGAACGCGATCACCACGCCCGCCAGCGCGTCGCCCCTTCCTGCTCCGCCGTTGAAAGCGCCGGTCGGCAGTACCTGGTTCAGCACGGGAGCCGTGGCATCACCGCGTCCTGTGCCTCCGGCGAACGATACCGGCACCACCGCCGCATTGGTTAACGCGGCAAGCGACTCGCCCCGACCGGTGCCGCCGTTGAACAAGCCTGCCATGAAAAGGGCGTTCTGGAGAACAGCGCGACCGTCGCCACGGCCGGCACCACCATCGAAACGGCTATCTGCCATGAAGTTGTTCACTACTGCGGCCTGTGCATGGCCGTGCCCCCAACCACCTGCGAATTGAGCACCAGCCGGGCGTGGGACCATGGTCCATGCCACGCATACTAGAAGAACGACGCGGCATCCGGGAACCATAGCAGTGGGCATCATGGCCGTTCGTGGACCGCTCTAGCGCGTGGCTACAATACCGCGAACGGCTCGTTCATGCGCTCCTTCCATCGTGTCAGCCATGCGGTCGTCGAAGGCAAGGCATCGGTCAGGGTGTGTTGCGCACCCCGCGCACCCCGAATGGTGCGGTGCGACTGTTATCCGGTGTAACGGTGCCCTTGTGGCTCGTGCGCAGTTCATCGACCGCCCCTCCGAAATAGCCGCCGCGGTTGAAGCCGCCGCCTGTCGGCCAGTTCGTGGTGTTCGCGCTGCCGCTCGAACTCAGCATGCCATCACCGAGCAGGCCTATATAGGCTCCATGACTGCCGCCGCCGATCACGATCCGCTCGCGCAGGTTGCCACCCAGTTCCATGATCCCGTAATACGAGGCACCGGAGGTCACACGACCGGTATTGCTCCCGTGCGCGGCGAACACACCGACGCGCAACGGACCATCGATCGTTCCGGCGGTGGTGGCGTATGCCGCATTGCCCGTCGCCGGCGCGTAGCCGGTGGCTATGCCCTCGTTGAACGCGCCGGACGCGGACAAGGTGTAGGGCGTGGTGTTCACCGTGGTGGTGCCCCAAACGAATTCGTTCGCCAAGGGGAACGTGGTGCCGCGGCAGGCCTTCTCGAACTCATACTCGCTTATCGGCCGCAGGCCGCTCCAATCGAGGTAGGCGAGCATGTCGTCCCAATTGGTGTGCGGGCAGGCCAGGTCTCCGCCATCCTCGGGCTCGCCCAACATCCCATCGCCATCCAGGTCGCATCCGTACACGGCCGGCGAGGTGAACGCCACTCCCGAGGTCGCGATCACGATGCCGTTGCGGTTCGCCAGGGGCACCACCAGCGCGCCCGTACCCGGTGCATTGGTGGGGTCGCTGGTCACTCGCGACAACTGCTGCGCGAAGGACAATGTGTTCAGGAAGTCCACATAAGCCTGCTGGCTCATCTCGTACTTCATGCAATAGAAGGCATTGAAGCCATTGGGGAACGCGGCATTGGGAGCAGGGCTGCCGGTGGCATACCCTCCTGCCTGTCCCCCCAAGCTGCCCGTGCCGCTGGGAACCGTGGAGGCGTTGGGTGTGTTGATCGTGGTGAGCGTGAAGCCGCCGGGTTCCGAACCACCGGAGCCCGCGGCGAACGGCCCTTGCGTCACGTACACCATTTCAACGGCCAGCACACGCACCTCAGCGATGTCGATGAAGTTGATCCCGTACGCTCCATAGTTCCACCGCAGGCTCACCCCGGTGAGCGCAAGATTGCCGAAGCCATCCGCACCGCGCCGGATGAACAGGCCGACCACCGGATTTGTGCTCACGTTGTATGCCGCTCCCGGCGTAACCAGGCCGAGGTCGAACACTGCCGCGGCCGGGACCGAATGCCCCGTGTTATGGACATAGGCATGACGCCACGTTCCATTCGATGACACCTTGTATTTCACGAACACCCAGGCGGCATCCCAGTTCGGCAATGCACCGCCTCGCCAGCTGTTCTCCCAGGAAATGTCGAACTGGATATCCACCGTTCCGGTGAACGTATTGTTGTTCGCCAGTGTGGCAGCCGTCACCTGGAGGTTGTTCGTACGGCCATGGCTAGCGGCCACCACGCCCATCAAGAGCATGAACAGCCGGAGAGCGTAAGTGATGTACATGGGGTTATCGCTTCGTGTATATCCTGAAAGATCCATCGGATCCCGTTCACAAGCCATCGATCGAAGGAATTTTCCAACCTACCTGATCTAAAGACAATGATATCGCTCAGTTCCGGTCGCGTCTATTGGGCGGCGCCTCGCTCTTGCGACGCTCATCCAACAGGGTCGCCGTCATCGCGGGGATCGGCCTCGCGAGCGGAGTGAAGCGAGCAGCCGTCCGAAGCGATCTTTCATCATCACAACCCCTACCCACCCCATCAACGATCGCTTCGCGCCCTCCTCCAGCGGGACCCTCGCGATGACGACGTGGATCGTTGACATCCTTTCGCTCCCCGCACGGTCACCGAAGGCCCGACCACAGCAACCACTCGAGCAGGCCCAGCACCACCGAGCCCACCAGCAGGAAGCGCAGGGCCATGCGATCCCATGCGGCCGTGTCGTCGGTGCGGTACCAGCGCTCGAAGTTCTTCACCCGTTGAAGGTACGCAACCCTCGACCTGCCGACCTTTCGCATGGGACCGTCCGCATCCCGCGTGCATCGCCTCACTTCTTCTTCATCCCTCCCATCGCCGTCGCCGTCTTCTGCCTGCCCAGCGCCGCATCCGTGAACACCCGCAGCCCCAGCTCCGGCCGGTAGCCGTGGATCTCCTTCACGTCGATGGCGATGAGGAACTTGATGATCCCCGTGGTGATGACTTGCCCCGGCACGAGCACCGGGAAGCCTGGCGGGTAGGGGATCACGAAGGATGCGGAGACCAGCTCGCGCCCTTTCTTCAGCGCCGAAAGAACGGCGGGGAGCTTCATGTGCTCGCAGCGTTCCTCCTTGTAAGCAAGGAAGTAGGCCGCGCGCAGGTCGCCGCCGGGCACTCCGGGCTGCCCCTGGAAACTGCGGTGGAAGCTGGTGAAATCCGGCAGGGGAGGCACCTTCTCGGTGAGCGCCCGCAGCTTCTGCAGGTGGGCGCGCTTGTCGTCGTGCTCGAAGCCCGCGTTGCGCGCCTCCAGCTCATCGGCGATCTGCAGCAGCACGTGGGTGAGGTAGGCCAGCGAACCGCGCGTGGTGCCGATGTTGGTCATGAAGAGCACGCTGTTGCGGCTGGTCTTGTTCACCTGGATGGCGTGCCGGTCCATCAGGTACCTGTTCTTGAAGGTGTCGCCGTCGATCCCCGTCTTGCCGGTGTACAGGTTGATCTTGGTGGGGTCCACGGCGAACTCGTCCTCGGCCCAGGCCTGCTCGATGTCGTTCCAGCCCTTGTCCCGCCGGTAGTATCCTTCGATGCCGCTCTGGCGGTATTCCGCCGGGATCAGGTCGCCGATGGCGATGATGTCGAACCACTTCCGGAGCCGTTCGTTCTCGCGGATCGTCCGGCGCAGCAGGAGGCCCATCTCGATCGCCTTCTCCACCAGTTCGAAGCCCTCGAACTCCACCTGCCGGCGGCCCACGTCCATGCTGGCGAGGATCTGGTAGTTGGCGCTGGTGCTGGTGTGCGTCATGTAGGCTTCCTGGAAGGCGGATCCGCTCTTGCGGGTGAAGTCCTCGTCCCAGATGTGGATCATGCTGCCCTGCCGCAGCGAGGTGAGCGTCTTGTGCGTGCTCTGCGTGGCGTACACGCGGATGCGCACCTTGTCCGGATCGGGCATGCGCGGCGCCTCGCCCTTCTTGAGCGAGGCGATGTGCCTGGCGTAAGCCTCCCGGTATTCCGGGGTGCGGTACTTGCGCGCGAGCCGGGCGGCCGCGTGCATCGCCGTGCGCCGCCGCAGCACGTAGCTGAAGCCCGCGAAGGCCCACCAGGCCTCGTCCCACAGGAAGACCATGTCGGGCTTCAGGGCGAGCACCTGCTCCATCACGCGTTCCACGTTGTACACCACGCCGTCGAAGGTGCAGTTGGTGAGCAGCAGCATCTTCACGCGGTCCAGCCTCGAGGCCTTCTTCAGCAGCAGCAACTGCCCGCGGATGTGCTCCAGCGGCACCGCGCCGTACATGCTGTACCTGGGCAGTGGGTAGCTGTGCAGGTACACGGGATAGGCTCCGCTGAGCACCATGCCGTAGTGGTGGCTCTTGTGGCAGTCGCGATCGATCAGCACGATGTCGCCGGGTTCCACCAGCGCCTGCACCACGATCTTGTTGGTGGTGCTGGTGCCGTTGGTGGCGAAGTAGGTCCGCCGGGCCCCGAAGGCGCGCGCGGCCAGTTCCTGCGCCTTCTTCAGCGGGCCGGTGGGTTGAAGCAGGGAATCGAGCCCGCCGGTGGTGGCGCTGGTCTCGGCCAGGAACAGGTTGCGGCCGTAGAACTCGCCGAAGTCCTGGATCCACCGGCTTTTGAACACGCTGTTGCCGCGGCTGATGGGCATGGCGTGGAACACGCCCGTGGGCCGCCTGCTGTATTCCTTCAACGCGGTGAAGAAGGGGGTCTCGTATTTTTCCTGAATGCCGCGCAGGATGGTGAGGTGCAGGTCGTTGAGGTCCTCGGTGCGGTAGAAGATGCGGCGGAAGTTCCTCAGCGTCGCGTCCTTCAGCCCGGTCACCGGCGTGTCGGTCACGTAGTAGCGGTCCACCTCCGGCCGGAACCAGCGGAGGATGCGGCCGAGCATCGGGCCCAGGTCGGCCCGGCCGTGGCGGCTGAGGTCGAGCCGGTCGATCGCTCGGGTGAACTCGCGCAGGATCCCCCGGTGGTTCGTGCCGGCGTAAGGCACGCCGAAGCGCACCACCACCGCCTGGATGTTGTGGTTGAAGAGCAGCGCGATCAGGGCGTCCTGCACGGTGCGCACCACCAGCGTGTCGTAGACGAAGGCATCGCTCCGGTCGCGGCAGCGTTGCAGCTTCAGCTTCAGCGCCTCCTCCTCGTGGTCATCCAGTTCGTCCACGAAGAGCACCTCGAAATAGTTCTGCCGCGGCCGTTCCTCCTCCTCCTCGAGCAGCTCGTGCGGTTTGGCGAACGGATCGGCCAGCACCACGGGATCGCTGCGGAACGCGCCGCTGGACAGGTTGCGCACCGCGTGTTGCACCGACCGGTCCAGCGAGCGATGCTCGTTCGCGTGGAGCATCTCCAGCAACCGTTTCACCGTCGCGACCCCTGGGTAGGCCCAGTACAGTTCGATCGTGAGCAGGTCGGTGAGCAGCGCCTGGACCTCGGCGGCGGCGCCGCGCCCTTCATCGAGCGCGGCCGCCGCGCCCTTCAGGCGGTCCCAGGTATGGGAGCGCAAGCGCGCGGCGTTGAAATGCTGGCGATGTCCAAGATCCTCGGCCATGCGTGGTGGTAAGCCCCACGGGCAAGATAGGAACGTGATCCGTCGGTGCGCCGGCGCAGCCCGGTTCAACGCGCCTTGCGCCTGTCCGCCTTGGCGGAAGCGGCCTTCTTCCCGGCGGCTTTCTTCTTCCCGGTCCGCGCGGGGCTGCTCTTCAGGCTTCCCGTGGTGGCACCCGTGCGCGCCGAACCCTCATGCAGCGCGATGCGGTTCCCCTCGCTGTCGATGAAGAGGGCGAAGTGCCCGCCGGCATCGCTGATGAGCGTGCGGGCCATGATCACGCGACCGCCGGAAGGCTCCACCCGGCCCAGGATGCCGTCCAGGTCGTTGCCCGCGTTCAGGTAGATGAGCACGCCGGTGTCGCATGGGAAGCAGCCGGGCCCGGCGATCAGCGCGCCGCCGATGCCCTTGCGGGCGGGGAAGTAGGCCATGGCGAAGTCGCCGTTGTACACCACTTCCATCTCGATGAGATAGATGGCCTTGTAGAACGCCGTCGCGCGCAGGATGTCGTAGGCCGGGATCTCGAACCAGCTCACGTAATCCTTGAGCCGGGGATGTTGCTTGAAGGAGGAGGGGGCGCCCATGGAAGGTGGGGTGAACGGGTGGGGAAGCGCGGGGGTGCGGGAGCGAGACGCGTTGCTCTCTGGAACGGGTTCAGATCGAATACGGATCGCCGGGAGGCCGGAACGAGGAAATGACCTTGGGCCCGGCTTCCTGGGCAAGCCGCTCCTCGTCCCGTTTCTGGAGTTCTCCGAGCTCCTGCACCCGCTGCGGCTTGATCAGCGGGCCGAGGCTGTCCAGGTACGCGTGCTTCGTTCCCGGGGCGTAGATGCCGAACTCCACCGGCCGGTCCCGGAAGCTTTTCATCGGCTGGCCCAGGCGCAGCACGCCCAGTTCGCGGCTGCGGCGCACCTTCTCCAGGTTGATCTCGATCGGGATGAACTCCTCGTTCACGTCGGCCTGGTACACTACGCGGCCTTCCGGACCGCATACGATGCTCCGCCCGCTGCCACCGGCATCCAGCCCGTTGATGTCGAAGAAGTAGCACTGGTTGATCGCGGCGCTGGCCCGGGCGATGCTCAGCTCGATGTCGCGGTCGATGGTGCCCGTGAGGGTGGGGTGGAGGATCACCTCGGCGCCCATCACGGCCAGGGTGCGCGTGGTCTCGGGCACCCACATGTCGTAACAGATGCTCACGCCGAAGCGGCCCACGTCGCGGATGTCGAACACGCAGAATTCGCTCCCTCCCGTCACGCCCACCTCATAGGGGTAGAAGGGGAACATCTTGCGGTAGCGCGCCACCACGCTGCCTTCGGGGTCGATCACCGTGGCCGTGTTGTAGATCCTTTCCTGGCCCGCGTTGTCGCGCGCCCTCTCGAAGATGCTTCCCGGCAGCAGCCAGATCCCGTGCTTCGCCGCCGCGGCGCACATCTCCTGCTCGAACTCACCCGGCACGACTTGCGCGTGCGTGGTGTGCGGGCCGTAGGCGCACAGTTCGCTGAACAGCACCATGTCCACCCACGGATAGATGTTCATCAGCAGGTCGAGCTTCAGCTTCATGGCCTCCACGTTGGAGTGCGATGAGCCGGTGCGCATCTGGATGCCGGCGATGGAGAAGGGTTTCATGGGGTCTGTTTCAACCGCAACGACCCAACGACGCAACGGTAACGCCACGGTTGAGCAAAATGTGCATTGATCTTACTCCCGGCGTTGCGCATTCGTTGCGTCGTTGGGTCGTTGCGGTTCAACTCAGGAGCAGATCTTGTCCAGCTCCTCCTCCATGATGTCCAATCCCCTGTTCAGCAATTCGTCGCTGATCACCAAAGGGCTCAGCACGCGGATCACGTTCTTATCCGTGCCGGCGGTGATCACCACCAGGTCGCGCGCGGCGCAGGCGTTCATCAACCGGGAGCAGGTCTCGGCGTCGGGCCGCCACGGATCGCGGTCCTTCACGAACTCGATGGCCATCATGGCGCCCAGGCCGCGCACGTCGCCGATGCAGGCATGCTTCGCCTTCATCCGCTCGAAACGCCTGCGCACCACCTCGCCCACGTGCCTCCCCTTCGCGTTGATGTCGATCTCCTCCATGTACTTCAGCGTGGCCAGGGCTGCCGCACAACACACCGGATTGCCGATGTAGGTGCCGCCGATGCTGCTCGGGCCGGCCTTGTCCATGATCGCCGCCCTGCCCAGCACCGCGGCGATGGGCATGCCGCTGCCGAGCGATTTCGCCCAGGTGCTCAGGTCCGGTGTCACGCCGAAGTGCGAGAACGCGCTCCATGCGCCCGTGCGCCCGAAGCCGGCCTGGATCTCATCGAAGATCAGGAGGATGCCGTGCTTGTCGCACCACGCGCGCAGCCCTTCCACGTAGGCCTTGGGCGCCACGTTGAAACCGCCCTCGCCCTGCACCAGTTCGATGATCACGCAGGCGAGCTGCTTGGGATCCACGAGGTTGTGGGCGAGTTCGTCGAGGCGACGCAGTTCGGCGGTCACGAACTCCGCCTCACTGCGTCCGGCACCGTAGCGGTAGAAGTTCGGGTATTGTGTGCGGTACACCTCCGGCGCGAAGGGACCGCAGTCCGGCTTGTAGCCCACCTTGCTGGTGAGGGTCATGGCCATCATCGTGCGGCCGTGGAAGGCGTCGGTGAAGCAGAGCACACCGCCGCGCTTCGTTGCCTGGCGCGCGATCTTCACCGCGTTCTCCACCGCCTCCGCGCCGGTGCTCACCAACAGGGTCTTCGTCGGCCCGCTGTGCGGCAGCAGCGCGTTCAGCTTTTCGCACAGCGCGATGTAGGGCTCGTAGCTGGCCACGTTGAAGCTCACGTGGAGGAACTTCTCCGCCTGTTCCTGGATCGCCCTCACCACCGGCGGCGGGCAATGCCCCGCGTTCACCACCCCGATGCCGCCGGCGAAGTCGATCAGTTCGCGGCCATCCTCGTCCGTGATGGTGGCGCCGTGCGCACCGGCGGCGGTCGCATGGTTGAACATGCCCACGCCGTTGGGCACGGCGGCCTTGCGGCGGTCGATGAGTTGCTGGCTGCGGGTCGGTTGGTCGGTCATTCCGGGCGCGAAAATGGGCAATGGCGACGTGAAAGCGGTCCAGGTGGAGGTTCCCCGCCCCCGGCCTACTCCAGTCGCTGGGCCACCACCACCGTTGCACGGAACTCGTGCGTCGCGCCTTCCAGGTCGAAGACCTCGAAGTACACCACATACGGGCCGATGCGCGCCAGGGTGTTGTCGTCCTGGATCCCATCCCACGACACGGCGCCTGAGGTGCCGAGCAGTTCGTTCTCCATCAGCTTCACCACGTCGCGACCGGCCAGGTCGAAGACGGTCATGTTGCCGGTGAAGCCGGCCTGCTCGAAGGCGTAGGCGATCGTGAGCACGTCCTGGTGGCCGTCGTTGTCCGGAGAGAAGATCGCGGGCTCGATGGTCATTTCGCCCGAGGCATCCACCGCGGACGCGTACTGCGAATTCTCGTAGCCCGGCGTGGCCCAGCCCGCCGCTTCGGCCGCGCTGTGCCAGTTGGTGTTGTCGTCCGTCGGGCGTGCGGGATCCACGCGTTCGAGGCTCACGCCTTCGATGTCGTTGAGCAGGGCGAAGTGCAGGTCGTCGTTGTAACGGAACAGGTCGAGCGTGCTGCCATCGGGTGCCTGCAGCACCACGGTGCCCTCGCCATTGTTGTAGCCGGGCATGATCGCCTCGAACAGCCGGTCGACGTGGGCAAGCGGATATTCCTGCGTGATGTTCGATGGATCCTCGCTGATCGCGATGTATCCGCCCGGGAGCAGGAGAACGGACGAGGTGGTGATCACCGTCGCGTTCGCGATCGCGCCATCCTCCTCGTTGGCCAGCTTCCAGTCGGCCAGGCTCAGGACCTTGCCGCTCTTGTTGTAAAGCTCGACGAAGTCGTAGCCCCCCGGGCGTGGGTCGTAAAGCACTTCGTTGATCACCACGTCGCCAACAGCCACAGGTTCCGGCAGCGCGAACGTGGCACTGTTCGTCGTTCCGATCGCATTGCCGGGGCAGTCGCTAACATCCGTCACGGTGATGATGTACAGCTGGCCGATCACGAGCGGATCACCAAGCGTGAGCGTGGCCTGGGCCGCTCCGCTGGCGACGGCCGAGGCGACCGCGACCGGCGGATCGATCGCATAGCCGCCGGTGGCGAGGCTTGCCGCATCCATGGCCTCGCTGAAGAGCAGCACCAGTTCCGTGGCGCTGTTCACCTGCACGCTCGAAAGCGAAGGTGCCTCCGTATCGGGGATGATCGCGAACACGCTGTTCGCTTCGCCCGGCGTTCCTCCCTGCGGGTCGTTGCTCGCGATCCAATTCGCCACGCCGCTGCAGGGCGCGGTGGGATCGATCTGTTCCAGCGTCCAGCCACCATCGTCCTTCGATCCATCGCGGTACCAGTCCAGGTCATAGCTCACCGCGTCGATCAGGTCGCCGTCGTCATCGCGCAGCTCCAGGGGATCGCCATCGTTGTTCAGGGAGGGGAACCCGGTCACGCCCACCACCGTGCCGAAGCCGCCGAGGAGCGCCGCGGTCGCATCATCGCATGCGATCACGAACTGCCCCGGTCCGAGCACGATGGCGGGCAGCGTGCCCGGGGTGCCGCCATCGCCGATCGTCCATCCACCGAGGTCGTAGCTGTCCGCGGCGCTCGCGTTGAACAGCTCGATGAACTCCGCGTCCGGCAGCCCCACCACCGGCGAGGGATCGGCCATGATCTCGTTGATCACCACCGAGCGCGGACCGGGTTCGGCGGGCACCAGGTAGGTGAAGTCGATCGAAGCGGGCGCCATCGCATTGCCGGCGAGGTCCTGTGTTCCGGAAGCCAGCAGCGAATAGGTATTCCCGCTGGTCAGCGCGATCGAGGTGGTCACATGCACCAGTGCCGGGTCCAGGCCATCCTGCACCTGCGTGGCGACGCCGATGAAGGGGGTGATGTCGTAAACGCCGATGAAGCCCGGGTCCAGCGCTTCATCGTATTGAACGTCCACGTTGGTGGCGGAGGTCGGGGCGACCGACAGGATCGACGGTGCCGTTGCATCCACCGGGATCGGCCCCGCCACGAAGTCGTCGAAGAAGTGGTTGTTGATCGGACCCGCGGCGCTGCTCTGCTCGATGAAGACACCGAAGTGCGTGCAACTCGTGTGCGTTCCATCCGTGGTCGATCCCGCCGTGGTGAAGCCGCCCAGCGCTCCATCGTCGTACCACAGGGTCCAGGCGTTCACGGCGTCGCGCCGCACGCGGATCAGGAAGGGATTGTCCGAGCTGCTGTTCACGATGCCGTCCGGGCTCGCGATCATCGGGATGGCCGTGCCGAGATCGCTGCGAAAGAGCTCCACCCGGTCCTGCGTGCCGCCGATGCGCACGAAGTATCCGTTCACCGGGGCGGAGACGTCGGCGCCATCGCTCATCAGGTACACGTCCGCGTAGTTCGCACCGGAGGTGGAGAACTTCAGGTCCACGAAGAAGTCCCATTGTGCATCGCCGGCAAGAGCCGAGGGCGTGCTCAGATAGTAGCTGGCCGCGCCCGGGCTCTGGCTCTGGAGCCGGCCGGTCGCGGCGGTGAAGAGCCCCGCATCCCCGCTCCAGACCGTGCCGGTCGTGAAGTCCAGGTCGGAAAAATCGTCGGTGAACTGTGCCCGCGAAAGCCCCGCGGTGAGCAGGGAGGGCAACACGATGGCGAGGCGCGAACGACCGGGGAACATGGAGGGACGGAGGGTGTGAAAGGTATAAGTTCGCGGACCGCCTCCTGTTCATCCCCCCGCCCATGAAAGTCGCCGTATGCGGAGCCACCGGCCTGGTCGGAGGCGTGATGCTGAGGACCCTGGAGGAGCGCGGCTTTCCGGTGGACGAGTTGCTGCCCGTGGCCAGCGAAAAAAGCGCCGGCAAGACCGTGCATTTTCGCGGCGGTGAAGTGCCCGTGATCACCATGGAGGCGGCGGTGAAAGCCCGGCCGGACCTGGCGCTCTTCTCCGCCGGAGGGGCCACCTCCCTGGAATGGGCGCCGCGCTTCGCCGAGGCGGGATGCACGGTGATCGACAACAGTTCGGCCTGGCGCATGGACCCGGACAAGAAACTCGTGGTGCCGGAGATCAACGGCGACCTGCTCACCGCCGAAGACCGGATCATCGCCAACCCGAACTGCAGCACGATCCAGATGGTGATGGCCCTTGCTCCGCTGCACCATGCCTACACCGTGCGGCGCGTGGTGGTGAGCACCTACCAGAGCGTGACCGGCACCGGGCAGAAGGCCGTGCGGCAGATGAGCGACGAGCGCGGCGGCAACCTCGCCGGCGAACGCGCCTATCCGCACCCCATCGACCGCAACGTGATCCCGCGTTGCGACGTGTTCACCGACAACGGCTACACGAAGGAGGAGATGAAGATGGTGCATGAGACGAGGAAGATCCTGGATCCGGCCATCCGCGTGACGGCCACCGCCGTGCGCGTGCCGGTGACCGGTGGCCACAGCGAGGCGGTGAACGTGGAATTCGCCCGCGAGTACGACATGGATGTGGTGCGCCGGTCGTTGCGCGAAGCACCGGGGATCCTGCTGGTGGACGATCCGGCGAAGGACGAGTACCCCATGCCCTTGATCGCGAACGGGCGCGACGAGGTGCTGGTGGGCCGCCTGCGCCGCGACGAGACCCAGCCGCGCACGCTCAACCTGTGGATCGTGGCCGACAACCTGCGCAAGGGGGCCGCGACCAATGCGGTGCAGATCGCGGAGCTGCTGGTGCGCAAGGGGTTCCTGAAGGCGAACAGGACGGTGGTGGCGTGAAGACCGGTCCGGCGGCCGGTCCAGTACACGCTTCAGCCCAGGTCGGCCTCTCCCTCCCTGGGCGTGCGCGGCGCATCAAGGCCCGCCATCACGTCTTCCGGATCGGAGGCCGGGGCCACCGGCACCGTCGCCACCGGGTGCTTCTTTCGCCGCGAGCTGAGGATCAACGCGGCCACCCCGCAGGTGATGGCCGCATCGGCGATGTTGAACACCGGCCGGAAGAACACGAAATGCTCGCCACCCCAGTACGGCAGCCAGTCGGGCAGCCTGCCATCGAACAGGGGGAAGTAGAACATGTCGACCACCGCGCCATGGAACAGCGCGGCGTAGCCGCCTTCGGGCGGGAGGAACACCGCCTTCTGCCATTGCGTGCTTTCGCTGAAGAGGATCCCGTAGAAGGTGCTGTCGATGATGTTGCCCAGGGCGCCGGCGAAGATCAGGGCCATGCTCACCACCTGCACGCCCGGCGCCTGCTGGCGCGCCATGTTGCGCAGGATCCAGCCGATGCCGATGACCGCCATGATGCGGAAGAGGGTGAGCATCAGTTTGCCGCTCTCCCCTCCCAGCTTCAGCCCGAAGGCCATGCCTTCGTTCTCGATGAAATGCAGATAGACCTTGCTGTCCGCCGTGCGCGGGATGTACTCGTCCAGCAGGAAGCCGGTCTTCACCCAGATCTTCAATGCCTGATCGGCGCACAGCACCAAGGCGATGACGATCAGTGCGCGCTTCACCGAAAGCGGATGTGCGGGCGGCCGCTCAGCTGTTCATCTGCTGCTTGGCCTCGATGCTCAAGGTGGCATGAGGCACCAGGCGCAGGCGCTCCTTGCTGATCAGCTTGCCGGTGACGCGGCAGATGCCGTAGGTCTTGTTACGGATGCGCAGCAGGGCGTCCTCCAGGTGCTTGATGAACTTCTCCTGCCGGCTGGCCAGTTGGGCTGTCTCCTCACGGCTGAGGGTCTCGCTGCCATCCTCGATCATCTTGAACGAAGGACTGGTATCCTCCGTGCCGTTGTTGTCTGTATTGGCCAGTGTCTGCTTCAGCAGGTCGTAGTCCCTGCGGGCCTCGTCGAGCTTTTTATTGATGATGGTGCGGAACTCCTCCAGCTCCTCGTCGCTGTACCGGTCCTTGTTCCCTCCTTCCAAGGTGCTCACCTTCTTCTTCACGATGGGTTGTGCTTTCGGCATTACGGGGGTACCCATCTTCACCACGGGGGGTGCGGCGGGCGTTGTTTCGTTCTTGCTCTTGCCCCTGGGCCGCGGGCTTAATGCCGACTTGGGGGCCAGTCGATCGGCTGCCTTGGGGGCGGGGGCCGGCTTGGCGGGTGCGACGGGTTTTACGGCCGCCTTGGGAGCCTCCTTCCTGGGGGCGGGCGCCGTCTTCTTCGCCACGGGCTTGGGAGCCGCTTTCTTTGGGGGGGCGGCCTTCTTCACCGGCTTCACTGCTTTCTTCGCCACGGGCTTGGTCGCCTTCTTCGATGCGGCCTTCTTGGCCGGTGCCTTTTTCACCGGCTTGGACGCCTTCTTCGGCGCTGCCTTTTTCGCGGGCTTTGCGGCCTTCTTCGCGGGTTTCTTCTTCGCCATGGCGATACCCTTTTGAAATGAGCCGCGAATATAGACGGATCTCCGCGTCAGTTGGCCGATCGGGCAAGGGCCAGCGCGCAGGTGATGGTCCCGTCAAGATCCACTTTGTGCGCCGCGCCCAAGGCGGCGGGCAGGTCATCAACAAGTAGCTGATCCTCAGGCGTTAGGGCCAGCGTTTCGGCTAAAATGTGCGGGGCATGGGTGGCTACGGCCTGTTCGAAGGCCTGGTGACCGTTCCGCTGAATGCGGAGGTCGATGCGATCAGTGACCTCAAAGCCGCTCTCCTTCCGAAGGGTCTGTATGCGGCTGACCAGTTCCCGGGCGATGCCCTCCTGTATCAGTGCGTCATTGAGGGTGACGTCGAGGGCAACGGTCAACGCCCCCTCGCTGGCCACGCTCAGGCCCGGTACGTTCTCGGCGCTGATCTCCACATCGTCGCGCAACAGTTCCACCTCCTGCCCCTCGATGGTGACCGGCATGCGGCCGTTGGATTCCAGTTCGGCGATCTGAGCCTGGGTGAACCCGTTCACCGCCGCAGCCACGCTCTTCATCCGCTTGCCCATGCGCGCGCCCAGCTTCTTGAAATCGGGCTTGATCTTCTTCGTCAGCCTGCTCTCGTTCGCGTCGATGATGATGAGCTCCTTCACGTTCACCTCGCTGAGCACCAGGTCCCGGACCGCATCGAGGCGCATGCGCATGGCCGTGTCTGTCACGGGCACCATCACCTTCTGCAAGGGCTGCCGCACACGATGGCCCTCCTTCTTGCGGATGCTCAGCACGAGCGAGGTCAGCTTTTGTGCGAGCGCCGTGCGTTGCTCAAGCTCCACATCGATCGCCGCTTCGTCGTGCTTCGGCCAATCGCTCAGGTGAACACTGGTGCCGGACAGGTCGCGGTAGAGCCTGTCACTGAAGAACGGCGCGATCGGCGCACTGAGCATCGCCACGACTTCGAGGCAACGGTGAAGGGTGTGGAACGCTGCGTTCTTGTCATCGCCCTGTTCGCCCCTCCAGAAGCGGCGGCGGTTCAGGCGTACGTACCAGTTGCTGAGATCCTCCACGACGAAGTCCTGTATGGCGCGCGCGGCGACGGTGGGCTCGTATTCGCCATAGGCGGAATCGCATTGCTTCACCAGCGAGTTCAAGCGCGAGAGGATCCATCGATCCATCTCCGTGGCAGCCGCGCTGCCCCTGCCATCATAACCGTCGATGTTCGCGTAGAGCGCGAAGAAGTTGTAGCTGTTGAAGAGCGCACGGAAGAATTTGCGCTGCACCTCGGTAATGCCCTCGGCGTCGAACTTCAAATTGTCCCATGGGGAGGCATTGCTGATCAGGTACCAGCGCACGGCGTCCGCACCGAACTCATCCAGCGTCTTGAACGGATCCACCGCGTTGCCCAGGCGCTTGCTCATCTTCTGACCCACCTTAT
>CAYMXP010000004.1:0-95797 GCA_964394425.1 uncultured Chryseobacterium sp. | reverse complement strand
CGAACGTGACCCCGCTGAGGCTGGTGCCGATCATGCCGAAGGCCACCACCCACCAGAGGCTTTTCTTCTCGCCGCTGTAGAAGGCATGCTCGCCGGCACCGCGGCTGGTGTACCACGCGATGCCCAGCAGCACCAGGAAATAGCCGAAGACGATGGCCAGCAGCAGGGTGGGGGACATCGCGGGCAAAGGAACCGGGGAGGATCGGAGGAGCGGAAGGCCCTCGGATCGGATAATGAACATCGCCCTGCACGGGACCACGCTCCCACGGGCCACCTGCGATCGTCCCCTGTGCTGATCTTTGCGCCATGCCCCTGAGCTCCCGGTTGCTTGAGAACGCGGTGGACCAGCTGGCCACGCTTCCGGGCATCGGCCGGCGCTCGGCCATGCGGTTCGCGCTCGAACTGCTCCGGCGCGAACCCTCCGAGGTGGCTCGGTTCGCCGAGGCGGTGCGTGCCCTGCGAGAGAACGTCCGCTTCTGCAGGGAGTGCTGCAACATCAGCGACCAGGAGGTGTGCGACATCTGCCGCGACACGCGGCGGGAGCGATCGCTGTTGTGCGTGGTGGAGGACATCCGCGACGTGATCGCCATCGAGAACACCCACCAGTTCAAGGGCCTCTACCACGTGCTGGGCGGGGTCATCAACCCCCTGGACGGCATCGGACCCGACGACCTGAACACCCGGCAGCTGATCGAGCGCGTGCAACAGGGTGAAGCGCGGGAGGTCGTGCTCGCCCTGGGTGCCACGCTGGAAGGAGACACCACGAGCTTCTTTCTCTACCGCAAGCTCAACGAGACCGGCGTTCGCGTGAGCATGATCGCCCGCGGGATCAGCATCGGCGGCGATCTGGCGCAGGTGGACGAGGTGACCCTCGGACGCAGCATCGTGGACCGGAAGCCCTATGAACAAAGCGTGAAACGATGACACCGGGCAGGCGCCAGGCGATCGCGGCGGACCGGACCGCCATGCACTGACCGACCGCCGCCTTCCGCCTGCCGCCAACGGCCCGCCGCCTTGAAACTCTCCGTCATCATCGTCAACTACAACGTCCGGGCCTACCTGGAGCAATGCCTGCGCACGGTGTACAAGGCGCTGGAGCACATCGAAGGGGAGGTGTTCGTGGTGGACAACCTGAGCACCGACGGAAGCGTGGAAATGGTGCGCGACCGGTTCCCGCGCGTGCGCCTGATGGCCAACGCCGGGAACGTGGGCTTCAGCCGGGCGAACAATCAGGCCATCCGCGAAAGCACGGGCGAATACGTGCTGCTGCTGAACCCCGACACGGTGGTGGGGGAGGAGGTGTTCCGCGACGTGATCCAATTCCTCGATCCGCGCCCCAAGGTGGGCGGGCTCGGCGTGAAGATGATCGACGGCACCGGCCGCTTCCTGCCCGAGAGCAAACGCGGGCTGCCCACGCCGAGCGTCGCCTTGTGCAAGATCATCGGCCTCACGCGCCTGTTCCCGCGCAACCGGATCTTCGGCCGCTACCACCTGGGCCACCTGCCCGAGGATGAGGCCGCCCCGATCGAGATCCTCTCCGGCGCGTGCATGTTCCTCCGTCGGAAGACGCTGGATCAGGTGGGGCTGCTGGACGAGAGCTTCTTCATGTACGGCGAGGACATCGACCTGAGCTACCGCATCACGCTCGGGGGCTACGAGAACTGGTATTTCCCGCGGGCCCGCATCATTCACTACAAAGGCGAAAGCACCAAGAAGAGCAGCGTGAACTACGTGTTCGTGTTCTATAACGCCATGGCCATCTTCGCGCGCAAGCACTTCGCGCGGCGCGGGCCCCAGCTCTTCTCGGTGCTGATCCGCGGCGCCATCTACCTGAGCGCCGCCGGCGCCATCGTTTCGCGCTTCCTCAGCGGCGCGCTGCTTCCCCTGTTGGACGGGCTGGCGGTCGTGCTGGGCTGGCTGATCCTGGCGCGCATCCCCGCATGGCGCGGTGGCATGCCGGAGCCCGGTCCGTTCGCCCTTTTCGCGCTGGCGGCCATCGGTTCGGTGGCCCTGTTCGGCGGTTACGACCGTCCGATCAAGTTGCTCAACGTGGTCAAGGGCATGGCGGCGGCCTGTCTTGCCGGCCTGCTGGTCGTCGTGCCGGCCGGTGTGCCCGCCCCGCCCCCCGCGCTGCTCCTCCTGGTCGCCACCGCGGTGACCGCGCTGATGATCCTGTGGCGGGTGATGCTGCACCTTACGCGCACCCGCGGCTACACCCTGCGCGATCGCGAGCGCCAGCGCGTGCTGGTGGTGGGGACCAGATCGGAAGCGAACGACACCCTGGCCCTGCTCTGGCAGACCCACTTCGGCCTGGGCTGGAAAGGGTCGATCGACCCGGGCGATGTGGACCCCGGTGGGCGGGCCATCGCACGCATCGTGCGCCAGCGATGGATCGACGAAGTGGTCTTCTGCGCGAAGGACATCAGCTGGCAGCGCATCATCACCTGGATGGAGGCGCTGCCCCATCGCGCGGTGGAATTCAAGCTCGCCCAACCAGATCGCGAGCGCATCATCGGCCCCGGAAGCGTCGAAAGCCTGCAGGACCTGCACGTCATGGAGCGCCACGCCATCAACAGCGCGGCCGGGCGTCGTGCCAAGCGCCTGGCCGATCTGGGCATCGCCCTGGCGGTGCTGATCACCCTGCCGGCATGCATCTGGGCCGTGCGCAACAGGCGTCGGTTCATGAGCACCTGGTGGCGGGTGGCCGGCGGCTCCATGAGCTGGGTCGGCTTCCATCCCCATCCCGGTGGCCTTCGCCTGCCGTCGATCAAGCGCGGCGCCATCGATCCCCTCACCGCCCAACGGCTGGAACCCCATCCGCTGGTGATCGATCGGGTCAACATCACCTACGCCAAGGATTACCGTGCCTGGGACGACCTGCGCTACGTCTGGAAGGGCTTCGCACTGCTTGGAGGCTGAAGGCCCGCCTGACCCAGGGCTATCGGGTCTTGTTTTTCACCGCGGATAGCGCAGAGGCCGTGGAGGATCCCTTTGGCCACCAATGAGAGGCGCTGAGTTTGCCGCCACCGGCCGCCTATGCGCTCTTTGCTGCATAGGCAATGAAATGACGGGCATTTCTCCGTGCCTCTGCGCTCTCTGCGGTTGAATTTCAGGCGATAGCCCTGCCGCCGGACCGCCTTCCCACCACGACCGCTGGTACATTCGCCCCCTGATGGCCCAGATCGAGATCCTGCTGCCCAAGATGGGCGAGAGCGTGGCCGAAGCCACCATCATCAAGTGGTTGAAGAACGAGGGCGACGCGGTGAAGGCCGATGAGCCCATCGTGGAGATCGCCACCGACAAGGTGGACAGCGAGGTGCCCGCCCCGCAGGACGGCGTGCTGCTGAAGCGCATGGTGAAGGAAGGCGACGTGGTGAAAGTGGGCCAGGCCATCGCCCAGGTGGGCGTCGGGGCGGATGCCGGAGCGGCCCCCCCCGCACCGCCCGTGAGACCGGATCCCGTGATGGCACCGCCCAGCAACGGAAAGCCGGCCGAGGCGAGGCGGGATGCCGCCACCTCCCCGGTTCCCGGAGGGGGACCCACGGCGGTGGCCCGCCTGGGCGCCGGTGGAAGATTTTACAGCCCGCTGGTGCGCACCATCGCCCGACGCGAAGGCGTCAGCATGACGGAACTCGACGGCCTCACCGGATCGGGCATGGCTGGGCGCGTGACCAAACGCGACCTGCTCGCCTACCTGCCCGGGCGTGGTGCTTCCATGCCGGCTCCCGCGCAACTCCCGGACCCTGCGCCCGCCAGGCCCGAGCCGGCCGCGCCGGCGGTGATCCCATCGATGGGCGACGAGCTGATCGAGATGGACCGCATGCGCCGGCTCATCGCCGACCACATGGTGATGAGCAAGCGCGTGAGCCCGCACGTCACCAGTTTCGTGGAAGCCGACGTGACCGATCTGGTCTTCTGGCGCGAAAAAACGAAGGGGGAATTCGAGAAGCGCGAGGGGGAGAAGCTCACCTTCACCCCGTTGTTCATCCAATGCGTGGTGCAGGCCATCAAGGAGATGCCCATGGTGAACGTGCAGGTGGACGGCCATACGATCATCAAGAAGAAGGACATCCACATCGGCATGGCCACCGCCCTGCCCAGCGGCAACCTGATCGTGCCGGTGATCCGCCACGCCGACCGCCTGAACCTGGTGGGCCTGGCCGCCGCGGTCAACGACCTGGCCCGGCGCGCGCGCGATGGCCAGCTCAAACCCGACGACGTGGCCGGCGCCACCTACACCCTGACCAACGTGGGCACCTTCGGCAACGTGATGGGCACCCCGATCATCAACCAGCCGCAGGTGGCCATCCTCGCCACCGGCGCCATCCGCAAGAAGCCGGCGGTGATCGAAACGCCCTCCGGCGACGCCATCGCCATCCGCCACCTGATGTTCCTCAGCCACAGCTACGATCACCGCGTGGTGGACGGCGCTTTGGGCGGCCGCTTCGTGCGCCGCGTGGCCGATCTGCTGGAAACCTGGGGCCGTGATCGCGCGATCTGAAATGCCGCCGTCCGCCGGGTGTGGGAATTTCTACTTTTAACCCCGCTCCTTTGAACTCTAACGATCGCCTGGAATGAAACACCGCTACGTCGCACTGTTGATCACCGGATCGGTGGCCGCGATCCTGTCGGCCCAGGATGCGAACACCACCTTCAACTGGAAATTCGAGGAGGCCAGCAAGTTGATGGAGGAGAAATTCTTCAACCAGGCCGCCGCCATCTGGAACGAACTGGTGACCGCCCAACCCGAGAACGCCAACCTCAACTACAAACTGGGCGCCTCCTATTTCAACTCCTACAACCAGAACGAAAAGGCGCTGCCCTTCCTGCAGAAGGCCTCCGACCTGCGCAAGGCCAACTACGGATCGTTCAACACGGCTGGATACGACCCGTTCGACCCGGCCGAGACCAATGCCCCGGTGGAGGTGGATTTCTACCTGGCCCGCGCCTACCACCTGGCCGGCGACCTGGACAAGGCCGACCAGTACTACCAGAAGTTCATGGACGAGGTGGACGCCGACCACGACCTGCGGGCCCAGGCCGTCCGCGGCAAGGAGCAGACGGCCAACGCCCGCGTGCTGATGGCCGATCCCAAGAACTACACCATCAGCAACCTGGGCGGGGTGATCAACAACGACCATCCGGACTTCAGCCCCGTGCTTTCGGTGGACGGCAACGCGCTCTTCTACACCAGCCGCCGCATACGCCCCGACAGCAGCAACGCGGCCATCATCGACGAGGTCGCCGGGCTGCCCTTCGAGAACGTCTACGTGAGCTACAAGGACCGCGCGGGCAACTGGCAGACCCCCGAGCTGCTCAACATCAACCCGCCCAACGGCCACCTGGCCACCATCAACGTGAGCGCCGACGGACAGACCCTCTTCGTGTACAAGGACGATGGCGGCGACGGCAACATCTACGAGAGCAAGCTGGTGGGCGAACTGTGGAGCGACCCCGTGCTGATGGGCTCGGACATCAACACCAAGGCCTGGGAGCCGCACGGCGCGCTCACCGCCGACGGCAACACCTTCTACTTCGTGAGCGACCGCAAGGAAGGCAGCGGCGGGCGCGACCTGTACCGCGTGGTGAAGCTGCCCAACGGGGAGTGGAGCAAGGCCCAGAACCTGGGCAACGTGATCAACACGCCCTACAACGAGGACGCACCCTTCATCCACCCCAACGGCCGCAGCCTCTACTTCGCCAGCACCGGCCACAACAGCATGGGCGGCTTCGACATCTTCACCAGCGAACTGGCCGACGACGGCACCTGGAGCAAGCCGGTGAACATCGGTTATCCGCTCAACACCGTTGACGACGACGTGTTCTTCGTGACCACCGCCGACGGCCGCCGCGGCTACTTCAGCAGCGACAAGGGCGGCGGCTACGGGGAAAAGGACATCTACTTCGTTGACTTCCCCGCCGAGATGGAGACCGAAGGCCTCACCGTGCTCAAGGGCTTCATCGTTCCTCCGCCGGGCACCGAACTGCCGCCCAGCACCATCCTCTACGTGACCGACAAGGCCACCGGCGAGACCAAGGCCTACAAGCCCCGGCAGCGCGATGGGGTCTACGTGGTGATCCTGCCGCCCTGCAAGGAGTACAACCTCGACTACCGAGTGGACGACAAGACCATCCACACCGAGGACATCTTCGTGGAGTGCGAGACGTCCTACCAGGAGATCAACAAGGAGATCTACCTCAACCCCGTTTCCATCACCGGCCCGGCCAGCATTGTGGACCTGCCCAAGGGTTCGCCGCCGGGTGGAAAGGAGAAGGGCGAGGTGGCCGCAGGCGTCTTCCTCACCGACGCGCAACTGAAGGAGAAAGGCGAGAAACACGTGATGCCCTCTGGCGGCTACGCCAGGGAATTCACCAAGTTCTACGCCTACAACATGAAGGACATCGACCAGGCCGAAGCCGAGTGGGTGGCCTTCATCGACGTGGTGGTGGGTCTGATCGATGCCGGCAAGGCCAACATCGTGATCGAGGCCAGCGCCTCGCACGTGCCCACCAAGACCTTCGGCACCAACGAGAACCTGAGCAACCAGCGCATGGAGGATGCCCGCAAGCGCCTGATCGAGGCGGTGACCGCGCGCGGCAAGGACGCCAGCAAGATCTACCTGGAGGCCGTCAACCACCTGGTGCAGGGTCCGCGCTACAAGGGCGACTACAAGGACACCGAGAAGTACGGCAAGTTCCAGTACGTCAAGCTGAAGGTGCGCTAGGCGCGCGATCGTGGAAAGAACAGGGGACCCCGGCCGCGGCCGGGGTTCTTTCTTTGGTGAACTTCGCGGCATGACCCTCCATCTCGAACGCCCCCTCGCGGTCCTTGACCTGGAAACCACCGGAACGCGCATCGGCCGCGACCGCATCGTGCAGGTGGGCATCGTGCGCCTGATGCCCGATGGCTCGCGCGAGCAATACGTGAGCCTGGTGAACCCCGGCATGCCCATCCCCCCGGAGGCCACGGCCATCCACGGCATCAGCGATGCCGACGTGAGCGATGCACCGGCACTGGATGCGATCGCAGCGGAGGTCATCGCCCATCTCGCCGGCTGCGACCTGGCGGGCTTCAACGCCCTGCGTTTCGACCTGCCCCTGCTGGCCGAGGAACTGCTGCGCGTGGGCCTGGAATGGGATTCCAGCGCGGCGCGCGTGGTGGACGTGCAGCGCATCTTCCACAAGAAGGAACCGCGCGACCTGTCGGCCGCCGTGCGCTTCTACCTGAAGCGCGATCACGCGCGGGCCCATGACGCGCTGGCCGACGTGGAGGCCACCGCCGACGTGCTGCTGGCCCAGTTGGCCCACTACCCCGACCTGCCCGCCACCATCGATGCCCTCGGCGAGTTCAGCGGCGATCGCCAGCGCAGCCCCGACGCCGCCGGCAAGCTGTGCTTCAACGCCGCCGGCGAGGTGTGCCTGGCCTTTGGGAAATACCGCAACTGGGTGCTGGAAACCCTGGGGCGCCACGATCCGGGTTACCTCGAGTGGCTGCTCACCAAGGCCGAGCTGCCCGCCAGCACCCGCGCCGTGATGAAGCAGGTGCTCGCGCGCCAGACGGCCTGAACCCGGCCGATGAAGATCGTCTGCATCGGACGCAACTACCGCGCGCACACGCGGGAGATGGGCCATCCCGCTCCTTCCGAACCGGTCTTCTTCCTGAAGCCTTCCACCGCCATGGTCTTTCCCGGCAAGCCGTTGGTGCTTCCCGCCCACCTGGGCCGCATCGATCACGAGGTCGAACTGGTGGTGATGATCGATGGCCACGGCCGCGACATCCCGGTTTCCATGGCGCCGGGTTTCATCTCGTCCTACACGCTGGGTCTCGACCTCACCGCGCGGGATGTCCAGGAGGAGCTGAAGAGCAAGGGGCTGCCCTGGGAGAAGGCGAAGGCCTTTGACGGGTCCGCGGTGATGGGCGAAGTGGACCTGCCCATGGCCGCATCCACCGATCTGCAGGGCTTCACCATCCAGTTGCGCCGCAATGGCCGCGTGGTGCAGCAGGGCTTCACCGGCGACATGCTCTTTCCCGTGGCGCGCCTGATCGCGGAGGTTTCCAAGTACATCAGCTGGGAGCCCGGCGACCTGCTGTTCACCGGCACCCCGGCGGGCGTGGGGCCCATCGCGCCGGGCGACCGCCTGGAAGGCTACCTCAATGGCGACCGCCTGCTGAACGTGACGGTGGCGAAAGGGTAGATTTGCGACCCGCCACGCGGCAGATGCGCGGCGCGACAAGCATGACCAGGATCGTGGACGTCGGTGGCATCGCCTGCGGGAGCGATGTGCTCTTCCTGATCAGCGGCCCCTGCGTGATCGAGGAGGAGGCCATCATGATGCGCACCGCCGAGAAGCTCAAGGAGGTGGGCGCCCGCCTGAAGGTGCCCGTGATCTACAAGAGCAGCTTCATGAAGGACAACCGCAGCAGCGTGGACTTCTACATGGGGCCCGGTCTGGACGAGGGGCTCAAGATGCTGGAACGCGTGAAAAAGGAGTTCGGCTTCCCGCTGCTCACCGACGTGCATTATCCCGACCAGGTGAAAGCCGCCGCCGAGGTGGTCGATATCCTTCAGATCCCCGCCTACCTCTGCATGCAGACCACCCTGGTGGTGGAAGCCGCCAGGACCGGCGCGGTGATCAACCTCAAGCACGGGCAGTTCATCGCGCCGGACAACATGATCAAGCCCGTGAAGAAGGTCGAGAGCACCGGCAACCGGAAGATCATCCTCACCGAGCGCGGCTACACCATGGGGTACAACGACCTGGTGGTGGATCCACGCAGCTTCTACCACCTGCGCAACACGGGCTATCCGATCGTGTTCGACATCACCCACAGCATCCGGAGGTACGGCATCCCCAGCGCCGATCCCAAAGGCGGTTCGCGCGAATTCCTGCCCACCATCGCGCGCGCCGGCGTGGCCGCGGGGGTCGATGGCGTCTTCATCGAGACCCACCCGGATCCCTCCGCCGCCCTGTGCGATGCCGCCAGCCAGCTCTGCGTGTTCGATCTGGAGGAATTCCTCAAGCCCCTGATCGACCTGCACGCCGTGGAGGTCAGGCACCGCCATCAATCCGTATCCGCCTGATGCGTGGCGCGTTCGTTGCGTCGTGGCATCGTTGCGGTTAACATCCCACCATGGAACTCTACCTCGACAGCGCCGACCTGAAGGAGATCGAAGAAGCCTTCCAACTGGGCTTCCTCACCGGCCTCACCACCACGCCCACCTTCATGCACCGCGGCGGCGTGAAGGACATCGACCAGATGATCCTGAAGCTGGCGAAGCTGGTCCCGATCCTCCAGGTCGAGGCACTGGGCGAGACCGCCGATCAGATCGTGAAGGAGGCGCGCCGCCAGCTGAAGATGGGGCTGAAGAAGGACACCACCGTGTTCAAGATCCCCGTGAGCCTGGAGGGCGTGAAAGCCTGCAAGGCCCTGCGCAACGACGGCATCAAGGTGAACGTCCACCTGGTGTACACCTTGCAGCAGGCCTACATGGCCATGCAGGCCGGCGCCAGCTACGTGTGCCCGCTCGTGGGCCGCCTGCAGGACCAGGGCCACGACGCGCTGCAACTGGTGGAGCAATGCGTCGACGCCGTGGACCGCTACGGTTACGATTGCAAGATCATGTTCAGCAGCGTGCGGAACGTGGAGCACGTGCGCAACGCGATCAACATCGGCGTGCATACCATCACCGTGCCCTGGAAGCTGATGAAGCAGCTCACCGAGAACCATTTCACGGCGCTGGGCACGCAGCAGTTCTTCGAGCACACCCGCCTGATCACCCTGCGCGTGAAGGATATCCTGAACGGATCGAACCCGACGGTGAAGAGCTCGGCCACCGTGCAGCAGGCCCTGGTGGAGATGACCAAACACGGCTTCGGCGCCGTGATGGTGGTGGACGCGAAGGGGAGCAACCTCGGCATGTTCACCGATGGAAGCCTGCGGCGCGGCGTGGAAGCCGAAGGCGACGGCTTCCTGCACAGGAAACTGAACACGTTGAAGTTCAATGCACCGATCACCATCGCACCTGAAGCCCTCCTCGACGACGCCAGCAGGGTGTTCAAGGAGAAAAAAGTCGATACGCTCAGCGTGAGCGACAACGGCCGCCAGCTGGGCATGCTCGACATCCAGGACCTGTTGAAAGCGACGGCGGGATAACGGATACCGCCGCCACCGCGCATGGATGCACCGACCGGTACGAGGATCCTTTGCGGACCAGAAGAGCTCCAGCGCCGGCTCGATGGCGTCCGGGCGGTGCTGTTCGACTGGGACGGCGTGTTCAACGGCGGTTTCAAGGACCGCGAAGGCGGCAGTCCCTTCAGCGAGGTGGACAGCATGGGCGTGAACCTGCTGCGGTTCGCGCTCTGGCTGAAGAACGGCACGCTTCCCGTCGCCGCGGTGATCAGCGGACAACACAACCCGCTGGCCGAGCAGTTCGCCCGGCGCGAACACCTGCACGCGATCTACACCGGCTTCACCAACAAGCCCGAGGCGCTGGAGCGCATGCACGATGCGTTCAAGATCACCGCCGGCGGGACCGCCTTCTTCTTCGACGACGTGCTGGACCTGCCCGTGGCCGTTCGATGCGGCCTGCGGATCATGATCGGCCGCGCCGCGGGCGGCTGGCTCGAAAGCGTGGTGGAGCAGCGCCGGCTGGCGGATCTGATCACCGCCGGCAGCGGCGCGGACCATGGCCTGCGCGAGGCGTGTGAATTCCTGATCGCACGCTGGGGTGGAGAGGCGGTGATCGATCATCGCGTGGGCTACACCCCGGCCTACCAGGATTATCTCGCCGCGCGCAACGCGGTGGTGCCCCGGGAGGTGCGCAATGCCCGGTAGGACCGTGCTGCCGCGTGCGGGCCGGGACGAACACGCGCGCGGCCGGCCGCCGATCTCCGGCCCCGATCAACGCAGGATGATGCGCTGCACGTTCCTTCCGCCGGCGATCTCGATCGCCGCCATGGGGAAGGTGGGGATCCCGGTCAGCCGTTCATTGGTCCCGCTGAACCCGCACGGCTCATCGGGGATCCCGTTCCATCCCAGGTCGAGCTTCCCGTTGGCGTTCTCGTCGGCGAAGACCTTGATCACGTACGTGCCCGAAGGAAGGCTGTCGATCTCCGCGCGGCTGACGGGGTATTGGGCATCCACGCGGACCTCATGGCAACGATGGCCCTCCTCGAGCCCGCTGGCATCGGGGCATGCCTGCACGATCAACCGGGTGCTCCCGACCGCGGGCCTGGGCAGCTCGGCCACCACGGTGAGCGTGGCCTGGGCCCGCATCCCGGCGGGAGCGAGGAGGATGCAGGCGGCGATGGACCATGCGGCGGACACGAAGCGGTGCGGGCGGCTCATCGGCGCGAAGATCAGAAGCGCACGGGCAATGATGATGCCGTGGCCAGTCGCGACCTGAATTCGGAGCGGGGGATCTCGATCGCTCCCAGCGACCGCGTGAGATCATTGATGTACTGCGTATCGAAAAGCGTGAAGCCCCGCGAACGCAGGTGGCCGGCCAGGTGGTACAGGGCCACCTTGCCCGCGTTCGCCCGCCGGGTGAACATGCTCTCCCCGAAGAAGGCACCGCCCAGGGCCACCCCGTAGACGCCGCCGGCGGGTCCCTCGTCGCACCACGCTTCCACGCTGTGCGCGTGGCCCAGGTGGTGCAGGTCGGTGTAGCAGGCGATCATCTCCCCGTCGATCCATGTCCGTTCCCGATCGGCGCAACGCCGCATCACGCCGGCAAAGTCGCGATCGACGGTGCAATGGAAGCGCCCCGAGCGGATCACGCGGCGCATGGTGGCGTTCGGGTGCAGGTGCTCCAGGGGAATGATCGCCCGCGGATCGGGGTCGTGCCAGTGCGGCACGCCGTCCTCCTTCATGGGAAAGATCCCCCGCGCGTAGGCCGCAAGCAGGAGTTCCGCCGAAAGGGAGCCGGCCGCCTGGGATCCACCGGGAGCGCGCATGGACGCGGTGATCAGGGAACGACCTTGACGACCGGAAGTACCATCTCCGCATGGCCCGAGGAGGCGCGCAGGATGTACATCCCCGCGTTCAACCGTTGAAGGCGCTCATCGCCCACGCGCAACTGCATGTAGACGTCGGCATCCACCTCGTCCTCGCCTTCCCACACCAGCCGGCCCGTGGCATCGTGCAGGGCCAGGGTGATCCTCCCGGCGGGGCCGCTGAACAGCTCGACGATGAAATGGTCGGAGAACGGCACCGGCCAGACGTTGAGGAACACGCTGCCGTGGAGCCCGGTGAGGTCGCGGCCCCCCAGCAGCAGGTGCGCCCGCCAGAAGTCGGGGATGCCATGGCCGAGGTCATCGTCCGGTGCATCATGCCGCGACGCGCTCTGGCGCACGGCGGCCATGATCTCCTGCGCGGTGCGGTCCGGATGCAACTGCCAGAGGCAGGCCACCGAACCCGCGACGACCGGGCTGGAGAACGAGGTGCCGTTGATCGGCATCACCTGCGTGCCGCTCACGCCCAGCCCGATGGTGCCCCAGCCCACGGCGGCCACGTCGGGTTTCACGCGGCCGTCGAAGCTGGGTCCATGCGAACTGAAGGGTGCGATCTCGCGCATCGTTCCGGTGGCGCCCACCGCGAGGATGTCGATCGCATCGGCGGGGGCGCCGATGTAGTGCCAGTCGCTCGATCCGTTGTTGCCGGCGCTCTGCACGGGGATCATGCCCTTGCGGGCGGCGATGCCCGCGGCGATGCTGATCCGCGTGGTGAGCCCGTCCATGTCCGCGTACGTGTGGTCCTGCGTGCTGTCGTCGAACTGGGTGTATCCCAGCGAGGTGTTCAGCACGTCGCAGCCCAGGCTGTCGGCCAGTTCGGCCCCGCTCGCCCAGTTGTCCTCCTCCCAGAGGTATTCGGTGGCGCTCACCTCGGTGCGGAAGAGCGCCACATCGGCCATTGGGGCGGTGCCCAGAAGTTCACCGGGCACATGGCCGGCGATGCAGGAGAGCACCGAGCGGCCATGCCAGTGGTCGTCGAACACGTCGCCGTCGTGGTAGGCCATGTCGCGGGTCATCACGATGCCCTCGCGCGCGCGAAGCTCCGCGAAGGCCGGCAGCGAATCGGCGTCTTCAAAGCCGGAGTCCAGGATGCCGATGAGCATGCCCTGGCCCCGGGCGCCCGCCCCATGCAGCAGATGCATGTTCATCATTTCCACCTGGCGGAACGACGCACCATACAGCGGCTCAAAATGAGGCCCGATCTCCTGCCGAAGCTCGATGGGGAATTTTTCGGTCGCTCGCGCCGGCCGTGGGCGCCCATCGTTCGTGCGTCTCACTTCGGCCACGAAGGGCAGTTGGTCCAGCGTGTCCAGCGCGAGCGTATCGATGCTGCGGATGGTGACGGCATTGAACCACTTGTGGCGGTTCACCAGGTCGAACGCGCCGGCGGCGAGCAACGCGCTGATGTAAGCCGGATCCACGGGCAGGTCCAGCGAGTCGATGGCGATGCCCTGGCGGATGCGGCGCTCGATCGATCGTTGGGACAGGTAGTCCCCGGGCGAGGAAAGGGAGTAGGGCGTGTTCGCCTTGTCGGTGAAACGGATCCAATAAGTAGCCGGCGCGGTCTGCGCGTACGCAGTTCCAGCACATGCGCAGGCTGCGATCAGTGCCGGGAACTTCTTCACGCCGCTAAAATGGGAAGAGAAGCCGGCCTTGCGCCGTCCCGCGGGCGGCTAATGCCCGAAGGCCACCGCGGTCATGTCCAGCCGCCAGCCGGTGGTGCCCAGCGATTGGGTGTTGGAGCGGATCCAGTGCTTGCTCACCATGCCCACGTGCTTCGCGTAGCGCTCCTGGAAGATGATCGTATCCACGGGGTTGTTGAAATAGGTGCTCTCCACCGTCAGGGTGCTGTCGAAGCCCAGGCCGTTCACCGCCCAGGGCACGCCGACCTCCTCGTAGGTCACTTCCATGTCCTCCTGGGTGTTGAACACGTTGGCGTTCCAGTAGGTGCCGGTGCGCACGGGGAAGGCCAGCTTCAGGCGGCGCAGGTTCTCCTCGGTCTTTTCCGCGCGGTGGCTGTCCCTCACCTGCCACCAGATGTCGCGGTTCCTCCAGATGCCCAGGCTGTCGTCCCATACCGCCCGGCGGATGCGTTGGGCGGGGCGCCCTTCGGGATCGGTGAAATCCTCCAGGATCGTCTCGCGCAGGCGGTAGCTCACCGATCCGTACTGGCCGAAGGGTTCGATGTACCACGTGCTGTCCACCTGGTATTCGATCCAACGACCGGTGTCGGTGGGGAAGTAGGCGAAGCCCAGGTCCACGGGGGTGATCTCATCCTTCGAGCATCCGCCGGCCAGGAGGACCATGACGCAGAGGAACGATGGAAGGGCGGTGCGGATCATGACGGCATGGATCAGACGCGATCGCCGGGTCCGGGTTGCGCCGGGTCGCGGTCGATGAAGCCGCCGCCGATCACGTCGTCGCCCTCGTAGAACACGGCGCTCTGGCCGGGGGCGATGCCCGTGACCGGTGCGTGGAACTCGACCTTGACCCGGGCTCCGTCCATCTGGATCGTCGCGGGGGTGCCCTTGTCCTTGTATCGGATCTTCACGGTGGCTTCCACGGGGCCGTTCAACGCGGCCACTTTCTGGAGGTTCACCTGCCGCACCCACATCGCCTGCTTCTTCAGGTCCTCCTTGCGGCCCAGCACCACGGTGTTGGTCTCCGGCACGATCTCTGTCACGTACATGGGTTCACCCACGGCGATGCCCAGGCCCTTGCGCTGCCCCACGGTGAAAAAGGGATAGCCGTCGTGCTCGCCCAGCATGGCGCCGTCGGTGCCCACGAGCCGGCCGCGTTGGAGCGCGGCGGTCCGTTCGGGGTGCTTGCGTTTCAGGAAGCCGCGGTAGTCGTTGTCGGGGATGAAGCAGATCTCGTAGCTCTCGCTCTTCTGCGCCAGCTCCGGGAAGCCGCTTTTCATCGCCATTTCACGGATCTCGCTCTTGCGGAAGCCGCCGATGGGGAAACGCGTGCGGGCCAGGCTTTCCTGCGTGAGCCCCCAGAGCACGTAGCTCTGGTCCTTGGCGGGATCAAGCCCTTTGGAAACGATGAAGCGGCCGTTCTCCTCCCGGTGTTGGGCGTAGTGGCCCGTGGCGATCAGTTCACAGTCCAGCATGTCGGCCCGCTTCAGCAGCGCCTCCCACTTGATGAAGGTGTTGCACAGCACGCAGGGGTTGGGCGTGCGGCCGGCGAGGTACTCGCTGGTGAAGTTGCCGATGATCTTGTCGCCGAACTCCTCGCGGATGTCGAGGATGATGTGCGCAAAGCCGCGGCTCACGGCCATGTTGCGCGCGTCGTTGATCGAGTCCAGGTCGCAGCAGCCGGTGATGCGCTTGCCTCCGCTCGCGTCGGCGTAGTCCCAGGTCTTCATGGTGACGCCCACCACCTCGTAGCCCTGCTCGTGCAGCATCAGGGCGGTGACGGAGCTGTCCACCCCGCCGCTCATGGCCACCAGCACGCGGCCGCTGCGGCTCATGGCGTGCTGCTCACGAGCTTGCCCGCGGAATAGACCTCCGTCAGCACGGGTTCCCCGTTCTCGCCAAAGTGCTTCACCTCGCCTTCCAGCAGGCCGTTGCGGTAGGTGCCGGTGCGTTTCTTCGTCTGACCCGTGAGCACCTGCTCGGTGGCGGCGGGCTCGCCGGTGGCGGCGTTGGCGGGGATCTCGCGTGTTTCCCAGGTGCCGTTGTCGTGGTATTCGGTGAAGGGGCCGTTCATCGCGCCGTTCTTCCAGGTCACTTCCTCCTTCAGCTTTTCATCGTCGAAGTACTCTTTGAAGACCCCGTTCATCTTCCGGCTTTCCACCATGTCGCCGTCCGCGTAGGTGATCACGATCAGCAGCGAGCCGTCCTCGTTGTAGTAGGTCCACACGCCATCCCGTTCGCCGTCCTCCATCAGGCCGTCCAGTTCGGTCTTGCCGTTCGGATGGTACCAGGTCATGCGGCCATCGGCGATCCCATGCACATATCCACCTTGTGCCTTGGGCTTGCCCCCCTGGAAATACTGGCGCCAGGGGCCGTGCAGGTGGCCGTGGTCGTAAACGGACGTCTCGGCGATGCCGCCATCGGCGTAGTACACCACGCGTTCGCCCTGGAGCTCGCCGTTCACGAACCGCTCCACGCTCTGCAACCTGCCCAGATCGTCGTAGTAGTTCCATATGCTGTCCTTCACCTGGCCGGTGTATTTCCCGCGCGCCATCACCTCGCCATCGGGGTGGAAGTGAACGGCGCGACTTGTCACGCCATCGCCCGCATGGTCCTGCTGGCTGGTGATCACGCCATCCTCGTTGTAATGAATGAACGTGCCCACGGGCTTGTCGTCGATGAACTGGCCGGTGTAGCGCACCTCGCCGTTGGGCCAGGTCTTGCTCCAGGCGCCCTGCTTGCGGCCTTGTGCATCGGTGCGGTTCTCGGCCGGGGGCTGGGCATGCAGCATGAGACCGGCACCCAGCGCGATGAACAGGAGGAGGATCCTTGCTGTCACGGGTTCTGAAAAGGAACCCAAAGGTAGCCGTGTGACGTGCGTGGGCGGGTTTGCCAGGTCGAACAGCGTTCGCGGAGCGATCCCATCTTTGCCGTCGATGCATACGCACCTATACATCGTCAACAGGGTCCCGAGGCGGAGATCCTGCGGCGGGGGCAAGAAATGGCACCAGCGCCATGTGCGGCCTTGTCTCAGCATTGATACCTTCATCCGATGGTCGATACACGCGCGCATCCCTCCCCCCCGAAAGCGAGCTCGACAACTTCGTGGACCCCATGCGATTCCGGGAACTCATGAGCGCCGGCGATCATCTGCTCGATGCGATCGAGCCAATTGCGCAAGCCATTCACGAGGATTGGAGAAGCAAGCGTGGAACTGCCGCCGGCAAGGAAGCGGATGTGCCTTGGGATGAGCTGTCGGAGCATTATCGTGCCAGCAACCGGATGCAGGCCATGGACATCGTGCGCAAGCTGAAGGTCCTGGGCTACCGTTGCGAACGTGCCGCTGCGAACGCACCCCTGGTCTCCTTCGCTCCTGATCAGGTGGAACGCCTTGCCCGTATGGAGCACGACCGCTGGATGCAGGAGAAGATGGCCAGCGGCTGGACCTACGGCCCGGAGCGCAACAACGCGCTGAAGATCCACGACAAACTCGTGCCCTACGACCAACTGAGCGAGCAGGACAAGGACATGGACCGTGATCCGGTGAGGAAGATACCGGAGATGCTGGCGAATGTGGGGTGGGGGGTGGTGAGGTGTTGATATGCCATATCAGTTCTTACATGAATAACCGACGCGTGCATGCTTGGAGTCTGATAGCCAGCGAGGTAGAATGACGCTGGTATTGAGGTACTGAAACGAAACCTACATTGCTTTGCTGGTGATCGACAGATCCCTGTTGCGGCCGCCGCCTGCATTGTTATGAGCACACTGGATCTTGTCCTAAGTCCTCCAAAAGGAAATGTCCGTCGGGTCGTTCGGGTTTTCATCTCCTCGACGTTCAAAGACATGCAAGGGGAGCGCGACGAGCTTGTGCTCTCGGTATTCCCTCAGCTTCGCAAGCTCTGTGAATCGCGCGGTGTGACGTGGGGTGAAGTGGATCTGCGATGGGGTGTGACCGATGAGCAAAAAGCCGATGGGAAAGTTCTGCCCATTTGTCTCGAGGAGATCCATCGATGCCGGCCATATTTCATTGGCCTGCTTGGCGAGCGCTATGGCTGGATCCCTGATGAACTCCCACAGGAACTGATCGAGACCGAGCCCTGGTTACAGGAACATGTGGTTGGGGGGTGCTCTGTGACCGAACTAGAAATTATCCATGGGGTTCTGCGAATGGAAGAGATGCGACCGCACGCCTTCTTCTACATCCGTGATGCGAATTACTCAGCGACCTTGCCAGAAGAAGAACGGCAGAAGTTTGCAACGGAGAATGAGGAACAAGCGGAGAAACTAGAGCAACTCAAGAACAAGATCCGACGGGCGCGTGATGAAGGACTCTGCCAACTGCGCGAACCTTATGCAGATCCCAAGGAGGTAGGCAAATGGATCCTAGAGGACTTCACTGCACTGATCGATTCCCTCTTCCCCGAAGAACAGCGTCCCGATCATGTCGAACGCGAAGTCGCACTTCACGAAGCTGCCGCCTGGGAACTTGCTGAGATTGAAGTAGGGAATGGCGCACGTCAAGGCGCATACGTGGGGCGCGAGGAATACGGAGAGCGCCTGGACGCTCACATGACTGGGAACGATTTACCGCTCGTGATAACTGGCGCGTCAGGGTCAGGGAAATCGGCATTGCTTGCGAATTGGTTTCTGCGTTACAAACAAGTTCACCAGGACCTGATCGCAGTTTTCCACGTTGTAGGCGCATCATCAACTAGTTCGAATGCTTCCGCGCTGTTGGCTCGCCTGATCGATCAACTGGGCTCCAGTTTCGGCGGAGGATATTTCGGCGGTGACATTGAGGATCGGTCTGCCATACTTAGGGTGTTTCTTGGCATGGCTGTCACGCGAGCAGCAAATGGGCGGATCCTCATCGTCCTTGATGGTTGCGATAAGCTGGACAACCCCGATGACCACGACCTGCGGTGGCTTCCTCAAACATTTCCCGATGGAGTGCGGGTCATAGTAGCTACGGGGCCTGGCCGAGTGCATGCCGCGCTCGTGAGGCGTGGTTGGCCGGTTTTGTCCATCGCACCCCTCGATGCGACGGAGCGAAGCGAAGTGACCCGCCGATACCTTTCAGGATTTCGGAAGGAGTTGGAACCCGTACGTGTCGAACGGATAGTCGCATGCGCTGCGACCGCCAACCCGCTTTACCTGCGCACTGTACTCGACCAGATCCGGATCCTCGGGCAACCAGAACTTCTGGACGTCAGCCTGTCAAACTACCTCCGGGCGAATTCGATGTCAGAATTGTTCCAGCTCATGCTGTCGCGATTTGAGCGCGACTACGAGCGGGACCGGCCTGGACTGGTAATGGACTCAATGAGCTTCCTTGGCACGGCTCGGCGCGGTCTTTCAGAACTGGAGTTGTTGGACGTTCTGGGCACTGGTTCCAGGCGCCTTCCGGCTGCGCTCTGGGCGCCAATTCGATGTGCTCTCGGGCGGGTTTTGATTGATCATTCGGGGGTGTTGTGCTTTGCGCACGCGGCATTTTTCGAAGCAGTGCGTGCTCGCTACATGTCCAAGCCAGAGGAGCAGATTGGCGTACATACCTCCCTCGCTGATTATTTCGAAATACATATCGGGAAAGCACGAAGTATCGAAGAGCTTCCTTGGCACTTGGAGGGCTCAGCGCAGTGGAGTCGATTGAAGGAACTGCTGTCAAGCCCTGTTTACTTCGGTGGATTGGGACTTTCTGACGAAGCGTCACTCCGGCGGATGTGGGTGGAGATTCAACAACACACGGGTATGAGTCCGCAGGACGCATGTCATCAACTTTTACAGAGACCAAGCACACTCGATCTGCCGGTTCTGGGCGCTATTGGGTCATTGAGTTGGTATCTGGGCGATATGGAGGCTGCTCGCATAGCTACCGACGAATTGATCCGTCGATTGGAGGGGAAAGAGGACTTTCCGGGCAATGCTCATTTGTTCAAGCAATTGGCAGACATTCATATTAGGCTTGGTCACAGGGGAACCGCGCTGGACCTGATTCAGCGGGCGCGAAAGATCAGTGAGCGGCACGGGGACCAAGAGGGAACTGCATCAAGCCTTCTTTCAGAAGTGGCGTACTGGATGGCTGATCGGAATCACGAGAAAGCGTTGGATTGCGCGCAACACGCCGCGAAGATCTCAAGAAGCACCGGAAACCGGCGCCACCTCAGAGCCGCACTAACGAATTGTGCTGGGATTCTTACACAGCTTGGGCGCGTTGAGGACGCCAACAGAGTTCATATTGAGGAAGAAGGGATAGCGAGGGAGATGGAGGATTGGGAAGGAGTGGCAAAGTGCCTCAACAACCAAGGAAGTTTGCAGGTGAGGCATGGTGATCCGCAAACGGCACTGAATTACTTTACCGAGGCCGGGCAAGTCGCAACGAAGTATGACTTGGTACGAAGCAGGATTATTGCCGTTGCCGGAATGGCGCATGCGTATTCACGTTTGAAAGAATGGGTTCGAGCGTATGAAAGCAGCCAGTTGGCCCTGAAGCAAAGTGCAGAGTTTGGTGAAGCCGACCTAATCGCCCATTGTATTACTGTTCAAGCGGCCCTGCTGCCAAGATTCGAGGAGCATGAGCGGTTGGAGATACTTGACGAGGTGCGCCGTATCGGGTTGGCGGATGCAATGCGAGCTGCTTTGGAAGGGCAGGTGAAGATGCGAAGGGGTCGTCAATCGCCTCAGGAGCTCAATGCTAGCACAAGTGCCCTCCAGAGTCTTGGTAGGCGTGAGGAGGTGCCTGCGGCCATAGAGGCCCGACGAGCGTTAGCGCGCGGTAGGGATCTCTTAGGGCAGAACTGCTTGAATGAGGCATGCAATGAGTTCGAGAAGGCTGAAAGTCTGGCCACGCAGGCCGGAGCACAAGCTGAAGCGCTCGCCGCTTCGTCGGATCTTGCTGGTGCCCTGAAGCGTATGGGGAGGATGGAAGAGGCGCTTATGAAGCTTCGGGATGTGAGAACAATAGCCTCACGATTGCATGATGACGAAGCCGAGCAGCTTGTCCTTTCCAATGAGGCCACGCTCTTGTGGGAAATGTCAATGCAGTCTCCCGATCGCCATCGACTGGAGGAAGCTTGGAGACTCGCAACGCGGGCGCGCCAAATCTGTGAACTGCATCAATGGAAGGACCGGCTGGCATTCGTGCTCGGAACCAGCGGGCTAATTGCACGATTCCTCGAACGTTGGGATGATGCGCGTGGATGCTTTGAAGAGCAGGTGACGACAGCCAGAGAGAGCGAGGACGTGGATCAACTTGGTAGAGCACTGCTTAATTCGATTGTTTTCAATATTGAATCAAGTGAGTTTGGCAAGATCGGTGTGTTGGCCAAAGAAGCCGCAACGATCATCGACCAAGTGCATGACCCCGAGACGCGTGCTCGACTTTCATCACTTTTGAGTCAGTTGCGCGGGGCATGAACAGTACGTCACCTGGCCTCGGTTGTTCCAAGGGTTGTTTGAGTAGCTAACGCCAGGTGGCATTCGGTGATTGAAGGTGCGAGAAATGGAGTGAATCATGCCCACCGTGAACCGTCGCATCCGGGTCTTTATCTCCTCCACTTTCAAGGACATGGTGGAGGAACGCAACGCGCTCATGACACATGCATGGCCTGCACTACTCTCCCGCCGCTGGGTTTCCG
This sequence comes from uncultured Chryseobacterium sp., assembly GCA_964394425.1. Lineage (GTDB taxonomy): Bacteria > Bacteroidota > Bacteroidia > Flavobacteriales_F > PHOS-HE28 > PHOS-HE28. The sequence goes on along the minus strand of CAYMXP010000004.1, from coordinate 74,505 downwards.
CCTCGGGACCCTGAGGCCCATCTCGGGAGTGCGCATGGTTAGCGCGTAACCGCAGGTACGCCATCGCAGCTGCCGCGCTAATTCCATCTTTGCCGCCGATGCGCACGCACCTGGTCACCGGCGGATGCGGCTTCGTGGGCCGCAACATGGTCAAGCGACTGCACGCCACCACGGGCGACCGCGTGCTCTTCATCGACGACCTGAGCGTGGGCACGCACCCCTCGGACTGGGCGCCGTGGAAGAAGGAAGGGGAGGAGCGGGGCCTGGAGGTCTACGGCGGCGGCCGGCTCTTCTTCCTGAAGGCCGACCTGCGCGACGTGCTGCGCGAGCTGAACCGCGATCCGGCGCATTTCCGCAAGGCTTACGGCCTGGACGTGGAGGGCTTTGCCGACCTCTTCCACTTCGCGGCCATCGTGGGCGGCCGCAGCAAGATCGACGGCGATCCCATGCTGGTGGCCCAGGACCTGAGCATCGACGCGGAGATGTTCCTCTACTGCTGCCGCAACAAGCCCGGGCGGCTGCTCTATCCCAGCAGCAGCGCCGCCTATCCCGTGGACCTTCAGACCGAAAGCAACACGTTGCAACTGAAGGAGACCGACATCGACTTCAAGCGGATGGGCGAGCCGGACATGACCTACGGCTGGAGCAAGCTCACCGGCGAGTTCCTCGCCAAGATCGCCGCGCAGCACTACGGCGTACACGTCACCTGCATCCGGCCCTTCAGCGGGTATGGGGAAGACCAGGACCTGAGCTATCCCGTGCCGGCGATCGCGGCGCGCGCCGCGCGGAAGGAGGATCCCTTCGAGGTATGGGGCACGGGCCGGCAGGGCAGAGACTTCGTTCACATCGACGACGTGCTGGACCTCACCCTGTTGGCCATGGACAGGATCGGCGATGGGCGGGCGATCAACATCGGCATGGGACGGCTCACCACCTTCATCGAGCTGATCGAGCTGTTCTGCTCCTTCGCCGGGTACAAGCCCACGATCAAGCCCTTGCTCGACAAGCCGGTGGGCGTACACAGCCGCTATTGTGACATGTCGTGGGTGGAAAAGAACCTGGGCTGGAAGGCGAAGATCCCGATCGAGGAGGGGATGAGGCGGGTGTATGATGCAGCCCTGCTGAAAAGATGAACCGGGACGACGCGACGGGACGGAGAGAAAGATGAACCGCGACGACGCGACGACGCGACGGGACGGAGAGAACAATGGACCGGGACGCGACGTGTTTTCATCAGATGGAGCGCAACGCATGAACTGGGAAGGATCGCATGAGAACCAGATCGCGGATGGCATCGTTGATGCCGCGTTCAAGGTGCACCGGCATTTCGGGCCGGGTCTGTTGGAGAGTGCCTACGAGGCGTGCCTCTTTCATGAGTTGATCTGCTCGGGTATGGCCGTGGAGAAGCAGGTGCCCCTGCCGATCGTCTATCGTGGTGTTGAACTCGACGTGGGATATCGTCTCGATCTTTGGGTGGAGCGCAAGGTGATCATTGAGGTCAAGGCCGTCGAGGAGCTCCATCCCGTTCACATGGCACAGGTGATCACCTACTTGAAATTGACCGGGAACCGTCTTGGCCTGATCCTGAACTTCCACAGTGCCCTGCTCAAGGATGGAATGCGCCGCGTGGTAAACAACCTGACCCAGTGATGATGGATACCATGCTGGTACCCTCACCCCGCGGATCCCCCGCGGCGTCACGTCGTGGCGCTGGGGTCATGCTGCATGCAGGCCTATCGCATCGCCTGTTCGTCGCGTCGTTGCGCCTTGCCTTTGCCGAAGCGGCTTCGCGTAGGCATGATCATCGCGGTCGGCGAACGCTCGATGCCGGCTTGTGGCGTCACATATGCGTCGCGTCGTCGCGTCGTCGCGCTTGGCGGACGCTCGATGCCGGCCTGTTGCGTAAGATAGACGTTCCGTCGTCGCGCCTTGCCTTCGCCGAAGCGGCTTCGCGCAGGCATGGTCGTCGCGATCGGCGAACGCTCGATGCCGGCTTGTGGCCTCACATATGCGTCGCGTCGTCGCGTCGTCGCGGTTAACTCCAAGCCGCATGCGCATCGTCTGCTTCGGCCCAGGCCCGCGCTTCAAGGGGGGCATCGCGCAGTACAACACCGCGCTCGCCCGCGCGCTGCATGATGAAGGCGCCGAGGTACACATCGTGAGCTGGACGCAGCAATACCCGGCGATCATCCCGCGCGAGTTCGTGGACAAGGCAAGCCGCCACAGCTTCCTCGAGGGCTACGACATCCCGGTTCACTACATCACCAACTGGAACCGACCGGGTACCTGGGCGATGACCGCGCGCTTGATCGCGGACCTCAGGCCCGACAAGGTGATCATCCAGTGGTACAACCCCACGCAGGGCATCCCGCTGGGCTACATCGCGAAGCGCCTGCGCAAGTCCACCGGAGCCGAGGTCCTCTTCGACCTGCATTTCGTGGCCGCCAAGGAGCAGAGCTCGCTGGATGCCCGCCTGACGCGCATGGCGCTCAAGCACGGTCACACCTTCATCGCGCACGCCTTCAAGACCGCCGACGAATTGAAGGCGCTGCTGCCTGGATCGGAGCTGGTGCTGACCACTTCCGGCGTTCGCTCATCGGCTTCAGGGCAGCGATCCATCATCAAGCTCTATCACCCCATCTACTCCCTGTTCAAGCCGGATCCGGCGTTCGACAAGGAGGAATGGAAGCGCGCACATGGGCTTCGCAAGCACGTCTTCCTCTTCTTCGGATTCATCCGCAAGTACAAGGGTCTGCACTGGTGCATCCGCGCCTTCGCGGAGCTGACGAAAAAGCGCGACGACGTGAGCCTGCTGGTCGTGGGCGAGTCGTTCTGGAACACGCTGGATGAACGCAAGCTGGGCACGTGGCTGAAGACCGCGGTGTTCGGGACCATGAAGCGGCTGTTCCTGAAGAAGGCCGACGACGAGCGCGACTACCGGCCGCTGGAGCTGATCGACCGGCTCGGCCTCCGCGACAGCGTGATGCTGGTGAACCGCTTCGTGCCGAACGAAGAGGTCCCGCAATACTTCCAGGCGAGCGATGCGGTGGTGCTGTTCTATGAAACGGCCACGCCCAGCGGGGTGGAAAGCCTCAGCTACAATTTCAAGCTGCCGGCCGTGGCCACGCGCGTGGGCCACTTCCCCGAGACGATCACCGATGGGGTGAACGGCTACCTCGCCACGCCGGGCGACGTGCATGACATGGCCCGCGCGATGGAGCGGATGATCGAGCGGCCGATCCCACCGAAGAACGTGGAAGAGGCCACGCGCGGGATGAGCTGGAGCAACTACGCGAAGGCGATCCTGGCGGGATGAAGACCGCGGCCCGACCGATGCGCCGCTGGCTCGACGTGCGCGACATCCGCTTCTGGCTCGTGGCGTTCTTCCTGATCCGGCTGTACGGCATCACCAATCCGCCGTTGGAAGCCACGCACAACTGGCGGCAGACCGCGACCCTCATGGTCGCCCGGAACTTCGTGGAGACCGGGCCCGACCTGCTTCATCCCCGGGTGGACACCGCCGGGGAGCGATCCGGTATCGTCGGGGCGGAATTCCCGCTGCTCAACCTGCTGATCTACCTCACGGCATTGTTGTTCGGCTTTGAACACTGGCACGGACGGCTCATCGTCCTCATCCTGTCCACGTTCGGTGTCTGGGCATTCCACGCGCTGGTGCGCAGGTATCTGGGGGAGCGTACCGCGCTTTTCGCGGCACTGGCGCTGACCTGCTCCCTGTGGTTCTCCTATTCCCGCAAGGTGATGCCGGACGTCTTCGCCATCTCGCTGGTGCTCTGCTCGCTGCATTTCGCCGCGCGCTTTCTCGATCATCGGAGGCCTCCGGACCTCGTTCTTTTCGCGCTGCTCGCCCTTGGTGGCGTGATGTCGAAGATCCCCGCGGCGTTGCCGTTGGTCGCGCTGGGACCGATGGCATTCGATGCGAGCGCTGATCGTCGGGCCCGGATCCCGCTGATCGCGGCGATGCCGGTGGTGGCGATCCCGGTGGCATGGTGGTACGGCCACTGGTTCGACCACCTCGTGGAGGTGAACGGCTTCCGGCTCTTCTCCATGGGCATGGACCTGCGCACCGGTGCGATCCGGTTGCTCGGCTGCTGGCCGCAGGCACTGGAGATCTTCTGGTTCCACGCCCTGCGCTTCTCCGGCATGCTGGTCTTCCTGGCCGGACTGTTCCTGACGTGGCGGAAGAAGCCGGCGGGTGTTCCGCAGGTGCTTCTGCTCTCGGCAGCGGGCATGCTGCTCTTCATGTGCAAGGCCGGCGACGGGTTTTGCGGCAACACCTACTACGTGCTGCCCTTCGTACCGATGATGGCGCTGGTATGCGGCGTGGCGCTTGCCGGGATGCCCTCCCTGCGCTGGTCATGGGTCCTCATGGCCGCGATCATGATCGAGGGCATCGCCAACCAGCAGCACGATCTCCGGCTGACGGATGCGCAGCGCGCACCGCTCACGTTGGAACCGCTGCTCCACGGGGTCGTCGATCCGCGGGAACGGATCGCCATCAACGACCCGACCTCTCCGATGGCGATGTATTTCGCACATCGCAAAGGCTGGATGCTCGACGATGGCCTGCTGCATGATCCCCGCCGGCTGGATTCCCTCGCGACCCTGGGCTGCCGCTTCGTCGTGATCATCCGTGAGCGCGAACGGACGGCGGGCATGCCGTGGCCCGTGGTGGCGGAGAACGAATGGTACCGCGTGCATGCCCGGCCCGGCGATCAGTGGACGGCGGGCGCCGGCACCACGGGGCGATCACCCAGTCCGAAGTAAAGGCCGTAGGCGCGGTTCAACCAGTGGGTGGGATCGGCCTGGATCTCCAGCAGGTAAAGCGTGCGGGGCACGGCGGTGATCGGATCGAGCGGCACGGGTCCATCGGAGGCGGTCAATGCGACGTAGCGCGCCTGCATCTGCGCGTTGAAGCGCGCGGCCGTCCCGTCGACCAGGTCCAGCCACGCACCTCCGCCGTTCCTTCCAAGGTGCAGATGCATGGTCATTGCGATCCCCGCGAGCAGTCGCCAGCGCGGCTTCAGATCGAAGCGCCATCGGCCATGGAGCACATGCGCATCCCATACGGTGAGGTTGATGAACCACAGCGGCAGGAAACACCAATACGCCACGTTCACCGTGCGGTGCTGGCCCAGGATGCCCGTGGCCCAGTACGCTGGGAACACGCAGAGGAAGATGACCGCCGCGAGGAGCAGCGAGCTCCTGAATGGTGTGAGGCCGAACGATCGCTGGAACAGCGGCACGCGTCGCGACAGGTCACGGCTCAGCGGAAGGAAGAGCAGCGAGGCCAGCAGCAGCGAGAGATCGCCGGCCCAGGTGAGCCCGAAGCGGCCCGTCTGTAGCAGGCTCATCCAGAGCGCGTTGAGGAGATCGTGACGCAGCGGGAAGTTCGACCCGCGCACGGTGTTGCCCGGGGCGAACGCCACCACGAGGCTGAACGCCGCGACGCACGCCAGGAGCACGATCGTTCCCCTCGGCCACGGGACCGCGGAGCGCGCGCGCCCCATCACCCATGCCGCGTGGAACGCGACCATCAGGACCATGTGTACCTCGCTGCTGCCGATCACCAGCGCCGCCAGCGCGATCATCCCTGCACCGATGGGCCAGGACATGCCGCCACCGCTCAGCAGCAGGCGGACAAGGATCGCGACATAGGTGAACAGCAGGATGTTCCCCAACTGATAGGTGATCGCGCCGGTGTACCAATAGATCCCCTGGCCGATATCGGGCATGCCGTGCAGGAAGAGCGCCACCAGGATGAGCGCCGCGATCCCCCGTCGAGAGGGGTTCAGGTGGCCGGACGTGAACGAACTCAAGAGCATCCATGCGCTGAGCAATGACCCGAGGATCAAAGCGACCGGGATCAGCCGGTAGAGCCACAGATGATCCATGCCCAGGACCAGCGGTCCCCTGCCCACGAGGATGTTCGAGAAGTAGCGGCCGTTCCAGTGCAGGTATTCACTCCGCAACCAGGGAAGAAGGTCGTGGTGGATCCCCTGCCAGGCATAGGACCAGTCATCGGCCATGGGGTGGGCGCATCGCGCAAGCCAGGTGAAGAGCACCAGCAGACCGATGCAGGAGATCGCCACGAGGATCAGAGGGACCGGTCCGGACCTGGCCTTCACGTTGCGTCGTCGCGCCTTGTCTTCGCCGAAGCCGCTTCGCGCAGGCATGGTCTTCGCGGTGAAAAGATCTTCAGATCCCCAGCCGCTCGCTCACGCGGTACCGGTTGCGTTCCGGCGCGTTGCGGCTCACCAGCTCGGCCACGAACCCCGCGGTGAACAGTTGCACGCCGATGATCATGGCGGTGAGCGCGATGTAGAAGAACGCCTGGTCGGCCACCAGCGGGGCCGGCTCGTGGCGGGAGAGGTGGAGCACCTTCTCACCGACGACCCAGGAGGCGGCCAGGAAGCCCAGCACGGCCATCAGCGTGCCCAGCGCACCGAAGAAGTGCATGGGCTTGCGGCCGAAGCGGAACACGAAGGTGATGGTGAGCAGGTCGAGGAAGCCGTTGATGAAGCGGCTCGCTCCGAACTTGGTGCGTCCGTGTTTGCGCGGGTGGTGCTCCACCACCTTTTCGCCGATCTTCCGGAAGCCCTCCTTGCGCGCGATGAAGGGGATGTAGCGGTGCATCTCGCCGTACACCTCGATGTGCTTCACCACCTCGCCCCGGTACGCCTTCAATCCGCAGTTGAAGTCGTGCAGCTTCACCCCGCTCACGCGCCGCGTGGTCCAGTTGAAGAGCTTGGTGGGGATCGTCTTGCTCAGCGGATCGTGCCGCTTCTTCTTCCAGCCGCTCACCAGGTCGAAGCCGTCGCCGGCGATCATCGCGTACAGGGCGGGCACCTCGTTGGGGTCGTCCTGCAGGTCGGCGTCCATGGTGATCACCACGTGGCCCTGGGCCGCCGCGAAGCCCTCGTTCAGCGCGGGGCTCTTGCCGTAGTTGCGCCCGAAACGGATCCCCTTCACGCGCTGATCGGTCTTCGCCAGCCGCGCGATCTCCTGCCAGGACCCATCGGTGCTGCCGTCGTCCACCAGGATGATCTCGTAGGCGACCCCCATCCGCCCGATCACCTCGTGCAGTTTCGCCACCAGCTCGGGCAGCGAACCGGCTTCGTTGAAGAGCGGGACGACGATGGAGAGATCCATGCGGGACGGGATGTGAAGGTGCGAAGATGCTGGATCCATTCATCGCGGTCCGGTCCGGGCACCGAGCGACGGACCACGAGCCATTACATTCGCGCCCGGGGCAAGTCACTTGCGACCAGCTCCCGCCGAACCCCCCAGGGCCGGAAGGCAGCAAGGGTAGGCGGTCGTAGCGGTGCGACAGGTGTAGCTTGCCCCTCTTTTTTTCATGTGCTCATGTGACCATGTGCTCATGGCCACATGGCCACATGGTCACATGGGCAGATGGAACCCCTCGTCATCCTCGTCACCGGCGGGAGCAGCGGCCTTGGCGCGGCCATGTGCGGGCGGCTCGCCCAAGCCGGGCACGTGGTGATCGGGACCAGCCGGAAGCCCCCGGCGGCGAAGGACTTGGAGCTGATCGGCATGGACATCCGCGATGATGCTTCCGTCATGCGTGCGGTGGATGAGGTGATCTCGAAGCACGGCCGGATCGACGTGGTCGTGAACAACGCCGGGGTGGGCGTTCAGGGCGCGGTCGAGGACATCGATCCCGGGCTGGCCCTCCAGGCCTTCGACACCAACGTGGTGGGCGCATTGCGCGTGTGCCGGGCGGTGCTGCCGCACATGCGCGTGCGGAAGAAGGGGCTGATCATCCAGGTGAGCAGCATCGCGGCCGAATTCGGGCTGCCCTACCGCGGCTTTTACAGCGCGAGCAAGGCCGCGCTCGACCGCATGACCGAAAGCCTGCGCATCGAGGTGATGCCCTTCGGCATCAAGGTCGTCACCGTGCGACCGGGCGAATTCAAGACGCCCATCGCCGCCGGCCGGCTTCGCCCGGCGGCGGTCGGCCAGGCCTACCGCGCGCGGTACGAGCGCGCCATGCACGTCCTCGACGGTGGACTTGGTTACAGCCGCGATCCCGGTGAACTGGCCCGCGTGGTGGAACGCATCATCAACGATCCATCGCCGTGCAACACCTACCGCGTCGCGCGGGGAAAGCAGCTGTTCAGCGTGTTGTTGAAGAAGGTCCTGCCCGGCCGTGTGTTCGAACGGATGGTGCGCAGGCACTACGAATGAGGGCCTGCCCCGGCCGCGTTCGACCGCTCATCGTTCGTGATCCATCTCCAGCCAGCACACGATGGGGCGGTGATCGCTCAGTTCATCGGGCAGGGTCTTGAACCCCATGGCGCGCAGTTCGGGACCGTGCAGGATGTGGTCGATGCGGAAACTGGGGAAATCGCCCACGTAGGTGTGGCCCACGCCGCGGCCGCTTTCCACGAAGGCGTCCGACATCAGATCGTTCAGCCGGTGGTAGCTGTAGCTCATGGGCGTGTCGTTCAGGTCGCCGCACCAGAGGATCGGATGCGGCGCGGTGCGCATGTGCGCCACGATGCGTTCGACCTCCACCGCGCGGCGCACGAAGGCCCGCTTGAGCCGGCCCAGGATGCGACGGCCGCCACGGGCCAGTGAATCGCCGCGCATGTCGGCGTCCAGGTCCTGCATGAAGCGGTAGTCCGCGTCGCCAAAGCGGATGCTGGCCAGGTGGCCGTTGTACACGCGGACCGTGTCCGTGCCGATCACCACGTCCGTCCAGATGCACAGGTTGTTCAGGTCGTCGGGAAAGTGGATCGAGCCGCGGGCGGCGATCGGGAAGGTGGTGAGCGTCGCGATGCCGAAGTGGCCGCCGTGCCGGGTGTGCTGGGTATAGACGTCGTGGCAGCCGGTCCAGCGGAAGTGCCCCAGGAGCGTGTCGCGGGTCACGAACGACAGGCCGCTGTCGCTGTCGTAGAATTCCTGGAGGCAGAGGATGTCGGCGTCCTCCACGCGCAACAGGTCGAAGATCTCGTCGCGCATGTGCAGGTTGTTGCTCCAGTTGTACAGGTCGAACAACCGCACGTTGTACGACATCACCTTGAACGCCTGCGTGCGGTCCTCTGGCGCGGGCCGCCCGCGCAACTGCAGGAAATCGCCCAGGCTTCCCCACCCCAGGGCGATGCACGCCAGGGAGAGCCAGATGCGCCTCCCGCGGAACACCAGCCACCAGGCGATGAACGCGAGGTTGAGGAAGAGCAGGTAGGGAAAGGCGATCCCGAAGAAGGCCAGCGGCCAGAAGGTCGCCGGGCTCACATGCACGCTCGCATAGGACAACAGGAGCGAGGCGGCCACCGCTGCGTTCGCCCACCAGATGGGCTGTTGCCATCGCAATGGACGTCGAGATCCGGTCGCTTTTTCCTGATCCAATGCCGGAGAATGCTTCCCAACCGCCAGCCACCAACTGCCAACTGCCAACTGCCAACTGCCAACTGCCAACTGCCAACTGCCAACTGCCTACTGCCTACTGCCTACTGCCTACTGCCAACTGCCTACTGCCAACTGCCTACTGCCTACTGCCTACTGCCTACTTCTCATGGCTCGCCTTGAACAGCGTGTCGCGTTCCTCCTTCGTCAGGCTGTCGTAGCCCGATCGCGAGATCTTGTCCAGGATCGCGTCGATGCGCTCCTGCCGCGCGCGGCGGCTGGCGTTCCATTCCTCGTCGCGCATCACGCGCACCCGTGCGCGTCCGCTCCCGGCCACGCGCATCCGGCCGCGCTTGAACAGGGGAACGAGGCCCGCGATGCGTTCCAGCCCCAGCATGAAGGCCAGCGACCAGTCGCCGCCGCCGCGCTTGAGCTGCATGGCGGCCAGGTAGCCGTAAAGCGCCCCGCCCAGGTGGGCGATGTGGCCGCCGCTGTTGCTCATCTGCTTGAGGCTGATCAGGTCGATGGCCACGTAGATCAGCGCCAGCCACTTGAGCCGCACCTGCCCGAAGAAGAGCAGGTTCACCACCAGGTCGGGCGAATAGGCCGCGATGCCCACGAACACGGCCATCACCGCGGCGGAAGCGCCCAGGATGCTGCTGCCGGCCGCGAAACGCGTGAACGCCGGAAAGAGGTTGAAGCTGATGATGTACAGCGCGAGCCCCGCCAGCCCCCCGAGCAGGTAATTGCCGGCCAGCCGCCTGCCGCCCAGCAGGTCGCCGAACAGGCGGCCGCTGAACCAGAGCATGAGCATGTTGAAGAACAGGTGGAACAGGTCGTAGTGCGCGAACATGTAGGTGACCACCGTCCACGGGGAGCGCGCCAGCAGGCCCAGGTCGCTGGTGCTGGCCAGCCAGCGCAGCAGGTCGGGCTCGGGACGCTGGACGAGGAAGAACATCAGGCCGACGGCGTGGATCAGCAGGAACACCCCCACGTTGATCAGCAGCAGCCGCACCAGCGATCCGCCGTTGCGCCATTGCGTGGATAATTCCGCGCGAACGCCCATCGCTTTCAGTGGAAAAGGTGCCGGTTGCGCCAGTGGCGGATCAGCAGGAACCCGAAGAGCATGCCGCCCAGGTGGGCGAAATGCGCCACGTTGTCGCCGGAAGCCTGCTTCAGCCCGGCGTAAAGTTCGAACACGCCGTAGAGCACCACGAAGTATTTGGCCTTGATCGGGATGGGAAGGAAGATCAGGAACAGCTCCACGTTGGGGAAGAACATCCCGAACGCGAGCAGGATGCCGAACACCGCGCCCGAGGCGCCCACGATGGTGCCCTGGTGGTCGAAGTACAGCTGGGCCACGACATCCTCCGGTGCGCCGGTGCGCCGCACCTCGGCGTTCAAGGTCCGGAAGGCATCCTCGGCCGTGTTCAGGTCGCGGTCCGCGGCATCGCGCACCACGTCCACGTCCACGCCGTGGCTCGCGGCGGTTTCCACGTCGCCCTGGATCTCCACGGCGTTCACCCCCGTGTGCAATGCCGCCGCTCCCAGTCCGCACACCATGTAATAGGTGAGGAACCGCTTGGAGCCGAAACGCTGTTCGATGGGCCCGCCGAACATGAACAGTCCGAACATGTTGGTGAACAGGTGCAGGAAGTCGCCGTGCATGAACATGTGCGTGACGATCTGCCAGGGGCGGAAATTCGGCGAGGTGAGGGCGTACATGCCCAGGTGCGCGTCCAGCAGGTTGCGCCCCAGGTCGTCCTGTCCGAAGGAGAGCTTCAGCAGGTACATCACCACGTTGATGATGAGCAGGTTCTTGACCACCGGGGGCAGCGCGGCGGACAGGGGCGAGCGGAAGTAGCTCATCAGCGGCCGAAACGTTCGTTGAGCTCCTCCAGGCCGAAGGTGATCAGCGTGGGCTTTCCACCGGGGGTGAAATAGGGCATGGCGCAGGCGAAGAGCCGGTCGATGAGTTCGTGCATCTGGGCGGCATCCATGTGGCGGCCGCCGCGCGGGGCCATGCTGCGCGCGAGCCCGCGCGCGAGCACCGCATGGCGCTCGTTGCGCAGTGCTTCGCGTTCGTTCCTCACCTGTTCGAGCATGGTCTCGAGCAATTTCGCCGCGTCGTCATCGGCCGCTTCAGCAGGCATGCCGTTGATCGCCACGGTGCGGCCACCGAGCGGCGCCAGGTCGAAGCCCAACGCCCGCAGGCCGGGCAGCAGCTCCTGCAGGAGGGCGTGGTCGGCGGCGTTCAATTCCACGTTGCGCGGGAAGAGCTGCGTCTGGCTCGCGCCCGCGCCGCTCTCCAGGCAGTGCAACGCGCGCTCGTACTGGATCCGTTCATGCGCGCGCTGCTGGTCGATCACCACGAAGCCCGATCGCAGTTGCGCGATGATGTAGGCCCCGTGCAACTGGAACACGGGTCGCACGCCCGGCGGGCCGTCGTGCTCGCGCGAGGGGATGATCCGTTGGGCTTCGTCCGGGACCGGCGGCGCGATCGATGGGGCCGCGGCCGGGCGATCCACGTCGAGCAATTGCTGCCAGCCCTCGGGCGAACGCCGCGGGATGTCCTGCGGTCGCCACGGCCCAACGGCCGGGACGCCCGTGGGTGCGGTGGCCGCCGCGATCGCCGGCTCGGGCTCGAAGTCCAGGCTGGGCGCGATGTTGAAGCGCCCCAGCGCGCGCCGCACCGCGGCATGCACGATGGCGTACACTGCCCGGTCGTCGCGGAACTTGATCTCCGTCTTGGTGGGGTGGATGTTGATGTCGATCTGCGCGGGATCCAGGTCGATGAAGAGCGTCCAGCCCGGGTAGCTCTCGCGCGTGATCAGCTCCTCGTAAGCCCCGCGCACGGCGTGGTCCAGGTAATTGCTGCGCACGAAGCGGCGGTTCACGAAGAAGAACTGCTCCCCCCTGGACCGTTTGGCGAACTCGGGCTTGCCCACGAAGCCCGTGACGGTGACGAACTCGGTGGATTCCTCCACCGGCACCAGCCGCTCGTCGTAGCGCCTGCCGAAGATGCCCACGATGCGCTGACGCAGGGCGGCGCCGGGCGTGGTGCCTTCCGCGGCGGCGTCCAGATGGAAGACCTCCTCCTCGTTGTGCGTGAGCGTGAAGGCGATCTCGGGATGGGCCAGGGCCACGCGCTGGAACTCATCGATCGCGTGGCGCATCTCCACGGGATCGCTCTTGAGGAACTGACGCCGGGCCGGGATGTTGAAGAAGAGGTTGCGCACCGAAAGCGTCGTTCCGGCCGGACCGGTCGCGGCCTCCTGCGCGCGCAACCGGCTTCCCTCGATCACCACGCGGGTGCCGAACTCCGCATCGTGCAGCCGGGTGCGCAGTTCCACCTGGGCCACGGCGGCGATGCTGGCCAGCGCCTCGCCGCGGAAGCCCTTGGTGCGCACGACCAACAGGTCGTCGGCCGCGCGGATCTTGCTGGTGGCGTGCCGCTCGAAACAGAGGCGTGCGTCGTTGTCGCTCATGCCACGGCCGTCGTCGGTCACCTGGATCAGCGTCCGCCCAGCGTCTTTCAAGACCATCACGATGTGCTGCGCCCCGGCATCCACGCCATTCTCCAGCAACTCCTTGGCCACGCTCGCGGGGCGTTGCACCACCTCGCCGGCGGCGATCTGGTTGGCCACGTGGTCGGGCAGCAGGCGGATCAGGTCGCTCATGAAGGGTGATCGCAAAGATGCGCAGGGAGGGCCCGACGATCCATCGCGAACATCGATCCTGTGAAAAATGGCGTTCATCGTCCGTCAGCGGCCCCCTGGTCTGCCGATAGTTTCGCCGCGACCGATGCGCAACAAGCATGCTCTCCCCGCGCTGATCGTGCTGGCCGTGATCTCTCTCGGCGGCAGGGGCGCTCTGCCCCGCGGGTCGCCTCCACCTTTCCTGGCGGCACCCACGCCCTGGGCCGATTCGGTCTTCGCCACGTTGACCACCGACCAGAAGATCGCCCAGCTGATGATGGTGGCGGCCTACAGCGGCACCAACAAGGGCTATCCCAAGACGCAACCTGATCTGGCCCGCCACCATGCCCAGGTCGAGCAGCTGATCCTGGATCACCAGATCGGCGGGCTGATCTTTTTCCAGGGGGGACCCGCGCGACAGGCCGCGCTCACCAACCGCTGGCAGGCGCTCTCGCGAACCCCGATGCTCATCGGCATGGACCTCGAATGGGGCCTGGCCATGCGGCTGGACAGCACGCCGCGCTTCCCCAAGCAGATGACCCTCGGCGCCTTGCGCAACGACACGCTGATCGAACGGATGGGAGAGGAGATCGCCCGGCAGATGAAGCGGCTCGGCGTGCAGGTGAGCTTCAGCCCGGTGGCCGACGTGAACAACAACGCCGCCAACCCCGTGATCAACGACCGCAGTTTCGGGGAGGAACGCGAACTGGTGGCGCGCAAGGCCATCGCCTACATGCGCGGGTTGCAACGCGGCGGGGTCATCGCCACGGCCAAGCATTTTCCCGGCCATGGCGACACCGATGCCGATTCGCACGAGAACCTGCCGGTGATCGCGCACACGCGCGCACGCCTCGATTCGCTCGAGCTCTATCCGTTCCAGCGCCTTGTCCAGGAAGGGCTCTCCGCCGTGATGGTCGCGCACCTGGAAGTGCCCGCGCTGGACACCACCCCTGGACTGCCAAGCACGTTGAGCCGCCCGGTGGTGAGCGAACTGCTGGAAAAGGAGCTCGGCTTCCGCGGTCTGGTCTTCACCGATGCGCTGAACATGAAGGGGGTGACCGCCGGATCCAAGCCCGGCGAGATCGAGCTGCGCGCCCTGCTCGCCGGCAACGACGTGCTGCTTTTCCCGCAGGATCCCTTGAAAGCGATCCAACGCATCCGACAGGCGGTGGACAGCGGGGAGGTGCCCGTGGAGATGATCGACCACAAATGCCTCAAGGTGCTGCGGGCGAAGGAGTGGGCCGGGCTCGGCCGCCGTGCGCCGGTGCCGGTGAAGGGCATCGTGGACGACCTGAACTCCATCGGCGCGCGCGTGCTGCGGCGCACCCTCTTCCGCGAAGCGATCACCGTGCTGCGCGACAAGGAGGGTGAACTGCCCCTGCCGGTCCCGGGCAACACCGTTGCGCTCGCGCTGGGCGACACGGTGGGCTGCATGTTCCAGCGGCGGTTGTCGCGCTTCGCGCCGGTGGCCTGCCTGGGCGCACCGAAGGACCTGCCGCGCGACAGCGTGCCCGCGCTGCTGCGCAAGCTCGAGCCATACGATCGTGTGATCGCCTCCATCCACGGCACGAGCTTCAAGGTCGACAAGGATTTCGGTGTCCCCGATGCCACCTTCGAACTGCTGCGCACGATCGCGCGCGATCATCCGGTGATCCTCGTGTACTTCGGGAATCCGTACCGGCTCACCCGCGCTTATGGAGCGCAGGACTTCGACGGGCTGATCCTGACCTACGAAGAGAACGACGACACGGAGGATCTGGCGGCGCAGGCGCTCTTCGGCGCGATCGGTACGTCGGCGAGGCTGCCGGTGACACCCTCCTCCTATTTCCGTGCAGGCGATGGCATCGAGCGGTCGCCGGTCCAGCGGTTGAGCTATGTGATCCCCGAGGAAGCCGGCGCGAGCAGCGCGGTGTTGCGCGGGGTGGACGCGATCGTGAAGGAGGGGATCGATGCGAAAGCCTTCCCCGGGTGCCAGGTGGTGGCGGCGGTGAACGGCCGCGTGATCATGAACAAGGCGTTCGGCCACCCGACCTATGGTGAAGCGCGGCCGGTCCGCACGGATGACCTCTACGACCTGGCTTCGGTGACCAAGGTGGCCGCCACCACGCTGGCGCTGATGAAGCTGGTGGACCAGGGACGGCTGGACCTTGACCGCACCGTGGGTCATTACCTGCCCGAGCTGGAAGGCGAGCATCCCGCGCACGCACGCATGCAGTTGCGCGACGTGCTCACCCACCAGGCCGGTCTTCAACCCTTCGTTCCCTTCTACAGGAAGCTGCTGCGCGACGGCCGCCTGATCCCCGGCGTGATGAGCGACACGGCCGATGAGGCGCACACCGTGCGCGTGGCCGACAGCCTGTACATGCGCACGGCCTGGCGCGACAGCCTGTGGACGTGGATGCTGGATACGCCCGTGGGCGAGCGCGGCGAATACCTCTACAGCGACATGGGGTACTATCTGCTCATGGAGATCGTGGAGCGGCAGTCGGGCATGCCCCTCGACCGGTTCGTGCGGCAGGAGTTCTACACGCCCCTCGGCTTGTCAACACTGGGCTACCGTCCCACGGAGCGGTTCCCGCGCGAACGCATCATGCCCACCGAATACGACCTGGAGTTCCGCCATGCGCAGGTGTGGGGCGACGTGCATGATCCGGGTGCCGCGATGCTCGGCGGGGTGGCGGGCCATGCGGGCCTCTTCGGCAATGCCAACGACCTGGCGATCGTCCTGCAGATGCTGTTGAACGGCGGCACCTATGCCGGAGAACGCTTCCTGAGCGAGGCGGTGGTGAAGGAGTTCACCCGCTGCCAGTTCTGCCTGCCCGATGGGAAAGGCAACCGCCGCGGGCTGGGTTGGGACAAGCCCACGCGCGATGCCACGCCCGGCCCTTCGTGCGACTGCGTGAGCTACGCCAGCTTCGGCCACACGGGCTTCACCGGCACCATGGTCTGGGCCGATCCGGAGACGGACGTGTTGTTCGTCTTCCTCAGCAACCGCATCTACCCCGGCGCGGCCAACAAGAAACTCGCGGAAATGAACATCCGCACGCGGATCCAGGAGGTGGTGATCGACGCCATCGGGCCGCGCACCGCCGCGCGCTGATCGATCGGCGAACGTCAGGTCCTCGTCGCCCGCCGTTCATCGGCCATCTTCCGCGCTTCCTCCGGGCTCACGTCCTTCACGTGGGTGGCGATCCACCAGGTGTTCCCCCATGGGTCGGCCACGCCGGCGTTGCGGTCGCCGTAGAACTGGTCGGCGGGCTCCATCACGGGCGTGGCGCCCGCTTCGATCGAGCGGTGATAGGTGGCGTCCGTATCGGGCACGTACAGGTAGAAGGCGCTCACCGAGGTGGGCCGGTCCATGGCTTCGCCCATCATGATCTTCGAACCGCCGATCAGCACGTCGGTGTACCACACGCGGCCCTGCGAGTCCAGCATGCGGTGCCCCTCGACCGCATCGAAGGCCGCCGTGAGGAAGTCGACGAACGACGGCACGTCACGGATGGTGAGGTAGGGGGTCACCGTCCCGAACCCGGCTGCGATGTGCTTGGTGGCCATGGGCGAAGCGGATGGGCTTCCAAAATAGCCATTGCTGCCGGCTCATCGCTCAATGGACGCGGCCCAGGCGCAGCACCAGGGGCCAGGTCACTTCGCGCGTCGATCCGCCCCACGCCTGGCGGAAACGGGCCTCGATGAAGGCCAGGGGATCGTCGCCCTTTTCCCGGCGGTATCGCTGCACGCTGGACCAGGTGCCCAGGTACCCCAGGTAGCGACCGGCGGTCCATCTGTCGTGAATGGCGAAGGGCGGCGCCGGGATCTCGTCGAAGGGGAAGGGCAGTTCGCGATAACCCGAGTCGACATGGCTTCGTTCGGGCGGCCAGCAGCCGGCCAGGATCTCCCGGGCGAGCACGCGCACGAGCGCATCCACCTCCGGGGTGATGATCGACCAGGTGTAGGTCCACAGCGCGATCACCGCGTGCTCGCGCGCGACCCGGCGTGCTTCCTCGTGGAACGCATCGTGCGGGAACCAGTGCGCGGCGGCCGAAGCGGTGATCAGGTCCACCGAGCCGGCGGCCAGCCCCGAAGCGGCCGCGTTCGCCACGCGATACGTCACGCGATCGTGCGGCACCGCCGAGGCCAGTTGTTCCCGGCTCGCATCGGTGGCGACGATCTCCTTGAAGTGCGGGGCCAGGCCGACGGCCGACTGGCCGCTGCCGGTGCCGGCATCCCACGCGCGCTCGCGGATGGGGACCAACGAGGCGAGGTGCGCGAAGAGCTCCGGCGGGTAGTGCGGGCGGTGGGCGGCGTAGTTCGACGAGACCGATGAAAAATGATCGGGAAAGGTCCCCGTCGCGTCCGGTTCCTTCCCCCCGGTCATTTCTTCTTCTTCTGGAACGCTCCGCTCTTCCACGCCTGGATGAACTGGGCCCAAGCCACGGGATTGAAGAGGTTGATCGAGGGATAGCCGCCCTGGTAATAGAGCTTCGTCTGGTCCAGCGCCATCTGGTAGCGGTAGCTCTCGTAGGCGGCGGGCGTGAGGTTCTCCATGCGCTGCAGCATCTCCGCGGGGCTCAGGTTCTTCAGGGCCAGTTGATAGTCGTCGTCGGGCAGGTCCAGGTCGCGGAAGGCCTGTGCGAACTGGTCGGGGCTGGGCCAGGGGTACACCTGCGCGGGCTTCAGCAGGAAGGTGTCGGGGAACATCTGGTGGATCATCGAGTACTTCTTCTCGGGCAGGTCGGTGGGGATCACGTACTGCGAGCGCTGGAAGCCGATCGCGCTGAAGAGCACCGTGTCGCCCTCCTGCGCCACGAACGAGAAGTAGCCGTACACGTCGCTCATGGTGCCGCGGTAGGTGTTGCGGGTGAGGATGTTGGTGAACGGCACCGGCAGCAGGCTGTCGCCGGTGACCACCACCCCGCTGAACTGCACCAGGTCGCGCTCGGGCTGGGCCGTGGCGTACAACGATCCGGTGAGGGTCGCCAGCAATAAGATCCTGCGCATGAGGGAGGGAATGACCGCAAAAGTAGGACCGCCCGATCGCGCCTTCCCGTCCTCTCCTTCGCAATCGCCACTTTCGCGGGCCGATCCCCATGCGCCTCGGAATCGTCTGCTATCCCACCTTCGGCGGCTCCGGTGTCGTGGCCACCGAACTGGGCCTCGCCCTGGCGCGGAAGGGCCACGTGGTGCATTTTATCACCTACGACCGCCCGGTGCGTCTTCGCGATCACGCCGGGCGGGTCTTCTACCACGAGGTGCGCGTGAGCGATTATCCGCTGTTCGACTACCAGCCATACGAACTGGTGCTCAGCAGCAAGATCGTGGACGTGGCGCTGCACGAGCGGCTCGACCTGCTGCACGTGCATTACGCCATCCCGCATGCCAGCGCCGCCTACATGGCCCGGGAGATCCTGCGCACCCACGGCCGCCACGTGCCCTTCATCACCACCCTGCACGGCACCGACATCACGCTGGTGGGGCGCGATGCCAGCTTCGAGCCGGTGATCACCTTCGTGATCGAACGCTCCGATGCGGTCACGGCCGTGAGCGAAAGCCTCCGCGGCGACACCTATGCGCATTTCCCGGTGAAGCGCCCCATCGACGTGATCCCCAACTTCGTGTGCCCGGACCAGTACCCGCAGCGGCCCGATCCCGCGCTGCGTCGCAGCTACGCGCCCGCCGGAGAGAAACTGCTCGTGCATGTGAGCAACTTCCGCCCCGTGAAACGCGTGGACGACGTGGTGGCCGTGTTCGAGCGCGTGCGGCGAACGATGCCCGCGCGGCTGCTGCTCATCGGCGACGGGCCCGACCGCGCGCGGATCGAAAGCCAGTGCCGGGCCTCCTCCTTCGCGGAGGAGGTCTTTTTCCTGGGAAAGATGACCACGCCGGACGACGTCGTGGCCAGTTGCGATCTGTTCCTGCTCACCAGCGAGACGGAAAGCTTCGGCCTGGCCGCGCTGGAGGCCATGGCCAGCGGCGTTCCCGTGGTGAGCACCAATACCGGCGGCACCCCGGAGGTGAACCGGCATGGACGCAGCGGGTTGCTCTTCGACCCGGGCGATGTGGAAGGCATGGCCGCCGGCGCGCTCGCCATCCTGGGCGATCCAGCAGCGCACGACCGCTTCCGCCAGGGCGCGCGGGAGGTGGCGCGCACCTTCGAGGTGGACCGCGTGCTCCCGCGGTACGAGGCGATCTACCGGCGCGTGCTGTCCCCGGATCCCGCGTGATGGACTTCCTCGGCGACCGGGTGAGCGTGGAGCGGGGCGACGACCGCGTGAGCATCGTGATCAGCGCGCGACTGCCGCGGTGGAAGGAGGCGCTGCTGGTGGCCTGGGTGATCGCCTGGCTGGCCTGCGGCATCTTCGTGATCATCGAGGCCGCGCGGATGGAAGCGGGTCGCGAACGCCAGTTCACCTTCGCCTTCCTGTTGTTCTGGGTCTATTTCCTGCTGCGCATCGGGCGCGTGGCGCTCTGGAGGCTGAAGGGCTTCGAGCTGGTCCGGATCAAGGGCGGCGTGCTCACCCTGAAGGACAGCATCATGGGCTTCGGCCGCGCGCGCGATCACTTCGTGGACAACATCCGGCGCCTGGACCTGCTGGAGATCGACGAGCGCTCGTTCCAGTGGCAGATGAACAGCAGCTTCTGGATGATGGGGGGCGCCCGGATCGGCTTCGAGGATGCGGGCCGGTCGTTCGTGTTCGGCAAGGGGCTCACCCGGCCGGAGGCCGAGCGTGTGCTTGCCGTGGTGCGGCAGGCACTGAAGCGCGAGCGGAAGGCCGCTCAGTAGGTCGTGATGCGGAAGGCGTTGCCGCTGATCCGCAGCGTGCGCGCACCGTCGATCACCTCCTCCAGCGTCATGGCTTGGGCGAGGGGTGAGGCGAGCACCTCATCGAGCATTTGAACGGATCCCGCGGGAACGCCCGCGGCGGTCAGGTCCCGCAGCAACGGGGCGCGATCGCGCGCGGCGATCGCGGGTTGGAGCAATTGCGCCAGCACGGCCCGGTTCTTCACACGTTTGGCGTTGGTGGTGAAGTGCGCGTCGCTGCGCAGGTCGTGAAGGCCCAGCACATCGCACAACGCGATGAACTGGTCGTTGCTGCCCGCGGCCAGCACCAGCTCGCCGCCGTCGCGGCAGGTGAAGAGCTCTCCGTATGGCGCGATGTTGGGGTGCAGGGTGCCGGTCGGCCTGGCCGGCCGCCGGGCCATCAGCCAGTTGCTCGCCTGGTTCACCAGGCCGGTGAGCGCCGCCTGATCCAGCGCGACCTCCACGCAGGCGCCCCGGCCCGTGCGTTCGCGCTGCCAGAGCGCCAGCAGCAGCCCTTCCTTCAGTTGGTGGGCCGCCAGGATGTCGATCACCGCCATGGGATACTTCGCCGGAGCCCCTTCGCTGCCGGTCATGCTGATGATGCCCATCTCCGCTTGCAGCACCACGTCGAAGGCGGGCCGGGCCGCATCGTTCGCGAAGCCCCTGAGGTGCCCGTGGACCAGTCGCGGGTTCATGGCCTGGAGCCTGTCGCGCTGCATGCCCAGCTTCTCCGCATCGGAGGCCAGGTGATTGGTCAGCAGGACGTCGGCCTTGCGCACCAGTTCATCGAAGGTCGCGCGGTCCTCCGCCGCGGTCAGGTCCATCATCCTGTGTTCCTTGCCGTGGTTCACGCTGCTGAAGTAGGCGCTCACGGGAGATCGCGGATCCTCCTCCGGCAGCTTCCATTTGCGCGTCACGTCACCGCCCGCGCGCTTGTTCTCCACCTTGATCACGCGCGCGCCCAGCTCGGCGAAGAACATGCCCACGGCCGGACCGGCGAGGACCGAGGCGGTTTCGACGACGAGCAGGTCCTTCAGTGGATCGGGCATGATCGGTTGGGGGTTGCGCGGCTACTTGTGCGATCCGAAAGTGCACGATATCGAACGACGCCTGCTACGGGCAAGGCCGTAATTGGCTACGGGCGTGCGCAGTACGCGTGGCGATCGATCGGATGGCGGCGTGGCGGGGGGCATGCGTTTGGGCCGGGTCCGGACCCTTCGATCACGTGATCAATGCCACGATCGCCCTCCTGCCCGGCTGCATCGACCGCGAAAAAGCCCCGCTGCACCGCAGCGGGGCTTCGATCATCACGTGCCCAGGACCGGACTGACTTTGCTACGCTCCGTCGGACCAGCTTTGGCCGTGAAGTGGATCGAAACCTGCTCGCTTCGCTCGCGTGCTTTCCCATGCACGCCCTCGCTCGAACTTCGTTCGGCTCGGGTCGTACATGGGAAAGCCCCGCCACATCGTGGCGAGGCTTTGATCATCACGTGCCCAGGACTGGACTCGAACCAGCACGCCGGTTAAGGCACTACCCCCTCAAAGTAGCGTGTCTACCAATTTCACCACCTGGGCGCGGGGTCGGACCGCATCGAGGCCGCGAATATAGACCCGCGTTCGGCTCCGCTCAGTTGTGGGTGCGGCGGCGTTCCATGCGCTCGCGCTCGATCAGCTCGGTGCGCACGGCGGCCAGTTTGCGTGCGAGCTCGGCGCGGTCGGCGCCGGCCTCCATCCAGCCGTTGCGCGTGCGCTCGTGCATGAGCAGGAGGGCGTACAGCCGGTCCACCTCGTTGCACGTTCGTGCCGGTCGTTCATCCGGGTCGATGTGATCTTCGGGTTCCATGGTTTTGATGGTTTTTGTCGCTCCTTACTCCGTCCGACCCCGCTGGGGCGCACGCTTCGTTCCCTTGCGTCCGCTCCCGTGCGCGTCGAGGTCGCGTTCCAGCAGCTCGGTGCGGATGGCCGCCAGTTTTCGCGCCAGCTCCACGGCATCGTCATCGTCCGATGCAAGCTGGTCGCGGATGCCTTCGTGCATCACCAGCAGGCCGAACAGATGGTCCTCGTCGGAGGGATCCTCCACGATGCGTGGCGCGGGCTTCTTGCGTGGCATGGTCAGCGTGGGAAATGATCTTTCACGAAGGTTTCCGCGTTGCGGTGGCACAGGCCGTCGATGGCATGCACCAGCGCGGCGCGGCTGGCGAAGCCGCGCAGGCACGGCGGGGGGGCGGCGCTCACGCGCTCCGCATCGGCGCATTGGATCAGGTGGTCACGGAAGGCGTCGTAGTACAGGCTGGTCGGATAGTCGTCGATGGGATCGATCCAGCCCTCGAAGTCGCTGCCCAGGGTGATGCGTTCCCAGATCGACGGCCTGAGGGCCGCGGGGATCGTGGCGTCGTTGTAGATCACGTTCATCATCTCCTTCACGTTGTCCCACAGCGCCACGATCGTGTTGCGGCCGCCGGGGGTCTTCTGCGCCTTGGGCACGCCCAGGATGCGCTGGTCGAAGCTCAGGCCGAGGAGGCCGCGCGTGCGGTGGATGATCCTCACGTCCTCGTCGCAGACGTTGATGTTCCAGCGGTTGAAGCGGCCGCTGGCGTCGAAGGCGTCGTCCTTCTCGGTGCCCAGTCCGGCGATCAGCCGGTCCAGCGTGGCGACCCCGGAATAGCCCACGTGGCTGGCGATCACGGGGATCACGTCGCCCATCGCGCGGCGGGGCTCCACGATGTTCGCGTAGTACTGCTTGCGCGCGCGGGCGCTCATGTGCTTCACGTCGATCAGGATGCGGTGGCCGGCGTGGGGGTCGGGCGTGTTGTCGTCCCTCAGCGAGAGCAGGCGGCGGATCATGCGCCAGCCGCCGGGGGTGAAGCCCTCGTTGAGCCGCGGCCCCTGGTCCATGATGAAGGTGGACACGTCCGGGAAGCTGTGCGCGTGCCCGCAGAGCCCGTTGTCGAAATGGTGCGCGAACGTGATGAAGAAGACCGGGTGCGGCCACCGCTTCACCTCCATCACACGTTGCAGGCAGGCGTCGATGGAGGCCCGGTCCGTTCCGAAGGAGTGCGCGCCCTCGATGGTGAGGACCATGGCGATGCGGTCGGCGTTGAGCGCCGCATCCAGCTCCGCCCTGGTGCGCGGCACGGCATAGGTGCCTTCCGCGTCCAGCTCGCGCGGGTACCTCCTCCGGCGTCGCTTCTCGCTCTCCAGCAGTTGCCGCAACAGGGTGGGGGTGTGGATGGTGTTGCGCGTGGGCTGCCCATCCTTGCTCACCGCGTAGGCGTACTCCTCCTTCAGCGCCGCCCAGTAGTCGTAGCCGTCCGACTGGAAGTGATCGATCATCCGGTCGGGGATGAACATCACCATGAACTGCAACGCGTCGCGCAGGGGGAGGTGCTGGGAGGTGATCGCGCGGGTGAGCGCCTTGTACCAGCGATCCTCGCCGGCGATGCCATCCATGGAGATGGTGAAGAAGCCGCGCTCGATGGGGTAGAGCGCGTTGAAGGCCAGCCGCACCCCGCCGTTCCACAGCTTCACCAGGTCGGCCTGCGCGTACCTGCTGCCCATGTCGCCCTTCTGCAGCGCCTTGCGGTGGTCGCTGATGATGGTCCACGGATGGTATTCGCCCTTTGCCCGGTGTTTCTCCCGGTTGGGCCTGAGCCAGAGGTAGCTCTTGGCGTGGTTGTGGGCGTGCAGGTCGGCGAAGCGCATGGCCATCAGATCTGGAACACCGAGGGTCGGCCGTTGAGCACCTCGATCACATCGCGCACCACGCTGGGGCTGTTGAGGTAGTACCAGTGGTGCCCCATCTGCTGGATGAAGGGCGCCTCTTCATCGCCGATGTAGGTCACATCGGCCTGGTACACCGAGTCGGGCAGTGGAATGGACCGGCGTGCGCCCCAGCGCCCCAGGCGGTTGAAGGCGTTCTTGGTCTTTTCGCTGATGCCAAGCGCCTTGTCCTCGTTGTGGTAGTAGATGTGTACGCGCTCGCCGAGGCTGATCAGGTCGTGCAGCGGCTTGGCGGGCTCCATCCCATCGTCGTCCACGTCGGCGGCGAGCAACATGATCTCCCCGAACATGTTGTTGGGCTTGATGCCCAGGTTGCGCAGTTCGGCCAGCATGCTCTCCAGCACGCGGTTGCCCATGCTGTGGCAGAGCAGGTGGATCTTCTGGCCGCAGAGCATGTCGGGGTCGTTGTTCCTGCGCAGGCCGTCCCGGATCAGGTCGAGGAAGAAATCGCGCAGGGCGTTGAAGGAGCGGGCCATCGCGTAACCGCTCTTCACCGCGTCGCGCGCGTCGTCGCGGTACTTCAGCAGGTTCCTGCGGGCCGGCCAGCTGAACATCACGATGTGGCGGATGGGGCTGCCGGCCACCACGTAGCGCCGGTGCAGGTCCGCCAGCGTGCGCAGGGCGCTCTCCAGGTCGTTGTTGAACCCATGCACGAACACCAGGATGTGCTCTTCGCGCATGGCGCGCATGCCCTTTTCGTAGAGCTCCTCGAACACCTTGCGCGAACCGGGCTTTTTGTTGGCCGGCAGCTCATTGAGCAGACCGAGCCGCCGCATTTCCTCCCCCGTGAGGTCCGGATGCAGCATCACTTCGAAATCCCGCAGCGCCGCCGCCTTCCCCGGATCGAAGCGCACCTCGCCGTAGCGCAGGTTGTCCATGGCCTCCTCCTCCCCGTCGATGCGCAGGTATTCCTTTCCGTTCACCGCGAGGTAGTCCCTGTCGCGCGCTTTGCCGGTGCGCACCTGGCGGTTGGTGACGAGGTAGTGGGTGACCATGGCGGGGTGATGGGATGGATGCGTTTTTCTTCCGTGCCGCGCGGCATTCCTGATCGCGGATCGCCGTGAACAAACGTAGCGGGGTGGGGCCGCGGATAAAATACCCTCCAGACTGTATTTTTTGTCTGAAAACATCCCGATCGATCTTCCTGAGCCGGTGGAAGAGAAGCGGCCAACCTTTTTTAACATGCTCCTGAAGGAAGTCATGGCCCGCGGCCCGGGCGATCCACGACCTTCGCGGCCGAACCAACCACATCCCATGAAGCGCATTTCCACGTTGATCACCGTCCTCGTCCTCCTTCTCGGCTTCACCCTGCGGGCGCAGGACGCCACCTCGGTGCCCGGTTACGTGAGCTACGGAGCGGTGATCTCGCCCAACGACCCGATGAACACGGCCGCGTTCGCACGGAAGATGGGTGGCACCACCGAGGAGGTGAAGGTGAAGCTGCAGGCCGAGATCATCACCAGCTGCCAGAAGAAGGGTTGCTGGATGGACGTGAAGCTCAACGACGGCTCGGCGATGAAAGTGCGCTTCACGGACTATGGCTTCTTCGTTCCCACCGAGGGGCTGGAAGGCAGGACGGCGATCATCGAGGGCACCGCCAGCCGCGAGGTGATCAGCGAAGCCATGCGCCGCCACTACGCCGAGGATGCCGGCAAGAGCAAGGAGGAATGCGAGGCCATCAAGGGCGACGAGGAGAAGCTGACCTTCCTGGCCGACGGCGTGCTGATCAAGATGTGATCGTGCCGGTGCCTTGAACAGCGGCCCGGTGGAAGTCACCGGGCCGCTGTTATTTCCACCATGATGCACGGTCTACTTTCGCCGCGCACAAGCAGCATCGGGATGAACACGTGGGGGATCGCCGTGCATGGCGGGGCGGGTACGATCGCGAAGGCCGAGATGACCCCGGGGCGGGAGAAAGCCCATCGCGACGCGCTGGAGAACGCCCTGCGACGCGGCCACGTGGTCCTGAAGGAAGGCGGTACGGCGCTCGACGCGGTGGAAGCCGCCGTGCGGTCGCTGGAAGACTGCCCGCTGTTCAACGCCGGGCGCGGCTCGGTGTACAACGCCGATGGCCAACATGAGATGGACGCCTCGATCATGGATGGCGCAACGCTGGACGCGGGAGCGGTCACGTGCGTGCAGAACGTGAAGAACCCCGTGACCCTCGCCCGCCGCGTGATGGACAAGAGCCCGCACGTGCTGCTGAGCGGCATGGGCGCCTTCGAGTTCGCCCACCGCAACAAGATCGACCTGGAGGATGACCAGTATTTCTTCGACCAGCACCGCTACGACCAGTGGGAGAAACTGCGCGGGGGCGAACGCACCGCGCTGGACCACGACGCGGAAAGGAAATTCGGCACGGTGGGCGCCGTGGCGCTCGATGCGAACGGGCATCTGGCCGCGGCCACCAGCACCGGCGGCATGACCAACAAGCACTGGCACCGCATCGGCGACAGCCCGATCATCGGCGCCGGCACCTACGCCAACGACCTGAGCTGCGCGGTGAGCTGCACGGGTCATGGCGAGGCCTTCATGCGCGCGGTGGCCGCCCACGAGGTGCATGCGCTGATGATGCACAAGGGCCTGCCGCTGGAGGAGGCCGTGCGCATCGTGGTGCATGACCAGCTCCCTCCGCTGGATGGCGAGGGCGGCCTGATCGCCATGGACCGGGCCGGCAGCGTGGTCCTTGACTTCAACTGCCCGGGCATGTACCGCGGAAGCATGGATGCCTCCGGCGCCCCCGCCACCGCCATCTTCCGATAGCCTTCGGATCCACGCGGCGCTCCATGGGCCCGCCCGACCGCTCATCCACCGGCGCGCGGGGATCCGCGCGGCGGGCGCATCTTTGCGCCGTCGCATCCCAACGTCCCCCGACCCCACACGATGAAACGCACCCCCTGGATCATCATCGGCGTCATCGCCATCGCCGCCATCTACGCCGTCTTCTTCTTCAACCGCGTGAAACGCGCCGACCTGGCCGTGAGCCAGCAGTGGAGCCAGGTGGAGAACGCCTACCAGCTGCGCGCCGACAAGACCAAGAACCTGGTGGAGATCGTCAAGGGCGCGGCCGATTTCGAACGCGGCACCCTCACCGACGTGATCGAGGCGCGTGCCAAGGCCACGCAGATCAAGCTCAGCGCGGAGGATCTCACGCCCGAGAACGTCCAGGCCTTCCAGCAGGCGCAGGAGCAGTTCAGCAGCGCCCTCTCGCGCCTGCTGGTCACCGTGGAGCGCTATCCGGACCTGAAGGCCGTGGACGCCTTCCGCGAGTTCCAGGCGCAGTATGAAGGGATGGAGAACCGCATCGGCGTGGAGCGCAGGAAGTTCAACGAAACCGTCGGCGCGTACAACGGCAGGATCATCACCTTCCCCGGCAACCTCTTCGCAGGGCTGTTCGGCTTCAAGGAGAAGGGCTTCTTCAAGGGCGCCGAAGGCACGGAGAAGGCACCGGACATCTCATTCGAGTGATCGACCGGGCCGCAGCGCATTTCCTCGCGGAGGATGAACAACGGCGCGTGCGCCAGGCCATCGCCGCAGCCGAGCGCGTCACCTCCGGCGAGATCCGCGTGCATCTGGAGGACCGGTGTGAGGATGACCTGCTGGACCACGCGGCGTTCATCTTCCGGGAGTTGAACATGGACCGCACGCGGGAGCGCAACGGCGTGCTGATCTACGTGAGCGCCGCCGACCATCGCGTGGCCGTGATCGGCGATGCCGGCATCAACGCCCATGCGGACCAGGGGTTCTGGGACGAGGTGCTGGCCATCCTGATCGAACGCTTCAGGCAGGGGCGCCATGCCGATGGACTGGTCGAGGCCATCGAGCGGGTCGGCGAAAAGCTCCGCGCGCATTTCCCCTTCCGGCGCGACGACCGCGACGAATTGAGCAACGAGGTCAGCATCGACCCATGATCCGATCCCTGCTTCTCGCGACCATGGCCTCGCTCGTGGCGTCTTGCGCCGCATGGGCCCAGGCCGATTGCCTTCCGCCCAGGCCGGCCGACGAGGACCACCTGGTGCATCAGTTCACCGCCTTTCTCAAGCCGGAGGATGCGGCACGGCTCGACCGCAAACTGGTGGACTTCGCGCGCGAGACCGGCAACCAGATCGCCGTCGTGGTGGTGGACACCCTGTGCGACGCGCCCTATGCAGCGGCACACGCCATCCTTGAAAGCTGGGGCATCGGGCAGAAGGGAAAGGACAACGGCATCGTGATCCTGGTGAAGCCCACGGGGCCGCCGGGTTCGCGTGAGATCTTCATCACCACCGGCTACGGGCTGGAAGGCGTGATCCCCGATGCCACGGCCAAACAGATCGTCGAGAACGAGATCATCCCGCGCTTCAGGGAAGGCAACCATTTCAATGGATTGGACCGGGCCACCGACATGCTGATGGCGCTGGCCAGAGGCGAATTCAATGCGA
This sequence comes from uncultured Chryseobacterium sp., assembly GCA_964394425.1. Lineage (GTDB taxonomy): Bacteria > Bacteroidota > Bacteroidia > Flavobacteriales_F > PHOS-HE28 > PHOS-HE28. Next base: position 46,420 of record CAYMXP010000004.1, on the reverse strand, counting down.
AGAGCTATGGCAAGGGAAAATTCCCATGGCACATCCTGCTCATTGTCATCGCGATCGTCGCTTTGATCGTGATCGGCGGGGCCGGGAACGCACGGCGCTATGCCCGCACGAACAACATCGACTTCTGGGCGGCCTGGTTCCTCATGAACCAGATGAACAGGAGACACCGGGGCGGCTGGGGTGGCTTCACAGGAGGACGTGGATGGGGCGGCGGTGGTGGTGGTGGGTTCGGTGGGTTCGGCGGCGGCTTCGGAGGTGGAGGTGGAGCTGGAGGGAGGTGGTGAGGGAGGATGAACGATGGGTTCCAATAGAGGAGGGCGGAGGGTGGGACGCGTGGCCGGCGTTCACGCCATGGACCAATTGTTGATCGATCGATGAGCTACGGCAAATGGATCGGAGGGGCGCTGGGCTGGGCCGGTGGCGGTCCGATCGGTGCGCTGGTGGGCTTCGCGCTCGGCGCCATGATCGACGGCATGCGCGGAACGCAGGAGCGCCGCATCCCGCCGACCCACGGTCGGCGGCCCCACGCCACCACCGGCGGCGACGTGGCCATGAGCCTGGTGGTGCTCACGGCGGCGGTGCTCAATGCCGATCGCCGCGTCACGCAGCGTGAACTGGACTACGTGCGGCGCTTCTTCGTCCGGCAGTTCGGCGAGGCGCGCGCGAGGGAACTGCTGCTGGTGTTGCGCGACGTGCTCAAGCGCGAGATCCCCGTCGGGCAGGTGTGCGACCAGATCCGCCAGTACGCGCCGCATCCCCTGCGGCTGCAACTGGTCCATTACCTCATCGGCATCGCCCAGGCCGACAACGAGGTGCATGCCGCCGAACGCGAGATGGTGCGCCGGATCGCGGCTTATCTCGGGGTGAGCGAAAAGGACCTCGAGAGCATGGGCGCGATGTTCCAGCGCGTGGATCACGGCAGCGCGTACAAGATCCTGGAGGTCGACCCCAAGGCCACCAACGAGGAAGTGAAACGCGCCTACCGCCGCATGGCCATGAAGCATCACCCGGACAAGGTGTCCACGCTCGGGGAGGAATTCCAGAAGGCCGCCGCGGAGAAGTTCAAGAAGGTCCAGGAAGCCTATGAGCGGATCCAGCGGGAACGCGGGATGAACTGACCGGCGGCTGCCCGATGCGGTGGCCGGCCCCTGGTGACGCCCCCGGTCGCGATCCCCAGCCTCCCCGAACTTGGATCCCGGGCATGGCCCGGCGGCTGGCGCGGTGCTGCCCGCTGCGCTCTACATTGCGCGGCCCAGCGCGGGCACCCTACCCATGAAGCCGTTCGCCTCCATCGCCGCCGTGTTGATCGGCACCTCCGCCATCGCGCAACTGAACATGACCCTGCTGGGCAACCTGGACTACCAGGCGCTGCACAACAGCGACCTCAGCAACCTATGGGGATACACCGACGAGCAGGGGAACGAATACGCCATCGTCGGCGTGAACGGTGATGGGGGCCTGAACCCGGGCGGGGTGAGCGTGGTGAACGTGACCGACCCGGCCAACCCGGTGGAGGTCTTCTTCACCCCCGGTCCGCAGAGCACCTGGCGCGAAGTGAAGACCTGGGGCGACTATGCCTACATCACCACCGAAGCCGAGCACGGGCTCACCATCATCGACCTCAGTCCCCTGCCGGCTTCCACCGTGCTGCCCACCGTGCTGTACGTGGATCCCACCTGGGACACGTCGCATTCCCTGTTCATCGACGAGAACGGCCGGCTTTACATCCACGGGGCCAACCGCGGCAATGGCGGAGTGATCATGTACGACCTGACCATCGACCCCATGGATCCGGTGGAAGTGGGCGACTTCGACCCCTGGTACTGCCACGACAGCTTCGCGCGCGGCGACACCCTGTATGCCGCGCACATCTACGACGGCTTCTTCAGCATCGTGGACGTGAGCGATCCGGCCAACCCGGTGATCCTCGGCACGCAGAGCACCCCGAGCACCTTCACCCACAACACCTGGCTGGACGACAGCGGCGACCACCTCTTCACCACCGACGAAGTGGACGGCGCCTTCGTGGGCAGCTACGACGTGAGCGATCCCACCGACATCCAGTGGATCGACCAGTTGCAGAGCGTGCCCGGCACCAACACCATCCCCCACAACACCTACTGGCTCAACGATTTCCTGGTGACCAGCTATTACACCTACGGCGTGGCGGTGTACGACGTGACCCACCCCGACAACATGATCGAGACGGGCAACTACGACACCTCGCCCTTCAGCGGAGGAGGTTTCGCCGGGGCCTGGGGCGTCTATTGCTTCCTGCCATCGGGCAACCTCCTGGTGAGCGACATCGAGACCGGCCTGTGGATCATCGCGCCGGACTACGTTCACGCATGCTGGCTCGAGGGCACCGTGACCGATGCGGTGACCACCTCGCCGATCAGCGGCGCCACCGTCACCCTGCTCGGTCCCGACATGGTGGATCAAACGGCGGTCGACGGCCAGTATGCCACCGGCTACCATGCCGCCGGCACCTACGACGTATCCTTCGTCGCGCCCGGATACATCAGCCAGACCGTCACCGGCGTGGTGCTCGACAACGGCGTGGTCACCGTGCTGGACGTGCAGCTGCAACCGCTCACGTCCTTCGCCTGGAGCGGCCAGGTGGTGGACGCGCTCTCGGGCAACGGCGTTCCGGGAGCGCAGGTCCAGCTCACCAGCGGCACCTACACCTGGAACACCGCCTGCGACGTGAACGGCAACTTTTCGCTGCCCGCCATCTTCGAGGACACCTACGACATCCTGGCGGGGCAGTGGGGCTGGCGCACCAACTGCTCCACCAGCGCCTTGATCCAGGATGGCACCCCGCCCCTGGTGATCGAACTGGATCCCGGCTATTACGACGACTTCATCCTCGACTTCAACTGGACGGTGCAGTCCGCGGCCAGCACCGGCCATTGGGAGCGCGCGGAGCCCGTGGGCACCACGAACGGTCCCGATGAAAGCAATCCGGACGTTGACGCGGCCGATGACTGCGGCGATCAGGCCTACATCACCGGCAATGGCGGAGGCGGCGCGGGCAACGACGACGTGGACGACGGCGCCACCACGCTCACCTCGCCATCGTTCGACCTTTCCACCATGATCGATCCCTACCTGCACTACCGCTGGTGGTTCTACAACGCCAGCGGCTTCGATGATCCCAACGACACGCTGCGGCTGTTGATCGACAACGGGGTCCAGGAGGTGGAGATCGACGCCTTCATCGAGGCCACCGCGGCCATGTCGCAATGGAACACGGACTCCGCGCGCGTGCTCGACCTGGTGAGCCTCTCCAGCGACATGCACTTCATCGTCTCGATCGCCGATGCCGACGGGGGCAACCTGGTGGAGGGCGGCCTGGACGTGTTCGAGGTGATCGAGCATGGTGGCATCGGCGTTGACGAGCGGCCGCTGCGCGATGCGCTCCAGATCCGGCCCAACCCGAACGACGGTTCGTTCACGCTGCAATGGGATGACGCCGGCGAGCGCACCATCGAGGTGTTCGATGCCACGGGGCGCGTGGTGATGCCCGGTACGGTCGTCATGGGTCCCGCCTGGAACGCCTCGATCCGGCTGCCCGCAGGTGTCTATTCGGTGAGGATGACAGGCACGGATCGCGGATCGCGGATCCTCCCCCTGGTGGTGGAATGATCAGGGGCGCCCGGTGGCGGGGCCGCCGCAGTGCTCGCGGATCATCGCATCCACGTCGTCCACGCCGCCCAGCACCCGGGCCAGGTTCAGGTCGGCGCAGGCTTTTTCGCGTTCGCCTTTTTTCAGCAACAGTGCTCCACGCGTGCGCAGCGCGAAGGCGTTCGCGGGATAGAAGCGCAGGCTGCGCTCCACGTTCTTCAACGCCTCCGCATCGCGACCCAGCTGCATGAGCGAATGCGCGCGGTCGCTCAGCGCCACCGGTTCGTCCTTGTCCAGCGCCAGCGCGGCATCGTACATGGCGATGGCTTCCTGATGCCTTCCCAGCGCCGCCAGCTCGAACCCGCGGTTGATCCAATGGCCCACTTCCTTGGGTTCCAGCTCGCAGAGGCGTTGCAGGATGGCCAGCGACTCCTCGTGCCGGCCGTTCGCGTCCAGCAGGCGGGAGAAGATGGCCAGCGCCTCGGTATCGCGCGTGTCGGCGGTCATTCCTTCCTCCAGGTCGCGCAGGGCCTCGGCGTTGCGACCCAGGGCGGCGCGGGCCTCTCCCCGCAGCAGCAGCACCTCGCGGCGCAATGGATCGGACGCTCCATGCGCCAGCGCCGAAGTGCATTCCCTTTCCACGCGGCGGTGGTCCTGGCCGCGCATGGCGTACAACGCGCGCTGGTAGTGCGCCTCGGCGTTCGTGCTGTCGAGCCGCAGGGCATGCTCCACCTCCAGGATGAAGGCGTCCATATGATCGAGCAGGTACAGCGCCCGGGCCCGGGCCACGCGGCTGCGCGCGTCGGGGCTGATCTCCACGGCGATGTCGTAGCTGGTGAGCGCCTGCTGCACCTGCCCGGCCAGCAGCAGGCTATCGCCCCGTGCGATCAGGCCCGCGGCGTCCTGCGCGCGCGCCGATCCGGTGAGCAGAACGATGGAATGAAGGAAGATCGCGGAACGGACCGTCATCCGCTCGCGAATGTAGGCGCATGGGATGGGCGCCGTTCGATGGCCGGCGTGTTCCGGTCTCACGGCCGCGCGCGGGCGTAGGGCGCGGCATCCGGTCCCGCCCGCACGCCGGCCTCGAAGAGCACATGGCCCGCCATCGCGATCATGGCGGCGTTGTCGGTGCAGTACTCCACCGGCGGGATGTGCGCCCGCCAGCCGTTGCGTTCGCACAGGTCCAGCAGCCGTTCGCGCAGGGCGCTGTTGGCCGATACGCCGCCGGAGATCCCCAGCGAGGCGATGCCCCGGGCCTGAGCGGCTTTCTTCAACCGTCCGATCAGCACGTCGTTGATCGCCTGCTGCAGCGAAGCGCAGAGGTGGGCGCGCTCGCGCACGGTGAAGCCCGGCTCCCCGGCCTCGCCTTTCATCACCAGGTCGCGGAACCAGGTCTTGATGCCGCTGAAGCTCATGTCGAGCCCGCGCACGGTGGGAACGGGCGCGGCGTACCGGTGCGGATCCCCGTCGCGTGCGCACCGGTCGATCAGCGGCCCGCCGGGGTAGGGGAGGCCGAGGATCTTCGCGCCCTTGTCGAAGGCTTCACCGGCGGCATCGTCCAGCGTGGCGCCGATCACCTCCAGGTCCAGCGCCGAGCGCACCAGCACCAGCTGGGTGTGGCCGCCGCTGGCGGTGAGGTTGATGAACGGAAAGGCGGGCGGCGGAAGCCCGCGTTCATCGCGGATGAAATGCGCCAGCGCATGCGCCCGCACGTGATCCACGGCGATCAGCGGCAGGTCCAGCGCCTGCGCCATGGAGCGCGCGAAGGCCGCGCCCACGTGCAGCGCGCCGATCAGGCCCGGCCCGCGCGTGAAGGCGATGGCCGTGAGATCGCGCGGATCCAGGCGGGCCTGCTTGAGCGCCGCATCGACCACCGGCACGATGTGTTCCTGATGCGCGCGCGAGGCCAGCTCGGGCACCACGCCCCCCCAGGTGCGATGCACCTCCTGGCCGGCGATCACGTTGCTGCGCACCCGGCCGTCCTCCAGCACGGCAGCGGCCGTTTCATCGCACGAGCTTTCGATGCCCAGCACGACCACGGGCTTCCGTTCAGGCATGGATCACGCGGATAACTTCGGCCTCACCGGTGCCGTTAGGCCCCGGGGGCATGGTGTTGGATGTCACGCGCGCTAAACTAAAGTCCGCCTGAACCAGGGTCGCTGGATGCGAACGGGGTGGCGCCTGCTGCGGTGGGCGGGATGGGGTGCCTTGACCCTGTTCCTCCTCGCGCTCTTCGTTTCGATCGCGCTGCTGTTCCCGTGGGTCCAGACATGGATCGCCCGTCAGGTCGGCCAGCGGCTGCGCGACGAGGCGGGCATCGTGCTGTCGATCGACCGCGTGGCCATCCGGCCCTTCGCGCCGGTCGGCCTGCGTGGGGTTTTCCTCGCCGACCTGCGCGGCGATACGTTGATCTGGGCCGACAACGTGAAGGTGAACGGCCTTCGCATCGAGTTGAGGAGCCGCAGCATCCGGGCGCGCTCCCTGGCCCTCACCGATGCGCGCTTCAGGCTGGCGAAGGCCGAAGGGGACAGCACCAGCAACCTCACCCAACTGCTTGACCGGCTCGCCTCGGGACCGGCCGATGCGGCGGCAGCCCCGTGGTCCATCACCAGTGGCCAAGTGAAGGTCGCGGGCCTGCACTTCAGCTACCACGATGGCAACGTGCCGGCGATGCCGCATGGGGTGGACTTCGACCATGTGGATGCCAGGCGGGTGAGCGTGGTGGCGCACCGGCTGGTGGTGATGGGCGATTCGATCGCCACCGCCTTGGAGGGTGTCTCGCTCTCCGAGCGCAGCGGGTTGCGACTGGACCAGCTGGCGGGGCACGCGGTGGCAAGCCCGCGCGGACTGCGCATCAACGGGCTGACGCTTCGCACGCCCGGCACCGACCTGCGCGGCGACCTTTCCTTCCGCACCGACGGATGGGAGGACTACGACGCCTTCACCGATAGCGTGGACCTGCGCCTGGACCTGGACAGCTCGCGCGTGCAGTTCTCCGACATCGCCCTGTTCGCGCCGGACCTGCACGGCATCGATCTGCCCATCACCGCCAGCGGCCGTTTCCGCGGCACCATCGGCGACCTGCGCGGATCGGACCTGCGCGTGCGCTTCGGGCAGTCGTCGGTGTTCGAGGGCGATGCCCAGCTCACCGGCCTGCCCGCGATCGCCACCACCTTCATCGTGGTGGACGTGGAGCACCTGCGCACCGATCCGGTGGATCTCGGGTCATTGCCCGTGCCGCCCTTCGACAGCCCGCACACCCTGTCCCTGCCCGCCGAGGTCGGTCGCCTGGGCGCCATGTCCTTCGCGGGCAATTTCACCGGGTTCCTCGATGCCTTCACCGCCTATGGCCGTGCCACCACCGGACTGGGCACGGTGCGCACCGACATGAGCTATGAGCGCGACACCACCAGCGGCACCTTCCACTTCACCGGGCGGGTGGCCACCGACGGCTTCGAGCTGGGCGGGCTGCTCGATGATCCGAACGTGGGTCCGCTGGCGTGCGATGTGAGGATGAAGGCGCATGGCCGTACGATGAAGACCATGGTCGCCGACATCGAAGGCACGGTGCCGCTGCTCACGATGAACCAGTACCGCATCACGAACATCACCACGCGCTCCAGGATCGACCGCGACCATTTCAACGGCGAACTGAGCTGCCGCGATCCGAGCCTGATCCTGGACCTCAGCGGCATGGCCGACCGCAGCGGGCGTTGGCCGCGCGTGGACCTGACGGCCAACATCCAGCACGCCGACCTGGTGGCGCTGAACCTGCTCGACACCACGGGCTACAGCGCCCTGAGCGTGATCGTGAAGGCCCAGGGCGAGCTGGCCCCCGACAGCTTGAAAGGCACCCTGCTGCTCGACGACATCTCCTATTGCGACGAACGGGGCGAACACGACTTCGGAGACATCCACCTTCGGAGTTCGCGCGCCGGTGGAGAGCCCCTCATGGAATTGCGTTCGTCCATGGCCGACCTGGACGTGCGCGGCCCCTTCCTGCCGACCAGATTGCCCGAAGCCCTGCGCAGCGTGGTGTTCAGCGTCTTCCCATCCTTGAAAGAACAAGTGACCTATGCGCACGAGGAACAGCGCTTCGATCTCGATCTGGAACTCAAAGACCTGGACCCGGTGCTCGCGATGTTCGCTCCGGAACTGGATGTCGCTCCCGGCGCCACCGCCAGCGGGTACTTCGACAGCCGGACCTTCGACCTGGGCCTCGCCGCTTTCCTCCCGCACGTGGCCTACGGGGGTGCCTCGGCCGATTCCGTATCGGTGATCGCCGACAAGACCATGGACGTGCTGGCCTTCAGCTTCCGCAGCGAGCAGCAGGCGCTGAACGACAGCACCTACATCAGCGACATCGATATCACCGGAAAGGCCTATCAGGACGAGGTCGAACTGAGCGTGGGCTGGGGCGGATCCTCGCTCGGAACAGAAGGAGAGCTCAGGTTGCAGGCCCAGGTGAACGGGCCGCGATCCATCGAGGTGGATCTGTTGCCATCGACGTTGTTCTTCGGCCGCGGCGCCTGGTCCAATCCCCAGCCGGCGCATCTGGCCTGGGACAGCACATGCATCCGCGTGGATTCGCTCGCGTTGTGGAACGGCGATCAACGGGTGCTGCTGGACGGCCACATCGGCCGCGACCCGCATCACGCGCTGGCCTTCGACCTGTCGGGGGTGCGGCTGGAGAACCTCGCTCCCTTCCTCGGAGGCCCCGACCTGCACGGCAGCCTCGATGGCGACGGCCGCCTCTTCGACCTGCTCCATGAGCCGTACATGATCAGCTACCTCTGCCTGGACAGCCTCGCGATCAAGAACGAGCCCGTCGGCGACCTGCGCTTCGCCGCCACGTGGAACGAAGCCGACGACTTCGTGGACCTCAATGGCACGCTTCAGCGCGGCGTGCTCAAGGCGCTGGACTTCACCGGTCGGTTCGCACCGGGCAACGAGGAGGAACTGGCGGTGCGCCTGCTGTTCGACCGCTTCGACCTGGCCTTCGTGGAGCCGTACCTGCCTGAAGGCATCAGCGACATCCAGGGGCGCGTGACCGGCGCGGTAGACATCACGGGCAGGCTGGAAAAGCCGCTGATGAACGGCGCGGTGGACCTGGAAGACGCCGGCCTGCGCATCGACTACCTGAACACGCGCTACACGTTCACCCACAGGGTGAACATCCTGCCCGACATGTTCACCCTGGACCTGGTGCGGCTGCAAGACGAGGATGGCCACACCGCCACGGCGGTGGGCACCATCATGCACGACGGCCTGGCCGATTGGAACTTCGACGTGGCGCTGGACATGGAGCACTTCATGTGCCTGAACACCTCGCCGTTGGACAACGAGCTCTACTACGGCAAGGCCTTCGCCACCGGCGCCATGCAGGTGAGCGGCTTCGCCGACAACATCGAGGTCAATGTCGACGCGCGCACCGAGCCCGGCACCGAGCTGCATTTCCCCCTGGGCGGCAGCAGCGAGATCAGCGACATCGATTTCGTGCGGTTCATCAACACCGGGCAGGGCATCGACAGCATCGAGCGCGCGGTGGACCTCACCGGCGTGCTGCTGGACATGGACGTGGAGGTGACCCCCGAGGCGCGCTTCGAACTGATCTTCGATCCCACGGTGGGCGACATCCTGCGCGGCAGCGGCCGGGGCGACATCCGCATGCGCGTGACCCCCAGCGGCGACTTCACCATGCGCGGCGGGCTCGGCGTCACCGAAGGCGACTACCTCTTCACCCTGCGCAACGTGGTGAACAAGCGGTTCCAGATCGACCCCGGCGGCACGATCACCTGGTATGGCGACCCCTTCAACGCCATGCTGGACCTGAACGCGGTGTATCGCCTGCGCGCTTCGCTCTACGACATCATGCGGGAGAAGAACGAGGCGTACAAGAAGCGCGTCCCGGTGGACGTGGTGATGCACCTGGGTCAGGCGCTCATGAACCCCGACATCGCCTTCGAGGTGCGCATGCCCACGGTGGACGAGAGCGTGCGCGCCGAGGTGAGCAGCGTACTAAGCACCGAGCAGGAGCGCAACCGCCAGGTCTTCGCCCTGATCATGTTCAATCATTTCCTTCCGCCCCCGGGATCCTCCGAGACGGCTTCGGCCAACGTGGCCGGCACCACGCTGGCCGAGTTCGCCAGCAACCAGCTTTCCAACTGGGCCGACCAGATCAACGAGAACCTGGACCTGGGCGTGAGCTACCGGCCCGGCGACGCGGTGACCCAGGAGGAGTGGGAAGTGATGGCCGGAGCGCAGATCCTGAACGACCGCCTGCTGCTGAGCACCAACCTGGGCGTGCAAACGGGATCCAGCACCTCGCAACAGGCCAACACGCTGGTGGGCGATTTCCAGGCGGAGTACCTGCTCACCGAGGAAGGCAAGCTCCGCCTGAAGGCCTTCAACCGCAGCAACGACGAGAACCTGAACGATGCGGACCAGGCGCCATACACCCAGGGCGTCGGGGTGATCTACCGCGCGGAGTTCAACTCGCTCTGGCAATGGCTCACCGGCCGGGAAAAGCGAAAGAAGCCGGTGGTGAAGGCTCCGGCCGACGGGGATGCGGGCTCCTCGCGCTGAGCGGGCCGTTCATTCACCGCCCAGGCTGAGGTGATGCCCGAGCTTCACCTTCTTGGTCAGGAGGTAATCGCGGTTGTGCGCGTTGGGTTCCACCTCGATGGGCACGTTCTCCACGATGGCGAGGCCGTAGCCGATGAGGCCGGTGCGTTTGCGGGGGTTGTTGGTGAGCAACCGCATACGCCGCACGCCCAGGTCGTGCAGGATCTGCGCGCCCACGCCATAGTCGCGCTCGTCGCTGTCGAAGCCCAGCAGGCGGTTGGCTTCCACCGTGTCGTGGCCCTCCTCCTGCAGCTTGTAGGCCTTCAGTTTGTTCACCAGGCCGATGCCGCGTCCTTCCTGCTGCATGTACACCACCACGCCGCTCCCCGCGCGGTGGATCACGTGCATGGCCGCGTGCAACTGGGGGCCGCAGTCGCAGCGGTGGCTTCCGAAGATGTCGCCGGTGACGCATGAACTATGCACGCGCACCAGCACGGGTTCATCACGCTTCCATGTTCCTTTCACCAGGGCCAGATGCTCCTCGCCCGTGGTGGTCTGCCGGTAGGCGATCAGGCGGAAATCGCCGTGCTCGGTGGGCAGGTTCACCTCCACCTGCCGCTCGATGAGCGATTCGGTGCGCATGCGGTACGCCACCAGGTCGTCCACGCTGATCAGTTTCAGCCCGAACCGGTCGCGGATCTCCTGCAATTGCGGGAGGCGCGCCATGGTGCCGTCCTCGTTGAGGATCTCCACCAGCACGCCGGCGGGTTCGCAACCGGCCAGGCGGGCCAGGTCCACGGCGGCCTCGGTGTGGCCGGTGCGTCGCAGCACGCCGCCATCCCTGGCCATCAATGGAAAGATGTGCCCGGGCCGGCCCAGGTCGTTGGGTCGCGTGGCGGGGTCGATCAGGGCCTTGATGGTCTTGCTGCGGTCGCTGGCGCTGATGCCGGTGGTCGTGCCGTGGCCTTTCAGGTCCACGCTCACCGTGAAGGGGGTGCCGTGCAGCGCGGTGTTCTCCCGCACCATCAGGTCCAGGTCCAACGCGCGGCAGCGTTGCTCGTTGAGCGGTGCGCAGATCAAGCCGCGGCCGTGGCGGGCCATGAAATTCACCACTTCGGGCGTGGCGTTGCGGGCGGCGGTGATGAAGTCGCCCTCGTTCTCGCGGCCCTCATCATCCACCACGATCACCACTTTGCCGGCACGGATGTCGGCGATGGCTCCTTCGATGGGGTCGAGCGTGTTGCTCATGCGGGGAATGGGGCGCAAAGGTAGCCGGGCGCTGCCAGCGGACGGGGGATCCGGGACCTGCTACAGGCCCTTTCCAGCCGGGGCCGTGGCCTGCTCCGGGGCGGCTTTGCCGGTGATCAGCGCATCGAGCGCCGCGGCGGCGCGTTCCCAATCGAAGCGCTCGCGCACGAAGCGCAGGCCGTTGGCGGCGATGCGTGTGCTTTCCGCGGGATCGTCCAGCAGGCGCAGGATGTGGGCGGCGTAGTCTTCCGGCTCGCTGCCCACCAGGATCTCCTGGCCGGGGCGGGCGCCCACCGCGTTGTTGGCCAGTTCGCTGGTGATGCACGGCATGCCCATGGCCATGGCCTCGAGCAGCTTGTTCTGCAGGCCGGTGCCCAGCTGCATGGGGGCCACGAAGATCCGCGCACCGGCATAGGAGGCGCGGATGTCGCGCACCCAGCCGGTGACGGTGATCAGCGGATCGCGGCGCGGCAGGTCGCGCACCCGCGGACTGGGATCCACTCCGGAGATCAGCAAGGTGGTATGCGGCCGCGCCCGGCGCACCAGCGGCAGCACCCGTTGCACCAGGAAGAGCACGCTGTCGATGTTGGGCGGGTAGTTCATGTTGCCGGTGAACAGCAGGTCATGGCGGTCCGGCCTTCCGGCATCGCCTTCCCGGGGTCGGAAATGCTCCGTGTCCACGCCGTTGGGGATCACCGCCATGTCGTCGCGCCCGGGATGATAGATGTAGTCGCGATCCTGCGCGGAGATGATCACGCGGTGATCGAAGAGGTCGAACATCAGGTTCTCGTAGGCGATCAGGCGGCGGGTCTCGGCGCGCCAGATGGGACGCAGGTAAAAGGGCGCCGTTTCCGTTCGGCGCTCGGTGCCCTTGCTCAAGGTGTCCATGTAGTCGATGGTCTTGGGCAGCAGGTAGCGGTGCCGCACGTATTCGGTGGTGCGCACCAGCTGGCAGAGCACATGGTCCGGCCCGAAGCGATCCAGCGCGTCGTCCACGCGGGCCTGGGCGAAGGCATGGTGGAAGTAGGCCACCTGGAAGGGCATGCGCGAGAACGCCGCCGTGAACAACTTCAGCAGGATGCGCCAGCGGGGAATGTGGATCACCTCGATCCGCCGGCAGATGGTGCGCAGGTGATCGACGTGCGCGGGATCGATGGGTTGATCGCTGAGGCAGCAGAGGAACACCTCGTGCCTGCGTGCCAGGCGCTCCACCAGGTGGTAGGCGCGCAGCTTGTCGCCTTTCTCCAGCGGCCAGGGCACGCGCGAGAGCAGCACGAAGAGCCTCATGGCTTCAGCAGCGCGCGGTACAGATCGAGCAGCGCGCCCACCACGTTCCCGTCCGAATAGCGATCGCGCACCAGCGCACGGGCATGGCCGCCCAGCTGTGCGACCAGTCCGGGCTGGCGCATCACCAGGCCCATCTTCTCGGCGAATTCCGCGGGGGTGCGCGCCAGCAGCAGATGCACGCCATCCACGCATTCGATGCCTTCGGCGCCCACCGGGGTGCTGATCACCACGCGGCCCATGGCCATGCCCTCGATGATCTTCACGCGCATGCCTCCGGCGCTGAACAAGGGCACCACCATGGCATGGCGTTGCGCCATGAATTTCAACGCGTTCTTCACCCGCCCGCTGATGGTGACCCCGTCGATGTGGGCGGTCATCAGGTCCCTGGGCATCTTGTTGCCGGCCAGGTGCAGGCGCGCCTTCGGGTGCCGGCGGATCACGCGCGGCCACACCTGGGCCAGCAGCCATCGCACACCCTCCTCATTGGGCAGCCAGTCCATGCTGCCCAGGTGGAAGAAGACCGGATGGCCGCCCGGCTCGGGCGCCTCGTATTCGGTGGGGTCCACCCCGAAGGGCACCGTGGCGATCGGCGCGCGCGCGCCGTGCTGGCGGAATTTCTGCGCGTCGCTGGGGCTGATGGCCGCCACGCCATCCACCCGGTGGAGCACGGCCAGTTCATAGGCCTTCAGTTGCCGCGCGAGGTAGCGGCGATAGGGCTTCTTCAGCAGGTTGCGCTCGCCGGTGGCGATGCGCTCCTGCAGCACGTACTCCAGGTTGTGCGAGCGCAACACCACCCGCGCCTGGCTGTACCGGCGGATGGTGGGGATGTACGGGGTCATGAACAGGCTCTCCAGCTGCACGATGTCGAATCGTTCCTCGCTGAGCAGGCGGATCAGGCGTATGTCCACGTCGGGCGAGAAGAAGCGGCTGATGTTGTAGTTGTCGGCCGTAAGCAGGTCGGTGAAGGCGTCGACCACGTTGAGGCTGGTGTCCACGAAGATCCCTTCGATGCCGGTGCTGCGCCTGTATTCCGGTGGCAGGGCATCCTCGTCCAGAGGATGCTTGGGCGTCGAGATGCAGAGCACCTTCACCTGGTGGCCCGCGGCGAGCAGGCCGCGCGTGAGGTTGTGCATGGCCATGCTCCCGCCGTCCAGGGGAGGGTAGGGGGGCTTATTGCACAGTTGAAGGATCCGCATGGCGCCTGCGCCCGCCCCCTCCGATCAGGGACCTCAGCCGCGTCCGCAGCCGGTGGAGCGCGCGATAATACGCATCGCGGTCCAGCAGGGGGCTGTCGGTGGCCGCCTTCCAGGTAAGCCACAACCCGATGGGCAGCAGCACCATGGCGCTGATCCACATGCCGGGCCAGGCGTCGAGCTTTCCGGCTTTCACCAGCCGCTCGGTGGAGTAGGAGAGGATGTGGAAGACCAGGAAGAACAGGATGGCGAAGACGGTGGGAAGGCCCATGCCGCCCTTGCGAATGATCGCGCCCAGTGGAGCTCCGATGAAGAACATGAGCAGGCAGGCCACCGCGAGGGTGAGCTTGCGGTGCCACTCGATGTGGAAACCCGCGAGCTGTTCTCCCCGGCCACGCCGCTCCTCCAGCGTGCGCTCCAGGTAGTTGATCTGGTTGCGCACCAGGTTGGAGGCGATCTCATGCAGCCTTGGCCCATCCACCGCCGAGGCCTTGAGCGCGGGCGGATCGCGGGGTGGTTCGGAGGGAAGCATGGCCGCACTGTCGCGCAGGATCGCGAGGCTGTTGCGCAGGTAGTGCCGGTGGGCGGCCAGCCGTTCCTGGAAGTGCCGTTCGAGGCTGTCCTCGGCGTATTGCAGCTGGCCCATGGTCAGCATCTTGTAGTTCTCCTTGAACAGGTCCTCGTCGGTGCGGTCCAGCCCGAAGCCCGAGAGGTCCAGCCGGATCACGTCCTTCTCGAAGCGGCCGCGCACCAGCGGGAAGCGTCCCTTGCCGCCGTCTGGCGCGCGTTCGTCGTGGATGGTGCCGTTCTCCAGGGTCAACACCAGGAAGTCGCCATCCACCGATCGCTGCATCATCCCGCGTTCGGCATGCACCACGGTGTGGTCGCTCTGGCGCGCGTCCCGGTGGTCATAGATCAGCACGTCGTGCAGCACGCCGGCCTCCTGGTCCTTCTCCTTCACGCGGATGCTGAAGCCTTCGATGCCGTTGTAGAAAACCCCCGGCCGGATGTTGAGCGCCGGTTTGGTCCTGGTCACGTCCCACAACAGGCTGTGGAACTTGAGGTTGGCCACCGGGAGCAGGTTGTTGCTGAAGTAGAAGGAGGATCCGGCGATGCCCGCCACCAGCACGATCAATGGCGCGAGGATCCGGAACAGGCCCAGCCCGGCGGAGCGCATCGGGGTCAGCTCGGTGTTCTCGCCAAGGCCGCCAAGGGTCATGATCGAGGAGAGCAGCACCCCGAGCGGCAGCGCCAGGGGCACGAAGCTGGCCGTGGCGAACAGCAGCAACCGCGCGAGATCGTACCAGGCCAGCCCCTTGCCCATCAGGTCGTCCACGTACTTCCACAGGAACTGCATCACCAGGATGAAGAGCACGATGATGAAGGTGACCAGCAGCGGCCCCAGGTAGGCGCCGATGATCATGCGGTGCAGTCGCTTCATCGGGTGAAGAACGGGCGTGGGCCCGACAAGGTATGGGCCATGTCACATGGATCGATGCCGGGATGTGGAGGAAGGGCCGTTGATCCCGCATTCCCCGGTCCCGCCGCCTGTCCCGAAGCGCGACGGGTGTTGTCCGCGTGTGATCCCCTCAGGACCCGAGCACACGCAGGAGCTGGGCGATCTGCGACTCCCATAGCTGGCGCGACGCGGGCACTTCGGCCGGCCACGCGTGATCGGTCACCAGCAGGGCCACCTCGTTGGTGATGGCGTCGATGCGGATGCGCAGTTCGAAGTAGGATCCCTCGTCGTCGTCGTCGGTCCAATGGAAGCGCATGAGCTCGCCCTGCTTGTGTCCCACGATCACGGCGGCCTGCTGTTCGTTGCCCCAGAGGAAGGTGAACTCCTCTCCGCGCACGTTCACGTCGTCGCAGAACCACTTGCTGAACCCGCTGGGCGTACTGATCATCTCGAAGAGCACGCTGGGCGTGGAATGCACGTTCTGTTCGATCTGGTATCGCTCCTTCAGGGCCCGCTTGGTGAGCCGCGCCGGGCCCTTCATGGGTTCCACCCCGGTGAGCACCGCCTGGATGGGTGCCCGTTGTCGCATCGCTTCCTTCCTCACGGGCGGCTTGGTTCGCGCATCGGGCCGGTCGTTCTTCGGCGCAGAGGCCGTCGCTTTCGCCGCGGTCGATGGGCGGGCAGCCGATGGGGATGCCTTTGGCGCGATGGCCTTGTTCACCTGCCGCACCTTCTTCTTTCCATCAGCGGCCGCGCCGGTCGTTTTCCCGGTCGGACGAGAAGCCGATGATCTTTTTCTTACCGGGAGGACCTTCTTCTTCGGCTTGGGCCTGGCGGCTTTCCGCACCGGACGCGCCTTGGCCCGGCCGGCCCTCGCGGCCTTGCGAGCCGTACCGGTACCGGCCTTGGCGGACTTCTTCAGCGGCTTTTTCTTCTTCGCCATGGCGGCGCGACGTGTGCGGGCAAGGTAGATAAAAGCCCTTCCCTTGCAAGTCGGTCGGTTCGATCTCCAGCAGGTCGATGGCTACATTTGGCGCCCTTTTGAGGAATTCGGCGCGGTAGCTCAGCTGGTCAGAGCGCATGATTCATAATCATGAGGTCGGCGGTTCAAGCCCGCCCCGCGCTACCAAGGCCGCTTCACGGCGGCTTTTTTCATCCGTCATGCACCGGCATGCATCCGCCCTGATGTGCCTGGCCGTGCTGGCGGGCTGCGGCCACGGTCCCGGCTCCAACGAAGCGGCCATACGCGCGGTGATGGCCGGCCAGGAGCGGGCGTGGGACGCCGGGGACATCGAGGGTTTCATGGCCGGGTACGCGCCGGAGATCTGCTTCACCGGGCGCGACGGCCTCGCTTGCGGAAAGGCGGAGGTGACGGCCGATTACAAGAAGGCATACCCGGACGCGGCCTCCATGGGCGACCTCACCTTCGGGATCGGCGAACTGCTCTTCGCCGGCGACCGTCACGCCTGGATGACCGGCACGTGGGAGCTGCGTCGGACGGCCGACACGCTCGACGGAGGTTTCACCCTGCTGTGGGAGAAGCGTTCCGAAGGCTGGCTGATCCTGCGGGACCACTCGTACTGATCCGGGGCCGGGCGATCGGGTCGCGGCTATCTTGGCCGCGCCGTGACGCTCATCATCGTCGCCATCACCTGCCTGGTCTCGTTGCTCGCGTTGCGCGATCAACGGATCATGCGGTCCCTGTGGTTCGAGCCCTTCGTGATCAAGGCGCGCGGCGAGAGGCATCGCTTCCTCACCCATGCTTTCGTTCACGCCAGCAGCATGCACCTGTTCGTGAACATGTTCGTGCTGTGGATGTTCGGGCGCAACGTCGAGGCGCTGTACGGGGGCCTGCTGAACGGAACGGGCCCGATCGCCTACGCGGTGCTGTACCTGGGCGGCATCCTCTTCTCCACGCTGCCGGGGTTCAGGAAGCACATCTACGATCCGAACTACCGGGCGGTGGGCGCTTCGGGCGCGGTGGCGGCGGTGCTCTTCGCGCACATCCTGATGAAGCCGCGCGAGGAACTGTACATGTTCTTCATCCCCTTTCCGCTGCCCTCGTACCTGTTCGGCATCCTCTACCTGGCCTTCGAGTGGTACCAGGACAAACGCGGTGGCGACAACGTGGCGCACGACGCGCATTTCTATGGCGCGCTCTTTGGCACGGCCTTCACGGCCATCCTGGAACCCGGACTGGTCACGCAGTTCGTGCGCGCGGTGATCCCGGCCGGCCTGCTGCCATGACACGCCCGGCCGTGTTCCTCGACCGCGACGGGGTGATCAACCGCGAGCGTGGCGCGCACACCTGGCGGCCGGAGGACCTCGAGATCCTGCCCGACGTGGTGCCGGCGCTCAAGGCGATCCACGGGGCGGGGCGGCTGGCGATCGTGATCACCAACCAGAGCGGGGTGGGCCTGGGCCTTTACACGTTGGAACAGGTCGACGAAGTGCATCGCTATCTTCACCAGCAGCTCCACGCCCAGGGCGCCCGGATCGACGCCGTGTACCACTGCCCGCACCACCCCAGCCAGTGCCGATGCCTGTGCCGCAAGCCCGGCCGGCTGCTCTTCGAGCGCGCCATCGCCCGACACGGCATCGATGCGCCGCGCTCGGTGATGATCGGCGATCGTGAACGCGACATGGAAGCCGCCGCCGCGGCGGGCGTGCGCGGCGTGCTGGTGCCCCCCAACGCACCCCTGCTCCCGGTGGTGAACGCCGAACTGGCCCGGCCATGAGCGGCTCCTTCGTGATCGTGGATGGGAAGTGGCTCGCGTCCGATGCCGCCGCCGTGCCGGTGCGCTCCCGCGCGTTCCATTACGGCGACGGCGTGTTCGAGAGCATCCGCGTGATCAACGGGCGCCCCTGCTTCCTGGACGCGCATTGGGCCCGCCTTGGCGAGAGCCTCAAGGTGCTGCGCATCCAGATGCCGGCCGCACTGGATCGCGCGAGCCTTGAACGGCAGCTCCTCGACCTGTCGCGGCGCTCGGGCATCGCCAGCGGGCGCGCGCGCCTCACGGTGAGCCGCGATGCCGGCGGGCACTACCGCCCCGACGGCGGCGATGGCAGCTATGTGCTGGAGCTGCATCCCCTGGAAGCGGAGACCTATGTGCTCAACGAACAGGGCCTTACCGTGGACATCTATCCGGAGATGCGCAAGCCGGCGAACCTGCTGGCCGTGCATAAGACGCTCAACGGCCTGTTCTGCATCATGGCCAGCCTGTGGTGCAAGGATCGCTCGCTGGACGAATGCCTGGTGCAGAACGACCGGGGCAACATCATCGAGAGCAGCAGCGGGAACCTGTTCATCGTGAGCAACGGCGTGCTGTACACCCCGTCGCTGAGCGATGGCTGCATCGGCGGGGTGATGCGCATGCAGGTGATCAACCTGGCGCTGGGCAACGGCATCAAGGTGTACGAGTGCTCGCTGAACCCGCAGAACCTGCTTGCGGCCGACGAGATGTTCTTCACCAATGCCATCCGCGGCATCCAGTGGGTGGCGGCGTACCGCACCAAGCGATACACGCATCGCCTGTCGGGCACGTTGGTGGATCTGCTGGCCGCTCGCGCGATCAGTTGAGCGACGGGTCGTCGGGGAAATTGGCCAGCGGAGCGAAGCGCCGGCCCATGGACCGCAGCGTGTCGCCCCAGATGTCCTTCCCGCCGGTGTTCATCACGCGCATCTTGTCGGCGCGCGACACCAGCCAGGACCGCTCCTTGAGTTCCTTGTCCAGCTGCTTCTCGCCCCAGCCCGAATAGCCCACGAAGAAGCGCACGTGGCGGGCGAGTTTGGGATCGGTGGCCAGCACCGCGCGCATCTGTTCGAAATCGCCGCCCATGTGAACGCCGTCCACCACCTCGAGGCTGCCCTCGATGCGGGCGCCGAAGGTGTGCAGATAATAGAGGTTGCCGCTCTGCACCGGCCCGCCGATGCTGATGCGCGTGGTGATCCGCGGCATGTTCTCCATCAGGTCGTTGATGCCCATGTCGATGAAGCGGTTGAGCACGAAGCCGAAGGAGCCTTCGTCGTTGTGCTCGCACAGCAGCACCACGGTCCGCCTGAAATACGGATCGGGCAGGTAGGGCTCCGACACCAGCAGGCGGCCGCGCCGCGGATGCAGCGTGCTGGCGGGGTCGAGGTCCAGCAGATCGGCCATGGGGATCGCGGCGCTGAAAATAGGATGATGAACGCGCCGCCGATCGCCCCGACCCCGTTCGCGATCCTGTTCCATCGCGCCGATCGGGTTATGTTCGCCATCCAAAAAAACCATCGACCATGCGCGAGACCATGCTCGTCCTTCACTTCCTGGGCCTGGCCCTGGGCCTGGGAACCTCCTTCGCCGTGCTCTTCCTGGGCATGGCGGCCTCCAAAATGGAAGCCGCCAAGGGCCGTGAATTCATGTTGAACGTGACCCACATCGGCCGCATGGGCCACCTGGGCCTGGTGCTGCTGCTGCTTTCGGGCGGCTACCTGATGACGCCGTACTGGCGGACGCTCGGGGACAACCCGCTGCTGATCCTCAAGCTGGTGCTGTACGTGGTGCTCGCCGGCCTGGTGGGCATGATCACCAGCATTACGCGCAAGGCGCGTGGCGGCGATCTCAAAGGGATGCCCAGGGCCGTGCTCATGGGGCGTCTGGCGCTGGTGATCGGGGTGGTCATCGTGGTGCTCGCCGCGGCCATTTTCCACTGAGGCCGCTCAGAACCGCAGGGTGTATTGCAGCACGGGCAACAAGGCCAGCTGCGGCACATCCTTGATGGTACCGGTGCGCGCATCGAAGTAATGGTACACCGGGGTCTGGGCGTTCAGCACGTTCTGCACGTCCAGCTTGAACTCGTGGCTCGCCTTTGGGCGGCCGACGCGGTAGGTGCAGACCAGGTCGAGCTTGTGGATGTCGTCGCCCTTCTCGCTCCATGCCGGGCTTCCCTCCTTTTCCACGCCGGCCTCGATGCTCGCCTCCAGGTCGATCGGCGTGGCGTACACACCACCCATCAGGGAATAACGGAATCCCGCTCCCAGCACACGGTCCTTCCCTTCACCGCCAACCTTCCACTCCTTACCGGCCAGCACGTTCGCGACCCTGCCGATGTTGTACCGTGAGTTGTGCCATTCGCCATCGAGCGGCTTGTAGCGCGCATCGCACAGCGAGACGGTCGCCAGGCCGTGCCATCCGCGGGTGAAGAACTTCTCGATGGACAGCTCCGTCCCATAGTTGCGTCCCACACCTTCGTTCACCAGTGGCTTGTTGGTGAACCAGGCGGACATGTTCAGCGTGCTGAACGAACTGGTGGGATCGTTCTCCACCGGCACGCCGTACAGTTGCTGGTAGTAGGTCTCCACCTTGAACTGGATGTCCTCGGCGAACATCTGCTCGTAGCCGATCACGAAATGGGCGGCGTGGGAAAGGCCCAGATCGTGGTTCGGCTGGTGGGCGTTCCCGTTCGCATCGGTGTTCCGCGCGAGGTAGGTCATCACCCCTTCGGTGCGAGAATGCAGTCCGGTACCGAAGGTCAGCGCGCGATCGGGACGCATCTGGAAGCGAAGGCCCAGCCGGGGTTCCACGGAGGTGCTGCCGTTCATGGCGTAGTGCAGCACGTGGAAGCCGCTGGTCATGCTCCAGCGTTCGTTCCAGCGCCACTTCCAACTGGAGAAGGCTTGAAAAGTCGTGGCCTGCCCGTCGTCATCGAGCGTGGTTTCCATCCGGTCGCTCTCTTCATTGAAGTAGCTCGAGGACATGCGGTATTGATCCACCGAGACGATGACGCCTGAACGCAACGTGTGCTTCGCGCTGAGCTTGTTGTTGAGCGTGGTGCTGATGCGCGTGGCCCAACGGTTCAGGTCGTCGTTGCCGTACGGAGCGAGCTCCACCTCCCCGGGAGCGGTCGTGGCGTCGTAGTCCCAGGTGCTGCCGTTGCCGCTCATCGACACGATGCTGCGCAGGTAGCTGTCGTCGCCCAGCCGCACGGTGTGGGTGAGGCCGATCACGCCCATGCGCGAGCCGTAGTCCGAACGTCCATACAGCGTGTCGCCCGTCTCGGTGCGCTCCTCCTGGATGATGTGGCTCATCCCGCCGAGGCCGAAGACGGAGAGCACACCCATGTGCGGCGTGGGCAGCTTCACGTTGAACGAGGCATCGGTGTACTTCGGGACGCCCTGGTAGTCGACGATGCCGGCCTGGTCGAGCAGCGCGAGGGTGGAATACCGGTAGTTGGCCAGGTAGGAGGCGCCGTTCAGCCCGGGCAATGGTCCTTCCGCCGTGAGGTCGGTGCCGAGGATGCCGGCCTTCAAGGTGTATTCGCGCTTTTGATCATTGCCGTTGCGCAGCCGCATGTCGAACACGGCGCTGGTGGCGTTGCCGTACTCGGGTGCGAACGCCCCCGTGTAGAACTCCGAATTGTCGAGCATGTCGCTGTTCAGCACGTTGATCGGCCCACCGGTGCTGCCTTCCTCGCTGAAATGGTTCGGATTGGGGATCTCGATCCCTTCGAGGCGCCACAGCACGCCCTTGGGCGAGTTGCCGCGAACGATGATGCTGTTGTCGCCGGTGGGGTCGCCGGCCACGCCCGGGAAAGTGGCCACCATGCGCGCCGGGTCGTTGATGCCGCCGGCGATGCGCGAGGTCTCTTCCACGCTGATCTTGCGCGCGCTCACCACGGCCATGTCGTTGCGCAGCTCGCCGTTGGGCTTGTCGGCCGTGACGGTGGCCGCCTGCAGCATGGTCACCGAGCCCTGCATCATCACGTTCAGCACGAGTTCCTTGCCCGAGACCACCAGCAGGTTGGGCATCAGCTGTTCCTCGTAACCCACGGCGCGGATCAGCAGGTCGATGCGGCCGGTGGGCACCTGCGGGATGATGAAGCGGCCGTCGACATCGGCGCCCGCACCGAGCAGCGGATCGGTGCCCACCACGATCACACTGGCGCCGAACAGCGGCTCACGGGTGTCGTTGTCCAGCACGGTGCCGCGCACGGTCTGGTGAAGGCCCGGCGCCGGTCCCTGGGCGGCGAGGTGGATGGCGATGGGGCCGGCGATGAGCAGGCTGAGAAAGGTCCTGAGGTCGCGGAAGTGCATGGGGGTCGTGGTCGGTTTCCCCTAAGACAGCGGCCTCTCCGGCTACCCCCATCCGGGGGAAAAAAAAAGTTCAGAACCGCAGGCCCAGGCCGGCGCGGAAGCCGATCCAGGTCTGCAGGCGCAGGTCGTCCTGGATCTCGTCCGCGAGCGGGTTCGCGGGCGCGATGGTGCTCAGGTAGTTGCCCTCCGCATCGCGCCAGTCGCTGAAAAGCAGATCGCAGGTGGGGCCGGCGAAAAGCACCACGTGCCGACCGATGTTCAGGCCCGGCAGCACTTCGAGCCGGCCCAGGATGTTCACCGCATCGATCCAGGCGGTCTGTTCGTTCACGTGCTCGGCGGTGACCTCGATGTTGAGGCAGCCGCGTTGCCCGAGCCGCGCTTCGGTGCCCATGCCATATCCGAATCCCCATCGCTCGTCGAAGAGCGGCGGTGAATAGCTGAACGTATTGTGGAAGGCGCGCGTGCCGGTGCGGAAAGCCATGGTGAACGGCAGCGCATCGGTGGTCGAGAACTCGAAGCGGTGGTAGCCGCGCCATGCGAAGCTCAGGAAGCCCACGCTGCCGCCCGAGATCGTGTCGCTGACGTTGAGGATGCCCACCTGCCCTCCTTCGACCACGCGACCGAAATTGACCACGCCCACCTGCCCGCCGCGGACGGTATCGACGGCGACGTTGACCCCGCCGGCCACCTGCCCGCCGGTGACCTGTCGCGCATAGTTGATCCCTCCGGCCACCTGGCCGCCCCCCACACCGCGCCAGGCGAAGTTCAAGCCGCCGGCCACCTGCGCGCCGCGCACCTCGCGGCCGTAGTTGAAGCCGCCGGCCACCTGCGCCTTGTTCACGTCCTTCACCGTCACGTTCACGCCGCCGGCGATCTGCGCGCCGTCCAGCTTCTGCGTGGTGACGTTGCAGAAGCCGGCGAATTGCGTCCCGCGCATGCCGCCCTTCACCACGTTGGCGCCGCCGCCGATCTGCACGCCGCTCAGGGTGTCCCACACCGTGTTGCCCAGGCCGCCGATCTGCAGGCCGTTGAGCGAGCGCATCGTGTGGTTCAATCCACCGGCCACCTGCACGCCGCTGGTGTTGCGGCCCACCAGGTTGGCCAGCCCCGCGATCTGCGCACCCTTCACATCCTCGCGTTCGATGTTCACGCCCACCCCCAGTTCGAAGCCTTCGAGCCCGCGCGCATAGCCGGCCAGCAGGTTGAAGGACCATTGGTTCACCACGGCGCCGCTGATCTTGCGGTTGGTGCCGACGCTGGGCCACAACGAGGCCTGGATGGTCCGCCGTTCGACCGCCGTCATGTTCGAGGCCTGGTCCATCTGTGCTTCGGGCACCAGCAGGCGGGCCACGCCGAGTTCCTCCACCGCGCAGCGATCGAACTCGCAGCGCACCTCCATGTGCTCCACCTGCCCCAGAGCCTGCAGCGCCACCCGGCCCACCCCGCCATCACGACCCACGTAGACCACCGTATCGCGGTGATCCCTGCGCGAGAGCAGCAGCGGCGTCCGGTCGCGCCGTCCGGACAACTCGATGGAGAAGTGTCCTTGCGCGTCGGTGATGGCGGAGTTGTTCTCCGACACCTCGTGGATGGAGGCCATGGCCAATCCATCGCCCGTGGCGCGGTCCACCACCGTGCCGGTGGCGGTGAACTTCCGCCTGCCCGTGCCTTCCTCGAGCAGGATCAGGTGGGCGCCGCTCTCCTTCATGCGGATGCGACGGCCCACCAGGGGGCGCATCACCGCTTCGACCGTGCCGGATGAAGAGAAGTTCACGACGCTGTCACCCTTCACCAGCGCGGAATTGTAGCTGAGCTTGAAGCCGCCATCGCGGGCGATCATCGCCAGGGCTTCGGAAAGGCGCACGTTGTTCGCATGCACCTCCACCGGGCGGTCGAGGATGGATCGCTGCGCGGGGAGCAGGGCCGGGGCGAGCAGCGCGGCGGCCAGCGCGATGCGGCGATCAACACCCATCGCCATCCAGCACGTAATGTCCCGTGACCATCGAGTTCACGCGGAGGCCGAAGGTCTCGGCGATGACGCGCAACACCGCGTCGATCGGTTCATCCTCGAAGGTGGCCGTCAGCCGGCAGCGCGCGATCCGCTCATCGGCCAGTTCGATGCGCACGTGGAAGATCCCTTCGAGTTCCTCGGCCACATCGGCCAGCGGCACGCCCTCGAACTGCAGGATCCGCTCGCCCCAGACCTCCATCGGTGGAGCGGCTTCGCGTTGCAGGATGTGCCGCGGTCGATCGTAGCGCGCCCTTTCTCCCGCGGCCAGCACCACGGTGTCGCCGTTGGCTTCCACCCCCACGCGCCCATGGCGCACGCGCACCAGTACGGAGGCGGCCGTGTCGTAGGCGGTCACCTCGAAGCCGGTGCCCAGCACGGTCACGCGCAGTTCGCCGGCGTCCACGATGAACGGCCGGGCCTCGTCGCGGCGCACCTCGAAATAGGCCTCGCCACGCAGCACGATCCGACGTTCCCTGCCCAGGCGCGCGCTCAGCTCCGATCCGGGGGAGAGCACCACCGTGCTGCTGTCATCAAGCGTGGCCGTCACGTGCCCGGCTCCGGCCATCACCTCGTGGGACGCCGGGGCGATCAACGTGCGGATCAGGAACACCAGTCCTGCGATCGCCGCGGCGACGGCCAGCCAGCGCACGGCACGCGCGCGTCCGATCGGGATCACCCGGGCGCCACCGCGGCCACCGATACCGTGGCTCACCCGGTCCCACGCCGCGTCCACATCGACATCCGGGAGCGCACCACCTTCGGCGCTCATCTCCCATGCGGCGCGCATGGCTTGCAGCTCGCGCTGGTTCTCCACGCTCATGGCCGCCCATTGCTCCACCGCCGCACGCTCCTCCGCCCCGGCCTCACCGGTGAGATAACGCGCGAGCTGATCGCTGCTGATGTGCCGGTCGTCGTTCAATGCTTCCTACCTCTATGACAGCCTTCCGCTTTCATACCCCTATCCGTTCCTCAGCCAGTTCCACAGTACCATCAACCATGCGAGCAATGGAAGCAGGTCGGCCAGCTCTTCCCGCAACGTCTTCAAGGCCTTGCCCATCTGGTTCTCCACGGTCTTGATCGAGATGCCCAGACGCTCGGCGATCTCCTGGTACTTCAATCCTTCATCCCGGCTCAAGCGGAAGACTTTCTTGCGCTCCTCCGGCAAACCTTCGATCGCGGCCTGGACGCGTGCCGCGCGCCGGACGTGCTCATCCTCACTGACCGCATCCTCTTCCGCGCGATCATCGGCTGCGTCGTCCAACGGCCGCAGGCGCGCGGTGGCGCTCAAGGCATTGAGGCAGCGGTTGCGCACGGCGGTGAAGAGGTAGCTTTTGATCGAGCTGGTGATCGCCGTCCGCTCCCGATCCTCCCAAAGCCGGATGAAAAGATCCTGCACGAGGTCCTGGGCGCGGTCCGTGTCCTTGACATACTGGAGGGCGAACGCGCAGAGGGGGCGATAGTGCTCGCGGAACAAGCGCTCGAAGGCGGGGCGGTCGGCGGCGATCGGGCTGGCTGGATCCACGGTCGGTCGGCGCGGTCAAAAGTAGAAGCGCGCCGTTCCGTCATTCCCGGACGCCCCCGGGTGCCAGTTCTTCCGTTTTGAAGGCACGTCGCGATGTTGGAACTTCGTTTGACGAACGCGGGCACCCGGCGTACATCCGGGGCGATCGAACATGGAACTCAAGAATTTCACCCTCCGCAGCCAGCAGGCCATCGAGCTTGCGCAGCGCATCGCCATGGGCAACGGCCAGCAGCAGCTGGAGACCGGCCACCTGTTGAAGGCCATCCTCGATGTGGACGCGGACGTGGCGCCCTATCTGCTGAAGAAGCTCAACTTGAACCTGCCCGTGATGAAGCAGGCCCTGGACCGCATCGTGGGCGGCTACCCCAGGGTGCAGGGCGGCGAGCCGGTGGTCTCACGAGCCGGCGGACAGGCCCTGCAGAAGGCCATCGCCTCGCTCAAGGAGTTCGGCGACGAGTTCGTGAGCATCGAGCACCTGCTGCTGGGCATCCTTGAAGCCGGTGACAACACCGGGCAGTTGCTGAAGGACAACGGCATCACGCGCAAGGACCTGGTGGCCGCCATCAAGGAACTGCGCCAGGGCTCCAAAGTGACCAGCCAGAGCCAGGAGGAGACCTACAACGCGTTGAAGAAATACGCCCGGGACCTCAACCAGCTCGCGCGCGAGAACAAGCTCGACCCGGTGATCGGCCGCGACGAGGAGATCCGCCGCGTGCTGCAGATCCTCAGCCGCCGCACCAAGAACAACCCCATCCTGATCGGCGAGCCCGGCACCGGCAAGACCGCCATCGCCGAGGGCATCGCCCAGCGCATCGTGACCGGCGACGTGCCCGAGGACCTCAAGACCAAGCAGGTCTTCAGCCTGGACATGGGCGCACTGATCGCCGGTGCGAAATACAAGGGCGAGTTCGAGGAGCGTCTGAAGGCCGTGGTGAAGGAGGTGATCGGCGCCGAGGGCAACATCGTGCTCTTCATCGACGAGATCCACACCCTGGTGGGCGCCGGCGGCGGCGAGGGCGCCATGGACGCGGCCAACATCCTCAAGCCGGCGCTCGCGCGCGGCGAATTGCGCGCCATCGGCGCCACCACGTTGAACGAATACCAGAAGTACTTCGAGAAGGACAAGGCGCTGGAGCGTCGTTTCCAGAAGGTGATGGTCGAGGAGCCCTCGCGCGAGGACGCGATCAGCATCCTGCGCGGACTGAAGGAGAAGTACGAAAGCCACCACAAGGTGCTGATCAAGGATGCGGCCATCATCAGCGCCGTGGAACTGAGCCAGCGCTACATCACCGACCGCTTCCTGCCGGACAAGGCCATCGACCTGATCGACGAGGCCGCCAGCAAGCTGCGCATGGAGATCAACTCCAAACCCGAGGAACTCGACGAGGTGGACCGGCGCATCATGCAACTGGAGATCGAGCGCGAGGCGATCAAGCGCGAGAACGACGAGGCCAAGCTGAAGGAACTGAACAGGGAACTCGCCGAGCTCGGTTCGCGACGCGACGCGATCAAGGCGCGCTGGGAGGGGGAGCGCGCGCTGGTGGAGAGGATCAACACCGCCAAGGAGACCATCGAGCGGCTGAAGTTCGAGGCCGCGCAGGCCGAGCGCGAAGGCGACTTCGCGAAAGTGGCCGAGATCCGCTACGGCAGGATCAAGGACACGGAAGCCGAACTGGAGAGGGCCAAGGCCGAGCTGATCGAGGTGCAGAAGGACACCAAGCTGATCAAGGAGGAGGTGGACGTGGAGGAGATCGCCGGCGTGGTGAGCCGCTGGACGGGCATCCCCGTGACGCGCATGCTGGAGACCGAACGCGCCAAGCTGCTGAAGCTCGAGGACGAACTGCACAAGCGCGTGGTGGGCCAGCACGACGCGGTGGTGGCCGTGGCCGACGCCGTGCGCCGCAACCGCGCGGGCATGGGCGACGAGAAGCGGCCCATCGGATCGTTCATCTTCCTGGGCACCACCGGCGTGGGCAAGACCGAACTGGCCAGGGCGCTCAGCGAGGTGCTCTTCAACGACGAACACCTGATGACGCGCATCGACATGAGCGAATACCAGGAGCGCCACACCGTGTCGCGCCTGGTGGGCGCGCCGCCGGGCTACGTGGGCTACGAGGAGGGTGGCCAGCTCACCGAGGCCGTGCGCCGCAAGCCCTACAGCGTGGTGCTGCTCGACGAGATCGAGAAGGCCCACCCCGACGTGTGGAACGTGCTGCTGCAGGTGCTGGACGACGGCCGCCTCACCGACAACAAGGGCCGCGTGGTGAACTTCAAGAACACCATCGTGATCATGACCAGCAACATCGGCTCGCCCATCATCCAGGAGCGTTTCGAGGACATCGACCGCAAGGACCGCGAGCAGGTGATCGCCGGTGCGCGTGCCGAGGTGATGGACCTGCTGCGCAAGACGGTGCGCCCCGAATTCCTCAACCGCGTGGACGAGATCATCATGTTCGAACCGCTGAGCCGCGCCGACGTGCGGGCCATCGTGGAGATGCAGCTCGCCCAGCTGATGAAGAAGCTCGAGGAGAAGGACATCCGGCTCGCGCCCTCGCGCGAACTGGTGGAGCACATCTGCAACGCGGGCTACGATCCGCAATACGGCGCGCGGCCCATCAAGCGCATGATCCAGAAGGAGCTGCTCAACGAACTGAGCCGCCAGATCATCGCCGGGAAAGTGGAGACCGGCACGCGCCAGGTGATCGATGTGTTCGACGGGAAGATCGTCTTCCGCAAACCGATCGGGGAGGAACGCAAGGCGAACGGCGCCCGCAAGAAGTCCCCGGTGGGCGGCTGACGGCCATCACCACCCGGTCGTGATCGAGCGGCAAATGGCGCATCTTCGCGTCACGCGGCTGCGAACCATTCACCCGATTGCTCACCCTCTACCTCACCCGCCACGCCAAGAGCAGCAAGGACGATCCGCGCCTGCGCGACTTCGACCGCCCCTTGAACGAACGCGGCCTGCGCGATGCGCCCTTCATGGCCCGGGTGTTCGCCGGTAGAAAGGAGGCCGTGGATCTGCTGGTGAGCAGCCCGGCGAAGCGGGCCATCGCCACGGCGGGCCATTTCGCGCTGGCCCTGGGTCAGGCTGAGCGGGACATCGTTCAGGACGAACGCATCTACCTCGCCGACGCCGGCCTGCTCATCCGCGTGATCGCCGCGCTGCCCGACCATGCCGCGCGGGTGATGCTCTTCGGCCACAACCCCGGCTTGAGCGATCTGGTCAGCGTCCTCACCGGCGGCATCCTGGACCTTCCCACCTGCACCACCGTGCGCATCGATCTGCACGCCGCGCGCTGGTCGGAGGTCGATGCGGGTGCGGGTACGCTGGCCTGGTCTGACATGCCCGGGCGGCATGCCGCATCGCCGTAGGCCTTTTTTTGAGGTTCCCAG
Source organism: uncultured Chryseobacterium sp. (assembly GCA_964394425.1). GTDB lineage: Bacteria > Bacteroidota > Bacteroidia > Flavobacteriales_F > PHOS-HE28 > PHOS-HE28. Next base: position 17,041 of record CAYMXP010000004.1, on the reverse strand, counting down.
CGGACCGGCCTCATGGATGGCCACCAGGGCAGCAACCCGCGGCACCCCGGGCGCGTCATGGTATCAGGCCCGGGCGTACGGTAGCAAGCAGAAAGTACCGCGCTCCCGCGTTCCATACCAGGTTGCACGCCGCCCGGATGGAGCGTGGGAGGTGACCACCACGCCGCACGGGCCTCAAGACACCGGCAGGCCATGGACCGCATGCTCCGCTACGACCACTACAAGGTGCTGGGCATCGCACGCGACGCGGACGCCGGGACGATCAAGCGCGCCTACCGGGAAAAGGCCAAGGGCGTACACCCGGACCGCAACCCCGCGCCACGCGCGGCCGAAGTGTTCCGCGCCGTGGCCGAAGCCCATGCCGTGCTCAGCGATCCGGCGAGCCGCGCCGAATATGACCGTCGGTTGCGGCACTACCACGCGGCCGGACCATCCAGCGCCCCTCCCGCCAACGACCGGTTCCGTCATCCTTGCCGCGCCATGCGAAGCCATGACCACCACGAGCCGCAGGTGCCGCGTTGGGTGTTCTACGGCCTGCACCTCACCGGCCTTGCGTTCGGGATCCTGCTCCTCTTCGGCACGGGCTGGCTGGTGATCTCCGGTGACCTGAAGTGGGCATCGATGATCCTCACCGCTCCGAGCTGGTTCCTGGTGCCGGACAGCGTGGAGGGTTTGATGATGCGGCGCGAGGCCATGGAACGGTGAACCCGGGTCACGCCCGGCACACCGTTCCATGGCCGATGCCTGTTGATGGTGTTCAGCATCACCCCGTGGTGGCCATGGCATGCGAACGGTCCCTTTCCGCCCCATGGCAGGGCGCGATGCGGCCGCTTTCCGGATCCCCTCAGAACGTTAGCAATTTCAGTTCACCTCAGAGGCACGGAGGTCACCGTTCCATGTTACCGCCTCGTTCGCCCTGCATCAGCGTGTTGTCATCGCGATCCTCCGTGCTCTCCGCGCCTCCGTGGTGATCATGCGAACTGGTGCTCAGAACTCCCCCCGCTCGAAGTCCAGCCTCCTGTTCCGGTCCACCTGGAAATACTTCGCCCAGCCGTTGCTCAGCGCGAACAAGGCCGGTTTGCCCATGATCCGTTGCAACCGCACCGGGAACTTGAAGTACCGCCGGTCGCTGAAGTATTCGTAGTACCGCTGATCGTCCGCTTTGGCCGTGCCCAGGATGTTCTCCGCGACGAAATGGCCCGCGAAGCTCGCCCACGGCAGGCCCACCACGCCGAGGATGAAATGCACCGAGGGGTTCGTGGGGTCCTTCACGACCACAGGCAGCAGGTCGCGTGTGGTGTCGATTCGGCCGGGCCAGAACTGCGGGAAGTGCAGGTTCTTCAGGAAGGGGAAGTGCGAACGAAAACGCGCATGCACGCCGTTGATCACATCGGCATGGTACCACGCGTTGGGCAGGAAGGTGGTGAGGGCGCTGCCGCCTCCCAGCAGCAGCCGGTTCCCCGCGATCAAGCGCCAGTAGGAGTACACCAGGGTGCTGTCCCACAGCTGGAACTCCTCACCCGCGGGAAAGAGGCGCGCTACGTCCGCGTCGCTCAAGGGTTCGCTGATGCTGAGGAAGGTCTGCGCGTGGAAGACCTCGTCGGCCAGCGGGTTGAAGGTGCGCGTCATCTTGTCGATGGCCACCACCACCTGAGCGGCGGTGATCGTGCCCGCATGTCCGTGCGCGGTGTTGCCCTTCAACGCGCGGATCTCGGTGTTCTCGAAGATGCGCACGCCCTGGTCGAGCAGTACGCGCTTGAGGCCTTGCAGGTATTGCAGCGCATCGATGCCGTAGGTGTTCGGGTAGCGCACAGCACCGGTGAAGCCCACCGAGCCCACGCGTTGCTCGAGCTCCCGTTCGTCGTACAGCACCTGATCAGTGAAGCCCACCTCGCTGCGGCTGTCGTACTCGGCCCGCACGTCCTTCCACCCGCTCTCGCCGATGCCCACGAAGAGCGAGTCCTGGCGGCGGAAGTCGCACGTGATACCATGGCGCTCCACATGCCCTTTGATCAGCTCGATGCCCCGCACCGGCACCTCCCAGATCTCTCGCGCACCCTTCACCCCGAAACGGCGCACGAGCTGCGACAACTCCAGTTCGCTGTCCGGGGTGAGGAAACCCGCGCTGCGGCCGCTGGAGCTGCCGCCCAGGATGTTCTTCTCCACCAGCACCACGTCCAGCCCCTTGCCCATCAATTCCATGGCGCACGAAACGCCACTCATGCCCGCGCCGATCACCAGCACGTCGCAGGTGATGTCCTTCATCAGCGGTGGGCACACGGGGTACGGGTGCTCCAGCAAGGTGGTGTACCAGTAGTTCTGGACGAACATGGGCGGCAGAACGAAACTATTGCGGAACGGTCAATGGATGTGGACGGCCGCAGCACCCATCGCGATCGCTCATGCGATCAATGCTGATGCCCGCTGCTCGTGTTCATCATGGCCAGCAGGTAGTACGCGCCGCCGGTCACCACTTCGGCATGGTCCGGAGCGGGCTGTAGGAAGGTCAGGGCGGTGTAGGCTTGAAAGAGACCGCGTGGGTGGGTAGGAGGGTTCAGCCAAGCTGATTCAATACACCTATGGAGGCAGTTGCGACCTCCATCATTATTCCATGCATCTCTTGCTCATTCCATGGTTCGCAGCGGGCGTAGATGGATGTTGCTTGAAGCATGACCGACGAGTTCTTATGGGCTATGAAGATGTTCTTGCAGTAGTTGCGATTGATGGGCATACAGTAGTTCGCGGCTGTTACCCTGTCGATCCTGTTCATGGCACCGGAATCATGCCGGATCTCAACGAAGGAGCCGTCCGGCCTATACACCTGGATCGTCTCGGTCGCGAAGTTCGAACCCTGCAAGAACACCACGTAGGGAAAGTGACTTTCATCCAGCATGAAATTCCTGACTTCGTTGATGTTCTTGTACACCCTTTCAATAGCACTTCCTGCCGACATGAGGGCTTGGTCCTTGTTCTTGCCGACAAGCACACCCGCCGTGACATTCTCGACATCCTTGCCCTGGTACTTCGCTTCGCTGACCAGAACAATTCGCCATTGCTTGTCCTTGTCCTGCACCTCGATCACACCTCCGTCCGGTTTGATGCCAGCGCCCTTGACGAAGAGGGTTCTCCCCAACCGCTTATCTATGGAGGCCAGTTTCGAATTGATCTCCTGCTTACTTATCGTATCGCGAGATCTGAACTGGTACTTCTTGAATTTTCGCTTCAAGGCCTCGAACACGCTTTTGCTTGCACGACGAACAGCGCGATCATGCACCTGCGCATCCTCGCTGAATATCCCGCTCGCACCGCCTCTTGACCTGTGTTGTTCGGTCAGGCGCTTCGTTTGCCCCTTACTCATCGCAAAGCGCGGCCACGGTGGGGTTGTGCTGTTCTTGCGGGTTCATGGCGTTGATCTCAGCAAGCACGACATCAAGGCTCGTCCCTTTCATCAGCCTGTGCTCTGGAAGGAACATGTCGGAGCCGATCTGCGCGAGATGCTTGTCCAGGTATTCGTTCAGCTTCTCGTTCGTGTCCACCAAGAGCGAATGCCGACGCTCCTCGATGCAAACGCGCCCTGTGGTCCCGGAACCGGCAAAGAAGTCGAGGACGATCGAGCCCTCGTATGACAGACCTTTCACGAATCTCCTGATCAGCTCGACCGGCTTCTGCGTGAGATGTCCGACCCGCTCCGTCGAATTGCCGTTGAGCCTTCCTATCTCCCAGACATTCGTAGGGTTCTTCCCTTTCTCAATGCTGTCCGGATTGAGCCTCTTGTCCTTCTTGTACATCTCTTTCGTCGCCTCGTCGAACGGCACCCGTACGGCATCCAGGTCGAAATGGTAGTTCTTCGTCTTGGACAGCCACACGGCCTCTTCGTGCCTGTTGGCAAAGAAGCGATGCGCGCTCATGCCATTCTTGTAGTACCAGATCACGAGATTGACGAATCGCAGGTCCGTGTGATGTCGCGTGTAGTGGAGGATCTCCAGGAGGTCGCCCTTCTTCAGGTCCTGGTATTGGAAGCCGCCGAAGATCACGCAGTTCCCCGAGTCGGACAGGACGCGATGGATCTGGTCCAACCAGCCCTTCGCCCAATCGAGATAGTCGTTGAAACTGTCCCATGCGTCCAGGTCCAGATTGTATGGTGGATCTACCAGCACCAATTGCACCGAGGCGTCAGGTAGCGTCTTCAGGAAATCGACCGCGTCTTGAATGAATAGGCCATGGATCGTCTTTGACGTTGAGTTCCCCTTGATCGTTGAACGATGCGACGTTCCGTCCTTCCTGAGACGGTTCATCGCGAAGTGCCCGCTGTTGAAATGCGATCTGTTCGCCATGCGGTAAAATTAGGGCGGAGAGCACTTCCGGATCGTACATGGGATCTCAATGCCGATCACGCCTCGGAGTTCGGCAGTTGCATTCGTTCCGCGAGCTGGCGCTCGGCCGAAGCTCCGTTCCCATGTGTCCTCAATGGCGCTGATCCGCGCTTCGGCAGCCTCGCCTTTGGGTCGTATGAAGAGCACCGGATCGTCGTGCGTGTTCTTGAATGGCGGACAGGTAGGCGCGCCAACGCATCTCACTGGAGTGATCATGAACACTGCTCATTGGCTCAATGCTGATGCCCGCTGCTCGTGTTCATCATGGCCAGCAGGTAGTAAGCTCCGCCGGTCACCACTTCGGCATGGTCCGGGACGGTCTGAAGGAAAGCCACGGCGGTGAAGGCGCCTTCGGTGGTGCCGCGCTTCACCTCGACGCGCTGGAAGCTCAGGTCGTCCACTGCCGCTGCTTGTGCTCCATGGACCGGTCCGGCATGATCGTGCGGGTGCGTCCCGTCTTCGGCATGGGCGTGGGCCTGCGTTCCGTCGGCGTCGTGGCCGGGTTCGTGCGCTTCACCCTCGGCATGCGCGTGTTCGTCCTCCCCGGCGTGTTCCTGTCCGTGGTCCGTGGCGCCTTCGGTGCGGATGAACACATAGTCCCTGCCCTCCATGTTCACGATGGCTTCGGAGAGCACCGCCGTGGTGGTGGCCGTGCCCGTGTTGATGCGTGCGCTCACGCCCATGCCGTCGATCAGGCCTTCCTTGTCGCCGGTGATCTCGGCATGCACGGGGATGGTCTTCGTCTCGCTCTCGAAGGCGCTGCCGATGGCGAAGATCACGGCGGTGTAGCTCCTGCCCGGCAGGTTGGTGAGGCTCAGGTCGATCGTCTGGCCGGTCTTCGCCCGGGCGATGTCCTGCTCGTACAGGAAGAGGTCCACGTGGAGCTTGCTGTTGTTCACCACGCGGAACAGGATGGCGTCGCCGTTCACCCTGCTGCCGGTGTTCACGTCGATGTGTGCCACGGCGCCATCAATGGGGCTGACGATGCTCGTGGTGGAACTCAACAGATCGGCGCCGAGCCGGTCGGGATCGATATGGATCAGCCGCAGTTGCTCGGCGGTGGCCTGCACGGATGCGAGGAGCGAGGCGTGTTCGGCCGCGGCTTGTTGCAGCGTCTTCTGCGCGCTCACGCTGGCGGCGGCCAGTTCGGTCTGGCGGTCGAGCTCCGCTTTGGCGTAGGCCAGGCGCGCTTTCGCGTCCAGGTGGTCGCGTTGCAACTGGATGATGGCCGGATCGCTGATGATGGCGAGGGGCTGCCCCTTCCTCACCTCGTCGCCTTCCTGCACGAGCACCTCGCGCACGGTGCCGCCCATGATCGAGGTGACATCGGCCTTGTTCTGCGGCGGCACCTTCAGGAAGCCCGTGGCCTGCAGGGTGGAGGAGAGGTCCTTTCGCTCCACGCGGCCCAGCGCCCCATCGATGGCCGCGAATTGCGCGGGCGTGACGGTGACCGTGGTGCCGCCAGCGTGCGCGGCCTCTTCGCCGTGGGCATGGCCGTCGCCTTCAGCCGTGCCACGGCCGCCGCAGGCGCTGATGGTCGCGGCGATCACGATGAGGAAAGGAAGCCGCGGCGCGCGCATCGCGGGGGTGAGGTTGCGTTGTGTTGTCATGTCGTTGCGTTCTTGGAATTCGTTCGCGACCCGTTCGTGCCGATCCCCATCGCATCGGTCGTCGGGCTCATGCATTTCTCCGTGGCTTCGTGCCTCCGTGGTGAATGGGAACCGCATGGTCATTGTCCATTGATCGCTTTCAGGTGAAGGACGGCGAGCCCGAGTTCATACCGTACGCGGAGATGCTCCGCATGCAGCTCGTAGGCCTGCTCGAGACCCTGGGCGAACTGGAAGTAGTCGGCTTCTCCGGCGCGGTAGGCGCGTTCGGCATCGTCGCGCAGGGTGGCGGCCAACGCGGCGCCGGTGCCGTCGAAGTAGGCGAGGCTCTCGCGCAGTTGGGCGAGCTGGACCCGCGTGCGCGCGCGTTCGCCCTCGCGCTGGCGTCGCGCGGCCTCCAGTTCCTGCGCCACGGCCTCGCTGTGCAGGCGTGCGGCCCTGGTGCGGGCGCCCTGTCCGCTGCCGGGCAGGGGGATGGTGGCCCCGATCAGGTAGCCGCTGAACGGCGCAACGCCATCGAAGGTCTGGTAGAAGCCGCCGCCCTGCAGCGATGGTGCCCACTGGCTGCGCTGCAGCCGCCATTCGGCCTCGGCCACTTGCGCGCGCTGTTCCATGGAGCGCAGCATCGGATCGCTGCCGTCGGTGGGATCGGGCGCCCGCGCGGTGTTGACCAGTTCGGCGGGCATGGGCAACGCTTCGTTCAACGTGCCGCTCCAGCGTTCCACCTCGGCGCGGTAGGCGGGTAGTTCGGCTTCGGCCTGGCGCAGCAGCACCCGCGTGCGCTCGGCCCGGCTCTGCGCACTGGTCATTTCCAGCCGGCCCGTCCCGCCCAGTTCGAAGCGCTTCGCGGCGAAGGCGGCCATGGAGGCATACGCGCTGTCGAGCTGTCGCAGCAAGCGCACCCGCTCCAGGCCCATGGCCCATTGCAGGTAGGCGCCGGCCGCGCTCTCCTTCACGAAGGACGTGGTGTTGAGTTGCTCGCTCTCGGCCAGCCGCAGGCTCTCCTTCAAGTAGTCCGAGCGCCGTGCGATGGTGGTGGGGAAGGCGATGCCCGTGGTGGCCTGCAGGTTGATGTCCGAGCGGTAGGGCCCCTGGATCTGCCCCTGCATGAACTGCGCGTTCAGCGGCGCGAGCCCGAAAGCCGTCTTGCGCAGCGCATCCTGTTCCTGTACGGCGAGTTCGGCGGCGGTCATGCTCGGGTGGGTGCGCAGCGCCCGTGCGATCACCGTGTCCATGGGCACGCGTTCCTGGGCATGCACGTTCCCACCGGCGAAGAGCAGCAACAGAACGGTCGCGATCACCGGGACTTTCAGAGCACCACCATCCTCGTCGCGCTTCTTCCCCCCACCCATGAAGAGCAGGTAGAGCACCGGCAGCACCACCAGGGTGAGCGCCGTGGCGGTGATCAATCCGCCGATCACCACGGTGGCCAGCGGGCGTTGCACCTCGGCGCCGGCGCTGCCGCTCAACGCCATGGGCAGGAAGCCGAGGGAAGCCACGGCGGCCGTCATCAGCACGGGCCTCAGGCGGATGCGCGTGCCCTTGAGCACGCGCTCCTTCAGGTCGGCGATGCCCTCCTTCTCCAGCTGGTCGAAGGTGGCGATGAGCACGATGCCGTTGAGCACCGCCACGCCGAAGAGCGCGATGAAGCCCACGCCCGCGCTGATGCTGAAGGGCATGCCGCGCAGCAGCAGGGCCAGCACGCCGCCGATGGCGCTCATGGGGATGGCGGTGTAGATCAGGAGCGCCCGCTTGACGCTGTTGAAGGAGAGGTAGAGCAGCAGGAAGATCAGGCCCAGCGCGACGGGCACGGCGAGCATCAGCCGCTGGCTGGCGGCCTGCAGATGCTCGAAGGTGCCGCCGAAGGTGAAGTAGTACCCCGGAGGCATGCGCGATCCGGCATCGAGACGGGCCTTCAATTCGTTCACGAAGCCGGCCACGTCGCGGTCGCGGATGTTCACGCCCACGGCGATGCGGCGCCTGGCGTCGTCGCGGCTGATCTGCGTGGGGCCGGGCACCAGGGTCACGTCGGCCACCTGCTGCAACTGCACCTGGCCTCCGCCGGGCAGCGCCACGAAGAGTTCGCGCACGTCCTCGATCGTCTGGCGCCGTGGCTTCGCCAGCCGCACCACCAGGTCGAAGCGCCTTTCGTCCTCGTAGATCGACCCGGTGGCCTCTCCCGCGAAGGCCGTGCGCACGGTGCGGTTCAACTCGCGGATGGTGAGGCCGTATTGGGCCACGCGTGCGCGGTCGTAGGTGATGGTGATCTGCGGAAGTCCCGCGACCTTCTCCACCTGCGGTTCGCCCGCGCCCTCCACGTCAGCCACGATGGCGGCCACGTTCTCAGCGATCGCCGCCAGCGTGTCCATGTTCTCGCCGTAGATCTTCACGGCCACGTCCTGCCGGATGCCGGTCATCAGTTCGTTGAAGCGCATCTGGATCGGCTGCGTGGCTTCGAAGAACACGCCGGGCACCACGCGCAGCGCCCGGAGCATGGTGTCCTGCAGGGCCTCGCGGTCCTTCGCGGTGGTCCACTCGTCCTTCTCCTTGAGGATCACCATCAGGTCGGTGCCCTCCAGGGGCATGGGGTCGGTGGGGATCTCGGCGCTGCCGGTGCGGCCCACCACCTGCTTCACCTCGGGGAACTGGAGCAGGATCTTCTCCACCTTGGCGTTGTTGGCGATGCTCTGGCTGAGCGAGGCGCCCGGCGGCAGGAAACTGTGGAAGGCGAGATCCCCTTCCTCCAGCGTGGGGATGAACTCGCCGCCCATGCGCGCGAAGAGGAAGGCCGAGCCGGCGAATAACGCGACCGCGGCGGCCACGGTCTTTGCTCTGTTGCGCAATGCGGAGCCGATGAGGGGATCGTACCACTTCTGGAAGCGGTCCATCATCCGGTCGCTGATGTTGCGCTTGTGCGTGGTGTTCCGGCAGAGGGCCAGGGCCGACATCATGGGTACGTACGTGAGCGAGAGCACCAGGGAGCCCAGGATCGCGAAGCTCACGGTGGTGGCCATGGGGCGGAACATCCTGCCTTCGATCCCCACGAGCGTCAGGATCGGGATGTACACGATCAGGATGATGATCTGCCCGAAGGTGGCCGAGTTCATCATGCGCGATGCGGCCGAACGCACCTCGTGGTCCATCTGCTTCCGGTCCAGCCGCGCCAGCCCTTGATGGTGGTGCTTGCTTTGGTGGATGCGGTGCAGCACCGATTCGACGATGATCACCGCGCCGTCCACGATCAGGCCGAAGTCGATGGCACCAAGGCTCATCAGGTTGCCGCTCACCCCGAAGGCGTTCATCAGGATGACGGCGAAGAGCATGCTCAACGGGATCACGCTGGCCACGATGAGGCCCGCGCGCCAGTTGCCCAGGAAGAGCACCAGCACGAAGATCACGATCAGCGCGCCTTCGATCAGGTTGGTGCGCACCGTGCCGATGGCGCGGCCCACCAGGTCGCTGCGCACCAGGTAGGGTTCGATCATCAGGCCTTCGGGCAGCGCTTTCTGGATCGTGGGCATGCGCCCCTCGATCGCTTCCACCACCCTGGCGCTGTTCCCGCCCTTGAGCATCATCACCGCACCGCCCACCACCTCGCCTTCGCCGTTGCGCGTGAGCGTGCCGTAGCGCGGTGCCGTACCGAAGCCCACCTCGGCCACGTCGCCCACCAGCAGGGGCACGCCGCCCTCGGGCGTTTTCACCACCACCCGGCGGATGTCGTCCAGCGTGCGCAACAGCCCCTCGCCGCGGATGCTGTATGTATTGGGCCGCTTCTCGATGTACGCGCCGCCGGTGTTCTCGTTGTTGTTCTCCAGCGCGGTGAACAGTTCGCCGATGGTGACGCCCATGCTCTGCAGGCGCCTGGGGTCCACGCTGACTTCGTATTGCTTCACCTCGCCGCCGTAACTGTTCACCTCGGCCACGCCGGGCGTGCCCAGCAGTTGCCGCACCACGATCCAGTCCTGCACCGTGCGCAGGTCGCTGGGGCTGAACCGGTCCTCGAAGCCCGGCTTGGCGTGCAGCACATACTGGTACACCTCTCCAAGGCCCGTGCTCACCGGCGCCATCGTGGGCGTACCCGCGCCGGGCGGGATCAGCGCGGCGGCCTCCCGCATGCGCTGGTCCACCAGGGTGCGCGCGAAGTACACGTCCACGTCCTCCTCGAACACGATGGTGATGAGGCTGAGACCGAAGCGGCTGATGGAGCGCATCTCCACCAGGTCGGGCAGGCTGGCCATGGCGCGCTCGATGGGTGCGGTGACGAACTGCTCCACCTCCTGCGCCGCCAGCGTGGGCGTGGTGGTGATCACCTGCACCTGGTTGTTGGTGATGTCGGGCACGGCGTCGATGGGCAATCGCGTGAGCGAATAGGCACCGAACAGCACCAGCAGCAGGGTGAGCAGGCCGATGATGGCTTTGTTCTGGATGGAGAACCGGATGATCCTGTCGATCATGGGGACAATGCTTGTGAACGGGAAGGAGGAACGAATGCGGAACGCGGCCGCGCGATGGCGGCGGCCCGTGCGGCGGGCACGGGGCGTTCAAGGTCCGCGGCCGGGCGGACTACCTCAGGCTTTGGGAGGGTTCCACTTGGAACCGGAGAAGGCGGTCATCCCGCCCTCGTCGAATGGAACGGCCATGGCGCGGGCCGCTTCGGGAATGATCAGGGTCGCCGTGCTTGGTTCCACCTCGATGCCCACGCTGGCGAAGGCCGTGCAGGTGCCGTGCTCATCACAACCGAACGGGTCATGGTCGCCGTGTTCGGAATGATGCTCACCGCTCTCCTCATCGTGATGGCCCATGTCGCTGTGGTGCTCCAGCCAGTGCGCGATGCTCTGCGGCACATGCGCCCACTCGTGCAGGTCCAGTACGCTGAAGGCGTAGAGGGCGAGGGTGAGGGCGAAGGCCGCGCGGCGCATGGGGGCCGAAATAACGACTTCAACGGCCGGAACGGCGCGCTCGTTCCATAAAGAGATCAAATGCGTTCGGGTCCCGGAGGGGGGAAGGCCGGCGTTCATGCCACGCGGTGCATCCAGCCGAACGGATCTTCCGAGCGGCCGCGGCGGATGTCGTCGAGCAGGCCGCCCACGTGGTTGGACCAGTTCTTCGGGCTGATGGGCGGCAGGTCGTAGTCGACGCCATCGTGGGCGATGGTCTTGATGTGGGCGATGGTGGCGGCGGTGCCCGCGCCGAAGGCCTCGGTGAGCGTGCCGGCGCGCAGGGCTTTCGCCACCTCCTCCACCTCCACCTTGCGCACCTGCATGTCGATGCCCTCCCTGCGCGCGATCTGGATGATGCTGTCGCGGGTGATGCCGTGCAGGATCGTGCCGTCGGTCTCGGGGGTGATCAGTGCATCGCCGATGCGGAAGAACACGTTCATGGTGCCGCTTTCCTCCACGTACTTGTGCTGCACGCCATCGGTCCAGATCAGCTGGTGGTACCCCTTGTCGTGCGCCTCCTTGGCGGGGTAGAGGCTGGCGGCGTAATTGCCGCCGCACTTCGCCTCGCCCGTGCCACCGGGGAACGCGCGGCTGTAATGCGTCTCGATCTTCACCTTCACCGCTTCGGCGTAATAACCGCGCACCGGGCAGGTGATGATCATGAACCGGTAGGTCTCGCTCGTGCGCACGCCGATGAAGGCATCGCTGGCGTACATGAAGGGGCGGATGTACATCGCACCCTCGTCGTCGGTGGGGATCCAGCCGGCGTCCATGCGCACCAGTGTGGTCATGGCCTCGAGGAAAAGATCCTCCGGGACCGGCGGCATGCACATGCGGTCGGCGCTGCGGTTCATGCGACGGATGTTGTCCATCGGGCGGAAGATGTTCACCTTCCCATCCGCGGTCCGGTAGGCCTTCTGTCCTTCGAAGATCGTCTGTGCGTAATGCAGCACCAACGTCGCCGGGCTCATGCTCAGGTCGCCGAACGGAACGATCCGCGCTTCCTGCCATGCGCCATCGCGATAGTCCATCGCGAACATGTGGTCGCTGAAGGTGCGGCCGAACTTCACGTTGGCCAGGTCGATGCCGGGCAGGCGAGACCGCTCGGTGTTCTGCACCTTGATCGGTTGCGCGGTGGTGATCATCACGTTGCGTTGTTCGGGGCGAATGTAGTCCATGGGCCAGGGCGGTCGCCGCGCGGTGAGCGAAGCCCCGCGGCGTTCCCGGCCGCGCATCGGCGATCGTTCGGCGATCGGGTCGATGCGTCGGCGTCGGAGCGCTCCACCGCCTTGATACCTTGCCGGCCATGCCCGCCGCGCGCGATCCGCTGGAGGTGTTGAAGGCCCATTGGGGCTTCACCTCCTTCCGCCCGATGCAGGCGGAGGTGATCGCATCGGTGCTCGAGGGCCGCGACACGCTCGCGCTGCTGCCCACCGGCGCGGGCAAGAGCCTGTGCTTCCAGGTGCCCGCGCTGGCCACCGGCCGCATGGGCCTGGTGGTCTCCCCGCTGATCGCGCTGATGAAGGACCAGGTGCGGAACCTGCGCGACAGGGGCATCGCCGCGGTGGCCGTCACCTCGGGCATGCGTCCGCAGGAGATCGACAACGCGCTGGAGAGTTGCGCGGCCGGCAAACGGTCCTTTCTTTATGTGTCGCCCGAACGGCTGGGAACCGACCTGTTGCTGGCCCGCCTGCCCCGACTGCCCATCGGCCTGCTGGCGGTGGATGAGGCGCATTGCATTTCGCAATGGGGATACGATTTCCGTCCGGCCTACCAGAAGATCGGCGCCCTGCGCGAACGGATCCCCCACGTGCCGGTGCTCGCCCTCACCGCCTCGGCCACTCCGCCCGTGGCTGAAGACATCATGCGGCAGCTCGGCTTCCGCGATGGACGTGTTCTGCGGACCTCCTTCCGGCGCCCTGAGCTGCGCTATTGGGTGAGCCGCGGCGAGGACAAACTGGGCCGGCTGCTACGCCTCGCGGAACGATCGGAGGGAAGCGGGATCGTCTATGTGCGCGAACGCAAGGGCACCGTGCGCGTCGCGCGCCTGCTCCGGCAACACGGGGTGAGCGCGGCGGCCTACCATGCGGGCATGGAGATGGATGAACGCGACCGCGTGCAGCAGGCCTGGGTGGCCGGCGAGGCGCGCTTCGTGGCGGCGACCACGGCCTTCGGCATGGGCATCGACAAGGCCGATGTGCGCTGCGTGGCGCATCTGGAGCCTCCCCCCGACCTGGAGAGCTACTATCAGGAGACCGGTCGCGCGGGCCGCGACGGCCATCCATCGCATGCCGTGCTGTTCTGCGATGATGGCGATGCCCGACGCCTGCGCGACCGCGTCTCGTCCTCCTTCCCACCCGTGGCCGAGGTGCGCCGCGTCTACCAGGCGTTCGCCGACCGCCATCGCATCGCCCTGGGCGCGGGCCAGCACGAGACCTATGCGCTGGACCTGCGCGACCTCGCCGATCGCGCGCGGGTGAAGCCCGTGACCGTGGCGAACGCTTTGAAGGCGCTGGAACTGGATGGCTCCCTGCTGCTCAGCGAAGGCGCGCGCGAGCCTTCGCGCGTGCTGATCACCGCGCCGCATCGCACCGTGTACGACCTGCGCGTGGGCGACGCGCGGCTCGGGCCGTTGCTGGAGATGCTGCTGCGGCTGCACGGCGGCCTCTTCGAGGAACCGGTGATGATCGACGAGGAGCGCCTGGCCATGCTGTTGAAGTGGTCCACGCTGAAGGTGGCGGCCGGCCTCCGGGAACTGGAGCGCACCGGGGCGCTGATGTACCGGCCGAGGCACGATGGCCCCACGATCACCCTCCTGGTGCCGCGGCGTGATGCCGCGCGCCTGATGCTGGACCGCGAGGCGCTCGCCGCCCGCGAGGAGCGCGCGATGGCGCGGCTCGAGGCCATGCTTCGCTTCATCGGCCCCGAGGTGGATTGCCGCGAACGGGAACTGCTGCGCTACTTCGGCGAGGAGCCCGGCGATCGCTGCGGACGGTGCGATGCCTGCCGCGGTCGCGACCGGCGAACGAACATCTTGGCGCCGCCCGCCGGGCTTGAGGCGATGGACGAGGCCGCCATCGCGCGCGAGCGATGGGAACTGGATGAACACGGCGGAGGCCGTGTCGCGGCAGGCGACCTGCCCTCGGAGGCATGAAGCCTCGCAGGCTGCCGCGTTCCTTCTACCGCCGCGACGACGTGGTGATGATCGCCCGCGAACTGCTGGGCAAGGCGCTGTGTACGCGCTTCAACGGCCGGCTCACCAGCGGTTGGATCACCGAGACGGAGGCGTACGCCGGGGTGGTGGACCGCGCTTCGCATGCCTGGGCCGGAAGACGCACCGCACGCAACGAGGTGATGTACGGCGCGGGTGGCGTGGCTTACGTGTATCTCTGTTACGGCATCCACCACCTGTTCAACGTGGTCACCCACGGTCCCGGGGTGCCGCACGCGGTGCTGGTGCGCGCGATCGAACCGGTGGATGGGGTGGAGGTGATGCGTCGTCGTCGTTCGTCGCATGCCGGGCCGTTCACCACCGGGCCGGGCACGTTGTCGCAGGCGCTTGGCATCCACACCCGGCACAGCGGCACCGATCTGCTGGGCGACCGCATCTGGATCGAGGACCGGGCGATCGCCATCGCGCCGGAAGACATCATCGCCGGGCCACGCGTGGGCGTGCGGTACGCGGGGGAGCATGCGCTGCTGCCCTACCGTTTCCGCATCGTTCCCGATGTCGTTGCTTCGCTGCCGTGAAAGGGGATCGCATCGTGTTCATGGGCACGCCGGAATTCGCCGTCGCATCGCTCGATGCGCTGGTGAGCGGCGGGATCGAGGTGGCCGCCGCGGTCACCGCGCCCGACCGGCCGGCGGGGCGCGGCCTGCGGCCGCGGGCCCCGGCGGTGAAGGAGCACGCGCTGGCCCTGGGCCTTCCCGTCCTGCAGCCCGCCGACCTTCGCGATCCCGCCTTTCTCCAGGTACTGGATCGCTGCGATGCCTCGCTGTACGTGGTGGTCGCCTTCAGGAAACTGCCGCGGGAGGTGTTCGGCCGTCCTGCGAAGGGATGCATCAACCTGCATGCATCGCTGCTGCCCGACTACCGCGGCGCCGCGCCGATCAACTGGGCGGTGATCAACGGCGAACGGCGCACCGGGGTCACCACCTTCTTCATCCAGGAGCGGATCGACACGGGCGACATGATCCATCAGGAGGCCACCGCGATCGGACCCAATGAAACGGCGGGCGAACTGCACGACCGGCTGATGCGCCTCGGGGCTCGACTGGTCGCGCGCACGGTGCGCGAGGTGATCGCCGGATCGGCGACGCGGATCCCTCAACCCGTTCCGGCTGACGGCCTGCATGCGGCGCCCAAGCTCACGCCGGAGCGTTGCAGGATCGCCTGGGACCGTCCCGTTCGGAGCGTGCATGATCACATCCGCGGGTTGAGCCCCGTGCCCGGTGCATGGTGTTCGTGGAACGAAGGCGCGGCGTCGGCCATGCACTTCAAGGTGTTGGGCGCGCGACCTGGCGAAGCGTCCGCGCCCGCCGTTCCCGGCTCGGTGCGCGTGGAGGCCGGCCGCCTGTGCGTGGCCTGTGCCGATGGCTGGATCGAATTGCTGGAGGTGCAGCCCGCGGGGCGGAAGCGCATGACCGCCTCGGAATTCATCCGCGGTCATCGAACGCTGGAACACATCCGGCTCACATGAGGGTCCCGCGGTCGATCGCCGCGTTCGTCGCGTCGTGCGTGATCCGGGCCGTCGCGATCGCGCGGATCGGTCCGTTCACGGACCGCGTGGATCCGCGCCGGAGGTGATTCGTTCGTGCGCGTGAAGCCACCGCACGACGACGGCGTCGGTCCTTCGTTCCTGATCCGCTCGCGAACGGAGGTCGCGTCGCACCCGCATCGCGTATCGGTGGTATGGATCGCGTTCCGCTGGACGAACGATCGATGCGGCGCGGGAATTGAGGCGCCCCCTCCGCAAAGCCTTGCCCCAAGCGGCTTTCGGACGCACTTATCAACAAACCCCCTGATTTTTCAACATTTCCGCGGCATCGCTCCGGAAACCCTTGACGGGCGCGGAAGTGCCGGTACATTTGTCGCCACAGTCCACAACCAACAAACACCTACGACGACCATGGGAATGAACAAAGCTGAACTGATCGAATCGATCGCCGCCGAAGCGAAGATCTCCAAAGCCGACGCCAAGCGCGCGTTGGACGCCTTCGTGAACAACACCACCAAGGCCCTGAAGAAGGGCGACCGCGTGGCCCTCGTGGGCTTCGGCACCTTCAGCATCTCCAAGCGCGCCGCCCGCAAAGGCCGCAACCCGCAGACGGGCAAGGAGATCAAGATCGCTGCCAAGAAGGTGGTGAAGTTCAAGGCCGGTGCTGATCTCGCCAACCGCGTGAGATAAGCCGGGTCCCCTTACGACCTTTTGGAAAGTCCCTCTTGCGAGGGACTTTCCCATTTTAGGCCCGCCGCATCGAATGACGGACAAGGAACTCTATGAAGCGCTCTGCCGGTTCATGACACCGGAGCGCCGGGCGGCCATCGAACGCGTGGCGCCACAGCGCACGCGTCATGTGACCGTGGTGCTAGAGGACATCTACCAGCCGCACAACGCCAGTGCCGTGCTCCGCACCTGCGACCTGCTCGGGGTGCAGGACGTCCATGTGATAGAGAACACCAACACCTTCTCCCCCAACCCCGACGTATCGCTCGGCTCATCGCAATGGCTTGACATACACCATCACCGCGGCACGAGCGGTACGCACGCATGCATTGAACACCTGCGCGCGACCGGCCACCGCATCGTGGTCACTTCGCCGCACGCCGACGGTGTCACCCCTCATACCATCGACATCGATACGCCGCTCGCGGTCTGCTTCGGAACGGAACTTACCGGCGCGAGCGATGGACTCCTGCGCTCCGCTGATGCGCACCTGCGCATCCCGATGTACGGGTTCACGGACAGCTACAACATCTCGGTGAGCGTGGCCATCACGCTCTTCACCATCACCGAGCGGATGCGCGCGTCATCCATCGATCACCGGCTCGCCTCCGCCGAGACCGATGCGTTGCTGCTCGCGTGGGCCAGGCGCAGCGTGCGCGGATCGCAAGCCATCG
>CAYMXP010000003.1:0-99009 GCA_964394425.1 uncultured Chryseobacterium sp. | reverse complement strand
GGGTTGTCTGCAGTGTCCAGCTTCTACACCCCTTGACGAACCCTATCTAACACAACTACCCCCCCCCCCCCCCCGGTATTTCCAAATTTTCCGGCCTCGAGTTGTGAACCAAGGATGAACCGTGATCCCACGATCGACGGGAGTCTATGCGAAAGACCAGATCGACCGCATTTCCAAACTGTTCCGATGGAAAGGACCGCCAGGCATCCAGCCATGGGGGCCAACAGAGACGCGCCGGGTATGGCCATCACCAAGACCCGCCACCTGCTGGTTGGACTGGAGAGCTTCAAGGCCTACTGGTTCTGCGTGTGCGCCATCGGCGCCGCCGGCGAAGGAGCCAAGAGCGATGTCTGCCTGGGCCGCGCGGCGTGTGTAGGCAGGTCACTTGAAAGGGACAGCCCAGGTCGGAAGGCCGGGGCTGTTCTATGTCCTTGAGTGTCCGCTGTCCTTCAGCGCGAGAGCACGAAGCGATGCACCGAGGCCGTGCCATCGGGCCGTGTGACCTGAAGCAGGTACACGCCGTTCGGCCGTCCGGACAGGTCCGCCGGCAACTTCCGCGCGATCACCTGGCCGGTGGCATCCAGCAACAGGGCCGATCCCGAGTGCGATCCAGGCGCCGAAAGGGTCCAGCCATTGGCGGCCGACGGAAGCAACAGGACATCGTTCGCTTGCGCCTCCTGGACTTCCACCGTGCCGGGCTGCACGACGCAGGTCGCCTGAACGGTCTTGGTCAAGCCTTCGGGACACAGCATCAAGTTCGACAGCCACAAAGCATTGAAGGTGCAGGGGTGCGCCTGGCCCGCCGTGGTGGGTGTGCCGATGGCCCAGAAGCTCAGGCTCATGCTGCCCGATCCCGATGGGAAGTACACCGTGTTCGGCGGGCCGACCACCAGGTCCACCGTATCGCCGACGTTCAACGGACCCGGACCCAGAGGGGCGATGAGGTTCGTGCCCGGCGGAGTCACCGCATCGACGATGGCGACGTACTCAACACCCGACACGCCGGGGGCCGAGAACGTGATGTTCTGGTCGGGAGCGGGATCGCAGCCTCCGAACAGGGTGAGTTCGCTCCATTTGAAGGCGGCCGGCACGCCGACGATCCAGTTCTGCGCGATGGCGCTGGGAACGCCGAACAAGGCGATGATCAAGGGGAACGCGTTCCTCATGGCACTGGAGTTGGGGCGGACAAGGTATGGTCCTCCTCCCGGTCGGGTCCGCGCGCTAGGCGGCGCTTCGTTCCTTCCCCCTCCTTCGCCGCTTCTCCCGATCGATCATGGTCATCTCCCGGCTTGATTGACCGGCGGCGCTGCTGTTCTCCTCCGCGCGGCGGATCAGGTAGGGCAGCAACTCGCGCACCGGGCCGTAGGGCACGTACTTGGCCACGTTGTAGCCCCCGGCGGCGAAGTTGAAGCTGATGTGGTCGCTCATGCCGAGCAGCTGCGCGAACCACACCCGCCGGTCGTTGCGCGCGATGCGTTGATCGTCCATCAACCGGGCGAGCAACAGGCTGCTCTCCTCGTTGTGCGTGCCGGCCATCACGCTCACCCGGTCGAGGTTCGCGATGCACAGCCGCAGGGCCTCGTCGTAGTCGCGGTCCGCGGCGGTCTTGTCGGCGTGGATCGGCGAGGCATACCCGTGGGCGGCGGCGCGCTCGCGTTCCTTCTCCATGTACGCCCCGCGCACCAGCTTCACCCCGAACTGGTAGCCGTCGCGGCGGGCCGCCTCCACTTCGCGGCGGAGGAATTCGAGCCGGTCGTGGCGGTAGAGCTGCACGGTGGCGAAGACGATCGCGCGATCACGGTTGTGCATGCCCATCATCCGGCGCGTGAGGTCGTCGATCGCCTGCTGGGTCCAGCTTTCCTCCGCGTCGATCAGCACGGGCACCCCGTTCGTCCGCGCCGCCGCGCAGATGCGCGCGAACCGATCCTCCACGCGCCGCCACTCGTCCCGCTCGCCGATGTTCAGCGCGCGGCCTGCGCTCACCGCCTCCCACAACGCCACCGGCGCGACGCCGCTGGGCTTGAACACGCTGAAGGGGATGTCGGCGCGGCCGGCGGCGGCCTCGATGGTGCGCACGATCTCGCCCGCGGCGTGGTCCAGCGATCCGTCGTCGTCCGCGCCCTCCACGCTGTAATCGAGGATGGAACCGATGCGCGCCTCGGCCAGCCGTGCCACGGTGCGCAGGCTCTCCTCGATCGTTTCGCCTCCGCAGAAATGCCGGAACAAGGTGCGCCGCACCAGGCCCTTGATCGGCAGGTGCAGGGCGAGCGCCGCGCGCGTCGCGGCCTTGCCGATGGCGTTGAGCACGGGGTTGCCGATCACGCGGAAGAGCCACCAGGCGCGCAGCAGGCCGGCGTCGGTGTACTGCGAAAAGGCCGTGCGGGTGTCCGACAGGTCGGGTGGCGCGCTGGTGACGCGCGATGCGGCAACGGGATCCATCAGGGTCGGGGTAAGGGCCTTGTTCGTTCCTTTGAACGCAGCGCCCGCGCGTTCTTTTTCGCCCGGCGAAAGTAGCGGATGCCCCCTCCACGCAAGCTGATCGACATCATCGACGCCGGCCGCCATCCCGTGGTGCTGGGCCGCGATGCCTTGCGGGAACTGGAGGCCACCCTGGCGCGCGGTGAGGGGGCCTGTTCCATCCTTGGCGATGAGAACACCCTGCGCCACTGCCTGCCGGAACTGCTGGCGCGCGTGCCGCTGCTGCGCTCGGCGGAGACCATCGCCGTGAAAGCCGGAGAGCAGAGCAAATCGATCGAGGTGTGCAAGGTGATCTGGGAACACCTCGGCGAGCGCGAGGTGGAGCGCGGCTGCATGCTGGTGCTGCTGGGCGGCGGGGTGATCAGCGACCTGGGCGGCTTCGTGGCCGGCGCCTACAAGCGCGGCATCCGCTCGATCAACGTGCCCACCACGCTCATGGGCATGGTCGACGCGGCCATCGGGGGCAAGACGGGGATCGATCTGGGCGGGGTGAAGAACCTGGTGGGCCTCTTCCACGACCCCGAGGCGGTCTACGTGCATGTGCCCTTCCTGCGCACGCTGGGCAAGCGCGAACTGCTCAACGGCCTGGCGGAGATGATCAAGCACGCGCTGATCAGCGATGCGGATCACTGGGAGGCCATCGTGAAGGCCCCCCTGCACGACATCGACGCCCTGACGCCGCTGATCGGGCGTTCCGTGGCGATCAAGGCCGCGATCGTGAAGGAGGATCCCCGCGAAGGCGGCCTGCGCCGCGTGCTCAATTTCGGCCACACCATCGGTCATGCCGTGGAGGCCCGCTCCTGGGAAAGCCCCCAACGCGGCCTTCTCCACGGTGAAGCCATCGCCATCGGCATGATCTGCGAGGCCTGGCTCAGCTGGCGCCTGGGACACCTGCCCCGCGAGGCCTTCGACCGGATCGAAGATCACCTGCACTCCCTCTACAAGCCTTTCAGCATTGCCGCCACCGATCACCATCGCCTGATCGCCCTGATGCGCAACGACAAGAAGAACCGCGAGGGCCGGTTCCGCTTCACGCTGCTGGCGAACATCGGCCAGGCGATGATCGACGTGCCGGTCTCGGCCGCCCAGGTGAAGGAAGCCATCGATCATTACCGTGAACGCATCGGCGCCGGTGTCCAGCATCACCCTTCGTAAGCCGCGCGGTCCCGTACGGGCCACCGTGGAACTGCCGCGCAGCAAGAGCGTGGCGGCGCGCGCGGCGGTGATCGCCTCGATGGCCATTCCCCCGGGTCCCCGCTTGGTGGGCGGCCCCGCTCCGATCGCGCTGGATCATTTCCCCGATGCGGGGGACAGCGTGCGGATCCTGCAACTCCTGCGGGACCGCCCGGCGGTGATGCATTGCGGCATGGGTGGCACCACCTTCCGTTTCCTCATGGCCTGGTGCGCGGTGCAGGAGGGGGAAGAGCACGTGATCACCGGCGATCCGCGCCTGCTCGAACGGCCGCACGACACCCTGGTGGATGCGTTGCGCGCGCTGGGGGCGGACATCGAAGCGGTGCCCGACGGCTACCGCGTGCGCGGTGGCGTGCTGCGCGGTGGAAAGCTGGAGATGGCCTCCCCGGTGAGCTCCCAGTTCATCTCCGCCATCATGATGATCGCTCCGCGCATGGAGGAAGGCCTGGAACTCCATTGGACCGGCCGCAAACACTCCGAGCCGTACGTGACCATGACCGCCATGGTCATGGCCCACTTCAAGGCCGACTTCACCATCACCTACCTGCCCGGGACCCGGATCGAGATCGACCCCGGCGGCTACGTGGCCCGACCCTTCACCGTGCCGGTGGATTGGAGCGCGGCGGCCTTCTTCTACCAGCTGGCGGCGCTGCTGCCCGGCGCCACGATCGAGTTCCCCCACCTGATCTTCGATGACTTCCAGGGCGACCAGAAGCTGGCGGAACTGATGGACGCCGACGTGGAAACCCGGCCGTATGTCGGCACGCTGTTCGGCCAGAAGATCCAGGGCATCCGGATCGCCCATCGCCCGTTGCGCCGCGTTCCGAAAGGCACTCCGCATTTCAACCTGGGCGAATGCCCCGACCTCTTCCCTTCGCTCGCGCTGACCATGGCCGCACTGGGGCGCGAGGTGAGATCCTCCGGCCTGCACACGCTGCCTTTCAAGGAAAGCGACCGCATGGCCGCCGTGGCGGATGTGCTGACCGCCTTGGACGTTCCGTACTCGAGAGAGGAGGACGCGCTGACGATCAGGTCATCGCCCCAACTGGTCGCCGCCCTCGCCGACCGCGATCTGGTGTTCGATCCGCGCAACGATCACCGCATGGCCATGGCGCTCGCGCCGCTGGCGGTGGTGTGCCGCAGCATCACCATCCGCGATCACATGGTGGTGAGCAAATCCTATCCGGATTTCTGGCGCGACCTGATGAGCACGGGGGTGGTGGGAGACCGGAACGCGGGGTGAGCAGGGCTATCGCGTCTTATTGGGTCGGCGGGTCAATTTCTCGATAGCGGTGGATACGATGAATTGATCTCACACGGAGGCGCGGAGGCACGGAGAAATGCCCGTCATTTCGTTGCCTCTGCACCGAAGAGCGCAGAGGCGGCCGGAGGCCGCTAACTCAGCGCCTCTCTTTGGTGGCCGAAGGGATCCTCCGCGGCCTCTGCGCTCTCTGCGGTGAAGAACAAGACCCGATAGCCCTGCGGATCGAGCAACCCTTCCGGTCCGCGATCGCTACATTCGACATCACCAACCCTTCATCCCATGGACCTCTCCACCGTGAACTTCCTCGCCGTGATCGTGGCCACGCTCGCTGCGTTCTTCCTTGGCTTCGTCTGGTACAGCTTCCTCTTCGGCAAGCGTTGGATGAAGGAACTGGGCTTCACCGAGGAGCAACTGAAGCAGGGCGGAGGCATGGCGCGCATCTTCGGTACCACGCTGTTGCTCACCTTCGTCATGGGCCTGGGCCTGGCGATGGTCTGGCACCGGGAGGACATAAGCACGCTCACCTGGGACGTGGGCCTTTACCACGGCCTGCTCATCGGCCTGATGTTCGTGGCCACCAGCACGGGCATCAACTACCTCTACCAGCGCAAGTCGCTCGCCCTATGGGCCATCGACGCGGGTTATCACGTCTGTTTCCTGGGCCTGATGGGGGCGATCCTGGGGGCGTGGCATTGAGCGCGGCGAACGCGACCTGCCACGTGTTCAGCGCTTCGACTTCTTCAGCAAGACGTGCTGCCCAGCGGACAATGGCGCATCCTTCGTCGTCCCGTTGTACTCCGCCAGCTTCTCCAGCTTCAACCCGTGCTGCTGGCTGATGCTCCAGAGCGTCTCACCCTCCTTCGCCACATGCACCTGGGCGCTCCGGCTCTTGCCGCGCTTGGGCTGGAGGTAGATCACCTGGCCTCCGAGGATCGGCGCATCGGGCTCCTGGTCGTTGTAGCGCGCGAGCTGCCCGGGCATCATCTCGAGCTCGTCGGCGAGCTTCCGGTAGCTGTCGCCCTCCTTCGCGCGGATGAACTTGATGCGATCCTCGAAGAGCTCGATGAGCCTGCCGCCCACCACGATGTCCTCGTTGTCGTTGGCCGGTACCGACCCTGCCGGTCGCGTGGGGTTGCCCGGCATCGGCGGCACGTAAACTAGGTCCACGCCCTCGTCGAGCTTGTGCAATTGGTAGCGTTCGATCAGGTCGATGAGCTTGGCGGGATAGCGCGGGTCGGTGGCATAGCCCGCCTTCTTCAGTCCGTGCGCCCAGCCCTTGTAATCGGTGGGCCGCAGCTCGAACAGCGCGGCATAGCGCGAGCGCTGCAGGAAGCGCGAATGATCCTCGAAGCTTTGGGCCGCGTCGGAGTATTTCCGGAAGCACTCATGGCGCTTGTCGTCGTCGTGGTAGGTCTTGCCGCCGTCCCAGTCGTTGGTGCACTTGATGCCGAAGTGGTTGTTGGCTTCGCGGGCCAGTTCGCTGTTGCCGCTGCGGCTTTCCAGCAGCCCCTGCGCCAGGGTGATGCTGGCGGGGATGCCATGGTCTTTCATCTTCTGGATGGCCACGCCCTTCCATTGCTCGATGTATTCCTCGGAGGAGATCTCCCCGCCGCGACCGGGTGCGGGGGGCGATGCCTGGGTGGCCGCCACTACCGCTCCGAAAAGCACGGTCGTTGCCAGGGTGAACAACGCCCGCATGGAAGGCATCACCAGGAAGGCCTTCACCTCCGGGGCGGATGGGGCCTGGATCGCCCCACGGTCCTTCTGGCGTGGCATGCGCGCCTTTCGCCGGCGGCTTTTGCGCACGGGCAGGAGCACCACATCGGCGGTTATCCACAATTCAACAAGATCCTGCATGGAAAACGGGGAAACGCTGGGATGGCCGAAACTACCGGGGGTGCAGCGCGTTGTTCACGATCCGTCCACCGGGCCATCAACCGGCGGCTGTGGATAGAACGCGATCCCGCCCGCGGTCAGTCTCCCACTCCTGTTCGGAGGCTCTGCGAGGAATGGGAGGGGCCGGGGTGGTTACTGACCTTTGCCCGATGCCCGACGAAAAACCCCTGGACGACCGCGTGGAGCGCCTGGGCCTGGACCCCGGGGACTACTACTTCACGGAGGAGGGCTTCCTGGTCTTCACCGAGCGGTACCATTTGAAGCGCGGTTCTTGCTGCGGCAGCCGGTGCAGGCATTGCCCTTACGGGAGGAAGGGAAGGATGAAAGATGAAAGTTGAAAGTTGAAAGTTGAAAGTTGAGAAACAGGACTTGACCGTTGGGTCCGGGAAACGAGATCTGGAACGAACCGTGCGCACCCTCGATCGCTACATCATCCGCCAGTTCCTGGGCACCTTCTTCTTCATCCTGGTGCTGATCATGGCTATCGCGGTGGTCTTCGACATCAGCGAGAAGACCGAGGACTTCGCACGCATGACCGCCTCGTTGAAGGAGATCGTGCTGGAATACTATGTGAACTTCGTGATCTTCTACAGCAACCTGTTCAGCGGGCTGCTGATCTTCATCGCCGTCATCCTCTTCACCGGACGGCTCTCGCACCGCAGCGAGGTGATCGCCATGCTCAGCAGCGGGGTGAGCTTCCCGAGGCTGCTGCGGCCCTATTTCATCGCCGGGACCCTGCTCTTCCTCATCGCGCTGCTGGTGAACCATCGGGTGCTGCCGCACGCCAACCGCACGCGTCTGGCCTTCGAGGAGGCGCACATCCGCGCCGCGTACTTCATCAAGGACAAGAACCTGCACCGGGAGATCGAGCCGGGGGTGATCGCCTCGGTGGAATCCTTCAACTGGCAGAAGAAAACGGCCTACCGGTTCGGCCTGGAGGAATGGAGGAACGGCGAGATGCGCTCGAAGCTCTCCGCGGAGCGCGCCAGCTACGACAGCCTGCACGGCGTCTGGCGCGTGTACGACTACATGATCCGCGAGATCGGGACCGGCGGCGGCGACGGCGGAGAGGGTCTTCGCGACCGGATCAGGCGCGGCGTGCAACTGGACACGGCGATCGCCATGGTGCCCTCGGACCTGGGCCAGCGCAACGAGAACGCATCGAGCATGAACACCGGCGAACTGGACCGCTTCATCGCCCAGCAGAAAGCGCACGGCAGCGATCGCGTGCCCTTCTACCTGGTCGAAAAACACCAGCGCACCTCCTATCCCTTCGCCACTTACGTGTTCACGCTCATCGGCGTGAGCGTGGCCAGCCGCAAGGTGCGCGGCGGCACGGGCGTGCATCTCGCCCTGGGGCTGCTGCTGGTGCTCATCTACATCTTCGCCATGAAGATGAGCACCGTGGCGGCCACCAATGCCGGGCTGGATCCGCTGGTGGCGGTGTGGCTGCCCAACGTGCTGTTCACGGCCGTGGGTGCGTGGATCTACCGCAAGGCGCCCAAGTGAGCACCCGCCGCGCGATCCACCACGCCTTGCAGGCGACAGGTTCCCGAAGCGCGGGAAGCGGTGCATCGCCGGCGGCCGCGGATCCCGGACAGGCGCTTACGTTCGCCGCATGCTGGGCGAACGGCTCCTTCGGCTCATCCATCGGCAGTCGTTGGCGCACGCAAGGCTGCCACGAGGCGTTCACGTGCTCGATCCCCTGCGGGGCGAACATGGCGCCGAGGTGCGGCGCATCGTCCGCGAATTCCATCTCCGGTTCTATAACGACGACCGCCCGCGCCTGCTGATGCTCGGCATCAATCCTGGCCGCCTTGGCGCGGGATCGACGGGACTCTGTTTCACCGATACCAAGCGGGCGGAGAGCGCGCTGGGGATCGCGATCAGCGGCATCCGCACCCACGAGCCCAGCAGCGACTTCTTCTACCGCATGATCGCCGCGGCGGGTGGCCCCCATCGGTTCTATTCAACGGTCTGCGTGCAGGCCGTCTGTCCGCTGGGCTTCGTGAAGGCCGGCACCAGTCATCGCCCGGTGAACGTGAACTACTACGACGATCCGGTACTGCAGCGCGCGGTCACACCCTTCATCGCCAAGTGGCTGCATGCCCTGGTAGCCTGCGGCATGCGCACCGATGCGGTCATCTGCATAGGCGCGGGGAAGAACCTCGTCTTCCTCGAGCGGTTGAACGCGGAGCACGGCTTATTCCGGCGCATCGTCGCGCTGGAGCATCCGCGCTTCATCATGCAGTACAGGGCGAAGCGCATCGGCGAGCACGTGGAGAGATACCTGCGTGCTCTGGAAGAAGTGGGCTGATCGTACTTTGCGAACATCATGGACGTCCAGCGCCTCTTCGACATCCCGCTCCTCCAGCTGGAGAAATTCCCGAAGGAGGTGGCCATCGCCAGCAGAGAAGACGGGAACTGGCGATCGTACGGCACGCGGGAGATGGTCGACACGGCGGAGAAGATCGCCCTCGGCCTCATGTCGATCGGCATCCGACCGGGCGACAAGGTGGCCATCGCCAGCGGCAACCGCAACGAATGGTGCCTGGTGGACCAGGCCATCCTGCGCATCGGTGCGATCAACGTCCCGCTCTATCCGACCGCCAGCGCCGAGGACTACGCGTACGTGCTGCACCATGGTGAAGTGAAGGCGTGCTTCAGCAGCAACGCGGAGATCCACGCAAAGGCAACGGCCGCGCAGCAGGGCGCGCCCGCGCTGAGGCACCTTTTCACCTTCGACCGGATCGACGGCGCGCGGCACTGGAGCGAGCTGCCCGCCGCGGGCGCACAGCAGGACCGCACGTTGTTGAAGGAATACGGCGCCAGCGTGAAGCGCCACGACCTGGCCACCATCATCTACACCAGCGGCACCACCGGAAAGCCCAAGGGCGTGATGCTCACGCACGGGAACATCCTCAGCAACATCGAGGGCAGCATCGAGCGCCTGCCGGTGGACCACACCGCCACGGCCATCAGCTTCCTGCCGCTCTCGCACATCTACGAGCGCATGCTCATGTACCTCTACCTTTTCACGGGGGTGAGCATCCGCTTCCAGGAAAGCATGGACAACCTGGGCGACGCGATCCGCGAGGTGAGGCCCGAGGTGTTCACCGCCGTGCCGCGCGTGCTGGAGAAGGTCTACGACCGCATCGTGGCGAAAGGGGAACAGCTCACCGGCGTGAAGCGCGCGCTCTTCTTCTGGGCGCTCGACCTGGGCCTGCGCTACGAAGTGCATGGCCGCGGCCCGTGGTACGACGCGCAGCTCGCCCTGGCCCGCAGGCTGATCTTCAGCAAATGGAAGGAGGCGCTCGGCGGCCGCGTGAAGGTGGTGGCCAGCGGAAGCGCGGCCCTGCAACCCCGCCTGGCGCGCGTGTTCAACGCCGCGGGCATCCCGCTGATGGAGGGCTACGGCCTCACCGAAACCTCGCCGGTGGTGGCGGTGAACTGCGAGTGGAACGACGGGCTCCGGTTCGGCACGGTGGGCCGCCTGATCAAGGATGTGCAGGTGCGCATCGCGGAGGACGGCGAGATCCTAGTGAAGGGTCCCAACGTGATGAAGGGGTACTACAAGGATCCCGAGCTCACCGCGCAGGTGCTCGACGCGGACGGCTGGTTCCACACCGGCGACATCGGCGAACTGGACAGGGACGGCTTCCTGAAGATCACCGACCGCAAGAAGGAGATGTTCAAGACCAGCGGCGGCAAGTACGTGGCTCCGCAGGTGCTGGAGAACATGTTGAAGGAGTCGCGCTTCATCGAGCAGGTGATGGTGATCGGCGAGAACCGAAAGTTCCCCGCGGCGCTGGTCGTTCCTTCCTTCGCCTTCCTGAAGGATTATTGCGCGCTGAAGGGGATCCCCTTCACCAGCAATGACCAGGTGGTGAAGGATCCGCGGATCAGGGAGCGCATCATGCGCTCGGTGGAAAAGATCGCCGCCGGCCGCGGCCACTGGGAGCAGGTGAAGAAGATCGCCCTGCTGCCGGAGGAATGGACCATCGACCGTGGCGAACTCACCCCTTCGCTGAAACTGCGCCGGAAGGTGATCCTGGAGAAATACGCGAAGGAGGTGGAAGGCATCTACGCCTGACCGGCGATCTTCCAGGATCCCTCCAACCTTCGCCCCTACTTTCGCCCGCGCCAAACAAAGGGGAACATGAAGACCTTGATCGGGATCGTCGCGGCCGGGCTGCTGCTGGCCGGCTGCAAAAAAGAACCCGGAGAAGGCGGCAAGGCCGAGCTCCGGGGTTACGTGTACGCCACCGATTGGGACGACAACACCGGCAACCCGACGGGCAACGCGTACTTCCTCCCCGAGACGCGCGTGTACATCGTGTACGGCGACCATGAGTTCTACGACGACGACACGCGCACCGGGCCGGACGGACTGTACAAGTTCAGCTGGCTGCGCAAGGGCGAGTACACGGTGTTCACCTACAGCGAATGCCCCACCTGTGACAGCACCGGGTACGTGCAGGTGGTGAGCCAGACGGTGGAGATCACCGACAAGAAGGAGGTGGTGGACGTGCCGACGCTGAACGTGCAGGTCTGGGATTGATCGCCGTGCGCCCCGCCCGCATCCTCCTCCTTGGGGTCTTCGCACTGCCGCTGGCGCGACCGGCGCACGCGCAGGACGGACCCGAACACCAGCCCGAGAAGGACCTGGAGGCCTGGTTCAGCGCGGCGCTGGAGACCAAGCCCTTCACCGATGGCTCGGGCGAGGCGCGATCAAAATTCGCCGAGAACTTCCGCGTGTCCATGGAAGCGGGCTACCGCAGCAACGAGAACCTGGGCTTCGGCAAGCAGACCTACGTTGAGCTGGGACTGCGCCACCGCATCACCGAATGGCTGCGGGTGGGCACGGCGGGCCGTTATACACACCGCGACAAGTACAGCAACGACACCTACCGGCTGGAATTCAACGCGGTGGCCTCCATGAAACCGGGCCGTTTCGACCTGAGCTACCGCCCCACCTGGCAGCACGAGTTCATCCCCGCCTACCGCGTGCGGACGTTCCTGAGGAACAAGGTCGAGGTCCAGTACAACATCAAGGGTCTTCCGCTCAACCCCTTCGTGAGCGCGGAGTCCTTCACCGCGCTGTATTACAAGGACAACTTCCTCGCCGGCATGCGCTACGATGCGGGCGTGCAGTGGAGCATCAGCAAGGACCACACGCTGGACCTCATGCTGCGGCACGACCGCGAGATCGGAGTGGAGGCTCCCAAGTACCGCACGATCATCAACATGGCCTACGAATACTACTGGCGGCGGTGAGCGCAGGTCTGTCTCCGATCGCCAAGCGTGGCTTGATCGTGCTCGGTCTTTTCGCGGTGGCGGTGGTGATCGGCTACTTCATCCTGCGGCCGGCGAGCACCCTGCCGGTCTATCATCCAGGTCAGCTCGATCCACGGCTGGTGGATCCCGCCGTGCGCGGTGGAACGAAGGAGCACCACATCGCCGATTTCCACCTCACCGACCAGCGTGGACAGATCCTCACGCTCGACAGCCTCAAAGGCCGGATCATCCTCGCGGATTTCTTCTTCACCACCTGCGGATCGATCTGCCCGAAGATGAGCGCGCAGATGGTGCGCGTGCAGGAGGAGTTCCGTGAAGAGCCGCGTTTGATGCTCCTCTCCCACTCGGTGACCCCCGAACGCGACAGCGTACCGGTGCTGCGTGCCTATGGTGAAGAGTACGGCGTGGATCCCGCGCACTGGCGCCTGCTCACCGGCGACCGGCTCCAGATCTACCGCCTGGCGCGCCGCTCCTACTTCGCGGCCACCGGCGAGGGCGATGGCGGCCCGGACGACTTCGTGCATACGGAGAACTTCGTGCTGGTGGACCCGCAGCACCGCATCCGGGGCTTCTATGACGGCACCTCGGAGGAGGACGTGGACCGGGCGATCGGGGATATCAAGGTCCTGCTGAAGGAGACGGAGGGAGGAGGTTGAACCGCGACGACGCGACGACGCGACGTCAGACAGGTATGATGTGATCTGTTGCGTCGTCGCGTCGTTGCGGTGGCACCTGGGCAGCGGTTACCTTCGGAGGGCCGTCTTCACCGCGATGCGGATCCCCCTCCTTTTGCTGATCGCTCCAGCGTTCGCGCACGCCCAGGACTGGGCCCTGCTGAACCCGGCCTACAAGTACAACTACAGCGACGACGGCAGCGACACGATCAGCAACCAGGTCTTCGTCACGCACATCGATACGCTCGGGCCGGACAGCTTCCGGTATGAGCTGAACAGGATCGGGGTGGTGTGTGATACGTGCCCGGCGAGTTTGGGTGGGCCTTGTGATGGTTGCTTTGTACGGGTTGATCAACCACAATTCATGGGGTTTGCATGTGCGCGGAGCGGGAGCGATTGGCGATTCTTCGGCCCGGACACGTTCATGATCAAAAGCCCGGCGGACGTTGGGAGCATCTGGGTGTTCGATGCCACCAATGGGATCACAGCCATAGTGGACGCACAATGGTCCGATACCGTATTCGATGTGTCTGACTCGGTGCGCAGGATCCTGCTCAGCACTGGAGATACGTTGTTGCTCAGTCGCTCACTTGGCATGTTGAGCACTTCGCTGGGTTCCGAAAGTCATGATTTGATGGGTGTGGAAGGCGCTGGTGTTGGCTGGCTCTTTCCTGATCCATTGGACTATTTCGATTACCAATCCGGTGACGAACTCGTGTACATGATCACTTCCATTTGGTGGGCCACTCCACCAGGTGGACCGCAGTTCCGGTGGTCGATCATCCACTATTGGAAAGCAGTGGTCACCGGGCGAACTGATGTGACGGACAGCATTCTGTACTCGACATCGGTGGCGCGTACGTTCGCCAACCCAGGATACCCAGGATGGCTGATCGCAGAGCCCAACTGGCCCATGCCGCTGGATCATTGGTTGTTCAGCCGGACTGATGTTTTGTCCAACCATCCAATTCTTGCGGCATACCCTGGTCAAGTGGTTGATACCTCGATCTGCTGGGCTGATTACTATGGTCTCAGTCCACGCTATTTGGTCGGTCATGGGATCACTTCGGATGGCCGCACCATAGTTCGCTCGCAAAAACTATATCAATCACCCTTTGGAGTGCCAACGAGCGGGTTCAATGGCGCTCAGGAAGTAGTGCCTGGGGTATTTCCTGTCATAGAGGAAGTACCTATCAACCTTTCATACGAACAAGGCTTAGGACTGCGCCAAGTCCAGTTCGACCGGGGAATGAATGGTGCATTGATAGTGGACCTCGTTGGAGCGATCATTGATGGTGATACCATCATTCAGCCGCCGATCATCGATTGGGATGTAGCTGTGCAGGAAGAGAGTGAACCATGGTTCGGTGCTTTTCCCAATCCAGCTATTGATGCGATCACTGTGACTGGGGCGAAAGCAGGGGCACTGGTCATGATCCATGATCTTGAAGGGCGGTTGTTGCGAAGAACACGGCTTACCTCGGCGAATGAGAAGATAGACGTAGGTGGCCTCAACATAGGTATGTACGTTCTCAGATTGGACGGTTCACGACCCCGGCGCTTCATCATCGCCCGCTAGCCGCTTCACCCGATCTTCGCGGTCCATGCCCGTTCCCGCGACTTCCACCGAGCTGGACCTTCTGCGTACCTCGATCCTCGAAGGGATCCCGGACGAGCTTCCTCCGCCCCGGCCGCTGGATCCCTCGATGAGCCATGCCCCCAAACGAAAAGACATCCTATCGGCTGAAGAGAAGAAGCTCGCGTTGAGGAACGCCCTACGCTATTTCCCTCAAAAGCACCACGCCATCCTCGCGCCGGAATTCGCTCGGGAGCTGAAGGATCACGGCCGCATCTACATGCACCGCTTCCGGCCGGAGCATGCGATGCACGCCCGGCCGATCGACGCCTATCCCGCGAAGAGCCGTCAGGCCGCGGCGATCATGCTCATGATCCAGAACAACCTGGATCCCGCCGTGGCGCAGCACCCGCATGAGTTGATCACCTATGGCGGCAACGGCGCGGTATTTCAGAACTGGGCGCAGTACCGTCTCACCATGAAGTACCTGGCGGAGATGAGCGACGAGCAGACGCTGGTGATGTACAGCGGCCACCCGCTCGGCCTCTTCCCCAGCCACCAGGACGCCCCGCGCGTGGTGGTGACCAACGGCATGGTGATCCCCAACTACAGCGCGCCGGACGACTACGAGCGCATGAACGCGCTGGGCGTTTCGCAATACGGCCAGATGACCGCCGGCAGCTACATGTACATCGGTCCGCAGGGCATCGTGCATGGCACGACGATCACCGTGCTGAACGCGGTGAGAATGCGCCCTCACCCCCCATCCCCCTCTCCCAAGGAGAGGGGGTGCGCACTCTTCGTCTCCTCCGGCCTCGGCGGCATGAGCGGCGCGCAGCCGAAAGCCGGGAACATCGCGGGCGTGGTCACGCTCTGCGCTGAGATCAACCCCGCCGCGGCGAACAAGCGCCACGCGCAGGGCTGGGTGGATGCGGTGATCGCGGATGCGGACCAGGCGATCGATGCGGCGCTCCAATGGAGGAACAAGGGGGAAGCACACAGCATCGCCTACCTCGGCAACGTGGTGGACCTCTGGGAGCGGCTGGCAGAACGGCAGGTGAAGGTGGATCTCGGCAGCGATCAGACGAGCCTGCACAACCCGTGGGCCGGCGGTTACTATCCCGCGGGTCTAAGCTTCGAGGAGAGCAATGCGCTGATGGTGAAGGATCCTTCGGCCTTCAAGGTGCGCGTGCAGGCGAGCCTCTGCCGCCAGGTGCGCGCGATCAACGCGCTCGCGGAGCAGGGCATGTACTTCTTCGACTACGGCAACGCCTTCCTGCTGGAAAGCGCGCGCGCCGGAGCGGAGATCGGCGGCGCGGATGGGCGCGAGTTCCGCTACCCGAGCTACGTGGAGGACATCATGGGCCCGCTCTGTTTCGATCACGGCTTCGGGCCCTTCCGCTGGGTGTGCACCAGCGGCGATCCCAAGGATCTTGCCGCCACCGATGCGATCGCCGGAGACGTGCTCGGTGCCATGCTGAAGGAAGCACCGCAGGAGATCCGCCAGCAGATCGCCGACAACCTGCACTGGATCCGCAACGCGCAACAGAACAAGCTGGTGGTGGGCAGCCAGGCGCGCATCCTCTATGCCGACGCTGAAGGGCGCATGCGGATCGCCTCGACCTTCAATGATGCGATCAAAAGCGGGAAGATCTCGGCGCCGGTCGTTCTCGGCCGCGATCACCACGACGTGAGCGGCACCGACAGCCCCTACCGCGAAACGGCGAACATCCGCGATGGGTCGCGCTTCACCGCCGACATGGCCGTTCAGAACTTCGTGGGCGACGCGTTCCGCGGCGCCACCTGGATCAGCCTGCACAACGGCGGCGGCGTGGGCTGGGGCGAGGTGATCAACGGCGGCTTCGGCATGGTGCTCGACGGCAGCCCCGACAGCGACCGCCGCCTGAAGGCCATGCTGCACTGGGACGTACACAACGGCATCGCCCGCCGCGCCTGGGCCCGCAACCCCAATGCGCGCTTCAGCATCGAGCGCGCCATGCAGCAGGAGCCCCGGCTGCAGGTGACCCTGGCGAACGAAGCCGACGATGAACTGCTCGATCAGATGATCAGATGATGAGAAGATCAGACAATTGAAAGCAACGCCAGCTCCGAAGGGAGCGTCTGATCTTCTGATCGTCCAATTGTCTGATCGCCCGACCCAACCTCATTGGCCATCCCTGCGTGTATTGATCTGAAAGTTCACCAGAACCACTCCTGATCATGAACCCCCTTTCGTGCTCACTGCTCGTGGCTGGCCTTGCCATGGGTGGAGCATCTGCGCTGGCACAAGGCCCATATACCTGGTTGGTCGCTGGTACCGTGACCAATTGCTATCCCGGCCAGACCGTCAACCTGGAGACCTTACCCGGCACCATGCCGGCCTATAGCCTGACGCTGCCTGTGGACTCCAACACATGCACGTTCTCCATTTACCTGAACCTGAGCAGCAGCCTCGCTGAAGCGACCTTTTCCACCATGTGCGGAGGGACGATGGTGACGATGTATGACAGTGTTCAATTCGGGTTCCTTCTGGACACTTCGTATACGATGGTCACGCTCAACTGCGGATCATCCACGATCGATTGTCTCGGGATCATGGGAGGTCCGGACCTGCCCGGCACACCTTGTGACGATGGCAACCCGTTGACCTCGGGCGATACCTGGGACAGCAGTTGCGATTGTGTGGGCAACTATGGATGCAATGCATCCTTCACAGTGCAGCAAACCGCTGCATGGAACATTGCCACCACCAATCTGAGTTCAGGTACCGGCCCACTGACATATCAATGGTGGATGCCTGACGGTTCCATCAGCAACGCGTTCCAACCCGGTTTCACGTTCACCTCATCTGGCTACTATGACATTTGCCTGACCATCACCGACAGCCTTGGCTGCAGTAGCTGGCAGTGTGATACGTTGATCGTGGACAGCGTCGGCATGCTCTATGGTGGTGGATCCTACTGGTTCGATTGTCTGGGTGTCCTTTTCGGGCCGAACATTCCGGGTTCTCCCTGTGATGATGGGGACAGTACCACGGTCAGCGATACCTGGGCGCCATGGTGCGCCTGCGTTGGGATCGGCACCGGTCCGCTCGATTGCCTCGGGATCCCCGGTGGGACCGCACTTCCTGGAACGGCTTGCGCGGATACGGTTGGGAGCATTGTTTTTTCCGGAGTATGGGACAGCACCTGCGTATGCGTGCCGAACACCATCGTAGACTGCATGGGCATCCCTTTCGGCCCCAACCTGCCCGGTACTCCTTGCAACGACGGCAATCCCCTCACCACGAACGACGTGTGGGACATCACCTGTGTTTGCGTGGGTGGCACAAGCGTGCCCTGCCAGGCGAATTTCTGGGTGCTACAGGCCCACGCCATCGACAGCATGCTGGGCACCGCCACCCCGATCCCCTACACCCTCTGGGTGTGGAACATGAGCAGCGGCGGCAGCGGCGCGTTCAACTTCTCCTGGGATTTCGGCGATGGCAACACCTCCACGGATCCCTATCCCACGCACGTGTATGCGGGCAACGGGCCCTACATCCTCTGCCTCACGATCAACGACACGCTCGGCTGCACCAGCACCCATTGCGACACGGTCTCGATCGATTCGCTGGGGATGTACAACGGCTTCGCGCAGCACAACGACGACCGCTCGGGCTTCACCATCAACGTGATGCAGCCGGTGATCATCGGCGGCATCGAAGAGGAGAGCGCGCTGCATGGCCTCGCCGTGTTCCCCAACCCGGCCAGCGACCTGCTCACCACCAGCTTCGTGAGCGAGCGGGGCGGAACGGTGGACGTGAGCATCACGGCCCTCGATGGGAAAGTGGTGCGGCGCGTGGCGCTGCCCGTGGCACCCGGCTTGAACGAATGGCGCATGGGCGTGCATGACCTGAACGCGGGGATGTACGTGTTGCGCATCGGCAACGAACGCGAGGTGATCAGCCGGCGCTTCGTGAAACGCGACTGAGCGACAGGAGGAACGGACGAGGTCGTCCCCGATCCGATGGAGGTGCTCTTCTGATCTTCTGATCCTCTAATTTTCTGATCGCTCACCCAACCCCGGCCCTCCTTCCTGCGTGTATGCAGATGAAACGACACAACGCTACAACCCCATGAGATCGATCCGAACCCTGCTCCTGGCCGGAGCCACGGTTTTCACCATGAAGGCCACCGCCCAGCTGCCCTACACCTGGATCATCAACGGCGTGGTCCCCGGATGCTACCCCGGCCAGGTGGTGACGCTCCAGACACTGCCCGGCACCACGCCCGCGATCACCCAGACCCTGTCGCTGAGCCCCACCTGCGGCTTCACCACGGTGCTGAACCTGTCGAGCCTCACGGCCGCGGTCGAACTGAGCACCCCGTGCCTGGGCATCATCAACACGGTGTACGACAGCACGGCCTTCAACTTCTTGAATGACAGTTCCTACACCTTCGTGACCATCAACTGCGGAGGATCGTGCCAGGCCTCCTTTACCGTTGGCCAGAGCGGACCCTGGCAGATGACCACCACCAACACGAGCACGGGCACCGCGCCGATCGGCTATACCTGGTGGATGCCCGACGGTTCGACGAGCATGGCCTTCGAACCCACCTGGACCTTCAGCAGCCCAGGGGTCTACGGCCTGTGCCTCACCATCAACGACGGTGGCGGCTGCACCAGCCTGATGTGTGACACGGTGGTGGTGGACAGCCTCGGCGGGATCAACACCGGGCCGGTGTGGTACGATTGCCTCGGCATCCTCTACGGGCCCAACCTGCCCGGCACACCTTGCGACGATGGCGACAGCAGCACGGTGAACGACACCTGGACCCCCCTGTGCGGATGCTTCGGTACCGGGACGGGCCCGTTGGATTGCCTCGGCATCCCCGGCGGCCCCAACCTGCCCGGCACGGCCTGCACCGACTCGATCGG
Organism: uncultured Chryseobacterium sp.; assembly: GCA_964394425.1. Lineage (GTDB taxonomy): Bacteria > Bacteroidota > Bacteroidia > Flavobacteriales_F > PHOS-HE28 > PHOS-HE28. The sequence continues at coordinate 79,709 of CAYMXP010000003.1, read as the reverse complement.
CGGCATCTTCATCACGGGCATCTGGGACAGCACCTGCGTGTGCGTCGATTCGCTCAACACCATTTACGACTGCATGGGCATCCCCTTCGGCCCGAACCTGCCCGGTACTCCTTGCAACGACGGCAACCCCCTCACCACGAACGACGTGTGGGACATCAACTGTGTTTGCGTGGGCGGCACCAGCGCGCCCTGCCAGGCGAACTTCTGGGTGCTGCAGGCCTACACCATCGACAGCGTGCTGGGCACCGCCACGCCGATCCCCTACACGCTCTGGGTGTGGAACCTGAGCAGCGGCGGCAGCGGCGTGTTCAACTTCTCCTGGGACTTCGGCGATGGCAACACCTCCACGGATCCCTATCCCACGCACGTATATGGGGGCAACGGACCCTACCTGCTCTGCCTGACGATCAACGACTCGATCGGCTGCACCAGCACCCATTGCGACACGGTCTCGATCGATTCGCTGGGGATGTACAACGGCTTCGCGCAGCACAACGACGACCGCTCGGGCTTCACCATCAACGTGATGCAGCCGGTGATCATCGGCGGCATCGAAGAGGAGAGCGCGCTGCATGGCCTCGCCGTGTTCCCCAACCCGGCCAGCGACCTGCTCACCACCAGCTTCGTGAGCGAGCGGGGCGGAACGGTGGACGTGAGCATCACGGCCCTCGATGGGAAAGTGGTGCGGCGCGTGGCGCTGCCCGTGGCACCCGGCTTGAACGAATGGCGCATGGGCGTGCATGACCTGAACGCGGGGATGTACGTGTTGCGCATCGGCAACGAACGCGAGGTGATCAGCCGGCGCTTCGTGAAACGCGACTGAACGAAGTGAGAAGCGCGTGAAGGGCGTCCCGATCCGTTCGGGGCGCCCTTCCGCACGACAGGGACCATGGTCACCCAGGCACTGATCGAACGCTGCGTCAAGGGGGACGCGAAGGCGCAGCACGAGCTGTACCGGTCGATGCATGCCTCGATGCTCTCCATCTGCACGCGCTACGAACGCAACCGGCAGGACGCGGTGGCCCTGATGAACCAGGGTTTCCTGCGCATCCTGCGTGGGCTCGCCGACCGGCGGCCCTCGGTGCCCTTCGAGCCCTGGGCCCGACGCATCGTGATCAACACGGTGATCGATGCCTTCCGCAGGAGCAGGCCGCGCCGCGAGAACGAAACGCTAACGGACCAGGTGGACGATCATGCGGGGGCCAGCACCAACGATTACCTGCGGGAGATGGAAGCCGAAGCCTTCGCCGAGCTGCTGCGGCGGCTGCCGCCCGTCACGCGGCAGGTGTTCAACCTCTTCGCCATCGACGGATGCTCGCATGCCGAGGTACGCGACCTGCTGGGCATCAGCGAAGGCACATCCAAGTGGCACGTGAACCATGCGCGTACCATCCTGCGCCGCGCGCTGGCCATGCATGAAGAACGGACCAGGACCAGAACGATCAACGCGACGCGATGAACCGCAACGAAGCATTCGACGAGAGCGCCCGGCGCAAGCTGGAGGAGCGCAGCTTCCCCTACGACGAGGCGAACTGGAACGCCATGCAGCGGTTGTTGCGTTCCGAAAAGCGGCACCGTCGCGGGGCCTCCGTGCGCCGCTTCACCGCGGCGCTCATCCTGTTGCTGGCAGGGATCGCGGCCTGGCTGCTCATTGATCGGCGACCGGCGCCACTGGCCGAAAGCAGGGCGATCGAGGCCACGACGATCGGACCGGAAAAGCCCGGCGTGGTCGGCCCGGCGATGGTTCGGCCGGCCGGGCCCGAAGGAGGATCCGTCCCTGCTGATGGTCCCGCGCCGAACGCCGACCAGAACGTCACCGGTCCTTCCGTACCGGTGGTGCCCGCGGTGCCCGGAACGGCATCGACCGTGGACGCGGCGCGGAACAGCCCCCGACCGGAGCCCGACGCGCGCACGGCCATGACCAGGGAGCGCATGCCCACCCCGGCTTCGTTGGCGGTCCTCGTCCGCGAAGGTTCCGCTGATGACGCACCGGTCGAGACATCCGTCGAACGAACGGGCGGCTCCGGTCCCGATGAACAACGGATCGCGGCGGCACGGGACGACCAGCGGCCCACGACCATCGGGCAGGGCGATGGGACGGTGACCATCTCCGAGATGGGGACCGCGCCCCCATCCAGAACGGAGGCGACCGGCGCCGCGGAACCCACGCTGGACGTTCGACCGGCAGCCGTCGATCAAAGCACATCAACGCAAGCGGGACCGTCCACCGCGACAGCCGCGCCTGATGCCGTGCCTTCCACGGCCGGGCCACGGACCTCAACGACCATCACCGCGGACCAACCTCCGATCCCGTCGGACAGCACGGCCCCCGCGCCCACGACCAGCGCGTTCGTCCCTCCCGCCCGCTGGGTGGAGTTGAGCGCACTGGGCGGCGTGATGTGGACCAACACCACCTATGGCGGTTCAGCCGCCGGCGCGTTTGATGGATCCATCACCGAGAGCACCTCGCCTTCGCTGGGGCTGGAATGGATGCACCTACGCGAGAACTGGGGCTATGGCATCGGCCTGCACGCGATCCGCTATGCTGAAAAGCTGAGCCTGGACGAGCAGACCAGCCCGCACACGGAGCTGTTCTACACGCACACGTTCAACCCGGTCGATACCACGGTGCTTATCGTGATCGACACGGTGGTGGTCGACAGCACCACCTACTACGTGACCCAGGGCGTGAACACCACCATCTATGTGATGGACACGCAGGTGGATTCCACCACCACGACCATCGTGACGCGTGAAGCCCTGGAGCGCACCAACCGCGTGAGCTATCTGGAGATCCCCCTCCTGGGCGATGTGCATACCGCCGGTGCGCGATGGCGTCTGGGTCTGCGGGCCGGACCCACCATCGGGATCATGACCTCGCGCCAGGGTGCCTTGCCGGTCGGCCCGGGTGGATCGCTGGTGGCCCTGGAAGACCAACCCCTGACCAGCGTGACCATCGGCTATGTCGCGCGGCCCTATCTGCGTTACATGACCTCCAAGGGTTGGTCCTTCGGCCTCGAACCCTGCTTGCGCGGCCAGCTGTTCGACACCCATGAAGACGGGGATCTCTCACGGCGCTCCAACGCCATGGGCCTGATGCTCGGCGTGGGCTACCGGATCGAATAGGCGGCATGGCGAAGAACGGCGCATTGCGGACCTTCGCGGCCGGCAATGCGTTCCACCTCCGCCGTCCATCGTCTTCCCGCCTTCACGGCGGGGGGGCACGTTCGCGCCGTGATCGAGATCCCGGCCGGCACCAGCGACAAGCGCGAGCATGATCCGGCCACGGGTTCCTTCCCGATCGATGAGCGCGACGGCCGGCCGCGCCGCATCCGGTTCCTGCCCTACCCCGCCAACTATGGCTTCATCCCCGGCACCCTCATGGAGGAGGCGCGCGGCGGCGATGGCGATGCGCTGGATGTGTTCGTGCTTTGCGCCGCGATACCGGTCGGAACGGTGATGGAGATCGAGCCGATCGGCATCATCGAACTGCTGGACGCCGGGGAGCGTGACGACAAGCTGGTGGCCCTGCCGGTGGATCGGTCGCTGCTGACCGTTGATGTGGACGACCTCGCCGAACTGCCCGAAGGCGTGGTGACCATCCTGACCACCTGGCTGGAGCACTACGATCCCGAGGATGGCGCCCGCGTGCTGGGGGTGAAAGGGCGCGATGCCGCCCTGGCCTCGGTCCACCATTGGGCCACGGTCCATTGAACCCGGCCACGGTGATGCGCACCCTGCTGTCCCGCGTTCGTTGGACCCTGGTGAACCTGCTGGTCCATTGGCGCAACCGGCATCATCGCCGGGCGGGAAGGAGAACGGCCGGCACGGTGCTGTTCGACGTGCGCGACAACGTGTACGAACGCTACCTGTTGCTGCTGGCCCACTTCTTCGATCGCATGGATCGGGAGGTGTACCTGCGCGCGCGCTCCTTCGGCACCTGGAACACGCACCTGCTCCTGCGCTACGTGCCGCGCGTGCGCATGCGGTGGCGCGATGACGCATCCGCGCAGCTCATCATCACCGACCGGCCTGTTCCGGCCGCCACCACCGGCACCCGCGTGCTTTCCCTCAGCCCCGACTACTTCGCGCCGCCCGATCCGGCGATCTACCGCGTGCCCATGCCCATGGTGAACACCGTGTACGTGCAGGACCTGGAAGCCATGGCTGAACTGCCGGCCGGGCATCCCCTGGAGCGCATGCATCCGATCAAGCTCTTCTTCGCCGGCGACTTCGGCGGTGCGGCCTACGCGCAGGCCGAAGTCCGCACGGTCTTCGGCATGCTGGACCGGCCCGCGATGCGCGAGGTGATCCGGGCCCGCTTCCCCGCACTGCTCTTCGCCCCCGAACGCTTGGAAGACCTGGCGGAAGTGGATCGCCCCTTATGCATCATTGACCGGCACGACGACTTCAACGTGCCCCCGCGCGAACTGCGCTGGATCCTGGGCCGATCCGACTTCACCATCGCCTTTCCCGGCGTGGTGATGCCGTGGACGCATGGCGTGATCGAAGCGATGTCCCTCGGCGTGGTGCCCATCATCCAATACCCGCACCTGTTCGATCCGCCCCTGCTCGATGGCCGGGAGTGCATCGCTTTCACCGACCCCGACGGCCTGGCATCGGGCATATCGCGCGCCCTGGCCATGGAGGCGGCCGCCGTGGCACGGATGAAGGAGGCGGTGCTGCGGTATTATCGCGGTCACCTGTCCCCGGCGGCGGTGGTGCGCCGGATCACGGAAGATCCCCGGATCACCGGCATCCGCCTGCTGGCCGAGCACCACAGCGTGCGCCTGCTCCAACGGCGCATGGCCGCCGACCCCACCGGGCACCCCCACTGAGGAGGAAGGCGACCCTCCCGGCGCCGCGAAGACCTTGCGGATCGTGTTTTTCCCTACTTTGGTCGCCGCTTCGCCAAAAAAAACCTAACGCGCGAAGTCAACCAGTCAGTAGGAACTCATGAACATCTACGTTGCCAACATTGCGTACAGCGCAAAGGACCAGGACCTCCGCGAGCTCTTCGAAGCCCACGGTGAAGTGACCTCGGCCAAGATCATCATGGACAAGGCCACCAACCGGAGCCGCGGCTTCGGCTTCGTGGAAATGTCCGACGATTCCGCCGGCAAGGCGGCCATCGAAGCCATCAACGGCAAGCCCTTCCAGGGCCGCGACCTGGTGGTGAACGAAGCACGCCCGCGCCCGGAAGGCGACCGTGGCGGCTTCCGCAACAACGACCGCGGCGGCTTCCGCGACCGCGGCTTCCGCGACCGCGAGCGTGGCGACCGCGAGTACCGTCGCGAGGAGTTCTGATCTCCCGAACCTTCGACCTTCAGGACCCCCGGCCCGCGCCGGGGGTCCCTGCTTTCGGGCCGGGCTACTTTTGCGTTCCTCAACGGGGTCATACCAAGTCATCGTGCGTTGCTTCCCGAGGTCCCGCCTGGTCCCGTTCGGCTTCCTGATCCTCAACGCCGGGGCGGGCATGGCGCAGCGACCCGGCACGCCCCAGGGGAAGGTCCAGGGCCGGGTGCTCCAGGCCACCAGCTCGGAACCCGTGGAGTACGCCACCATCGCCCTGCTGGCCCAACGCTCCGACAGCGTGATCACCGGTACGCTGGCCAAGGGCAACGGCGATTTCGTGCTCGAAGCGGTACCCGCCGGGACCCATCGCCTGCGCGTCAGTTCGGTGGGCTTCGAGACCCTGCTGCTTGAGGTGACCGTCGATCCGCGGCAACCCGCCCAGGACCTTGGCGATCTGCGGCTGAACGCATCGGCCGTATCCCTCGAAACGGCCGAGGTGACCGCCGAGCGCAGCCAGGTGAGCCTGCAGGTGGACCGGCGCGTGTACAACGTGGACAAGGACCTGAGCAGCCGGGGCGCCACCGCCCTGGACGTGATGAAGAACGTGCCGGGCTTGAGCGTGGACGTGGACGGGGGCATCACCCTGCGCAACGCCTCGCCGCAACTGCTGATCGACGGGCGTCCCACCACCATGTCGCTGGAACAGATCCCCAGCGAGGAGATCGAACGCGTTGAAGTGATCACCACCCCGGGCGCGGCCTTTGATGCGGGCACCACCGGCGGCATCGTGAACGTGGTGCTCAAGAAAAGCACCCGGCCCGGGTACAGCGGCCAGCTTCAGGGGGGGGCGGGCACGAACGGGCGCCTGCAGGGCTCGGGCAACCTGAACATGAAGGAGGATCCGATCGCCATCACCCTTTCCTACAACGGCAACCTCAGCGACAACCTCACCGATTCGGAGACCGACCGCATCGACCGCGACAACGGCACGGAGATCGGCAGCTTCACGCAGGACGGCGAGAGCTCATCGGAACGCCTCATGCATGGAGGCCGCCTGGGCGTGGACCTGGACCTGACCAACCGCAACACGCTCAGCGTTTCACAGAGCGTTCGTTCGCGCGGCCATCAAAGCGACGACCGGCAGGATTTCGTGAACAGCGATCCGACGGGAACGATCACCTCCTATGGCGAACAGGTGAACACGCAGGAACATGACGGCCGCGACCTCACCAGCCAGGTGGCCTGGCGCCACACCTCGCCAAAGCCGAACAAGGAATGGACCGCCGACCTCACCTACAACCGGGGCGACCGGTCGAACGGATCCACCTACACCACCACCACCTACTCGCCCGATGGCAGCGATGCGGAAGGCAGCCCGCGCGTGCAACAGAGCGCCGGCGCCACCGATGAGCGGCAATGGACCTTCCAGTTCGACGCCGCCGATCCGCTGAACGAACGCCACAAGGTCGACTGGGGTGGAAAGGGCGCCTACAAGCTCGAACACAACGTGCTCGACGTACAGGTCTCCGACAGCGGCGCCGCGTTCGTGACCGACAGCGTGCTGTCCAGCGAGTATCGGATCACCGATGTCACCGCCGCGGCATACATCAATTGGGCGCACAAGCTCACCGACCATTGGAGCCTGCTGGCCGGACTGCGCCTGGAGCCCACCTTCTTCGAGGCGGAACTGCCCGATGCGGACGAGACCTTCAGCTACCGCTACCCCGATGGAACCAAGGACCTGGACAAGGCCATCTTCCCCTCCCTCTACTTCTCCCGCAGGTGGGCCGATGCCCGGGAGTTCCAGGTCAACTTCAGCCGCAAGATCAACCGGCCCCGGTTCTGGCAGGTGATGCCGTTCGTGATGTTCAGCGACAGCCGCAGCTACCGGATTGGCAACCCCGCGCTGGCGCCCGAGCTCACGGGCATCGGCGAGGTGAACCACCTGCTGCCCTTCGGCACGGGCGGCCGGAGCAACTGGCTCACCTCGGCCTTCGTGCGCTACACGGCGGATGTGATCACCAGCTACACCTACCCGAAGCCCGATGAGCCGGAGATCCTGGTGAGCACCTTCGTGAACGGCGACGACAGCTGGACCTACGGATGGGACAACACCGTGAAGCTCGAACCCCGGACGGGCCTGCAGATCACCGTGGGTGCCGTGGTGCAATATGTGGAGGTCGGACTGACATCGGATGCCGAACCGCTCCGCAACAGCGGCTGGATGTTCACCGGAAAGATGAACGCCAGCCAGCGCATCGCCAAGGACTGGGTGCTGCAGGTGAACGGGGAATACGAAGGACCGAAGCCCGTTCCACAGGGCCATTCCCTGGCCAACTACGGCGTGGACATTTCGGTGGGCGCCGACCTGAACAAGCGGTTCAACCTGGTGGCCAGCCTGAACGACGTGTTCAACACCCGGCGCTGGGGAAGCGTGTACGACACCGACCAGTTCTACCAGGAGAGCTATCGCCGGCGCGAGCAGCGCTACGCCCGCCTCACCCTCACGTGGAAATTCGGCGAGCAGAACACATCCCTTTTCCGGCGCAAAGGCCAGCAGCGGCGCGAACCCGGCCAGGACGGCGGGGAGGGCGAGGGCTTCTGATGCCGCCTCAGTAGAACAGCAGGTACCGCTTCGACAGGACCGCCTCGCGGCGACGCGGGTCGAGGAACGCGCGGCTGAGCAGCTGCACCGGATAGTGGTCGATCGAGAGTTCCCGGCCCGGCGCCAACCCCCAGTCGAGCAACTGCCTCCGGTGTTCGGCATCCACGTACACCACCGTGCCCGGGCCGATCAGCGGCTTCACCCGCTCCATCGTGTTGTACCACGGAACAGCATGGCCCGCGTAAAAGTCAAGTGCGTGGCCGCCGGTGTTGAAGCCGAAGAACCGCCCGCCCGCGATGCCTTCCGCCGCGATCAGTTTTCCCGCCACCGCGTTGGCCTGGTAGCGAAGGATGGCCGGATACACGTGGCCGTTGATCGCAAGACCCGCGGCGCACATGATCGTCAGCGTCGGCCAGACGACGCGCTCATGCCCGCGCGATCGAACGAACACGATCATCGCGCCCGCCACGCCTGCCGCGATCACCACCAGCCATGGAAGGCCGCCCTCGGGAAAGCTCCAGGCTGAAAGCACCGCCGCCAGACCGGCCAGGACCGTCATCAACCCCAATTGCACCAGGGCCGGTGCGGACCCCGCGGTGGAAGCGATCGCGCGCGCCGCGATGATGCAGATCAGGGGCAGGATGGGATAGAGGTAATGGGGCAGCTTGTAGTGCGAGAACGACAGCACGATGAACACGATGAGCGAGCCGCACAGGGTGATCAGCTCGGGCAGGGCGCGGGAACCACGGGTCACCCAGGTGCGCAGGTCCCGCCACAGGCCGATCAGGGCGAAGAGCGTCCATGGGATCATCAACCAGAGGATCTCGTGGGTGAAATACAGGATCGATGAATCGTCGCGCCAGGGATTCTCCCCGGTGATGCGACCGAAACTCTGGCCCCAGAAATAGAACCGCAGGCCCTCCATCCCATGCTGCCGCCACAGGCCGATGCACATGGGCAGGAGCATGGCCGCCACGATCAGCGGCACGAGCAACAGGCGGGGATCACGCAGCACCGCCCGCCGCCGTTGGATCAACAGGGGCGGGCCCAAGGCAAGCAGGGGGGCCATCGCCCCGATCGGCCCCTTGGCCAGCATGCCCGATCCGATGGCGGCAGCGCAACCCAGCAAGTGCCTCCAGCTGCGCCGCTCGATGTACTCGGCGCCCTGCCAGGTGGCCATGATCACCGAGCCGGTGAGCAGCGTGTCGCAGCGCACGTCGTTGGTCATCACCAGGAACGCGGCGGTGGAGGCGAAGCAGAGGGCGGCGATGCGCGCGACCTCCACGGGGTGATGCAGGCGCGCCAGCCGGTAGGTGGCGTACACCCCGCCGAAGGCGAACAGGATCGAGGGCAGCTTGTAGCTCCAGGTATGCACCCCGAACAGCTTGAACGACAGCGCCGCGGTCCAGAACAGCAGCGGCGGCTTGTCCAGGTGATCCTCCCCGCGCATGGTGATCCGCAGCGGGTCGCCGCCGGACAGCAGGTCGCGGCTCATGGCGGCGTACTGGGCCGCATCGGTCTCCATCACGTCCAAGGCGGCCCCCAGGGCGGTGATCACGAGGATCGCCGCGCCGGCCATCATCCAGCGCCATCGGTGCATCGCGGTCAAAGTAAAAGGACTGTTAACTGCCCGCCTCGCGCCGGGGTGCATGGTAACATTGCGCACCATGCGCCGCCGCACCCTGGGCACCCTGGTCCTGCTCGCCGTGCTGAGCGTGACCGGCGTGGTGCTCACGCAGATCCTGTGGATGGACCGCGCCTTCCGCTTCCAGCGCGAGCAGGTGGAGCTGCAGAAGCAGCAGCGCACGCAGCTGGACAAGCAGTTCAACGACCGGGTGACCATCGCGCTCACCAACGTCACCGAGCAGCTGCTCTCGATCAACAAGGATCCCAGCGACCTGTTCGACGCGGTGAAGCAGGAGCGGCCCAACTACTTCGCCGTGGACATCAACGACACGGTGCATCCCTACCTGCTGGAATCGCTGTTGAAGAAGGAGTTCAGGCGCCGCAACATCAGCGAGGATTTCGAGTACGGCATTTACGACTGCTTCACCGACAGCATCGTGTACGGCGCCTACGTGGGCATGGACAGCGCCGCCAGCGAGCCGCCGGAACACAGCCAGCTGCTCACCCTGGACAAGGACGGGCATTACTTCGGCGTGTATTTTCCGCGGCGCGCGAGCACGCTGTGGACACCGCCCAGGGCCAGTGCCGCCACGTGGATCTACCCGGCCGTGGTGGTGCTCATCGTCTTCTCCTTCTTCGTGTACAGTGTGTGGGTGATCGTCCGGCAGAAACGCCTCAGCGAGATGAAGAACGACTTCATCGGCAACATGACCCACGAACTGAAGACCCCCATCAGCACCATCGCCCTGAGCAGCGAGGTGCTGGGCGACCCGGCCATCGCGAGCGAACCCGACCGGCTGCGCGAATACGCGCGCATCATCCATACGGAGAACCAGCGGTTGCGCACCCAGGTGGAACGCGTGTTGCAACTGGCCACCCTGGACCGCGACCGCCTGGCCCTGAAGCGCGAGCCGGTGGACATGCATGCGCGCATCCGCGACGCGGTGGAGGCTTTCCGCCTGCCGCTCCAGGAGCGTGGCGGCACGCTCGGCATCGACCTGCGGGCGGCACGCAGCCGGGTGATCGGCGATCCCGTGCATCTGGGCAACGTGGTGGCCAACCTGCTGGACAACGCCATCAAATACAGTCCGCGAGCACCGGACATCGCCGTGCGCACGAGCGATGAAGGCCGGTGGCTGCGGCTGGAGGTGGCCGACCGGGGCATGGGCATGCGGCGTGATGTGGTGCGTCACATCTTCGAGCGGTTTTACCGGGCACCCACCGGCAACGTGCATGACGTGAAAGGCTTCGGGCTGGGGCTGCACTACGTCCGGCAGATCGTGCAGGCCCACGGCGGCACCATCGGGGTGCGCAGCGAACCGGGCCATGGATCGACCTTTGCCATGCGCCTGCCGGCGGCGTGAACCGACCCTCGAAAGAGATCCCCACCCCCATGATCGATCAGAAAGCGACCATCCTGCTGGTGGAAGACGACACCAACCTGGGCTTCGTGATCCAGGACGCGCTGAAGCGCCGCGGGTACAACGTCCATCTGTGCCGCGACGGCAAGGAGGGCCTGAAGTATTTCAACGAGCACGCCTACGACCTCTGCATCCTGGACGTGATGCTGCCGCAGAAGGACGGCTTCAGCCTGGCGGAGGACATCCGGCTCACCGATGAGCAGATCCCCATCGTCTTCCTCACCGCAAAGAGCCAGACCGAGGACAAGATCGCCGGTTTCAAGGCCGGCGGCGACGATTACCTGACCAAGCCCTTCAGCCACGAGGAACTGCTGCTGCGCATCGAGGCCATCCTCCGCCGCACCCAGGGGCGCGACGGCGGCCGGCGCAAACGGGAGGTCTTCGAGATCGGAGCTTACACGTTCGACCATCGCGAACTGACCCTGGCGCTGGACGTGAAGAAACTGGCCACGCCACCCGGGGAAGCCGAGGCCACGCGCAAGCTCACGCGCAAGGAATCCGACGTGCTGCGCCTGCTGTGCATGCACCGCGATCAGGTGCTGCCGCGCGAACTGGTGCTCAACATGGTGTGGGGCGACGACACCTACTTCCTGGGCCGCAGCCTCGACGTGTTCATCTCGCGTCTTCGAAAATACCTGCGCGCCGACCCCCGCGTGCAGATCATGAACGTGCATGGCGTGGGCTTCAAGTTCCAGGTGGATCAGTGACCCGGGCGCGGGCGCGGGCGGGGCGTTCCTGATTCAGCCGATCCGTCCCCAGACCGGTTTCTCCCCCGCCAGTGCGTGCAGGGCCGCCGCGATCGGGGCGTTCTCCGGAACGGCCAGCATGGGATCGGCGGCCAGAAGCTGCTGCACGCTTTGCCGGGCCTGTTGAAGCAATTCCACGTCCCGCACCAGGTCGGCGATGTGCAGCTGCGGCAGGCCGCTCTGCTGGGTGCCCAGGATGTCGCCGGGGCCGCGCAGCCGCAGGTCGACCTCGCTGATCTTGAACCCGTCGGTGGTGGAGACCATCGTCTCCATGCGCGTACGGGCGTCAGGTCCCAGCTTGTCGGCGGTCATCAGGATGCAGAAGCTCTGGTCCGCCCCACGCCCCACGCGGCCGCGCAACTGGTGCAGCTGGCTGAGGCCGAAGCGCTCGGCGTTCTCGATCACCATGACGCTGGCATTGGGCACGTCCACCCCCACCTCGATCACCGTGGTGCTCACCATGATGTTCGTCCCTCCCATTTTGAAGCGTTCCATCTCAAAGTCCTTGGCTTCCGGCGGCATCTGGCCATGCACGATGCTCACGGCGTAGCGCGGCGGCGGAAAGCGGCGGGTGATGCTTTCATGGCCGTCTATCAGGTGCTTGAGATCGAGCTTCTTGCTCTCCTCGATCAGCGGATACACCACGTAGACCTGACGGCCTTTCGCGATCTCCTGTTCCAGGAAGCCGAACATGGCATTGCGCGCCGCGTCGGTGCGGTGGACGGTCTTCACCGGCTTGCGACCCGGTGGCAGTTCATCGATCACGCTCACGTCAAGGTCGCCGTACAGGGTCATGGCCAGTGTACGCGGGATGGGCGTGGCGGTCATCACCAGTACGTGCGGCGGCGGATCGCTTTTCTTCCACAACTGCGCGCGCTGCGCCACACCGAAGCGGTGCTGCTCGTCGATCACCACCAGGCCCAGGCGGTCGAAGCGCACGGGATCCTCGAGCAGGGCGTGCGTGCCGACCAGAATGTGGATCTCCCCGGCGTTCAGTGCCTGGATGATGCTCCGGCGCTCGGCGCTCTTCGTGCTGCCGGTCAACAGGCGCACCCGTAACGGCATATTCTCGAGGAAGCGGGAAAGCGTGCCGTAGTGCTGCTGGGCGAGGATCTCGGTGGGCGCCATCAGGGCCGCCTGGAAGCCATTGTCCAGGGCGATCAGCATGCTCAGCAGGGCCACCACCGTCTTGCCGCTGCCCACATCGCCCTGCAGCAACCGGTTCATCTGACGGTCATCGCCCATGTCCTTGCGGATCTCCTTCACCGCGCGCTTCTGGGCTTCGGTCAGCGCGAAGGGCAGGTGCTCGTTGTAGAAGGTGTTCAGCAAGGCGCCCACGTGCTCGAAACGCCGTCCGCGGACCTTCTCCCGCCGCAGTTGCTTCTGCCTGAGCAACTGGAGCTGGATGAAGAAGAGCTCCTCGAACTTCAAGCGGCGCGACGCCCTCTCGAGCGTGCCCTGGTCGCGCGGTGCATGCATGTGGCGGATCGCCTCTTCGCGTGAAAGGCCACCGAGCTGGGCCGCCAGTCGCGCCGGCAACGTTTCGGGCAGATGGAAGTCCGGGCGCTGGATCAGGGCCTCGGTCAGCTTGCCGATCCCCCGGCTGTTGAGCCCTTTCGCAGCGGCTTTCTCCGTGGTGCTGTAAACCGGCTGAAGCGTGGCATCGAGCCCGGCATCCCAGGTGGCCGCGCTCTCGATCTCCGGGTGAGCGATGTTGAGGTGCTCACGGAACCGCGTGACCTTTCCGAAGACGATGTACTCCTGCCCTTCCTTGAGGATCGGCTGCAGCCAGCGGATGCCCTTGAACCAGACCAGCTCGATCGAGCCGGAGGCATCGGCGAGGCGGGCGACCAGCCGCCTGGCCTGCTTGTCACCGACGGTCTTCATGCCGGCGAGCATGCCGCGCAGCTGCACCGTGCCGTTCTCCTCCGCTTCATGCACCGTCTGGAACCGGCTTCGATCCACGTGCCGGAAGGGAAAGTGCAGCAGCAGATCGCCGAAGGTGGAGATGCCCAACTCGGTGCGCAGCAGCTCGCCGCGCTGCGGGCCGACGCCCTTGAGATACTCGATCGGTGTGTTCTCGAACGAGGGCATGCGACCAATGTAGATCCGCGGTGGTTGCGTGCTGCCAGGACATCTTCCCGCCAGGCGGATGAAAACCGGGCCGGCCGCAGATGCAAAGACGACCGCTCAGATCGCGCCGGCCCCCAGCAGCAGCGCGGGCTCCTCCAGCAACAGCTTGAACGTGTTCAGGAAAGCCGCCCCCGTGGCACCGTCCACCACGCGGTGATCGCAGCTCATCGTCACCTTCATCGTTGCGCCCGGCACGACCCGGCCGCTCTTCACCACGGGCTTCTCCATGATGCCACCGATGGCAAGGATGCACGCGTCCGGCGGATTGATGATCGCGGTGAACTCCTCGATGCCGAACATGCCGAGGTTCGAGATCGTGAAGGTGTTGCCCTCCCAATCCTGCGGCTGGAGCTTCTTCTCCTTCGCGCGCTTCGCGTAGTCGCGCACTTCCATGCCGATCTGCCGCAGGGCCTTGCCATCGGCGAAGCGCACCACCGGCACCAGCAGGCCCTCCTCCACCGCCACGGCCACGCCGATGTGGATGTGCTCGTTGTAGCGGATGCGGTCGCCGAGCCAGCTGCTGTTCACCCTGGGGTGCTGGCGCAGCGCCTGCGCCACGGTCTTGATCACCAGATCGTTGAAGCTGATCTTGTCCGGCTCGATCCGCGCATTGATCGCCTCGCGCACTTCGATCGCGCGCTCCATGTCGATCTCCAGGGTCAGATAGAAATGCGGTGCGCTGAACTTGCTTTCAGCCAGGCGCTTCGCGATCGTCTTGCGCATCTGGCTCACGGCCACCTCGCTGAATTGCTCGGTGCCTGCGTAGCCCGGCGCCGTGCCGCCACGGAAGGTCTCCACATCCCGTTTCACGATGCGGCCTTCATCGCCGGTGCCGCGAAGGCGTGACAGGTCCAGGTTCTTCTCCCGTGCCAGCCGTTTGGCGAGCGGGCTGGCTTTCAGCCGTCCGTTGGTCTTTGCGGGAACTGGGGCGACCGCTGCCGTCCTCACGGGAGCGGGGGCCGGTGCGGGTGCTGAAGCGGGTGCGGGTTTCTCCTCCTGGACCAGTTCCTTCACTTTGGGAGTCTCCTTGGCTGTTTCCTTCTTGGGCGCGGTGGCCGCGGTATCCGCCAGCAATCCGCTCACGTCCTCTCCTTCCTTCCCGATGATCGCCAGCAATGAATCCACAGGTGCGGCCTGTCCCTTTTGCACGCCGATGTGGAGCAGCACGCCATCGGCGTAGCTCTCGAACTCCATCGTGGCCTTGTCGGTCTCGATCTCGGCGAGGAGGTCGCCGCTCTTCACCTTGTCACCGATCTTCTTGAGCCAGTTCGCCACCACGCCCTCGGTCATGGTGTCGCTGAGCTTGGGCATGCGGATGACTTCGGCCATGCTTCAGTCCTTGGTGAAGGGGTAATCCTCCTGCTTGTACACATCCTTCCAGAGATCTTCGGCCGGTGGATAGGGGCTTTCCTCGGCGAACTTCACGGCTTCCTCCACCTGCTTCTTCACCGCTTCGTCCATCCCTTCCAGCTCCGGCTCGGTCGCCCAGCCGTTGGCGAGCAGCTTCTTGCGCACATCCTCCAGCGGATCCTTCTGCTTGTACTCCTCCACCTCCTCCTTGCTGCGGTATTTCTGCGGATCGCTCATGGAGTGGCCGCGGTAGCGATAGGTCTTGATCTCGAGCAGATAGGGACCCGCTCCGCCGCGCACATGGGCACAGGCTTTCTCGATCGCTTCATGCACGTCCTCGCAGCGCATGCCGTTCACCGGAATGCCGGGCATGTCGTAGCCTTCGCCCAGCGTGTAAAGGTCATGCACGTTGCTGGTGCGCTCCACGCTGGTGCCCATGGCGTACTGGTTGTTCTCGATGATGAAGACCACCGGGAGCTTCCAGGTCATGGCCATGTTGAAGGTCTCGTGCAGGATCCCCTGCCGCACCGCGCCGTCGCCCATCATGCAGAGGGTCACCTGGTCGCCGCCGCGGTACTTGTCGGCGAAGGCAATGCCGGCGCCCAGGGCGATCTGCCCGCCCACGATGCCGTGGCCCCCAAAGAGGTTGCGCTCCCGGTCGAAGAAATGCATGCTGCCGCCCTTGCCCTTGCTGGTGCCGGTGGTGCGGCCGAACAGTTCGGCCATCACCACCTTCGGGTCGGTCCCCAGCACGAGCGGATGCGCGTGATCGCGGTAGCCGGTGATGATGCGGTCATCCTTCCGGATCGCGGTGATCATGCCCGCCAGGATCGCCTCCTGCCCGATGTAGAGGTGACAGAAGCCGCCGAACTTCTGCATGGTGTAAAGCTGGCCGGTCCGCTCCTCGAAACGGCGCATGAGCAACATGTCCTTGTACCAGCGCAGGTGGATGTCCTTGCCGAACGGGGATCCGGCCTTGCGGCCTGTCCCGGTCTTTGCCGTTGGGGCGATGCGGATGGTCATGCGAAGAAGGCCAAAGATATCCGAGGGGGGCCGTCGCTCAGGAGCGGCCGCGCCGGAGCAGCACGGTGCCATCGAAGGAAAGCGGCAGCAGGCTGGCGGCGCTCACCATTTCGTGGGCCGGGCCGTTCACCGCGCCCAGCAGCACGCGCATGGGGCCGCCCTGCCGGTTCTCCTGCTCCACCATGGCCTGGCGGCAGATGCCGCAGGGCGACACGGGTTGCCGTCGACGCGCACGAGGCACCACCACGGCCAGGGCATCCACGTAACCCTTGGGATGCAGGGACATGGCCGCGTGCAAGGCGGTGCGTTCCGCGCAGCAACCCGCCGGAAAGCTGGCGTTCTCCTGGTTGCTACCGGTGACCACCACGCCGTTGTCCAGCCGGAGGGCCGCACCCACCTTGAAGCGCGAATAAGGGGCGTACGCCAGGCGCGATGCGGCGGCGGCGGCCTTCAACAGTTCACGATCCTCCTTCGGAAGGGTCTTCCAGGTAAGATGTTCCAGATACAGGATGCGGATGGTGCGCTGGCGGGCCATGCGTGAAGGGCGCCGAAAATAGCGTGCCGGCGCCCACGGCGTGGATCAATAGATTTGGCCCCCTCACGCTCCGTGGATCCCATCGGTCACCTGCTCGCGCGTTTCGATCCCATCACCCTGGAGGAGATGGACCGCGTGAAGCTGCAGGACCGCACCGACACCAAGTTCGTGTTCGGCTCGCGGGACCTGGAACACGTGCTGGAGCAGCTGCTCAGGGACTATCGCCTGCTGGTGATCAACGGCCGCCGGGGCGCTGACTACCGCACCCTGTACTACGACACGGCCGACCTGCGCCATTTCCACGACCACCACAACGGCCGCACCTTCCGCAGCAAGGTGCGCTACCGCGAGTACGTGGGCAGCGACCTGTGCTTCCTGGAGGTGAAGCGCAAGACCGGCCGCGGCGGCACGAGCAAGGCGCGGCTGCGCGTGGAAGGCATCCCCGAAGCCATGCCGGCCCGGCACCTGGACTTCGTGCGCAAGGCCAACGGCATGGACCAGCCGCTGCTTCCCCAGCTTTGGAACGCCTTCACGCGTTACACGCTGGTGCATCGCACCCTGCCCGAGCGGCTCACCATCGACCGCGACCTGACCTTCGCCCGCCAGGGGAAGGATGCGGTGCTGGACGGCATCTGCATCGCGGAACTGAAGGAGGAGAAAGGCGGGCGCACCTCGCCGTTCCTGGCGGTGATGCGGGCCATGGGCCATAGGCCCACGGGCATGAGCAAGTATTGCGCGGGACTATGGCTGCTCGAGCCCCGCCTGAAGACCAACACCTTCAAGGGGCTGTTCCTGAAACTGGACCGGCTGCGCGCAGCCGCCTGACCACCACCTCGCATGGATCCACGCGTGTTCGGCATGAGGCTCTTCCACGATGACATGTGGGAGATGCTCTTCAAGTTCCTGGTGGACCTGGTGGTGCTCTACGTCCTGATCCGGCGCATCTACTACCCGATCCACCGCAAGAAGGAGAACCTCTTCACCTATTTCATCTTCAACATCATCATCTTCTTCCTCTGCATCCTGATGAACAACGTGAAGCTCAGCATGGGCTTCGCCTTCGGGCTGTTCGCCATCTTCTCGATCCTGCGCTACCGCACCGAGCAGATCAGCATCAAGGACATGACCTACCTCTTCGCGGTCATCACCCTGGCGGTGATCAACGCGCTGGTGAGCAAGAAGGTGAGCATCGCCGAACTGGTGTTCACCAACGGCATGATCCTGACGACCACCTACGTGCTGGAGCACATCTGGCTCACGCGCCACGAGGCCATGAAGGAGGTGATCTACGAGAAGATCGAGCTGATCAAGCCGGAGAACAAGGAAAAGCTCTGGCAGGACCTGGGCGCGCGGCTGGGCGTCAAGGTGAGCCGCGTGGAACTGGGCCGCATCGACCTGTTGCGCGACACGGCCCAGTTGCGCGTGTTCTACTTCGAGGACGAGCAGGCCCACGGGACCTTCACCCAGGGCCCGTCGGACGACGGCGACGATTAGATCTTCCCGATCAGCGCGACGGCGTGGGCGCACACCCCCTCGCCCCGGCCGATGAAGCCCATGCCTTCGTTGGTGGTGGCCTTGATGGAAACCGCGTCGATGCCCACCCCCAGGATCGGGGCCATGGCCTTTCGCATCTTGCCCACGTGCGGGGCGATCCTGGGTTTTTCCAGCACCAGGGTGCAGTCCACGTTGCCCACCGACCAGCCGGCGGTGCGCAGCAGGTCCACGACCTTCTTGAGCAACTTCTTGCTGTCGGCGTTCTTCCACCGCGGATCCCTGTCGGGAAAGTGGCGGCCGATGTCGCCCAGGGCGGCCGCGCCGAGCAGCGCATCGCACACCGCATGGAGCAGGACGTCCGCGTCGGAATGTCCGATCGCGCCGGTGCCGGAGGGGATCTTCACCCCGCCCAGCCAAAGCTCGCGGCCCGGGCCCAGCCGATGCACGTCGAAACCGTACCCGATGCGGTGGGTCATTCCACCGTCTCTTTCTTGCGGGCCTTGTCGTCGAACTTGAAGCCCAGGCTGAAGCGCAACGTGTTGGCCAGCGGGCTCTGGTTGGTATTGGCGATCAGGTAGCTGAGGTCGATCTGGAAGATGTTGAAGCGCACCCCCAGGCCCATGGTGAAGTACTTGCGGTTGCCCTTGGTGGCGTGCTCCCAGAAGTAGC
This sequence comes from uncultured Chryseobacterium sp., assembly GCA_964394425.1. Lineage (GTDB taxonomy): Bacteria > Bacteroidota > Bacteroidia > Flavobacteriales_F > PHOS-HE28 > PHOS-HE28. The sequence continues at coordinate 60,812 of CAYMXP010000003.1, read as the reverse complement.
CGGTGCGGAAGGCGAACTGTTGCGCGTACCAGTACTCGAAGCCACCGGCCAGGTTGATCTCACGGAATTCCTCGCGCATCCTGCTTCCGTCCTCCACATGCACGTTGCCGGCCTCGTCGTAATACACGTTGCCGGGGGCGTCGTAGAACGATTGGATCATGCCCTGCGCCACGGCCACGTCGGGATCCATGCCGCTGGCGATGGCGAATTCGTTGGCGATGGTGTCGAACACCACCACGCCATCGGTGTCCAGCAGGTACACCGGCGGGGTGGGCACCAGCAGCTTGTTGATGTCCAGGTTGAAGCCGATCTGGTTGTATTCGTCAAGATCGATGGTGAAGGACGGGCCCAGCCGCAGGTTGATGGGGATGAAATCCTTTTCCGCCGTCTCCGTGTAGCTCATCTTGGCGCCGATGTTCGAGATGTTGGTGCCGAAGGCGAAGGTGGCGTCCTTGTCGCCCAGGGGGATCTGCTCCTTGCGGTAGAAAAAGGACACGTCGGCGGCGATGCTCTGACCCGGCTTGCTGCTGGCGCCCTGCACGCTGATCCCCCCGGTGAGGTTGCTGTTGATGTACCGGATCGAGATGCCGCCGCCCACCAGGTCGCTGAACTTCTGGGAGAAGGTCAGGTCCACGGCGAATTCCGTCGGTTGGAAGTCGCGGATCACCGCGCCATTGAAGTCCGTGAAGGTGATGTTGCCCAGGTTGAAATAGCGCAGCGAACCGCCGATGGCGCTGCGCTTGTTCTCCAGCTTCTTGAAGCCCGCCAGGTAAGCGAGGCTCATATCGGGCACCAGGTTGCGCAACCAGGGGGAATAGGAGATGCTCAGCTCCCCGTCGGTCTCGGCGAAGGCCAGCTTGGAGGGGTTCCAATGGATGGCGTTCACATCGGGCGAGATGGCCACGCCCGCGTCGCCCATGCCGCCGGCGCGGGAGTCCGGCCCGATCATCAGGAAGGGCACCGCGGTGGTGATGGTGTTGAGCTGGTCGCCGCACTCCTGCCCGCCGATGGCCTCCAGGCAATCCTGGTTCAACTGGGCATGGACCGAGGATCCAGCGGCGCAACACAGGAACAGGGCCGCAGCGGTGGCTGCAAGGGAAGGGAGCCGCATCAACAAGGCGTAGCGAAAAACGGGCGGCAAATATAGCCGGGCATGCTCGGGGGGATGGGTCATCAGCGCAGGATCACAAGCTTCTCGAATTTCTCGGCTTTGTCGCCCTCGGGCGTCGCCACTTTCAACCGGTAGACGTACACCCCGCGGCCCAGCTTGTCGCCGGCATCGTCCAGGCCGTCCCAAGCCAGCGGCTCGGCGCGGAACCCTTCGCAGGTGAGCATGCGGTCGATGGTCTTCACCAGGCGGCCGGCCACGGTGAACACCTGCACCTGCACGTCGAGCGTGGAGCAGGGTCGGTTGTGCTCGAAGAAGAACTCGGTGTGGGTGGTGAAGGGGTTGGGATAGTTCAGCACGTGCTCCAAGGCGAGTTCCTCGCTGGAGGCCACCACGAATTCGGTGGTCCGGATGGAGGAATTGTTGTACACGTCCCATGCCTTCAAGGTGAGCGTGTGGCTGCCCTCGGCCAGGTCGCTGTAGCGGTAGCGCACCTTCCCGCTCTGGTAGGTGTCCAGATCGGCCTCGTAGTGGTCGTTCAACACGACCTCGTTCTCGGTTTCGGCATCCAGGACGGCCACGAGATCGTGCCCGATGCTGTTGCCCGTGGTGTTGATGCCGTTCTGATCGAAGAGCTTGGCGAACAGCAGCGGATCCTCGTTGGTGATGCCGCCGGGCACGAAGCGGTCGTCGTTCATGAACAGGCCGATCGTCGGGCCGGTCACGTCATCGGCCACGCCATCGGCCGTGCCGCCCACCAGCGGGTCGTGCGTGTAGCCGCCGGCGTTGGTGGCGTTGCTTTCGGCGTAGTAGCTGATGCGTCCCGGGCCCACCTGGTAGGCGATGTCCTTGGGCACCACGAAGGTGAAATGGAAGGCGCCGCCGCTCACCGTGGCCTTGCCGCGATAGAGGATGTTCTTGCGCACGGTGAAGTTGAAGGGATTGCCGCCATCGTTGGCCAGCGTGCTCTGGTTGCTGCGCTTGTCGAAGACGGTGGGGATCACGATGCCGTTGAAGTCCGTCAGCTGGCCGCCGCCTTCATCGGCCACGATGCCGTTCACGCGCACGGTGGCCAGCGCCCCGAGGGTGTCCATGGCATTGCCCAGCGTGTCGGTCACCGCCGTGGTGATCACCCGCATGCGGGTCTGTGCCAGGCGCATGCTCGGATCGCCCAGGAGCATGAACACGCGGTGGTTGGTCTGGCTGGCGGTGGTGGCGTCGCGTTTGGTCTGCCGGTACACATCGCCCAGGCACTGGGTGCGGCCCAGTTCATCGGTCTTGCTGAAAACGTGCGTGTAGAAATCCTGCGAGAGGGCGAAGTTGGCGTTGGAATAGGCCAGGCGCGTGGTGCTCATCAGGGCCACGCCACCGCCGTTCGGGTTCAGCACCACGTATTCGCCCGCCGAGGTGCGCGCCGGGTCGTCCCACCGGGTGAACTCGCAGGTGGCGGTCATGAACAGGGGCAGCCGCTCGAAGTTGGTCCAGCCCAGGATGGTGCTGTTGTCCAGCAGCCGCTCATGTGCCCAGCCCACCTCGCCACCGTGCCCGATGTAGTTCACCACCAGCACGCCCTTCTGCACCCGGTCGCGCAGCTCGGCCTCCGCATCGGGATACCGCTCCCCACCGGGTGTGCTGAACTGCTGGTAGGCATCGAGGTAGATCTTCACGACGTTGAGTTCCGGGTGGTCGTTCTCCACGCTGATCGGAAGGGTGGTGGCCAGCTGATCGCTCTGCGACATGTGAATGGTGCCCTCGAAGCCATCGCCTTCCTGGTCATCGGAGCAGAACACCACCCAGGTGCGCCAGTCGCTCGCTCCGCCATCCCCTCCGGTGTTGCATGAAGCTTCCGGCGTGCTCAACAGGGCCAGCCGGTCGTAGCCCAGGATCTTGTCCACGAGTTCGCCCGCCTGTTCCCTGCTGCTGGCCACCAGGCGCCCCACGCCAATGTCCAGCAGGTCGCCCGCGGCCTCCCCCTCCGCATCATCGAGCAGGCCGAAGTAGTCGTCGGAGGTGTAGGATTTGGACAGGTTCCATGAGTCGGCCGTCTGGTAGGTGGGCACCATGTTCTGGTTGTGGCTGGAGAGCGAAAGGTTGTTGTATGAGCCATCGCCGAAGAGGAGCAGGTACCGCGGGAACAGGGTGCTGTCCGCGCCGGCCCGGTCGTAGAACATCTTCATCAGTCGCTTGATGGCCGTGGCATCGCGCGCGCCACCGGAGAATTCATTGAACACCTGCTGGGGGGTGAGCAGATGCACGCTCATGCCTTCGCCTTCCCGCCGGGTGGCAAGCCGTTGTGCATCGGAGAGGAAGTCCGGATGGCTGACGATCACCAGGTCCACCGGGTTCTGGATCCCATGCAGGTCCTGGTTGGGCACCCGGCCGATCGCGGTGGGCTCCAGGTGATCCGCATCGCGGAAGGCGATGAACTGCCGCAGGCTGTCGCTGGCCACGCGGAAGCTCTTGGTCGAACCCGCGTCGGTGAACGGCACGTTGCGCACCCGGGTCGGATCGGTGATCTCCCAGATGCGATGCACGTTGGAGGCCAGGTCCAGGGTGAACTCGGCCACGTTCCCCACACCCACCGAAGGCAGGTCGCGGAAGGCCATCTGATCGCCGGTGAATTTCAGGTCGCGTCGCACGTTCACCTCCAGGTAGTTCGCCCAGCCGATGGAGGTGATGGGGTCGTAGGGCTGGAAGGTGACGGTGATGGGCAGGGTGGACGAGGAACTGTAGAAAGAGATCGTGTCATCGAAGGGGAGCGCATAGGCCGCCGTATAGCCGTAGCCGATCCCCGGGATCGTGGCGCTGCCGGGGGGAGAGGATCCGATCGTCCAGCTGAAGGAACTGGTCGCGCTTCCCACGGTCCGGGCCGCCCCGGCGAGGATGGCCGTCACCGGTTCGTCGCTCCGCAGGTAGGGAAAGCTGAAGTTGTAGTTGTACACATCCACCATGTCGAAGACCTCGCCGAAGAACTCCCTCCCGCTCTTGATCAGGTTCACCGCATCGTGTTCGATGAAGCCCCGGTCGTTGAACGCCGTCACCTGGTGCGTGGCTGGATCGGAGGAAAGCGCCGCATCGGCGATGCGCATGGGCGGATCGGTGCCGATGCCGATGAAGTACACGGCCGAATCGGTGTACACGTTCTTCACGTGCCGGAACAGCGGCTCATCGTCGTCCAGCACCCAGCGTTGGGCGCCCGTGGCATAGAAAAGCAGGTGGTCGTTGGGCCCGAACTGCCCATCGCCGCCGTCCACCACTTCAATGGCGTTCAGTTCAAGGTCCGTCGGGGGCTGCCCGGTGTTCTTGTATGGCAGCTGGCCGGTGTGGTTGCCATAGATGTTGATCTGGTCTGAAGCAAGTGCGTTCATCTCCACGCCCAGCTCCTGGAGGAAGGAATGGTCCAGCTTGTATACCCCGTCTTCCACCACGGAGAACCGATACCAATCGCCGGTGGCAAGACGGGAATGGTCCGGATAAACGTTCGCCTTGTGGCCGCCACGGTCCCCCTTCTTCTCATGAACAAGGATCCTGGCCGACAGCAGCAGTTCGACCTGGCGGGTGGCCGGGTTCAGCCGGTAGGGATACAGGTCGATCAGGGCAACGGGCTTCTTGCGGTACCACGAGAGGCGGGTGGTGATCTCCGGGTCGCCATCGACCTTGGCCAGCGCAGGCAGGGCGTCAACCTCGGCCGGGGTCAACGCGCCATAGCGTGCCTCGGTCAGCTCGGCCGTGAAGGAGGTCGCCGAAGGTCCCAACTCCACCGAGGCATGGTGGAAAGGAAGCTCCCCACGGTCCAGGTCAACGTGCGCCCCCTTGAACCACAAGGCTTCCTCCGCACCGGCCCGCCTGAGGTCGCCGACCTCCTTGGGCCGGTCGGTGCGTTCGAGGGTGAAGGAAATGACGCGCTGGGCACTGGCGTTGAAGGAAGCGGTGGCGGACAACACCAGCGCCAGGCAGGGGAACTTCAGCTTTGCCATCAACAGCGATCAACAGGTTTTCAACAAGTCGGATCGAAACTACTACCTTCGACCCTCGCGTTCGGAACGTACGACCAACGACCTTCGGTCGGCATTATTGCAGGCGGCAGGACAGGAACCGTAGCTCCGGGCGCTTCGTATACTTGGCCCTTTCATCAAGGGGGATCTCATCGCTCAATGGGAAGCACGATAGGAAAAGGCCTGTGGCGCATGGCCGGCGGGCTGGCGCTGGGGGTGATCGCGGTGATGGAGGTCACCGCACAAGATCCGCAGTTCACCCAGTTCTACGCCAACCCGCTCTACCTGAACCCGGCCTTCGCCGGCACGGCCCGCTGCCCACGGGTGGTGCTCAACTACCGCAACCAATGGCCGGCCCTCAGCGGCACCTTCGTGACCACCAGCGGGAGCTACGACCAGCACGTTGAAGGGATCTCCGGTGGCCTTGGGCTCCTGGTGACCCATGACCAGGCCGGCAAAGGCACCCTGAACACCACCACGGTGAGCGGGATGTACTCCTACCAACAGGCCCTCTCCCGGAAATTCTCCCTGAAGGCCGGCTTCCAGGCCACCTATTTCCAGAAATCGCTCGATTGGGACAAGCTCACGTTCGGGGATATGATCGATCCCCGCCGGGGCTTCGTGTACAACACCAACGACGTCCCCCGTGGCGGCACGGTGGGCAATGCCGATTTCTCGGCCGGCATCCTGGGCTATTCGGACGTTTTCGTGGTCGGTTTCGCCGCCCATCACCTCACCGAGCCCAACGAATCGCTGATCGTGGGCACCAGCAAGCTGCCGATGAAGCTCACCGGGCACGCCGGCGCGGCGATCCCCCTGGGCATGCGTGGGAAATACGGCGATGCCGGCACGCGGATCTCCCCGAACGTCCTTTACCAGCAGCAGGCCGACTTCCGCCAGTTCAACCTGGGCCTGTACGTGGATCGCGGACCCATCACCGCCGGTGTGTGGTACCGCACACGCGATGCGTTCATCATCCTGTTCGGTTTCCACACCGAGAAGTTCAAGTTCGGCTACAGCTACGACGTCACCACCAGCAAGCTCACCACGGCCACGGCCGGTTCCCACGAGGTGAGCGTGCAGCTTCAATTCAAGTGCAAACGCAAGAACCGGCGTTTCCGCACCGTTCCCTGTCCGCAGTTCTGAACCAACGAACCATCGCGCCCATGAACCCTGCAAGGAACATCGCGATCCTCACCCTGGCCGGCCTGCTCTTCGGCTCGTGCAACTTCGAGAAGAGCGGCGCCACGGGCTGGAACTACAACGACTCCAAGAACGGAGGCTTCGAGAAAGCGGCCTTCGAAGAACAGGAGAACGGCCCCGGCATCATCCTGATCGAGGGTGGCCAGTTCACCATGGGCCGTGTGACCGACGAGCTCACCTACGACTGGAACAACATCCCCCGCACGGTGACGGTCTCCTCCTTCTACATGGACGAGGTGGAGGTGACCAACTTCTACTGGCTCGAATACCTCTACTGGCTGGACCGCGTGTACAGCGCGGATTATCCGGAGATCTACAAGAAGGCCCTGCCCGACACCCTGGTGTGGCGTGGCAAGCTGGCCTTCAACGAGCCCTACGTGGAGTACTACCTGCGCCACCCGGCCTACCGTGACTACCCCGTGGTGGGCGTGAACTGGCTGCAGTGCAACGATTATTGCGCATGGCGCAGCGACCGCGTGAACGAGCTGATCCTGATCCGCGAGGGCCTCTTCGAACACTATCCCAACCAGATCAACGAGGACCACTTCACCACCGACGCCTACCTGGCCAACCAGTACGAGAGCGGCAAGAAGGTGGACGGCGTGCAGGACTTCAACCCGAACCGCGACACGCGCAACATCCGCATGGAGGATGGCATCCTGCTGCCGCGCTATCGCCTGCCAACGGAAGCCGAATGGGAATACGCCGCCTACGGCCTCATCGGCAACAGCGTGGACGAACGCATCATCGAGCGGCGCGTCTATCCGTGGAACGGCCACTACGTGCGCTACGACAGCCGCAAGAAGGGCGGAGCCTTCTTCGGCGATTTCCGCGGCAACTTCATGCGCGGCAAGGGCGACTACATGGGCGTTGCCGGCAGCCTGAACGACAACGGCGACATCACCACCCCGGTGTTCAGCTACTGGCCCAACGACTATGGCCTGTACAACATGGCCGGCAACGTGAGCGAGTGGGTGATGGACGTCTATCGCCCCTTGAGCCCCGAGGACAAGGATGACTTCCGCCCCTACCGCGGCAACGTGTTCAAGACCAAGGTGCTCAACAGCGATGGCGCCATCCAGGACAAGTACGACCAGGTGGTGTACGACGTAGAGGGTATCAAGTACTTCCTTTCCGAGTTCCAGACGCGCATGCAGGGACGCGCCACCGAAGAGGAAGGCAAGCTGATCGACGACCTGCTCACGGCGATCGATCAATCCATCGAGTTCAAGAACACCCGCAAGACCGACGCCGCCTACCAGCGCGTGCAGGACATGGTGGACATGATCAAGGGCCAGGACCTGGCGATCTGCCCCGAGCTGCTCTCGGGCATCAGCGATTACCAGACGGACCAACCCGGCGACATCCGCTACCGCAACGTGACGCTGGAGGAGAACATCGACCGGCGCAACTACGACATCTCCGACAACATCAACTACCTTGACGGGGACAAGGAGAGCAGCATTTACTACGACGTGGAGGTGGAGGGCGACCCGATGTACGAGGCCACGGGTGCGTTCGCCACGACCCTGTTGAACGACCGTGCGCGCGTGTTCAAGGGCGCCAGCTGGGCCGACCGGATCTATTGGGCCAACCCCGGCACCCGCCGCTTCCTGGACGAGCGCCAGAGCACGGCCACCATCGGCTTCCGCTGCGCGATGACCCGCGTGGGCAGCCCCGTGGGCCTGGGCGACGAAAAGCGCCGCAGCAAGCTCAAGCAGTGAACAGCGGATCGTAAGCAGCGATCGATCCCGACGATCCCCCGGCTCCCCGGGGGATCGTTGCTTTGTGGCCGTGACCATCGGTGATCTTCACCAGCGGTTCCTCGCGAGCGCGGGGGCCTGCATCGACACGCGCCAGCTCGTCGCAGGCGGGATGTTCTTCGCACTGAAAGGCCCGAACTTCGATGCCAACGCCTTCGCCGGCGCGGCCCTGGCCAGCGGATGCCGCCACGCCGTGGTCGATGATCCCGCCCGCGCGCCGGACGATCGCTTCATCCTTGTCACCGACGTGCTCCGGGCCTTGCAGGAGCTGGCCCGTCACCACCGCCGGAGCTTCGACATCCCGGTGATCGCGATCACCGGGACCAACGGCAAGACCACCACCAAGGAGCTGGTGCATGCCGTGCTCAGCGCGGACCGCCCCGCGCTGGCCACCCCCGGGAACCTGAACAACCACATCGGCGTGCCGCTCACCCTGCTTCAACTGAAGCCTGAACATCGGATCGCGGTGGTGGAAATGGGCGCCAACCACGTGGGAGAGATCGCGGCGCTATGCACCATCGCCGAGCCCACGCATGGTCTCATCACCAACATCGGGCATGCGCACCTGGAAGGGTTCGGCAGCTACGAGGGCGTGATCCAGGCCAAGACCGAGCTCTACGGGCACATCCGCGAGCATGGCGGGAAGCTCTTCGTGAACGCCGATGATCGGTTGCTGATGAAAAAAAGTGAAGGCACGGATCGGATCACCTACGGCACGGTCACCGGATCCGATCTGCACGGCCGGCTCGAAGCGCGGGGCATGTTCCTCGGCCTGCAATGGCAGTGGGAAGGCTCAGCCTCCGCCGCGGTCCATACGCGGCTGATCGGGTCCTACAACCTGCCCAACGCGCTCGCCGCGGCCTGCATCGGCAGCACGTTCCATGTGCCCATCCGGATGATCGAGAACGCCATCGCGGGCTATGATCCCGGCAACAGCCGCTCGCAATTCGTGGACACGGGCAGGAACCAGCTGGTGCTGGATGCCTACAACGCCAATCCCTCCAGCATGCGTGCCGCGCTGGAGAATTTCGCCGCGATGGCCACCGATCGCCCCAAGCTCGTTGTGCTAGGCGGCATGAAGGAACTGGGTGCCCATAGCGCCGCCGAGCACCGCGCATTGATCGCCCTTGCCGGGCGCCTGAAGGTGGAGGCCGTGTTCGTGGGCCCGGAATTCGCCGGGCTCACCGGCGGCCTTGCCCATCACGCGGACAGTGATGCCGCGTTCGCCGCGTTGCGGGAGCGACCGGTCCGTGGAAAATTGGTCCTGTTGAAAGGCTCGCGGGGCACGCAGCTGGAGAAATTGCTGCCCGCGCTTTAGGCACCCAGCACGCCGCGGCTGATCACGATCCGCTGCACCTCGCTGGTGCCCTCGTAGATCTGCGTGATCTTGGCGTCGCGCATCAGGCGCTCCACGTGGTACTCCTTCACGTAGCCGTACCCTCCGTGGATCTGCACGGCTTCCACCGTATGCCTCATGGCCACCTCGGAGGCGAAGAGCTTGGCCATGGAACTGGCCTGGGCATAATCCAGGTGCTGGTCCTTGAGCCAGGCGGCTTTCAGGCAGAGCAGGCGCGCCGCCTCGATCTCCGTGGCCATGTCGGCCAGCTTGAAGGCGACGGCCTGGTGCTGGTGGATGGGCTTGCCAAAGGCCTTGCGCTCCTTGCTGTACGCAAGGGCGAGCTCATACGCACCGCTGGCGATGCCCAGGGCCTGTGAGGCGATGCCGATGCGCCCGCCGGCCAGCGTTTTCATCGCGAACTTGAATCCGAAGCCGTCTTCCCCGATGCGGTTCTCCTTGGGCACCTTCACGTCCTGGAACATGAGGGTGTGCGTGTCGCTCCCACGGATGCCCAGCTTGTCCTCCTTCGCGCCCACGGTGAAGCCCGGCATGCCGCGCTCGACGATGAGCGTGTTGATGCCCTTGTGCCCCTTGGCGGCATCGGTCTGGGCCATGACCAGGTAGGTGCTGGCCGTGCCGCCGTTGGTGATCCAGTTCTTGGTGCCGTTCACCAGGTAATGATCGCCCATGTCGATGGCCGTGGTGCGCTGGCTGGTGGCATCGCTGCCGGCTTCGGGCTCACTGAGGCAGAAGGCGCCGATCACTTCACCCTTGGCCAGGGGCACGAGGTACTTGCGCTTCTGGGCCTCGGTGCCGAAGGCTTCCAGCCCCCAGCACACCAGCGAATTGTTCACGCTCATCACCACGCTGGTGCTTGCGTCGACCTTGCTGATCTCCTCCATCGCGAGCACGTAGCTGATGGTGTCCATGCCACCGCCGCCGTATTCGGGGCTCACCATCATTCCCAGGAAGCCGAGCTCGCCGAGCTGCCGGATCTCCTCCTTGGGGAATTTCTGCTCGCGGTCGCGTTCGATCACGCCGGGTTTCAGCACGTTCTGCGCGAAATCGCGCGCGGCATCGCGCACGGCGATCTGTTCCTCACTGAGCTCGAAGTTGAAGCCTTGTTGGGTCAGCGTTCCCTGCATGGCGGCGGGGTGTTGGTGGGGCCGCCAAAAGTATGCGCCCCGGCGCATCGGCACCGGATACCTTCGCCCCACGTGGAGGGCTCCTGGACGGTGGTCGGTGCGATGTCGGGCAGCTCGCTGGACGGGCTGGATCTGGCCGCCTGCGGCTTTCGCAGCAATGCAGGCCGATGGACCTTCGCCGTACAGGCGACCCGCGCCGTACCCTTCACCCCCGACCTGCGCGAGCGCCTTCAACGCGCAATGCATGGATCGGCGTTGGAACTGACCCGGCTTGACAGGGACCTGGGCCGCTTCATCGGCGAGGCCGGGCTCCGGTTCATGCAGGACCGCGGGATCAAGGCGGATGTGTTCGCTTCACATGGTCATACGATCTTCCACAAACCGGAAGAGCACCTCACCACGCAGGTCGGATCAGGGGCGGTGATCGCCGCGATCACCGGGGTGCCGGTGGCCTGCGACTTCCGCGGCATGGACGTGGCGCTGGGCGGGCAGGGCGCGCCGTTGGTCCCGCTTGGGGAACGTGATCTGTTTCCCGGCTACGATGCCTTTCTGAACCTGGGGGGCATCGCCAACCTCTCCGTTCATCGCGGATCGGTCGTCGGCTACGACGTATGCATCTGCAACCAGGCCTTGAACATGCTGGCGGAAGAAGCAGGCCGGCCGTTCGACCCGGGTGGAATGATCGCCCGTTCCGGATCGGTGAACGCGGACCTGCTCCGCCGATCGGACCGCATGGCCATGATCGCGTCCCCCCCTCCCCGCTCCTTCGGGCGTGAGCACTTCGAGGAGCAGATGCTTCCCCTGATCGCCGATCGATCCATCGGTCTGGCGGACCGCATGCGCACGGTGGTGGAACACATCGCCGGACAGGTCGCCGGGGAGCTCGTCCGAAGCGGAGCCCAGGCCACGCTGGTCACCGGCGGTGGGGCGCACAACACCTGCCTGGTGGAGCGGCTTCGAGAACTGCTGCCCGGTGGGATCCACCTTCCGGATGAGCGCACGATCGACCACAAGGAGTCCATGGTCTTTGCCTTCCTGGGGTTGTTGCGCTGGCTCGGCCTTCCGAACTGCCTGCGGTCCGTCACGGGCGCGAGCCGCGATGCGATCGGCGGCGTCCTTCACCGGCCGAATTAACAGGCGGGGCATGGAAAACCCCGTTCCCCGGGGAAGAGCACGGCATCGGCCGCCGGTACTTTTGATCCACACCAAGGAACGTGCTCGGCCAACGGGAAAATTTTCCCGCGAGGCGGTCCGTTCCACATAGCAACGCGACCATCCCATGCACATTGACCTCATCGCCCAGTTCCAGCAGACCACCGATTCGATCCGCCAGGTGCTCGAACAGGTGAGCAGTGCCGGACCGACGGCCTCCCAGGACACGATCACCATCTGGAAATTGATCAGCTATGGCGGCTGGGGCATCATGGGGCCGCTCTTCCTCATGAGCCTGATCACCGTGTACATCCTGATCGACCGCCTGCTGGCCCTGCGCCGCGCCATGCACGAGGACCGTGACTTCATGAACAAGCTGCGCGACTACATGCACTCGGGCAAGACCGATTCGGCGCGCGCGCTCTGCTCCTCGTCGAACACCGCGATCAGCCGGATCATCGAGAAGGGACTGCAGCGGCTGGACAAGCCGGTGAAGGAGATCGAACTGGCCATGGAGAGCGTGGGCAAGCAGGAGGTGTTCAAGCTGGAAAAAGGCATGGGCTTCCTCACCCTGGTGGCCAAGCTTGCGCCCATGTTCGGCTTCATCGGTACGATCATCGGGGTGATCAAGATCTTTTACGACATCTCCCTCACCGACAACATCAGCATCGGGGTGATCTCCGGCGGCCTGTACCAGAAGATGGTCACCTCCGCCGCGGGACTGATCGTGGGCATCGCCGCCTTCATCTGCTACTACGTGGTGAACACCATGGTGAACCGCGCGGTGGCCAAGATGGAGACGGCCAGCCTGGACTTCATCGACCTGTTGCACGAACCCGCCAAGTAGCCATGCAGCTGCGCCGCAAACGCAACGAACTCGCCGAGGTGAGCACCGAGTCGCTCAACGACATCATGTTCTTCCTGTTGCTGTTCTTCCTGATCGTCTCCACCCTGGCCAACCCCAACGTGATCAAGCTCCTGCTGCCCAACAGCAAGCAGACCGCCCAGGTGAACAAGCAGCAGGTGACCCTCTCGGTGACCAGCGACCACCAGTACTTCCTCAATACCACGCCGGTGATCTTCGAGGACCTTCCCGCCGCCATCACCGAGGCGGTGGCGGGCCTGGACCAGCCCACGGTGGTGCTGCGCTTCGAGCAGTCCCTCACGGTACAGGATCTGGTCGACGTGCTCACGATCGGCAACCAGATCAAGGTGAAGATGATCCTGGCCACCAAGCCGTCCAACGCCTGAAATGGCCTACGCAGCGACCGCGGAGAACACCACCCAACGCCGGACGCTGGCCATGGGCATCAGCCTGCTGCTGCATGCGGTGCTCATCCTGTTCATCGTTCTCTGGAAGATCCTCACGCCCATTCCCCCCTTCGCCGAAGGCGGTGGCATGGGCATGGTCGTGGACATCGGCTTCAGCGAGCTGGGCATGGGCGATAACCCGGACAACATGGAGCCGGCACCCACGGAACAAGCGGCCGCCCCGCCCACGGTGCAGGAGGATGCCGTGATGACCGAAGAGACCGACGAAGTGGCCGTGAGCGCCCCCGATCCGAAAACGCCCCGACCCGACAAGCCGAAAAAGCCCGAGCCCGTGAAGGTGACCGAGCCGACGATCAGCAAGGAATTGCAACGGGCCCTGGGGGCGTGGGACCAGAAGGGTGGTGGTGAGGGCCAGGGGAATTCCGATCAACCCGGCAATGTGGGGCGGCCCGATGGCCAGCCCGGGGGCGATGGCGCAGGCACCGGCACGGGCACGGGCACCTTCCATGGCCCCGGCTGGGACGTGAACCTCGCCGGCCGCACCATCAGGAAGCGACCGGTGATCGACGACAAGCCGGACAAAGCCGGCAAGGTGGTGCTCGACATTTTCGTGGATCCCGAAGGCAAGGTGGTCCGTGCCGTCTGGAACTCGGGCAAGAGCACCACCACCGATCAAGGGCTCGTTGACATCGCCAAGCGTGCGGCCATGGCGAGCTCCTTCTACTCGAAGCCCGGGGCCGCCGCCGAGCAGAAGGGCGAGATGACCTTCATCTTCATCCTGGAATAGCCGTGACCTATCCAGAGGCGCTCGCGTACCTCTACGCGCGGTTGCCCATGTTCCATCGCATCGGCAAAGCCGCCTACAAGGCCGACCTGAGGAACACGCTGGCCCTGATGGATGCGCTCGGCCACCCTGAACGGGGCCTGCGTTGCGTGCATGTGGCCGGCACCAACGGCAAGGGCAGCACCAGCCACATGATCGCCAGCGTCTTGCAGGAAGCCGGTTCCAGGACCGGCCTGTACACCTCGCCGCACCTGAAGGACTTCCGTGAACGGATCAAGATCAACGGGTCGATGATCGAGGAGGCGGTGGTCACCCGCTTCGTGCGGGAACACCGCCGGCGCTTTGAAGCGATCGCCCCTTCCTTTTTTGAATGGACCGTTGCGCTGGCATTTCACTGGTTCCGATCGGAGAAGGTGGACATCGCCGTGATCGAGACCGGCCTTGGCGGACGGCTGGACAGCACCAACGTGATCACCCCGGAAGTGAGCGTGATCACCAACATCGGCTGGGACCATGCCGATCTGCTGGGCGATACGCTGGAAAAGATCGCGGTGGAGAAGGCGGGGATCATCAAACCCGGCGTGCCGGTGGTGGTCGGGGAGGCCGATGGCGCGGTGGCGGAGGTATTTCGTTCCAGGGCCACATCGGAGAATGCTCCGCTCGTGCAGGTGGACCACGCCGCCGAATTCCCCTTCCCCCTCGACCTGCACGGGGAGCATCAAAAGCGTAATGCACGCACGGCGACCGCGGCGCTCCGCCACCTGGGCCCCGCCTGGGGGATCACCGATCAGCACATCGCCCGTGGCCTGGCTCATGTGGTGGCCAACACCGGCCTGCGCGGGCGCTGGGAAGTCCTTGGGACCGACCCACTGGTGGTGGTCGATGTGGCCCACAACGAGGACGGGCTCCGGACCGTGGGATCGCAACTCGCACGAACGCCGCATGAACGCCTGCACATCGTTCTGGGCACCGTGAACGACAAGGAGATCGGTCGGATGCTCGCGCGACTGCCCCCTGGAGCGGCGTACTACTTCTGCAAAGCCGATATCCCCCGGGGTCTTGAGACGAGCGAGCTCCTGCAGCGTGCCACGACGGCCGGGCTGAAGGGATATGCGTTCCCCGGCGTGAAGGAGGCCTTCGAGGCGGCGATCGCCGGCGCAGGCCCGCGCGACCTGGTCCTGGTCACCGGCAGCGTGTTCGTGGTGGCCGAGGTGCTATAGCGCGCAAAAGCCCCTTGCGGGGCTTGGTGGGACGCACTGGAGTCGAACCAGTGACCTCATGCGTGTGAAGCATGCGCTCTGAACCAGCTGAGCTAGCGTCCCGGATGACGGCGCGCGAAAGTAGAAAGAACACCATGCCCGCCTTCGCCCCAGGTCCCGACGGACGAAGTGGAAGCAACTGGATTCGAACCAGTGACCCTCTGCTTGTAAGGCAGATGCTCTGAACCAGCTGAGCTATGCTTCCGGGGAAAGGGCGCCAAAGATAGCCGGAGGTTGAACCACCCTGCCGCCCGCTGCCACGCTGTTAAAGGTTGTGAAGTTCAACGGCCGGGATGGCCCCGGGGCAAACTATGCGCGTCTAACTGACGTTCGCCGGATGGACCGCCGATCGGATCCCCGCGGAACTTGATAAGTCAAATGCCCGTTGAAGTTGCAAGACCATGAGCAGAAGGAAGAAACAACTGATCCTTACCCAGCCGGTCAAGGAAGGCCTCAAGGCGATCCGCGTCCAGCTGGACCATCGCACCATCATCACCCTGGCGAGCATGAAGATGTTCGCCTTCTGGAAGGAGCGCTACCCCAAGGCGAAGGTGATCGGCTGAGGCCGACGGGTCCATAACGAACGATCCCCGGTCGAAAGGCCGCAAGAAAGGGATGTTCCATGCCCCATGCCACCGGTATTTTCGCCGCGCCCAACGGAGGGATCATGGCCGAGACCCTGTCGCGCATCGGAAGCTGGATGAGCCATCTGGTCAGTGCCCGCTCACGGCACGCGGTGCATTCTCCGTTCGTCTTCGACCTGATCGAAGGTGTGCTGCGCGCCAGCGGACCGCATGAGGAGTTCGCCCCCATCGAGCGCCTGCGTGAGGATCTGCTGGACAGTGACCAGACCATTCGCGTGAACGACCTGGGGGCCGGTTCCCGCGTGCTGGACCTTCCGGTACGCCGCGTGAGCGACATGGCCCGCACCTCGCTCAAAGGACCCAGGCAGGGTCAGATGCTTTTCCGCCTGGCGCGCCATTTCGATCCGGCCACGGTGCTTGAACTGGGCACCTCGTTCGGCATCTCCACCCTGTACCTGGCGCTTGGTGCCGAGAACGGGCGGGTGATCACCATCGAAGGGTGTCCCCAGACCCACCGCATCGCACGGCACCATTTCGAACGTGCAGGCCGTGCCAACATCGAGCCGTTGCTGGGCAGTTTCCGGTCACGGCTGCCCGAGGTGCTTCAGCGCACGCCGAGCCTGGACATGGTCTTCATCGACGGCCATCATCTGAAGGAACCCACGCTGGATTACTTCGAACAGTGCCTCACCCGCGCGCACAACGGCACCGTTCTCATCCTCGACGACATCCATTGGAGCCGGGGCATGGAAGAGGCCTGGGACGCCATCAAAGGCCATCCCCGTGTCACGATCACCATCGACCTCTTCCACATGGGCCTGGTTTTCCTTAGGACCGAACAGGCACGGCAGCACTTCCGGCTCCGCCATTGACCGGGCCGCGAAGCCACCGCTTGTCCAATGCGCTCCCTCGATGACCTTTGCCCCGCATGAAGATCTACACCCGCACCGGCGACAAAGGGCAGACCGGCCTGCTGGGCGGCGTTCGCGTGCCGAAGGACGATCCGCGGATCGAAGCCTATGGCAGCATCGATGAATTGAACGCGCATCTGGGCATGCTCCGCGACCTGGCACCGGGGCACGCCGATCTCATCGCCACGGTGCAGGACAGGCTGTTCAGCATCGGTTCGTTGCTCGCCGCGGGCGAAGCGGACCCCTCGCGCTTCAAGATCCCTCCCGTGCAGGGATCCGATGTGGATGCCCTGGAGCAGGCCATGGATGGCATGGACACGGCGTTGCCACCCATGCGCCACTTCATCCTTCCCGGCGGCCATGCGGCCATCTCCCAGGCACACATCTGCCGTACCGTGTGCCGGCGCGCGGAACGACGGGTGGTGACCCTCGCCGGCCAACAGGTCGTGGATCCGCTCCACGTGCGTTACCTCAACCGGTTGAGCGACCTGCTCTTCATGATCGCGCGCCATCTGCATCACGTGATGAAGGTCCCGGAGGCGCGGTGGCCGCGCAACGCGTGATGCTCCGCAAAGCCTTGTGCCCGTAAGTGCGCGCGCGATCAACACCCGTTGAAAGATCGATGTTGCACGGATCGGTCCCCGTCTATATTTGCGCCCTTATTCACGGACCCCCCACCCGGCGCAGATGTATTGGACGCTCGAACTGGCCTCGTATCTGGAGGATGCACCGTGGCCCGCGACCAAGGATGAGCTGATCGATTTCGCCATGCGCACCGGTGCTCCGCTCGAAGTGGTGGAGAACCTGCAGGCCATCGAAGACGACGAGGAGGTCTTCGAATCGATCGAGGACATCTGGCCGGACTATCCTTCCAAGGAGGATTTCTTCTTCAACGAGGACGAATACTGAACGGCGCGACGTTCCGTGCCATCCGTCGCCGGCTGACGGGCCGCCAGCGGTTCTCCAGCGGCCGGGTCCACGCTCCCCGCACCCGGCTACCTTTGGCGCCCTTAAAATGATACGGGGCGCCCCGAGCGGCTGATCGCCCGACCCGTCCCACATCCAGCCTCCGCATGCTCGGCAACATCATCAAGAAGGTCTTCGGCGACAAGGGCCAGCGAGACCTGAAAGAAGTCCAGCCCCTGGTGGAACACGTGAAAGATGCGTTCCTCAAGCTGGAAGGCATCTCCAACAACGAATTGCGCCAGCGCACCCTGGACCTCAAGGCCCGCATCCGCGAGCGGATCAAGGACGAACAGGCGCAGGTGGAGACCCTGCGGTCGGAGATCGATGCCGATCCGAAAATGGACATCCACGCGCGTGAAGAGCGATACCAGAAGATCGACGCGCTGGAGGCGGAGATGGTGAAGGAGATCGAGAAGGAATTGCTGGAGGTGCTTCCCGAGGCGTTCGCCGTGGTGAAGGAAACGGCCCGGCGCTTCAAGGAAAACAGCGAAGTGCGCGTGCGCGCCACCGACCTGGACCGTGAACTGGCGGCGAAACGTGAAAGCATCGTGATCGACGGGGATGACGCGGTGTGGAAGAACAGCTGGATCGCCGCCGGCAACCCCGTGACCTGGGACATGGTGCATTACGACGTGCAGCTGATCGGCGGCATCGCGCTGCACCAGGGCAAGATCGCCGAGATGGGCACCGGTGAGGGCAAGACGCTCGTGGCCACCCTCCCCGTATACCTCAACGCCCTGGCCGGCCGGGGCGTGCATGTGGTGACGGTGAACGACTACCTGAGCAAGCGCGACAGTGAGTGGATGGGGCCGATCTACGAGTTCCACGGTCTGCGCGTGGACTGCATCGACAAGCACCAGCCCAACAGCACCGAACGGCGCAACGCCTACCTGGCCGACATCACCTTCGGCACCAACAACGAGTTCGGCTTCGATTACCTGCGCGACAACATGGCCCATGCGCCCAACGCGCTGGTGCAGCGCAAGCACCACTTCGCCATCGTGGATGAGGTGGACAGCGTGCTGGTGGACGACGCGCGCACCCCGCTGATCATCAGCGGCCCCACGCCCAAGGGCGAGGTCCACCAGTTCGACGAGTACAAGCCGCGCGTGGAGCGGCTTTATGGCGCGCAGCGTCAACTGGTCACCAAGCTGCTGGCCGAGGCGAAGGACGCTTTGAAAGGCCTGGACGCGGGCACCGCGTCAAAGGAGGAAGTGGAGCGCGGCGGCATGGCCCTGTTGCGCGCCCATCGCGGTCTTCCCAAGAACACCGCCCTGATCAAATTCCTCAGCGAACCCGGCGTGAAGGCGCTGCTGCAAAAGACCGAGAACCATTACCTGCAGGACCAGGGCAAGGAGATGCCCAAGGTGGACCAGGAACTCTTCTTCGTGATCGACGAGAAGCACCACGGCATCGAACTGACCGAAAAAGGCGTGGACCTGATCAGCGGCGACGTGAACGACCCGCGATTCTTCATCCTGCCCGACGTGGGCGCGGCGATCGCCGAGATCGAAAAGAGCGGTGGATCGCTGGAGGAAAAGGCCCGACAGAAGGATGAACTGCTGCGCGATTTCGGCATCAAGAGCGAGCGCGTGCATACCGTGAACCAACTGATCCGCGCCTACGCGCTCTACGACAAGGACGTGGAATACGTGGTGATGGACGGCAAGGTCAAGATCGTGGACGAGCAGACCGGGCGGATCCTCGAAGGGCGTCGTTACAGCGACGGCCTGCACCAGGCCATCGAAAGCAAGGAAAAGGTGAAGGTGGAGGCCGCCACGCAGACCTACGCCACCATCACCCTGCAGAACTACTTCCGCATGTACCACAAGCTGGCGGGCATGACCGGCACGGCGGAGACCGAGGCACAGGAGCTCTGGGACATCTACAAGCTGGACGTGATGGTCATTCCCACCAACCGGCCGGTGATCAGGAACGATCACGAGGACATGGTGTTCAAGACCAAGCGTGAGAAGTACGGCGCGGTGATCGACGAGATCGTGAAGCTCAAGGAAGCCGGCCGCCCCGTGCTCGTGGGCACCACGAGCGTGGAGGTGAGCGAGCTGATGAGCCGCATGCTCGCCGGCAAGAACATCGACCACAACGTGCTCAACGCGAAACAGCACCAGCGCGAGGCGGAGATCGTGCTGCACGCCGGCCAGGCCGGCACCGTCACCATCGCGACCAACATGGCCGGCCGGGGAACCGACATCAAACTGGGGCCCGGCGTGAAGGACGCCGGGGGGCTGGCCATCGTGGGCACCGAAAAGCACGAGAGCCGCCGGGTGGACCGCCAGTTACGCGGCCGTTCGGGCCGCCAGGGCGATCCGGGTTCCTCGCAGTTCTACATCAGCCTGGAGGACGACCTCATGCGCATGTTCGGCAGCGACCGCATCGCGAAGCTGATGGATACCCTGGGCCTCAAGGAGGGCGAGGTGATCCAGCACAGCATGGTGACGCGCAGCATCGAGCGCGCGCAGAAGAAGGTGGAGGAGAACAACTTCGGCATCCGCAAGCGGCTCCTGGAGTACGACGACGTGATGAACAGCCAGCGGACCGTGATCTACACCCGCCGCCACCACGCCCTCTTCGGCGAGCGCCTGAAGCTGGACATCCTGAGCATGTTCAACGACGTGAGCACCGCGATCGTGGGCGGCTACCATGACGAAAGCGACTTCGCCGGTTTCCAGCTCGACCTGTACCGCAAGCTCTTCATCGAATCGCCCGTGGCCGAGGAGGAGTTCAAGGCGATGAAGGCGAACGAGATCGCCGACCGGGTGTTCGACGCCGCGTTGGCGGCGTATGACCGGCGCATGGCCCAGACCGCGCGCCAGGCCCTGCCGGTGATCAGCGACGTGTACCTCAACCAGGGCGCGCAATACGAGAACATCGTGGTGCCCATCACCGACGGCATGAAGACCATGCAGGTGGTGGCCAACCTGGAGAAGAGCTACAAGAGCGAGTGCCGCGAACTGGTGAACAGCGTCGAGAAGTACATCACCCTGGCGATCATCGACAACGAATGGAAGGAGCACTTGCGTGAAATGGACGAACTGCGCCGCAGCGTCCAGAACGCGGCCATCGAGCAGAAGGATCCCCTGCTGATCTACAAGCTGGAGAGCTTCAACCTGTTCAAGGCCATGATCGACCGGATCAATGAGCAGGTGATCACCTTCCTGGCCCGCGCCGGCCTGCCCACCCAGCAGCCGAACGTGCAACAGGCCCAGGCCCCGCGCGCCCCTCAACAGCGCCTGCAGACCAGCCGCACCGAGGTGCCGCAATACGCCGGAACACGCTCCACCGCGGCAGCCCCGCGTCCCTCGGGTGGCGCGCCACTGCGCGGCCCCGTACCCCCGCAAGGTCCGCCGCGCCGCGTGGAACAGGTGGTGCGCACCGAAAAGAAGGTGGGCCGCAACGATCCCTGTCCCTGTGGAAGCGGGAAGAAATACAAGCAGTGCCACGGCAAGGACGCCTGAAAATGCCGGAGGCCCCGATGCATCAGGGCCTCCGGACTTATGGTGTATGGAACGTGGTTCGTCAGTAAGGCACCGTCTGTTTCATCTGCACACGCACCGGCAGCCCCCTTTCCTGGCCGGGGGTCCAGGGCGGCGAGGCCTTCAGGGCATCCACCAGACGCTCATCCGCATCCTTGGAAAACCCCTCGATCACGCTCGGATCGGTGATCTTGCCATCGCGCTCCACCACGAACCCAACGGTCACGGTGCCGTGGGTGTTGATCCCATCGGCGCCTATGGCTTTTGATCGGAGGTAGGAGATCAGTTCCTTCTGGCCGCCGGGGTACTGGGGCATGGTCTCGGCGCGCGTGTACAGGATGTCCTTGAGGGGTTCGGGATCGTAGACCTTCTCGGCCAGTTCGCGCCCCCACTCATCATATCGTTGCCAGATGCCGGTCTTGCGGCCCATGTCGTAGGTCCCTTTGCTTTCCACCGCACCGTCGGGGAAGTAGAAGGTGAACGATCCGTGCTGGATGCGCATCTGAGCATCGGCAAAGCGGCCGTCGGCTTTCAGCACGCCATCCATGGTGTAGATACGGCCGATGTAGCTGGCGCCATCCATGCCGTTGGGCTCCAGGAAAAAGGTCGCATGTTTCCTGGTGCATGGACCAAGGCCCTGGTCCAGATAGACGCGTTCGTTGCTGGGCTGGCCGTTGGCAGCCAGCGCGCCGAACAGCAGGGGGAAAAGGAGGGTGATCAAGCTGGTCATTGGGGCACTCCCGGTCATTGCTCGGAGTGGCCCGTGGATACGGTCCCGGGGTTCAACGGGTTACGGAGCTCAACCAGCCCAGCCCTCCCGGTCCAGGCTCCGGTATTGGATGGCCTCGGCCAGGTGCTCGTTGCCGATCCCGGCGCTGCCGGCCAGGTCGGCGATGGTGCGGCTCACCTTCAGGATGCGGTCGTAGGCGCGGGCGCTCAAACCCAGGCGTTCCATGGCCTTTTGCAACAAGGCCTGGCCCGCCGCGTCGATGCGGCAGATCTCCTTGAGCTGCTGGGTGCTCATCTGCGCGTTGCAATGGATCTTGCTCTTCGCATAACGCGCCTCCTGCACCTTGCGCGCCCGGATCACCCGTTCCCGCACGGCGGCGCTCCTTTCTCCATCGCGTTCGGCGCTCAGTTCACTGAACGGCACCGGGGTGACCTCGATGTGGATGTCGATCCGGTCGAGCAACGGGCCGCTGATCTTGTTGAGGTACTTCTGCACCACTCCGGGCGCGCACACGCATTCCTTCTCCGGGTGGTTGTAGTAGCCGCAGGGGCATGGGTTCATCGAGGCCACCAGCATGAAGCTGGCTGGATATTCCACGCTCAGCCGCGCACGGCTGATGGTGACCACGCGATCCTCCAGCGGCTGGCGCAGCACCTCGAGCACGGTGCGCTTGAACTCCGGCAGCTCATCGAGGAAAAGCACGCCGTTGTGCGCCAGGCTGATCTCTCCCGGCTGTGGGAAGGACCCACCGCCCACCAGCGCCACATCGCTGATGGTGTGGTGCGGCGACCGGTAGGGCCGCACGCTCAGCAGGCTGGTCTCCTTGCGGAGCTTGCCCGCCACGCTGTGGATCTTGGTGGTTTCAAGCGCCTCGTCGATGTTGAGCGGAGGAAGGATGGTGGGCAGCCGTTTCGCCAGCATGGTCTTCCCCGCACCCGGCGGACCGATCATGATCACGTTGTGCCCGCCCGCCGCGGCGATCTCCAGCGCCCGCTTGATGTTCTCCTGCCCTTTCACGTCGGCGATGTCCACCGCGTGGCTCGTGTTGCTTTCGGCGAACTCCCGCTCGATGTCCACCTCGGTGGGCTTGAGCGCGCCATCGCCCTTCATCAGATCGACCACCTGCCGCAGGTGATCGACACCGAAGACCCGGAGCCCCGCAACGATCGCCGCTTCACGCGCGTTGGCGCTGGGCACGACCAAGCCCTTGAAGCCGCGGTTGCGCGCCTCGATGGCGATGGGCAGCGCACCCTTGATCGGTCGCACACCGCCATCGAGCGACAGCTCGCCCATCACCATGTGGTCGGCCAGCAGGTCGGCCGGTGCCTGGCCGGTGGCGGCGATCACGCCCACGGCCATGGGCAGGTCGTAGGCGCTTCCCTCCTTGTGGATGTCGGCCGGCGCCAGGTTCACCACCACGCGCTTGCCGCGCGGGAAGTAGAGCCCGTTGTTCTTCAGCGCCGCGTCCATGCGGTGGTAGCTCTCCTTCACCGCGTTGTCGGCCAGGCCCACGATGAAGAACTTGGTGCCGCGCTGGTACACGTTCACCTCGGCGGTGACGAGGATGGCGTTGACGCCGTGGACCGCGCTGCCGTACACCTTGACCAGCATGGATCAGCGAGGCATGATGCAGTATTTCACCACAGGGACACGGAGGACACGGGGAAATACATTGATGCTCATGCGTGATGTTCGTTGTGCCACGCCCACCCTGCGGTCGTCAATGCCACTTCAGATGTACGGTATTTCACTCTGTGCTCTCCGTGTCTTGGTGGTGGAAGATCCGCCCTCAGAGGGCGGGTTTGCCGCCGGCGATGGCCGTTTCGATGTGGTCGATCAAGGCGTGGATCACCTGGATGTGGACCTCCTGTACGCGGTCGGCGTAGCCCTCGTGCGGCACGCGCACCTCCACGTCACAAAGCGCGGCCAGGGCGCCACCGTTCCCACCGGTAAGGCCGGCCACTCTTGCGCCCAGATGCCGGGCCGCTTCCGCCGCGCGAAGCACGTTGGGGCTGTTCCCGCTCGTGCTGATCGCCAGCAGCACATCGCCCTTGCGGCCGTGCGCCTGCACATAGCGCGAGAAGACCTGCTCGAAGCCATGATCGTTGCCCACGCAGGTGAGGTGCGAGGGATCGCTGATGCTCACCGCCGCGATCGGGGCTCGGTCGTCACGGAACCTGCCGGTCAGCTCCTCGGCGAAGTGCATCGCATCGCACATGGAGCCTCCATTCCCGCAGCTGATCAGCTTTCCGCCTCCGCGCAGTGCGGTCACCATCAGTTCGGCGACCCGGTGGATGGCCTCGATGTTCCTCGCGTCCACGGCGAACCGCGCCTGCACCGTGGCGGCTTCGGTGAAGTGACTGCGGATGCGGTCGATGCTCATGGCCAGGCGTCGAAGTTCGCTTTCCTGCCGGACCGGGCAAACCGTTGGAAGGAACGCGCTACCTGCCCGCCTGTTGATCCAACACCCGCATGCCTTCCAGCCCGCGCTGCAGGAAGGCGACGTACGCGTCCACGTCAGGCGTATAGGCCACCGGATCGGTGAGCAGCCGGCCGTCGGGGCTCAGCAGCACATAGAAAGGCTGGCTGTTGTTCACGAAGGTCTCCGTCTGCACGGTGCTCCATTTGTTGCCCCGGGTCTCGATGCGCTTGGGCTTGCCGGCGCAGGTCACGTAGTCGTGCTGTTCCTCGCCCGGCAGCTCGGCTTTGTCGTCCACGTAGAGCGAGACCAGCACGAATTGCCTGTCGATCACCTCATGCACGCCCTTCTCGGGCCATACATGTTCCTCCATTTTCCTGCAGTTCACGCAGGCATATCCGGTGAAATCCACCAGCACGGGCTTGTTGAGCTTGCGTGCCTGCTGGAGCGCGAGATCAAGGTCGTGATGGCAATCCAGGTTGGCCGGACATTCCTTGGGGAAGATCCAGCTGTAGCCCACCGGGGGCGCCAGGCCGCTCATCAGCTTCAACACGGTGAAGGTCTTCTCCTCGTCGTTGTATCGGAAGCCCATCAGCATGTACACGGTGGCCAGGCCGAAGAGCGAGGTGAACGCCAGCCTCAACGGGCTGAAGTGCCTCACCGGGCCGTCGTGCGGGAACTTGATCTTGCCCAGCAGGTAGATCACGATGCCAAGACCGCAAAGCACCCAGATGGCCATGAAGACCTCGTAGGGGAGGATGCCCCAGTGCTTCACCAGATCGGCGTTGCTCAGGAATTTGAACGCGAGGGCCACCTCGGCGAAGCCCAGCACCACCTTCACGCTGTTGAGCCATGATCCGCTGCGGGGCAGCGCACTGAGCCATCGCGGGAACATGGCAAAGAGCGCGAAGGGCAGCGCCAGCGCCAGGCCGAAGCCGCCCATGCCCATCGTGAGCTGCCACGCGCCGCCGTCGGCCGTCAACGCGCCGGCCAGGAGCGATCCGAGGATCGGGCCGGTGCAGGAAAAGGATACCAGCGCGAGGGTGAGCGCCATGAAAAAGATCCCGATCAGGCCTCCGAACTTCGTGGCCTTCTGGTCCATGCTGTTCACCCAGCTTGCCGGAAGCGTGATCTCGAAGTAGCCGAAGAAGGAGATGGCGAAGACGATGAAGATCGCGAAGAAGAACACGTTCAGCCAGGGGTTGGTGCTGATCTCGTTGAAGATCTCCGGGTTCACCGAGCCCAGCAGGTGGAAGGGCAGGCTGAAGAGCAGGTAGATCACGAGGATGAACCCGCCGTAGGTGATCGCGTTGCGCAGGCCTTTCGTCTTGTCGTCGCCGCCCTTGGTGAAGAAGCTCACCGTGAGCGGGATCATGGGGAACACGCACGGGGTGAGCAGCGCGAGCAACCCGCCGATGAAGCCCAGCAGGAAGATCGTGCCCAGCGACTTCCCGCCACGGGCCACGCTCAGCGCCTCGTCGGTGGCCCTGATCACGGGATCCTCCAGGTCCACGTTCGGCAGCTTGTACTTGCAGCTCGGTGTTCCGGGAGGCAGTTGGGCGATGGGTTCGTCGCCGATCCTGGCCACGCCGGCGGCGATGTTCACCTTGAACCTGATCGGATCGGGGAAGATGCAGGCCTCGTCGTTGCAGGTCATGTAGCTCACCGCGCCGGTGATGTCCCGTGCGGGATCCTCCACCTGCACCTCGCGGGTGAACGTCGCGCTGTGCTTGTACTTGCGCACGTTCATGGCGAAGATCTCGTCGAAGCCCTCCACCTTTTCAGGACCTTCCTCCATCGGCTCACCCACGAGGCGCGTGCCGGTCATCGCTGAGTCCAGCGCGATGCTCGTTGGGATCGGACCGTCGGCGCCGAAGCTCTCCTGTGAGTAGACGTACCAGCCATCCTGCACCGTGGCGTTGAACTTCAGGGCCCAACGCCCATCGCCCTTCTGTTCGACCGCCATCGTCCAGGTCACCGGTTCCGCGGGAGCAGCCTCGTTCAATGCGGCATCATCGGCCGTGAATGGAAGCGGCCCCAGTTCGCCGGCATTGTCGGCGGGAACGATCCTGAAATACTGGGGCTCGGGGAAGATGCATCGCTGATCGTCGCAAGCCATGTACTCCAGCCTGCCGGTGATCGCCCGCTGCGGATCGCCGGTGCCGATGCGCTGGGTGAAAAGAGCCCATCCCTTGAACTTCTTCACCTCCATGTCGAAGACCGGATCGCGGCCCTGCACCACGTGCTCCCCGGTCTCGGCGGCATCCCCGATCAGGACGGCGTGCGTGAGCGTATCGAACGCGATGCGCGTGGGCATCGGGCCATCGTTCCCGAAGCTCTGCTGGCTGTACACATACCACCCCGGTTCGATGTCCACGCGGAAAACCACGTCCCAGGTGCCGGGGTCGGCCTCCCGCACGCTGATGCTCCAGCGCGCGGGATCGGCGGGGGCCACCGCGCCGGGGATCTGCGCGGGCAGCATCCGCCCCACCGACAGCGCAGCGGCCAGCAGGAACGACCGGGAAGCGCGCATCACTTGGAAAGGGCGGGGACATCCACGGTGAAGGGCACCTTCACCGGCGGCAGGCATTTCAGGTCGTTGCAGGCCATGTACTCCACCTCGCCCTTCACGGTGAAGGCTTCGATGCCGCGGCGGGCGATCACCTGGCTGAAGACCACGGTGTTCGAGTGGTAGTGCAGCATCATGCCGAAATTGGGGTCAAGCTCCTTTTCGGGTTCGGGCTCCTTCACGCCATCCACCAGGGCGAACCGCTTGTCCTGTGCGAGCGCGATCACGGTGGGCAGCGGCCCCTGATCGCTGGGCAGTTGCGTGGCGTACACGTGCCAGCCCTTGTCCATGGTGGCTGTCATGTTCACCCGCACCTGGCCGTTGGGCAGTTCTTCGGCGGCGAAGCTCCACTTCACCGGTGCGCCCGAGGGCATGGAAGCGGCAAGCGCGAGCGCGGCGACGACGATCGTGTTCAGCATGGCTCCGGAATGGGGCCCAAAAATAGCCGCGCCCGCCGGAGCGACAGGGAATAGGAAGCCTGAACGCTGGGGATCCTGAGCAGGTGCGGGCGTGTGAGAAAAGGTGTGAACGTGATCACTGGTGTCCGGGGAAATGAACGGCTGTTGATCGAAATGCGAGCCAGGCCAGGGTGTGCCATGGAGCAGCGACTGAAGGGGTTCTCTTTTCGTCCTTGTTCGCAACAACGGCTGCGACCCCTTCAGGGTCGAACTCATGCGATCCTGCCTAACAAAATGCTGCGACCCCTCCGGGGTCGGGATGTGCCGCTGATGCTGGGCAAACGATCCCGGAGGGGTCGCAGCGTTCAGTTGAGGGCATCAGTGGGATGCACGACCCTGAAGGGGTCGCAGCCGTTGGTCAATAATTTCCCCGGACACCACTGTGAACGTGATCCTCAGTGAGATCAGCAGGGTTCACCACAGAGGCACAGAGAGCACAGAGCAGACAGGAGATCGATCGCTCTCATGCCATGTTGGGCAGCAAGGAAACAGGGTATTCTCTGTGCTCTCTGTGCCTCTGTGGTGGAAATTTTTGATCCTCAGGGGATCTCGATGTCCAGCACGCGCGACACGGGGATCGTCAGTCCGTACTTCAGCACGATGTTGTCGCGATCGAAATCCCACACGGTGGTGTTCACCCATTTGAGCCCCTCGGCGTCCTTGAAAAGGATGCGGCATTTCACGTGATCGCCGTTGCCCAGCTTCATGGCACGTTCGATCTTCCGGTCGCGCAAAGACCGGTGTTCAGGGGAAAGTTGCACGGGGTCGCGTGGGAAGCGGATATCGGCCAGTTCTTCCTTGGTGATCTCGACGGCATGGGCGGTGATCATGGCACGATGGGGTTGGGCCATGAAATTTAAGGATGCGACCGGTGAACGGGTGGACCGGCCAGGGGCGGGCGATCAGCCCATCCATTCCACGCGCACCACCGGTCCATTTCCCGGACCGGCGGCGAAACGTTCTCCGATCCGATGACCGATGAGCCAGGCGATCTCCCCGGTGGAGATCAGCACGTGAACATGGTCGCGCTCCGGGCGCCGCACCTTGGCGTCGGTGAGGATGTCGCTCACCAGCTTGCTGCCACCGAGGCCGATGGGCCGCATGCGATCGCCCTTGTCCCACGGTCGCAGCTCGAGCGGGAAGCGCAGGGCTTCCGCATCCAGCCAGGCCACCTTGGGATCCGTTCCCGGGACCTGCCCGCCCTTCACCTCCCACGAGATGCGGACGGGCCGCTGGATCGATGCCGCCCCTGCTTCACTGATGACCAGGCGGTGGACCGCGGCCGTGCGATGCACGATCGAACGCAAGGCTCCTCCGGAGATCCGCAACTCCCCTCCTTCCACGGGGAATCCGGCATCGGCCGCGTCATCGTCCAGCGCCTCCACCATGCGCTCGATCACGTCGGGGTGCAGCGCCCGCTTCCTCAGCACATGCGAGAGCAGGAGACCCGGAAAAGGGAACGAACGGATCCTCTCCAGCGGGATCGATCCACCGTCCCGCAGTTCCTCCAACCCCACCGCTGCCAGCCGTTCCTCCGCGAGAGCCACCAGTTCGCGCAGGACGGCGGTTGACCGCGCCAGGGTGCGCGAGGAGCCGGGCCGCAATGTTCCGAACAGCGGGAGCAGTTCGTGCCGCACGCGGTTGCGCAGGTATTTGGGATCGCGGTTGCTGCTGTCCTCGCGGAAAGGGATCTCGTGCTCCCGCGCATGCCGGAGGACCATTTCCCGATCCACGCCAAGCAAGGGACGGACGAACCTGCCCGAACGCACCGGGATGGAGGCCCATCCGCGCAGGCCCGTGCCACGCATCAGGTCCATCAGCAGCGTTTCGACCGCGTCATCGGCATGGTGCGCCAGGGCGATGCATCGGGCACCTGTCGCTCCGGCCATCTCTTCCAGGGCCTTCAGCCGAAGCTCCCGCGCCACCATCTGAACGGAGCGATCGGGGTGGGCATCGGACACGGCGATGCGCCTCACGATGCAGGTGACACCGAGCGCCCCGCACCGATCGACCACGAACTTCCTATCCGCGTCGCTTTCAGCGCCACGCAGTCCGTGATCCACGTGGCCCACGACCAGGTGATGCCCCAGCGCGCGCAGCACATCGAGCAGCACCATGCTGTCCACCCCGCCGCTCACGGCCACCAGCACCCGGTCGCCGGGGGCGAACAGCCGTTCGCGGCGAATGAAGCGCCTGACCTTATCCAACAGTTCCGAGCGCATCGATCACCGATCGGGCTTTCAGTTCGCATTCCTCCCATTCCTTCTCCGGGTCGCATGCCGCCGTGAGCGCGCCACCCGTGGATAGGGATAACCGGCCTGTCGAGGCATTGAACAGCACGGCGCGGATCACCACGTTCAGGTCCATGACGCCTTCGGGGCTGAAATAGCCAAGCGAGCCGCTGAACAACCCCCGCCGTTGATCCTCCACCTCATCGATCAAGCGCATGGCGCTCACCTTGGGCGCACCGGTCATGCTGGCCATGGGCCATGCCGCCCTGATCGCATCCACCGCATGGAGGCCTGGAGCCAGCTCGGCGCCCACGGTGCTCACCATCTGGTGTACGGCCGGAAAGCGCTTCACCGCGCAAAGCTCATCCACGCGCACGCTGCTTCGGGCAGCCACGCGTGACAGGTCGTTGCGCATCACGTCCACGGCCATGATGTTCTCGCTGCGCTCCTTGGCATCGGAGGCCAGCTCGGCGGCCAGGGCCCGGTCGCTCGCTTCGTCCACTCCCCTCGGGCGCGTGCCTTTCATGGGCTGGGCGATCACCCGTCGGCCTTCGATGCGCAGGAATCGCTCGGGACTGGCGCAAAGGGCGAAGCGATCGCCGATCCGGTAGAACGCCGCGTGCGGGGGATCCAACCGGTCGATCAGGTGAGCGAAGGCCGCGTAAGGATCCCATCCGGGAACCACGGCCCTCCGCTCAACGCAATAGTTCAGCTCGTACATGTCGCCGCGTTGAACGTGGCGCAGGATCTCCGCCGCGCGTTCCAGATAGGTTCGGCGTGGTGTGGCGGATCGCCATTCGATGGCCCGTTGCCGGACGGGCGGCCTCGACCCGTCCAGCAACCGCCGTGTGTATTCCTCTCCTTCGGTCCTGTCCTCTTCATGCACGTGCAGGACCGCCTCCGGTCCATCCAGTTCGATCGCGAAGCGCGGCACCCACCAATGCGCCTGCGGAAAGCCCATGAGATCCTCGTGGCGGCTGTTCAGATCCTCCACCTCGTTCTTCAGGTCATAGGCCAGATGACCGAACGCCCAGTCCTTATGCCCCACCAGGAAGGACTTGAGCAACGCGAAATGCCCCCTGGGTTCCACGGCCCCGGTATCCGTGCCCCGATGCTTGATCCTGGAAGCATGAAGTGCGAACGTTGCGGCTTCACGCTCCCCAACACCCAGCACCGCCCGACCTCCCCCCCCGATCCGGCGGAAAAGGAAGCTGGAATGCTCCCCCAATGCCCGCCAGTCCA
The DNA here is from genome assembly GCA_964394425.1 of uncultured Chryseobacterium sp. Lineage (GTDB taxonomy): Bacteria > Bacteroidota > Bacteroidia > Flavobacteriales_F > PHOS-HE28 > PHOS-HE28. The sequence goes on along the minus strand of CAYMXP010000003.1, from coordinate 30,188 downwards.
ACACCCCGGTGCATGCCAGATCGATCCTGAGTCTCATGGACTTATCAACAGGACGGCCAAATTATCCCCGCCCGGCAACCGCCCACGCCGGGGGGCGTCTTAGCTTCGATCAAGGCTCCAAGATCATCCATCCAGATCACCGATCGTGGCCCTGCCGATAGGAACACCAGCGACCGGGGAAGTTGCGGCCCAGGGGGTTGCTTTCCTTGACACCCGGGTTAAATTTGATCCCGCCATGAAGAAAACCCTACTCGCGTCCTTTTTCTTCACCGCCTTCACCGCCCTGAGCTTCGGCCAGGCGCGCCTGGTGATGAACAACAACATCTGGATGGTGATCGATAACGGCGCCTGGGTCGTGGTGGAGAACCCGGCCACCAACGCCATCACCACCATGGGCAACGGGGGGAACATCCTGTCCGAAGGGGAAGCCGATCGCGTTCGGTGGCAGATCGGGACCACGGTGGCGCCAGGCTACATCGTCCCGTTCACCACCCCGGCTGGAACGAAGATCCCATTGACTTACAACAAGACCACCGCCGGTGCCGGTGGCGCCACGGCTTCGGTCGTCTTTTCCACGTACCGCTATGATGGCATCCCACAACCGCCCGGGCTGCCAGCCACACCAGGGAGCGAATGGAGGAATTTCGACTATCGCCCCAGTGATGTGACGCACATGAACAACTACGTCACTGGAATGCTTCCCACCCCGGTACCCACCCCGGATGAATCCGGCCACGTGGTGGATCGCTTCTGGATCATTGATACCAAGGCAGCGGGTTACAATTACACTACGAACCCGGATGCCTCTATGCTTTTCCTCTACCCGGACGTGGAAGTGACCGGTGGCAACTTCATCGGCGGGAACACCCCATTGGACCCCCAACGGTTCAACAGCACATTGAACAAGTGGGGTGATGTGTTGTTCCCCACTCCCCTGAGCACATGGACCGATGGCGGAGCATTGAACAGTGTTCAAACACCCGTTATCACCAGTGCGCAGTTCTTCCGGTCATGGACCCTGTCCGACAAGAACAATCCCCTGCCTATCGAACTCACCGACTTCCGGGCCCAATGCGAGAACGACCAGGTGCTCATCACCTGGACCACGGCCACCGAGCACGACAACGATTTCTTCACCATCGAGAAGAGCGGCAACGCGGTGGATTGGTATTCGATCGGTGAGGTGGATGGCGCGGGCACCAGCATCGAGACGATCACCTACGCCTTCGTGGATCCCACGCCCACCGGCATGGCCTACTACCGCCTGGTGCAGACCGATCTTGATGGCGGCAGCACCGCGAGCGACATGGTGGCGGCCGGCTGCGAAGCGGGCGGCGGGATCGAGATCGTGAACGCATGGGACGATGGCTCGGACCTGAACGTGGTGGTGAGCAGCAGCTTCGAGGCCGTGATGGACCTGACGGTGATGGACGCCCAGGGCAAGGTGATCGTGATGCAGCCCAACAAGGCGATCAACATGGGCATCACCCACCTTCCGGTGGAAAAGGAACTGCTGGCGACCGGCGTGTACGTGGTGCGGCTCAGCAACAGCGAAACGGTGATGAGCCGGCGCATCGTGTTGAATTGAACAAGAAGAACGATCCTTCCGGAGGGGCCTGAACGGGCCCCTTCGCCATTTTAAGAGGTCGTGGTCCCGGACGCGACCGTTCTGCCCGGTCCTCCATGCTTTGCCGTCCGTACCCGTCGGAAGCCCGCGAAGAAGCTCCAGAACAATAGCGCGCCTCCCGCAACGATCGCGGCCCGACCGATGAGATCGCCGTGGCGCACGAAAAAGGTGAGCCGGTCGTTCAGCAACACGATGCCACGGATCACCGCCGGTTCCCACCAGGGTGCGGCCTGGTGGATGTCGCCACGCTGATCCATGAAACAGCTGATACCCGTATTGGTGGCACGGGCGATGGCGCGGCGTGTTTCGACGGCTCGCAGGCGGCCGTACTGCAGGTGTTGCCGATAGCCCGGTGCATCGTCCCACCAGCCATCGTTGGTCATGATGGCCAGCAGGGTGGCGCCGTTCCTCACATGCCGCGCGACGTGCTCACCGAACACCGATTCGTAGCAGATGATGGGCGCGGCCTTCACGCGGCCATCGGCCGAGGCCATCACTTCGCGCTCCTCCTGCGCGCCCAGGCTGCCGGTGGTGCCGCCAAGGTCCACGGACGCGCCATCGAGCAGCGGGCCAAGCCATCGCTCGAAGGGCATCAGTTCCACGAAGGCCACGAGCTTGGATTTGTGGTAGGGCTGAACGGTGCCCTGCCCGTCCACCAGCACGGCGGCGTTGTATGCCTCGAACCATCGATCCGAATTGCCGAGCGGCCGTGCGGCCACCGGGAGTTGCTCCCCAGGGCCATAGAGGTACGCGCTGGACATGCCGCTGAGCACCGCGCACCGCGGATGTTCATGAAGGAAGTCCAGGATGCGCCGGACGCTCCGTGAGGCGGCAAGATCGTTCTCCCACAGCCCGTGAAGGAGCAACCGACCGTCCGGTGCGCGTTCCACCGTGGCGTTCTCCTGCAAGGCCGTTTCGGGCAGGATCACCAGTTCAGTGGACGGGGTCATGGCACTCCCGGCCAGTTGGAGCATGCCATCGAGCTGTTCGAGGGGATCGATGCCGCCGAACTTCTCCAGATATGGATCGACGTTCGGCTGAACGATCACCACCTCCATGGGTTCTCCGGCCGGCTCATACCGCGCGTATCGCACCAGCGAGGCGACCAAGGGCAGGACGAACAGGGCCGCCAAGACCGCGAGCCGTTGCACGAAGGCCGATCCGCTGTGCCAGGCCACCAGCACACGGAACACGGCGATGTTCACCGCGAGGACCCACAACGATCCCCCCAACTGGCCCGTGATCTCATACCACTGCACCCAGGCCGGATGTTCGGCGAACACGTTGCCCAGCGTGAGCCACGGCCAGGTGAGGTCCCAATCCATGTGCAGCCGCTCGAACGCCAGCCAGAAGAACAACAGACCCCAGAGCGAAGCACCTTCCCCAAGGCGACGCCACACCGAACGCTTCAACACCCAGGGAAGCGCCATGAGCAACGTGTTGCCGATGGTCGGGCCTGCTCCCGTGAAGATCCGGGTGCCCCAGGGCTCGCTCACGGCACCCAGCCACCAGGTGGTGGCGGCGTTCCAGAGCAGCAGGCCCGCCATGGCATACGGCGCGAACGCGCGCGGGCGCGCGGCCGTGCGTGCATCGTGCAACCGCTCGGCCCAAAGCATGGGAACGAAGGCCACGAAAGCCAGCAGGGTGAAACCGGTGTAGGTCGCCGGCCAGGCCAGCGTCCAGAGGATGCCGCTGGAAAGCGAAAGGAGCAGGACGTTGCGGCGCGTGGCGCGGATCATGCGCCGCGAAGGTCGGAGTTGATCATTTCACGGGCTCCTCCAGGCCTGCGGATCCCGCCCAGGCTTCAACGCAGGAGGTACATCTTCCCGAAGCCCTTGGTGAAGTGGCCGTCGGCCGCGGTCTCCCGGTGCTCGATGTCCTGGCCATGCAGCTGGGCGTACACCTTGTAGAGGTAGACCCCGCGGGCCAGCTTGTCGCCGAAGTCGTCGGTGCCGTCCCAGGCGTAGGTCGTGATGTTGCGGCCCACGTGGATCGGTCCAAGCTCCATGAGGTCGATCGTTCGGATCACGCGCCCGCTGACGGTGTAGATCTGGATCTTCATCGCCGTGGGGATCTCCGTACCCGTGAGGGTGAACACGAAGCGCGTGCTGGTGGTGAAGGGGTTGGGATAGTTCAGCACGTTGGTGATGGTGGGCCGGTTGACCACCTCGAAGCGCACTTCGTAGTCCTCGTCGCCCGAATCGTTGTTGCTCAGGTCCTTGCCCTGCACGCGCAGCACGTACACGCCATCCCGGTCGAGCACCGGACGGAAAAAGATCTTGCAGATGTTATCAGGCCCGTCGGCGGGCACCCATTGCAGGTTCTCCAGGCCGTTCTCGATGAAGCGGATCTGGTCGATGTGCCCGTCGGGATCGGTGAGGTAGACGCTGAACCGCGAGGTGTCGGCGATCTCGTCCAGCAGCAGCACCTCGTTGTCGTCGTCCAGGGTGATCTGGATCTCCGGCCGGGCGCTCACCACGTCGTTGTCCAGGATGTGGATGCCATCGAAGGTCACGTCGAGCACGGGGTTCTCGTCGTCGTCGAGCACATCGAAGCGCAGCTCGGCGATGTTGTTGAAATGGTATTGCTCGAGCTGGTCGTACAGGCCGGTGAGCGTATCGATCGGATTGGCTTCGATGCGGATCAGGTTCAGACCGGCCAGACCCTCGGTCTCCACGATGATGGTGTCCATCAGCACGGCGCCCACCGGAAGCGGCGCATTGTATCGGTAATGGATGCGCCTGGTCACGTTGTTCCGGTCGGTCACCCAGGCGGTCACCAGCATGCTGTCCATGTCGGCCGGGCTGATGTTGCGCACGGCGATGGCCAGCCGGCCAGGGGTGCCTTCATAAAGGCTGTCGAGCAGCTCGTGGTAACCGGACGGTGGATCAAGGGCGGCTTCCGGCGCCGGCGCATAGAGCAATTGCCAGCGCTCCAGCTGCGCGGGCACCGGATCGAGCTCGTTGTAGTCGAAAAACCATCCGCTGAGCTTCAACCAGGGATACTCGGCCGGATCGATCAGGACGCCCAGGGTGGGCAGCGAATCCATCGGGCTCTCCAGGTCCATCAGTGGGATCTGCGCGCCCACATTGTTCCTTCCCGTCACGCGGATCCGCGTGCTGTCGTTGGCGTTCATCGGAACCTCGTTCCAGTAAAGCCCGGACCAGTCGAGCGCCGGACCGGCGTAGGGTGCGGCTTCCTGACCCACGTTCCCCTGTGAATCCACCCAAACGCTCAGGTTGATGTACGAGTTGACGTTCTCGCCGATGGTGTCCTGTGCCGTGGCTGGATAACCCTTCCTCACGAAGAAGATGTACGGCACGCTGTCCGGTGCGCTCGTCAGGTTCGGAGCGCCCAGGGCGAGCATGGCATTGATGGCGGAATTGTCCGGATCGCTGGTGGCCAGCACGTCGAAGAACAGATCCTTCCATGTGTAGACGATGACATAGTGCCCGTCCGGGATCTCGTTCTGCAACATGATGGCCATCGAATCCATCTGGTCCGCCACGTTCTGCCGGAAGACGAAGAAGTTCTCCACGCGCGGTCTGCAGGAGGGCGCGTTCTGCTGGCCGAAGTCGTGGGTGGGATTCTCGCCGATGTAAGGCGTGCCCCACGCATCGAAGGTCACCGGGTCGACCACGCACACCATGAAGGCCGCCGGGCTGCCGCACCCGTTGTTGCCATCCTGCCAGTCCAGGTCGATGTACCATTCGCTCAGGTTGTTGTCGGTGCCCGAGCTGTTGCCTTTCACGTAAGCGCGGATGTTGTGCTGGCCCTGGTAGAACTCGGTGCGGCGGTCGGGCTTGTCGTAGACCAACGAATTGAAGGCGTTGTTCTTCCGCTGGAAGATGTGCGCCTGTCCCCAGCCTTCGCGGTCCTCGATGTACTGGAAGGAGCTTTCGTTCCATTGATAGCCCGCACCGCCGCTGCTGTCACGCGAACACCGCCAGAAGAACACCGTGCTGTCCTGCGTGGCGTTCAGGCTGAAGATGCCGGGCGGGGACCAGCTGACCACGCCGCCGGGGGCATTGATCACGGTGCCTTGCATCACCGGGCTGTCGAAGCTGTCGGTGGTGTCGATCTGGAACACGAAGGCATGCGGCGGGGCGAGCGGATCCACCGTGCTCGCCTTGAGCACCGGCGCGGCATCGGGGATGATGGCGAACTCGTAGGGCCACACCGGCAGGATGTCGCCCGAGCTGATCTGCACGTTCCTGCCCGCGATGTTGTTGTTCACCTCCACGTGCTCCACGATCTCATCGGGGTCCAGGTCCACCCGCACCTCGAGATGGTTCTGACCGAGGCCGTTCTCGGTGGCCATCACCGGCACGGTGAAGGTCACCGTGTCCTCATAGTGCAGTTGCGCCTCGGCGAGCTTCGGGGGAAGCGATGTGCCGTTCGACAGGGTGCGGGTCAGGCTCACCACCACCGGCTGGTTGGTGCCGCGGCCGATGTTGCGCACGTGGGCCGCCACCTGGAAGCTGTCGATGTCGGCGGTCACGTTGCCGGGGATCAGGATGAGGTCCTGGTCCTCGATCAGGAAGTCGGCCTTGTCCCAGGAGTTCATCACCAGCGAGGGATCGCCGTGCAGGGTGAAAGTCTGGCAGTTGCTCAGGCTCATCACGTCCGAGTTGGTGTTCAACTGCTGGAACACCGCGTGCTTCATGTGGGAGCCGATGCTGCCGCCGTAGTTCACCTGGCTGAAACTCCGGTAATACTCCCTGGTGTACTGCTGCAGCGGTGTGGCGAAGCCGATATCCACATTGGCCAGGAAGGCGATGGCACCCTTCTCGGGGGTGAGCACGAAATCCTCGCTGGGGGTGGGGACACCCGTGAGGTGCAGGTTGCCGGCATAGCACGAGTTGCCGATCACCGCGGGGTAGTGACCGTTCCACTCGTAGTTGTTCACGTCGTCGATGTTGATGTCGAAACCGCTTCCGCTGGCGTGGGCGAAGAAGGTCATCAACGTCACGCCTTCCTCGATGAACGCGCGGACCGAATCGGCCGAGGCCATGTCCAGGATCCCCGCGTCGTTCTTCACGAAGGTGGTCACCCGCCCCGCGAAGCTGGTATCCTCGGCCAGCACCTTGAAGGAGTTGAGCGCGGCGCCGAACATCGCCCACTCCGATGGGTCGAAGCCCCCGCGGAAGTGCAGGATGTTCTTCATCCATTTCTCGGGCAACGGGTAGCCCTCGTACACCTGCACCTTGTCCAGGTAGGCCAGCACATCCTGTTCGTCGCGCGCGGCCAGCCTCCCGACGGGGATCTCCATCATGCGGTCGTCGCCCTGCAGGCCCAGGGTGAAGCACACGTCGCTGGGCGGGTAGCCGAAGGTGGGCACGTGCAGCAGCTTGCGCCCGAGCGAATCGGCCAGGATGCGATGGCCCGGCACGGTGCCCACGCGTGGCGCCTGCACGCTCTTGCCGATCAGGAACAGACCCCGCGGATCCGCGGTGCTCTGGTCCTGCATCTGGTCGCACCAGCGCCTGATGCTCAATGGATGGCGTTCGACGCCCCCGCCATACTGGTCGTATAGCTCGTCCACATCGGCCACCACCGTGGGCATGGGGTTCGCCTGGCTGGTCTCGCGGTAGCTGGCGTATTGCAGCGCGCCGTTCATCAACAGCTCGTCGGACACGATCAACAACGCGCTGTCGCCGTTCACCGTTGCGAAGTCGGTGAAATAGCCCGAGGCGGTCACCGGTTCGATCGCGGTGATCGTATCGATGTTCGCCTGGGTGTACACGTAGGCGTGCGTGGTGTCGCCCATCGGATCGGCGGGGAGCAGGCCCTTCCAATGGCCGGCATCGGAGATGGGCACCACGCGGCGCACGGTGTCGCCGTTGAACACGTACATCACGGGCGTGCCCGGGAAGTTGTAGAAGTCGAACAGCGCGTCGGGCTCACCGGGATCATCGGGCAGGTACACGTGCAACTCGGTCTGCCCCACCATGTTGGGCTGCCGGCGGTAGAGCAACCGCAGCCAGGAGAACGCCTGCCGGTCGGGATAATCCACCATCAGGGAGTCCATGTCATGGAGGATGTCCATGCTGAAGGTGGTATAGGGCTGCGTGAGTTCCGAGGGGTAGAAGGGGAAATTGAACTTCATCAACTGGTAGCCCTTGAACATGGTATCCGCATAGAGGAACATCCCCGCCCCCCCGCGGATCCTCACGTGGTGGTCCTGCACCATCCCGGCCCCGGATGCGTTCGCACCGGCGAGCACCAGGGTGGTGGGGCACATGGCGATCGAGGGATAGGGCGCGTAGGTGAGCAGATCAACCGTCTGCGAGCAGGTGCCGGAGATGCACAGGTTGGATGCGTTGAACCATCCCTCTCCCTCCACCATCCACGCGTTGGTGGCGTCGTCCTCGTTGCGCTGGCCGCGCTGGTAGGCGGTGGTGATCTGGCCGTGGGTTTCGCACACGAACCAGTCGCGGGCGAAGTAGCTGCCGATATCGGGGTTGGCGTACGGCTTCACGCGCAGGGTCTGCGGCGCGGCGGCCCAGGTGAGAAAGAAGCGGATGCTGTCGTTGATCTGGCTGTGGTAGGGGTTGTTCACGTGCGCCGGATCGTCCCACATTCCCACGTCGAGCCAGGCGTCGTTGCCCTTCGCATGGAACTCCAGGAAGTCGGTGGAATTGAACGCGCCGTCATACTCGCCTTCCACGTACAGGGGCACCTGCTTCTGGCGGTTGAAGAGCTGGATCTCGCGGGGATCCACGGCCCCAACGGGAAAGCCGGCGGCGGCCAGCGCCGCACTGTCGATGCGGAAGATGCCCTCGTTCCTGATCTCGAAGCGCCAGTACTGCCGTCCGAAGTTGATCCATTCGTTCCCGTAGGGCTGGGCGCTGGCCCAGGGGGTGCATAGCAGGAAGAGGACCGGCGGCAGGGTTCGCTTCATGAAGCGGCTTTCTTGAACAGGTCGAAGCGCAGGGAGAAGACGTTGTTGAACACGTCGTCGGTGGCCGCGATGCGGCTCAACGCATAGTCCAGCGCCACGTTCTTGATCTTCAGGCCCAGGCCCAGGTTGGGCTGCACGGCCAGGGTCTCGCTGCCGTCGATGTGCGGCACGTACTGCATGTTGTTCACCCCCATGCGCACGAAGACCACGCCGGCATAGCCCAGTTCGATGCCCACGCGCGGGTCGGCGCTCCAGGTGTCGGTGCTGATCACCGTGTTGCGCGCCTTGTCGAAGGTGTTCTCCAGATCCACCTCGGCGACCAGGCCGAACTTGGGACCGAACCTGAACTCGCGTGCCGCGCCCAGCACCAGTCGCGGGAGGGTCACCTCCACGCCGTTCTCCGGCAGTTCGTTGGCCGTCTGCTGGAACACCTCGATGGTGTGCTGGTCCAGGGTGTAGCTCCATGCGTTGAAGGTGCCGGTGACGTCTCGCGCCACGGCGGCGAAGCGCCATTGGTCCAGGTCATACTGCGCGGCGGCATCCAGGCCGAAGCCCCAGGCGGTGGCGAAGTCGCCCACGCGTCGGTAGATGATCTTGGCATCGCCGCCCACGCGCAGGCCGGGCACGTTCAGCTTGCGGGCGTAGCTCAGGATGAAGGCATGATCGGCGGCGGAAAAGGTGGTGATGCGGTCGTAATCCACGTTGCCTTCGGCATCCACCAGGTCGATGGTGTTGGGGATGTCGTCCACCCCGAAGCGCAGCACCGAAAAGCCCAGCGTGCTGGCCGAGTCGATCGGCTTGGCGATGCCGATGTAGTCGTACTTGCCGATGCCGGCGAAATACTCCGTGTGCATGGCGCCCACCTGCAGGTCGCCGCGCACGCCCAGCAGGCCCGCGGTGTTCCAGTAGCCGGAGGTCACGTCGTTCACCGCCGCGGTGAAGGCCGAGCCCATGCCCAAGGCGCGCGCGCCCACCCCGATGGCGAGGAATTCGTTGCTGTACTTGGGTGCGTCCTGCGCGAGCAGGGCGAATTGCGATCCGACGGTCAAGGCCAGCGCCAGGGCGTACTTCTCCAGGTAGGTCTTCATCACCAGTGCTTTTGACGCTGCTACTAACAGAGGGTGGCCTCCGATATTGCCTCGAATTTATCCCACCTTCGGCCCGCTCGTGCCCCGCTTGCCGCGACTTCCGGACCTGCTGACCACCGCGAACCTATGTTGCGGCGTGGCCTCCATCCTTCTGGCCAGCGAGGGACAGCTAACGATCGCCTGTGGGCTGGTCTTTCTGGCGGCATTGTTCGATGTGCTCGATGGTCTGGCGGCCCGGGTATCGCGTCAGGGGGGAACGGAACTCGGGAAGCAACTGGACAGCCTGGCGGACATGGTGAGCTTCGGCGTCGCCCCGGCCCTGGTCACCTATATGCGGGCCAGTGCCTTGAGCGGGGAAATACAAGGGCTGGTCACAGCCGCGTCGCTCATCATGGCCGTGGCCTCCTGCTGGCGGCTTGCCCGCTTCAACGTGGATAGCCGGCAGGCCGGCGGATTCCTCGGCCTGCCGACCCCTGCGAACGGGCTGTTCTGGGTGTCCATGGTGCTTGGATCCCTCGGCGTGGCCGTCGCTGGAGGGCCGGGCCACCACCTGCTGGCCGCACGGGTCATGTCGCTCCTTGGATCGCCATCCGCCTTCTTCGCCGCCTCGCTCGGCCTGGCGATCCTGATGCTGTCGTCCGTGCCACTTCCATCCCTCAAGTTCCGGCACTTCCGCTGGAAGGGCAACGAGGTGATCTATTGCCTGCTGCTCGCGGCCTGCTGCCTGTTGCTGCTGTATGGCGTTCTCGCCGTTCCTTTGATCCTGATCATCTACCTGCTGAGCCCGCTTTGGGGCAGGCTCTTTCCGAAAACCCTTGAACCGCCACGACGCAACGACGCAACGCCTTGAATTCGTGACGCCGTTGCGCCGTTGCGGTTAACATTCGCATTCGACCATGAAGAACTTCCGCGCTCAGATCGACGTGATGCCACACGACAACCTTCTGGATCCCCAAGGCAAGGCCGTCACCGGGGCCATGACCAACCTTGGCCTCCCCGAAATATCGGGGGTGCGCATCGGCAAGCACATCACCCTGGAGATCTCCGCCGCCGACAAAAAGGCCGCTGAAGCCAAGGTGGAGGATGCCTGCAAGCGGCTGCTGGCGAACCTGATCATGGAGAAGTACAGTTTCAAAGTAGAGGAGGCGTAGTTGTCACCGTGGGCTCGACCCGCGGAGGCGTTCGATCATATCGCGATGCCGGGTCAGGCCCGGCATGCCATCAGGTCCTGGCGCGGCGCAGCTCGAAGTTCTGCCCGAGGTACACTTTCCGCACCTGCTCATCGGCCGCGAGTTCTTCCGCGGTGCCTTGTTTGAGGATCCTGCCCTCGAACAGCAGATAGGCCCGGTCGGTGATGGAGAGGGTTTCCTGCACGTTGTGGTCGGTGATCAGCACGCCGATGTTCTTCGCCTTCAACTTGCTCACGATGCCCTGGATGTCCTCCACCGCGATGGGATCCACGCCGGCGAAGGGTTCGTCGAGCAGGATGAACCTGGGTTCGGTGGCCAGCGCGCGAGCGATCTCGGTGCGGCGGCGCTCGCCTCCGCTGAGCACGTCGCCCATGTTCCCGCGCACATGCTGCAGGCCGAACTCCGTAAGCAGGCCCTCCAGTTTGTCGCGCTGCTCTTCCCTGGTCTTGCGCGTCATCTCCAGCACCGCGCGTATGTTGTCCTCCACGTTCAGCTTGCGGAACACGCTGGGCTCCTGAGGCAGGTAGCCGATGCCCTTCTGCGCGCGCCGGTACATGGGCTCGTCGGTGATGTCCTCCTCCTCCAGCATGACGTGGCCCTCGTTGGGCTTGATCAGGCCCACGATGGTGTAGAAGGTGGTGGTCTTGCCGGCACCGTTGGGACCGAGCAGTCCGACGATCTCGCCCTGGGCCACCTGCACGCTCACGTGATCCACCACGGTGCGACGCTTGTATCGCTTCACGATGTTCTTCGCCTGGAGCATGGGGTCGGACGGGGCAAAGGACGCAAAGAACGCGCCCCCCGGATGAGGGCGTCGTTCAGAAGGTGATGTTCAGCTTCAGCCGGATGGTCCACAACGGGATGTCGGGGTGGTCCAGGTAGGCCAGCCGCCAGAGCGCATCCACGCGCAGCACCTTGACGATGTTCTCGATGCCCACCGAGCACTCGGCGAACGGCGTGCTCTCCAGGTCGTACATCCCCGGCAGGAAGAGCATCTCGGCCTGGTGCTTCTCCGCGTCCAGGGTGCCGGTCACGGTCTTGAACGTGGCCACCTCGCGCCACTTCAGCCGCCGGAACAGCGGGATGCGGTTGAACAGCACGCCTTCGCCGTGCCAGTCCACCATGAAGCTGGCCGACCGGTCGCTGAGGAACTCGAAGTAGTTCATCGTGTTGAAGGCCTCCTCGTCGTAATAGAAGGTCTCGTTGCCGCTGTGCAGGAACAGCAGCGGATAGGGCACCGCGCCCCACAGCTGTCCTCCGGTGAGCATGTAGTTCACGTAGCCCAGGGTGCCCAGCGGAACGCGGTGCCGCACGCGCAGCACCAGCTTCTGGTACTCGTACTGGCTGTCCAGGGATCCCGGCAGCCCGAAGGCCAGGTGCGCCTCCAGCACCGGCCAGCGCGTGCCCAGGCTCACGCGGTCGAACTCGCCGCTCACGTATTTCTCCAGGTAGGCGAAGCGGGTGTTCAACGCCACTTCGGTGGTGGTGATGCTGTTGATCGTTGCCGGCTCGAGCGACACCGGATCCAGCCTGGTATAGGACAGGTCGCCGCGCGGCTGAAGGATCCGGTAACGCAGCAGCACCATGTTGCTGAAGCCGGTGAACCATTCGCGCTCGATGCTTCCGAAGGCCTCCTGCACCATGGTGAGCTTGCTGGCGGGGTTCCGCCGGAACACCGAGGAGAGCAGGTTGTCCTCCCGGAAGGCGTTCTGGCTCTGGCCCAGCTGCTCGATGTCGCGTTTGTATCCGGCGCGGTACATCAGCCGCGGCTCCTTGGTGAAGAAGCCGCGTGTCTTCAGGCCGTATTTCAGTTCCTCGTCCTTGGTGCCGATGGCCGTGTAGCCCTCGAATTCCACCCACTTGCTGAAGGCGTTGCTGGTGCGCGCGCCCACGCGGAACCGCGCCCCCTCCACGGTGTTGAAGCTGAAGGTGGTGAAATAGGGACCCAGTTCCACCTTGCCCTTCGGGTAGTAACCGGTCACCACGGTGTTCACGATGTCCACGTAGGTGCGGAACCGGGGGATCGTCTTCATCGTGTCCACCATGTGGTAGATGTCCGCTTCCTTCTTGGTGAGCGGGACGTGGCGGTTCTGGTCCCAGTAGTCGCTGCCCAGGCTCAGGGGGTCGATGGCCATGACCACCTGGTCCACGCCGGCGTAGAACTCCTCGGGCCTGGGGCGGTTGATGGTGAAGTCCTTGTAGGTGGCGGTGCGCCGTCCGTAAAAGCCCTGCACCGCGTTCTCGTTCGGCTTGCCCGTGTCGCGGATGATGTTGAGGTCCACCACCAGCTCATCACGCGTGAGCATCCAAACCTCCTTCCGCACCTCGCTGTATTCCTGCCGTACGCTGAAGCCCTGCACGAAGTTGAGGTTGGCTCCCTTCGCGATGCCGGCTTCGATGCGGCGCACGGCGTAGCTGGTGTCGTTGATCCACATGGTGCCCTGGAAGGCGAGTTCCTGCACGCGCTTGGGCTTGAACTCCAGCTGGTAGCACCAGTAGCGCCCCATCCACACGCTGTCCACCAGGTAGTAGTCGTAGTAGCCCTTGCCGCCGTCGGCGATGGGGCTGATGAAGTTCTTCTGGAAGATGATCAGGAAGTTGTCGTAGATGTTCACGTTCTGGTACATGTCGCCCATGAACTGGCTGATGCTCTCGTTCTCCACGCCGCTCACCTTGGTGCCGCGGATCACCTCACGACGGGTCTTGGGGCTCTGCCGGTAATAGACCTCGCTGAGGCTCTCGGTCATGAAGATGGGCAGGTAGGGCTTGGCGTCCGTGCTGTCCACGTAGTCGAACACGAAGTCGAAGGGCTTGAACAATTTCTTCCGCGTGAACTCCTCGGTGATGTTGTTCAGGTCGAACTCGATCTTGTTGTAGGCCTGGAACTCGTAGGCCTCCAGCTTCTCGCGGTTGTTGGCCGGTTTGTTGGCGATGACGCGGCGCAGGATGGCGAGGGCGGGGTTCTCCCGGGGCCGCACCACCGCCTCGACGAGCTGGACGCTCGCGGGCCGCATGGGCAGGTCGATGCGCTGCTCCTCATCGCGCCGCACCTTCATGGTGATGGTGGCATAACCGACGAACGACGCACGGATCGAATCGGTGGCGTAATAGGTGTCGATCGCGTAGCCGCCGTCCAGGTCGGAGGTGGTCCCGATCCGGCTGTTGATGAACGCGATGTTCACGAACGGCAGGGCCTCGTGCGTCACGGCATCGTACACCCGGCCGGTGATGCGCGTGGTTTGCGCGAGTCCGGCGAGCGGGGGCAGGACCAGGGAGGCGACCAGGGCCGCGTGCCGAACACGGCGCGTTGCCCGGCGATCCCCCGCGCGCATCATGCCTGGATGCCGCCGATGGGTTGAACAACGGCCTCGGTGGCTCCCATTCGCCCGCGTTGCGCCCGTCTCCGCTCGATGCGTGCGCTCAGCATGATGCCGATCTCGTACAGCAGGATGAGCGGCGCGCTCACCACCAGCTGGCTCGCCACGTCGGGCGGCGTGATGATGGCGGCCACCACCAGGATGACCACGATGGCATGGCGGCGGTAGGCGCGCAGGAAGCGCGGGCCCAGGATCCCCATGCGCGAGAGCAGCACCACCAGCAGGGGCATCTCGAACACCACGCCGGTCCAAAGGGTCACGGAGGTCACGATGCCGATGTAGCTGTCCAACGCGATGGTGTTGCGCACCGAGCCGCTCACCGAATAGCTGCCGAAGAACTGCACGCTCAGGGGAGCCAGCACGAAATAACCGAACGCGACGCCGGTGAGGAACAGCAGGGAGGCCCAGCCCACGAAACCGCGCGCGGCCCCGCGCTCGCGCGGGTGCAGCCCCGGGGCCACGAAGCGCCAGATCTCCCAGAGCACATACGGGAAGGCCACGACCAGTCCCGCCACGAAGGAGACCAGCAGGTGGGTCATGAACTGGCCGCTCATCTGGATGTTCTGCAGGGTGAAGCCCAGATCGGTGATGCACAGGCCCTCGATGCCCAGCCAATGGCCGAACCGGCAGAGGAGGCGGTAGGTGATGAAGCCGGGTTCCTTCGGCGCGAGGATGATCCGGTCGAACACGAAGGATTTGAGCAGGAAGGCGGCGATCATGCACCCCGCGATCGCGATGGCCGAGCGGACCACCGTCCAGCGCAATTCCTCCAGGTGCTCCAGAAAGGACATGTCCTTGCGGTCCCGCTTTTCAGCTGGTGTGGAGCGCGATCCAGGCTGATGCATGCAAGGGAAAGGGCCGCGAAGGCGAACAAAGATATCCGGCGCCCGACGGCGCGGCGGCGGGCCTTGGCGCGGTGGATGCACGACCGGTGTTCACATCCTGCCCGCGATGCGGGACCGCGGAGGATGGCCCGGGTCCTCCGCGTTGTAAAAATCCTGTTAACGCATGAGCGCGGAACGGGCCGATCGGCCTACTTTAGAAGCATCGCTCCGGATCCAGACATTCGCGGCCTTTTCATTCAATGATCAACGTGGAACAGACGCCCAAGGAGGCGTTGGAACAATTCTTCGGCTTCAAGGCCTTCAAGGGCGAACAGGAAGCCGTCATCGAAAGCGTCCTGGCGGGGAGGAACACCTTCGTGATCATGCCCACCGGCGGGGGCAAGAGCCTCTGCTACCAGCTCCCGGCCCTGATGATGGACGGGACGGCGATCATCGTCAGCCCCCTGATCGCCCTGATGAAGAACCAGGTGGACGCCCTGCGCGGCTTCCACGATCATCCGGGCATCGCCCACTTCCTCAACTCCTCCCTCAGCCGGGTGGAGGCCCAGAAGGTGAAGAAGGACATCAAGAGCGGGCTCACCAAGCTGCTCTACGTGGCTCCCGAATCCCTCACCAAGAAGGACAACGTCGAATTCCTCAGCGACATCCCCATCAGCTTCTTCGCGATCGACGAGGCGCACTGCATCAGCGAGTGGGGCCACGACTTCCGGCCGGAGTATCGGAACCTGCGCACCATCTTCAACAAGATCAAGCGCGTGCCCGTGATCGCCCTCACGGCCACCGCCACCGAGAAGGTGCAGGAGGACATCCTCAAGAACCTGGACATCCCCGGCGCCGACGTGTACAAGGCCTCCTTCAACCGGCCGAACCTTTACTATGAGGTGCGGCAGAAGCGGGACGTGGGCAAGGAGATCATCAAGTTCGTCAAGCAGCACGAGGGCAAGAGCGGCATCATCTACTGCCTGAGCCGCAAGAAGACCGAGGAAATGGCCGAGATGCTCAAGGTGAACGGCATCAAGGCCCTGCCCTACCATGCCGGCATGGACGCGCCCATGCGCGCCGACCACCAGGACCGCTTCCTGATGGAGGACGTGGACGTGATCGTGGCCACCATCGCCTTCGGCATGGGCATCGACAAGCCCGACGTGCGCTTCGTGATCCACCACGACATCCCCAAGAGCCTGGAGAGCTACTACCAGGAGACCGGCCGGGGCGGACGCGACGGCGGCGAAGGCAAGTGCCTGGCGTTCTATGCCTACAAGGACATCGAGAAACTGGAGAAGTTCCTTCAGGGCAAGCCGGTGGCCGAGCAGGAGATCGGCAAGCTGCTGCTGCAGGACACGGTGAGCTACGCGGAGACCAGCATGTGCCGCCGCAAGTTCCTGCTGCACTACTTCGGCGAGGTGCTGCCGGGCGACAACTGCGGCGCCTGCGACAACTGCCTGTATCCGAAAGAGAGCTACGACGCCACCGAAGAGCTCGGCATCCTGCTCAACGTGGTGAAGGAGAGCAAGGAGCGCCATCGCGCCAAGTTCATCTGCGACCTGCTGGTGGGCAACGAGACCAGCGAGGTGAAGAAGTACAAGGCCGACGCGCTGCCCAGCTTCGGCAAGGGCGATGAGCACGAGGCCCACTTCTGGCTGGCCCTGATCCGCCAGGCCACCGTGGGCGGTTTCCTGATCAAGGACATCGAGACCTACGGCAACCTCAGCCTCAGCGAGAATGCGAAGAAGTTCCTGAAGAAGCCCTGGAAGGTCACCTTCACCAAGGAGACCGACTACAGCGGTGGCGATCCGGACGACGACGACGACATCATCACCCCGGGCAAGGGCGGCGGCGCGGCCGACGAGAAGCTGATGAAGATGCTGCAGGACCTGCGCCACAAGGTGGCCAGGCAGCACAAGCTGCCGCCCTACGTGATCTTCCAGGATCCCTCCCTGGAGGAGATGACCGTGCGCTACCCGATCACCATCGAGGAGTTGACCCAGGTGACCGGCGTGGGACCGGGCAAGGCGCAGAAATACGGGAAGGCCTTCGTGGAACTGATCGCCGACTACGTGGAGGAGAACGAGATCGAACGCACCGAGGACGTGGTGGTGCGGCAGGTGCCCAACAAGAGCGGCATCAAGGTCCACATCATCCAGAACATCGACAAACGCATGCCCTTGGACGCCATCGCGCGCGCCAAGGGGCTCAATGTCCCGCAACTGGTCACCGAGATGGAGACCATCGTGATGAGCGGCACGCGCCTGGACATCAGCTACCACCTGAACGACGTGCTGGAGACCGACGCCCAGCAGGAGATCATGGACTATTTCCGCGGCTCGGAGAGCGACAGCATCGAGGCCGCGAACGAGGAGTTCTCCGGCGACTTCAGCGAGGATGAGCTGCGCCTGATGCGCATCAAATTCCTCAGCGAGGTGGCGAATTAAGGTGTGGGAACGGGCTCAGCCCAGTTCGTGCACCGCCCCCCACGCCAACAGCCCGCTCCCGATCCTCAACCCATCCTCATCGATGTCGAACGTGGGTGTGTGCAGCCCGCGCATGGGCTGGCCGGGAACGCCGGTGCCCAGGCGGTAGAAGCAGCCGGGCATCGCATGGGTGTAGAAGGCGAAGTCCTCGCTGCCCATTCGGCGGTCCATGTCCACCACCTTGTCACCGCCGAGGTATTCGATCGCCGCGTTCTTCATCCGCCGCGTGAGTTCCAGGTCGTTCACCAGCACGGGATAGCCTTTCCGCACTTCGAAGTCGCAGGAGCCCCCGAAGGACGCGCAGATCTCGTTCGCGCGCCGCGGCAGCCAGTGATGCAGGCGCTCGCGGGTGGGTTCGTCGAAGGCCCGCAGCGTTCCCGCGATCTTCACTTCGTCGGGCACCACATTGGTGGCGCCTTCGGCGATCACGCGGCCGAAGGCGAGCAGCTTCTGTTGCGCGGGTTCGACCGCATTGAACTCCTCCTTCAGCTTCAGCATGAGGTGCGAGGCCATCACGATCGGATCGATCAGCTTCTCCGGTTGGGCGGCGTGACCTCCCCTGCCCTTCACCGTCACGTACAGCTCGTCGCTGCTGGCCATGAAGGGCCCTTCACGAAAACCCACCCTGCCCACCTCCAGTTCCGGCGTGACGTGCTGCCCGAGAATGGCCGACGGCGCGGGATCGTTCAACGCCCCTTCCTTCAACAGAAGGCTTGCTCCTCCGGGGATCCGCTCCTCGCCCGGCTGGAACACGAGCAGCACCGTTCCGCACCAATCGCTCTTCATCGCATGCAGGATCCGCGCGGCGCCCAGCACGCAGCTCATGTGCACGTCATGGCCACAGGCATGCATCACGCCGGCGTTCGCGCTGCGGTGTTCGAAGGTGTTCGCTTCGGCGATCGGCAGGGCGTCCATGTCGGCGCGGAGCGCGATGGCCCGTTCACCCGCCTCGCCGCGCAACAGCCCGATGACGCCGGTGCCCGCCACGCCGGCGCGCACTTCCGCATCAAGGGCTTTCAGCTGCTCCGCCACGAACGCCGCCGTGCGATCCTCCTGAAAGGACAGCTCCGGATGCGCGTGCAAGTGACGCCGGGTGCGCACCAGCTCAGGGTGCAGTTCCGCGGCCAGCGCCTTGATCCGATCGATCACCGGCCGAAGATCAGCTTGAGCGCCGCGAGGATCATCACCCCGCCGAAGATCTTCTTCACCACGTCGGCCGGAAGGGCGAGCGCCGCCTTGCTCCCAAGCCAGCCGCCCACCACGAAGGTCGCGGCGATGATGAGGATGGCCTTGACGTCGAGCGGGTGGGACCTGTGGTAGTTCCATACCGCGAGCGCCACCACCGGCAGCACCAGCACGCCGAGGCTGGTGCCCTGGGCCTGGTGCTGCGAGTAACCCATCAGCCACACGAGCGCCGGCACCATCACCAGCCCGCCGCCGATGCCCACGAAGCCGCTGGCCATTCCCGCGAAGAGCCCGATGACCACCAGCATGAAGACCGTCTCCGGCGGCATGCGCATCAGATGTCGAGGCTGAGGGAAAAGTAGAACACGGCCGGCAAGACCACGCCGTCATCAACGCCCCAGGCCCAATCGGCACGCACGAAATAGCCCAGCAACCGCGACCGCAGCCCGAAGCCGTAACCGGCCAGCACCGGCTCGCGCTGGTTCTTGATCGTGATGGTGAGCGGGTTCTGCTCCACCACCTGGGTGTTGAAGGTGTTGTCCTCCGAATACGGGTCCCAGCCGGTCCATGCCGTGCCGGCATCGCCGAAGACCACGACCTGGAAGTTCTGGATCAGGTCGCTGCGGATGGGCTGGTTGAGCAGGTAGCGGAACACCGGCACGCGCAATTCGGTGTTGAACACGGCGAAGGACGATCCGTTGCGCGCGTTGTAGTAGAAGCCCCGCATGGGCGAGCCCAGGGTCTGGTACCAGTAGTTCTGATCGAAGTCGATCGGAATGCTGGGGTCCACCTTGGCGAACATCCAGTTGTCGACCCCTCCGAGGAAGTAGATCAGCCTGCGGCTGCCGAAGGAGCTGCTTTGCGCCAGGCGGTTCACCCAGATGATGTTGCGATGCACCGTCATTGAATTGCGGATGTCGAAGCCCACCACCTCCATGTCGGTCTTCACCTCCTGCGGATGGTTGAACTGTTCGGGATCCACGTAGTGCTCGGCGAAGAGCTTCAGCTTCCAGCCGGTGTACAGGTTGAGGCCGCGTGGGATGGAACTGTCGAAGACGTATTCCAGTCTGGCCCCGGCCATCTGATCGTGGAGATCCGGATAGTTCAGGCTCAGCAGGTCGGTGCTTTGCACCACGTAGCGGTCGTTGCGGTACATGAGGGTGCCCCGCAAGCTGCTGAGTTCGGTGAAGGGCCAGCTGAGGCCGTAGCTCACCCGGTGGGTGATCAGCTTCACCACGCCCAGATCGCTGATGCCCTGCAGGGCCTGCCGCTGGAAGGTCACCTCCTTGTCCATCCTGCTTTTCAGGTTGGCATAGCTCAGCAGGTAGTCGTTGTTGTTCAGGTCGAGGGCCAGGCGGAAACCGCCCACGATCTTGTGATCCTCGAAGAGGTCGCTGGCGGCCATCTTCATCAGGCCGCTGATGCCGGGGTTGAGGCTGGCCGGTCCGGTGAAGGGCTGGTAGAACTGGTCGCTGTAGCTGTTGTCGATCTGCGTGAGCACCTCGTCGGTGGCGAAGTTCACGTTGTAGTTGCGCTGCTGGGGAAAGGCCAGCGGGGCGCGCACGCTGTCGCGGGCCGCGGGCACGGCCTGCACCACCTCGTCCGCCGGGTGTTCCTCCTCCTTCGCCGGTGCGCCCGGCACCTCATCGCTGAAGACGTAGTCGCGGATGTCCACCACGTCCCCACCCGCAGGTGGTCCCTCGGGATCGACCTTCACCACCGGGCTCATGTCGTTGGTCACGGCCCCTCCCGTGGCGCTCTCCCGTGGTTCCGGTCCGGGCTGGTCGGGCCCATGGGCATCGCCCACCTCCGCTTCCGTGGTGCGCCCCACATGGAAGTGGTAACGGCCATTGCTGAACACCAGCTGCGCGTAGCGGCCGCGACCGGGGACCATCTCCTGCTCCAGGATCGACCGTTTCAGGTCGGTGGCGCGCTGCAGCCGCGAGAAGTAGCGGTAGTGGATGGCGGTGTCGATGTGGCTGATGGCGCTGTCGTACCGGATCAGCCAGCGGTTCATCACCCCGTCCACGTCGCTCAGGCAGGTGTAGCCGGTGCTGTCGTAGGCGGCCGGCTGGACCTCGTTGGCGTCCGGTGTGCTGGTGAGCCGCGTGAGGATGGGCGACCGCGTGGCCAGGTCGAACAGGAACACATCCTTCGCGTGGTTCCCCGGCGCCACGTCCGCGTTGGCGCGCAGGGTGTCGTCCGTGCGGTCGCTGCTGAAGATGATCGAGCGCCCGCCGTCAACGAAGCGGGGATCCAGGTCGTCGTACTGGTCGTCGGTGAGTTGTTCCTGCCGGTTCCCGATCACGTGGTAGAGATACAGGTCGGTGCGACCTTCGCGTACGGCGCTGAAGATGATGGTCTGCCCATCGTCGCTGTAGGCCATGCTGAGGATCTTCTCCAGCATGAACACCGGCCGCGTGGTGATCTTCCCGTCGTCCAGCGTATAGGTCTTCAGGTACAGTTCACCCTTGCGTTCCACCGCGATGCTCAACGCGCGGCTTGACGGATGCCAGGCCAGCACGGGGAAGCTCCGGTCCACGATGCGGTTGAGCCGCTGCTCGCCCTTGATCAGCCGTTCGGTCTTTCGTTCGGCGATGTCGTACAGCCACACCTTGTACTGGCCCAGCTCGTTGCTCACCCAGGCGGCCTGCCGGCCGTCGGGGCTGAGCTTGAACTGCGAATACACGCGGGTGCCGCGCGTGCGGATGGGGAGTTCCTCCAGCTTCACCTCATCACGTTCGCCGTCTTCCGCGGCGAAACGCGCCTTGTAGTGGTCGCGGCATTCCTCGGTGAGGGTCTTCAGGCTCACGCCCAGCACGAAGAGAAAGCCGCTCTCCGCGTTGCGGCTCACGCGGGTCATGTACAGGATGTTGGGGATCACGCTGGGCCCGTACACGTCGGCCACGTAGGTCCAGATCGCCCGGCCGGCGATGGCGGCCTCTTCGCCCGCCAGGCGGTTGAACTTGTCATAGCGCCCGCTGAGCACCCCGTCGCGGATGCGGCTGGCGGTGTAGGCATCCCACGGTCCGGCGGTGTAGGCCACGATGCCCTTGCTGTACCACTCGGGAAGGTTCAGCAGCGTGCTGTTCTTGAGCACTTCCTTCCAGTTGCCGCCGTACATCATCTGGTCCAGCAGCACCTGCGCGATGCCCGTGCGCACCTGGCGGTCCAACAGCGCGCGGTCGCCCTCGTTGTACACGAAGATCTTGGTGCCCACGATGCGCGTGACCCCGCCGATGTTGTACTCCTCGTCGCCCGTCACCCCGATGTTGCTCTGGCGGAAGTCGGTGAGGGAGTTGTACACGATGAACTGCAGGCGGTCGTCCACGGTGAAGTCGAACTCCTTCTCCAGTTCCTCCATGTGCCGGTGGGCGCTCATGGCCACGTAACGCGCCACGTCGCGGCCGCCCTTGTAGAAGTAGGTCTCCATCCGGTCGAACCGGTAATACTGCCAGAGGAAATCCTGGAATTGCACGCGGCTCTTGCCGAACTCCTGCTGGCTGCCGTTGTAGAACTGGGCGTGGATGTGGCCGCACGCGAGCAGCCCCGCGCAAGCGGCTGCGGTCGAACGGATCGATCCAAGGCGGCGGAACATCCCGGTGATGAAGCTACTTTGTCCCCTGCGGATCACTTTCCGCGCCACGAAGTTCAGTCATTTCCCACCGTGTTGCGCGTCACCTCCTTCACCTTCAACCCCTTCCAGGAGAACACCTTCGTGGTGGATGACGCCCGGGAGGCGATCATCGTGGACCCCGGCTGCTGGAACGCGGCCGAAGAGCGCGAGCTTGAAACCCATCTGGCGGTGAATGGGCTCACGCCGGTGCGTCTCGTCCTCACCCACGGCCACATCGACCACGTGCTGGGCTGCGCCTGGGTGAAGGAGCGCTTCGGCCTGCTCCCCGAATTGCACCGCGATGGGCTGGACCTGCTCCGGGCCGCCCCGGAGATGGCCCGGATGTTCGGCCTGTCGCTCGATCCACCGCCTGTACCGGAGCGCTTTCTGCCCGAAGGCGAAGACGTGGCGCTCGCAGGAGGGAGCATGCGGATCCTCCATGTTCCCGGACATGCGCCGGGACATATCGCCTTGCACTCCGCGAAGGATGGCTTCGTGATCGCCGGCGACGTGCTGTTCAACCGCTCCATCGGCCGGACCGACCTGCCGGGGGGGGACATGGCCACCTTGGAGCGCAGCATCCGTGAAAAGCTCTATGTGCTCGACGATGCGACCACCGTGTATTGCGGCCATGGACCGGAGACCACCATTGGCGAAGAACGGCTGAAGAACCCGTTCGTCAGGTCGTGAGCGGGCTTCACGGGTGATAGCTGTCCGGCTTGTACTCCTTGTGCCGCTCGAATTCGTTGTGCCTGATGGGCGGCGGGCAGTCGAAGCCCTTCGGATAGCGCAGGAACAGGAAGCGCACGCTGAAGATCAGCGGACGGTACAGGCTGCTGAACCATTGCAGCTGGCCGAAGCCCTGATCCTCCGGCACCACGCTGAAAATGGGTGTCTCGATGGCGGGGATGATCAGCAGCCGCTGCGAGACCTTGAAACCATAACCCGCCTTGAAGTGCAACTGGCCGATCAGATCCGGTGGAAAGTCATGCGCGTTGAGCACGGGATCACCGCTGTGCTCGCGTGAGCTGCCCAGCGAATAGTCGGCGTTCACGCCCAACGAAAGCTGCACGAACTGGTAGTCGCCCGTCTGGATGAACTTGTTGGCGTTCACGTGGGCCACGAGGTATTGCTCGCTGAAGCTGCCTTCGCCCTGGACCACGGCGGATGAGTCTCCCCGCGTGAAGACGCCGGTGAACGACTCGCTCCCCTTAAGCTGCTTGTAGGCCAGCCCGAAGTCCCAATAGTCCACGATCAACGGATCGCGCGAGGCGTGGAACCAGCCGGCCTCGATGTACAGGCCGATGCGACCGCTGGGGTCGTAGGTGGCCTTGTAGCTCGTATCGGCGTTCTCGAAGACGGTCTCCTCGTCGTCGTTGAACCGCGTGAGCGTGTAGGTGATGCCCGGCGCGAGATAAAGCCCTCCGCGGCGCATCTTCCCATCCGTGGGGATGATCTCCGGCCGCTTGCGGTCGTAGAGCCGTTGTCCCCGGGCGGGGAGCAGGCAAAGCAACAGTGGCAGGAGCAGCAGCAGCCGGCGCATGGCGTAAGGTCCGATCATGCCTGCTGCTTCAACGATCCGGCCATGGGCAAAGTGTCAACCGATGATCGTCAGCGGAGGCATGGCCGATGCCCCAGGCCCGCGCTACCTTCGATGGTCCTTCAACCCCTCCCCCAATGACGACCTCCAACCTCATCAAGCTTGCGATCGGCTGCTTCGCTTCCCTGTTGATCGCCGACCGCGGGCGCGCCCAATGCCATTTCACGCCGGCAAGCACCACCCCGACCGACAGCGTGAGCTTCTCGTTGGCGGGAAGCAGCTTCCAGAGCTACGGATGCCTGCCGATCGACCCCGCATACTGGATCTACGGGTATGGCATCACAGCCACCGCGACGTTCACCTATCCCATGAACTATCCGGGCATCCGTGTCTGGGGGATGAACACCGACGATTCGGCGCGTGTCGAGGTGGATGGCGTGCCCTTTCCGCTCGATCCCTCCACCGCCTATTACACCCCCAAGGTGCTGTGCGGTCTGTCCCCCGGCCCGGATGGGGTGGAATTCATCAACGGCCTGCTGGTCGGGACGAATACGCCCCTCGATGGCAACTACTCCTATCAAGATGTCTTCTTCTACGCCACCGGCGTTACCACCATCACCATCGAAGGCGTGGGTGGAGCCGGTTGGGGCTTCGATGGGGTGCTGCTGGAATGCGGGAGCGGCGTGTGGGAGCCGGCCTCTTCCGCCGGCCGGCCTTTCCCCGATCCCGTGACCGACCTGTTGTTCCTGCCCGGCATGGTCGATCCCGCGGTCCAGGTCCAGGTGTTCGATGGAACGGGATCCCTGTCGCTGCGGACGATGCCGAGGAACGGGGCGATCGATCTGTCGCACCTTGCCCCCGGCACCTATTTGGTCGAATGCCGCGACGGGGATCGGCGCCGGATGCATCGCATCGTCAAGTTCTGACGGGCGCGATCACGCATCCCTAAGTCGATGCGAGCAGGTCGAGGGCCTTCCGCTCCACCTCCTCGCCCTCCCACTTCTCCTCCACCCCAGGCATCGCCAGCACCTGCTCCATGATCCGGTCGTGCCGCAGGCCTTCGCGCAGCGCATCCTTGTAAGGGATATCGGTGAATTTCACCTGGCTGTAGAGCGGCAACCACTGGTCGGGGTGCTTCTGTTGGAGGCGGCCTTCGATCTTCTTGCGCAGGATGAACCTCGGGTCGGCCACCAGGTCGCGCATCTCGATGAAGTTGCGCAGGGAGAGCTCCGCGATCGCATCGCCGTTGGGCTTGCGCGAGGCGGCATACTCGTGCAGGACCTTGCCCCAGTTGTCGTCGCCGTGCCGGTCGAGCAGGTCGTTGAGCACCTTGCAATCCTCGTAGCCGGCGTTCATGCCCTCGCCATAGAAGGGCACGATCGCATGCGCCGCGTCGCCGATCAGCGCCACCTTGTCCCCGTGGTTCCATGGGCCGCAGCGCACGATCACCAATGAGCTCTGCGGGTTGCGCAGGTATTGCTCCACCACGTCGGGAACCAATGCCGGCACGTCGGGGAACTGTCCGTCGAAGAACCTTCCCGCCTGCTCCATGCTCCTCACCTCATCGAAGCCGGGCGCGACCTCCGTGGCCTTGTTGGGCATGAAGAGCGTTCCGGTGAAGCCGCCATCCTGGTTGGCCAGGCCCATGAGCATGAACCAGCGTCGCGGCCAGATGTGCAGGCAATGCGGATCCATCGCATGCGTGCCATCCGCCTTTGCCGGGAAGGCGATCTCCTTGTAATCGTGCTCGATGTACTCCTGGCTGTAGTTGAAGCGGCCGAGGCTCATCTTCTGCCGCACCGCGCTGAAGGCCCCGTCCGCGCCGAAGACCACGTCGGCTTTCACCTCCAGCGATCGCTTCTGCTCCGCGACGAAGCGGCACGTGGCGTTCTCCAGATCCACCTCCATGCATCGATGATCGAAATGCAGCGACACGTTGGGGTGCCCTTCCGCTTCGGTGAGCAGCCGCCGGTTCAGCTCGCCGCGCGACACCGAATGGATCGCCTTGTTGTCGATGCTGTACGGGATCCGGTTCAAGTTCCCGTCGCGGTCGTGGGTCATGCGCGCATGCACCGGCACGGTGATCTCCCTGACCGCCTCCTCGGCCCCGGCGGCGCGCAGGGCCGTCCAGCCGCGATGGCTCACCACCAGGTTGATCGAACGCCCGGCAAAGTCGGGCGTGGTGCGTGGGTCTTTCCGGCGCTCGTACACGTCCACCTTGTGGCCGCGTTTCGCCAGGAAGATCGCGAGCAGGCTCCCCACGAGCCCTCCGCCGACGATGGTGATCCGGCTCATGTGGACAAAGTCGTCATCGCGAGCGTCCGACGGGCCGGCTTGAGCGCGGTGGCGCGAAGCGATCCAGCCGGATCATCGATCGATCTTGCACTGGATCGCTTCGGCCGGCTCGGGGACTCGCCGTGCCTCGCGATGACGCCGTGAACGGATCTGGTGGTCATGACCGCAGGCACTCACGGAGGATCTCGCCGAAGCGACACACGTCGTCGAAGCTGTTATACAGCGGCACCGGGGCCATCCGCATCACGTTGGGCTCGCGCCAGTCGATCATCACGCCCTTCGCCGTGAGCTTGTCGAAGAGCGCGCGGTGCAGGCCGTGGGCGATCACGCTCAGCTGGCAGCCGCGCTGGTCGGGGTCTTGTGGCGTGATGACCTCCAGGCGCACGCCCGCGTCCGTTGAGACTTCCTGGATGGTGCTCTCCAGAAAGGCGGTGAGCTTCACGCTCTTCCCGCGCAGGCGGTCCATGCCGGCCTCATCGAAGAGGTCCAGCGCCGCGCGATGCACGGCCATGCTGAACACGGGGGCGTTGCTCACCTGCCAGGCTTCCACCGTGGGCATCGGCTTGAACTCCGCCTCCATCTTGAAGCGATCGACCTTGTCGTGGCCCCACCAGCCCGCGAGCCGTGGCAGCTTCTCTTGGTGGTGTTTCTCATGCACGAAGGCGCCGGCCACCGCACCGGGGCCGCTGTTCAGGTATTTGTAGCCGCACCAGGTCGCGAAGTCGATGTCCCAGTCGTGCAGCTTCATGTGCAGGTTGCCCGCTGCATGTGCGAGGTCGAAGCCGGCCACCGCGCCCACGGCATGTGCCGCCTTCGTGATCCGCTCCATCTCGAATGCCTGTCCCGTGATGAAGTTCACGCCGCCCAGGTGGACCAGCGCCAATTCATCGCCGACCGCGCGGATCTTCCGCTCGATGTCCTCGGTGCGCAGCACCTGTTCACCGGCACGGGGTTCCAGTTCGATCAGTTCCACCTTCGGATCCAACCCGTGCCATTCGATCTGCGAGGCCATGGCGTAGGTGTCGCTGGGGAAGGGCCGCTGCTCGCAAAGGATCTTGGTCCGCCTTCCCCGCGGACGGAAGAACGACACGAGCATCAGATGCACGTTCACCGTGAGCCCGTTCATGGCCACCACCTCCGTGGGTCTCGCGCCCACCAGCCGCGCCAGGCTTTCGCTGAAGAACTCGTGGTATCCGTACCAGGGTCGCCTCGCCTTGAAATGGCCCTCCACCCCGAAGGCGGCCCAGTCGTCCAGCTCCTGCTTCAGGTGGCCCAGGGCGGACTTCGGTTGCAGGCCCAGCGAGTTGCCCGCGAAGTAGATCACCGGCCGGCCGTCGTGTTGCGGGAAGAGGAAGCGATCGCGGAACGCGCGCAGGGGATCTTCGCGATCCATGCGCGCGGCATACGCGCTGCTGCTTTCGACGGCCGGGCCCATGAAGGGGATCAAAAGTAGGATCCGATCCACGCCAGCAGCGGGATCACGACGAAGGTGCCGTCCAGCAGGAACGCGTAGTACCGCTCACCGCGACGCGGATCGGCGCGGGCCACCAGGAGCATCGTTGCCAGGAAGCCGATCAGCGGCAACAGCAGCCCCGCACCGGTGACCCCCTCGTGATCGGGCCCGGCGCGGCTGGCCAGGAAGCGCGCGACCAGGTACACCGGCCAGGGCAGCAGGAAAAGCACCGCGATGGCACGGGCGGCCCGCATGCCGAACAGTTGCGGCAAGGTGCGCAGCGATCCGATGTCATGCGGCAGGTCGCGCACGTCGAAAGCGATGTCGAGCGCCAGCACGTAGCAGAACTGCAGGACCAGGAGGAAGAACGCCACGTCGGAGAACAGCTCCCGGCCATGGAGGGCCACCGGCAGGCCGGCGACGATCATCGCCCAGACGAAGGCGATGAGGAAGGCCTTCATGCCCGGCACCCTGCGCAGGCCGATCGTCCGACCACCCGCGAGATCGAACGGGATCACATAGAGCAACCCGACCACCCCGGCGGGCCAGAGGGTCCGCAGCAGGTCTGGAGCGAACGGGTAACCGATGAACAACGCGGCCAGCCCGCAGATGACGGCGACGGTGAGCATCACCCGCCGCCGCTGGCGGAACCACATGAGCGGGGAGGACGGCGCGAGCCGCGGGTGGTTCATGCGCGAGAAGCGCATGTAGGCGTAGAACACCATCGTGCCCAGGAAGGCCAGCAGCGGGGCGCGCCAGCCCGGAGCGTCCACCAGTTCGCCCATCCACCACGTCTGCGCGGCGGCCCCCAGCGCCAGCCACAGGTGGCTGTACACCAGGAAGCGGACCATGGGATGCTGCATCGTACTGGTCGGGGTTGAAAGTTGGGGGAAAGCGGTGCTATTACCTCCTTAACCCTTCAACCTTCAACCTCTTCACCTACCACTCCTCCGTCTGGTTCGGGTTGATGATCAACTGCCTCACGGCCAGTCCCGCGGCCACCCCCGCGGCCGATGAGAGCAGGCACTTGATCACGCGTTTGCCCCTGCCCGCCCGTGCGTAACCCCATGCGTAGTTGTCATCGCCCTCCATGAGCGGGTCGGTGATCGAGCCGCGCGTTACATGCACGCGGGGCAGGGCCATCAGACCGGCGTAGCCCAGCGGGATGGGGATCGCCATCACCTCCAGGTCCAGCCCGATCACCAGGCCGGCGCCCACGGCGAAGCCCCCGACCATGGGCCAGATGGGCTTGTAGCCGGCGCGGGCGTCCTGCTGGCCCTTGATGAAGAAGCGCATCTCGTTCACCGTGAGGTCGTTGCCGAAGGCCGTGTCCTGGAAGTACCAGATACGCTCGCGGCCCAGGCTGTCGATCACGCTGAAGACGCTTTCGGTCGGCTCGGCACGCTCGATCAGCCGGTCCTTCTTCCTCTCCTGATAGCGGATCTCCAGGGAGCTCTGGCCGAGCACGCGCGTCTCGATCGTCTGGCCGTTCATCAACACGATGCGGTCCTGGCCCCGGAGGAGCAGGGGCAGGAGCAGGAGCCCGCCCGCGCCAAGACCACGGCGGAACACCAGCAGCAGGAAAGGCACGCGCGGCATCGCGGCGAAGATGGGCATTGGCCCGGAGCAGCCCTTCTATCTTCGCGCTCCCATTTTCGCACCGCCGGTGCCCCGGTGCCAACGGGAACGACGCAAGACCTTGTTCACCATGGACTTTTCCACCTACCAGGAACGCCACATCGGGCCCGATGCCCGCGACACCAAGTCGATGTTGAAGGCGATCGGCGCGAGCACGATCGATGAACTGATCCGCAAGACCGTGCCCGATGCCATCCGCCTGAAGGACGGGTCGGACCTGGGCGGGGCCCTCACCGAGCGCGGCCACCTGGAGAACATGAAGGCGCTGGGCGCGAAGAACCGGCTTTTCCGCAGCTACATCGGACTGGGCTTCCACGGCACCATCACGCCGCCGCCCATCCAGCGCAACATCCTGGAGAACCCGGGCTGGTACACGGCCTACACGCCCTACCAGGCCGAGATCTCCCAGGGCCGCCTCGAGGCCCTGTTGAACTTCCAGACCATGGTGAGCGAGCTCACGGCGCTGCCCGTGGCCAACGCCTCGCTGCTGGATGAAGCCACCGCCGCCGCCGAGGCGATGCTGATGTTCGATCACGCACGGCCGGCGGGATCCACGGAGAACCGGAAGTTCTTCGTCGATCGCAGTCTTTTTCCGCAGAACATCGACGTGCTGAAGACGCGCGCGATCCCCGTGGGCATCGAACTGGTGGAGGGCGACGTGAACGACTGGACGCCCGATGCGTCGTTCTTCGGCATGATCATGCAATACCCCGCCATCGACGGCGGCTTGCACGATCCGCGCGAGGTGGTGAAGAAAGCGAAGGCCGCCGGCGTGAAAACGGCCGTGTGCAGCGACCTGCTCGCGCTGACCATGCTGACGCCGCCGGGTGAATGGGGCGCCGACGTGTGCGTGGGCAACAGCCAGCGCTTCGGCGTGCCGATGGGCTACGGTGGTCCGCACGCGGCGTTCTTCGCCTGCACCGAGGACTGGAAGCGGCTGATCCCCGGCCGCATCATCG
>CAYMXP010000002.1:0-110943 GCA_964394425.1 uncultured Chryseobacterium sp. | reverse complement strand
TGGTGCCGATGATGGGATCGCCGCCGATGCCGATGGCCGTGGTGATGCCCAGGCCGGCCTTCACCACCTGGTCCGCCGCCTCGTAGGTGAGGGTGCCGCTCTTCGATACGATGCCCACGGGCCCCTTCTTGAACACGAAGCCCGGCATGATCCCCACCTTGCACTCATCGGCGGTGATCACGCCCGGGCAGTTCGGGCCGATCAACGTGCAGTCCTTGTCACGCAGGTATTCGCGCGCGGCCACCATGTCCTTCACGGGGATGCCCTCGGTGATGCACACGATCACGCGGATACCGGCCTCGGCCGCCTCCATGATCGCATCGGCCGCGAAGGCGGGCGGAACGAAGATGATGCTGACGTCGGCGCCGGTGGACTTCACCGCGTCGGTCACCGTCTCGAACACCGGGCGGTCCAGGTGCTTCTGCCCCCCCTTGCCCGGGGTGACCCCCCCGACCACGTTGGTGCCGTACTCGATCATTTGCGTGGCGTGGAAGGTGCCTTCGCTGCCGGTGAAGCCCTGCACGATCACCTTCGATCCCTTGTTGACGAGGACGCTCATTGGAATGGAATGGCCGCGAATCTAATCGGCTCCGGCGGGCACGTTCTCCAGTGCCGTGTATCCCGTGCGCAGGTAGTCGAACACCAGCCAGAGCGCGCCCAGCATGATGGCGCCACCCGTCCAGAACGGCAGGCCGGGCACCAGGGCGTACAGGGGCCCGGCGATGGATGGACCCACCACGCGACCCAATGAACCGAAGCCCTGGTTCTGCCCGAGCACCCTGCCCTGTTCGTGCGCATCGGCCTTGCGGCTGAGGATGGCGATGATGCTCGGGTTCAGGCAGGCATTGCCCACCGAGCACAGGAACATGGTGAGCAGGCTGAAGACCACGAAGCCCTTCTGCGGCACGAAAGGGATCGCCGCCAGCCCCAGGCCCACCAGGACGCAGCCGGTGACCATCATGCGGCGCTCGCCCATCCAGCGCGTGAGGGGGCCCACCAGTCCGCCCTGCGAGATGGCGCTCACGATGCCCACCAGGGAGAACATCAACCCGGTGTCGTCCACGCCGAGCCCGTAATGGTCCTTCCAGAGGAAGCCGATGCTCACGTTCATCATGCTGAACGCGGTGACGTAGACGAAGCCGATGATGAACAGGTCGCGAAAGCGCCGGTCCTTCAGCGAGGCGAAGGTGCTGGCGATGGGTTTGATGTTGATCGGGTGCCGCGGATCGGGTTCGGCCAGCGATTCCTTCAGCACGAACAGCACCCCCAGCAGGTTGAACACGCAGAGGCCCACGGCCACGTAGCCCACGGCCATGATCCCGCCGAGGTGGTGGTACACGTAGCCGCCCAGCGCCGGGCCGAAGGCGAAGGCCGTTCCGAACGCGGAGAACACCACCAGGCCGATGCGCTTGGCGCGGTCCTGCGGCGGCGTCATGTCGCTCACGTAGGCTTGCGCGGCGGCGATGTTGCCCGATCCGATGCCGGTGAGGAAGCGCGAGAGGAACAGCAGTTCGATGTTGCGGGCATGCGCGAAGACCACGTAGCTGACCGCGCTGATGATCACCGAGGCGATGATCACCGTGCGGCGCCCGTACCGGTCGCTGGCCGAACCCCACACCGGCGAGCAGAGGAAGACCATCACGCTGAAGACCGCCGCGCTGGTCATCACCAGCGTTTCGCTGGCATGGACCTGCGCGGCGAAATAGGGCACCACCGGGATGAACAGGGTGAAGCCCACCAGGTCGATCAGCACGGTGAACCAGAGGACGAAGAGGCGGCGGTCCATCGGGCGCCGAATGTACCGGATGGCCTCAGCGCGAGGGACCGGCGCCGGACGAACGGCGCACGTAGGGCCGGATGATCAGGCGGATCGTGTTCTTCCAACTGAGGTATTTCCACGCCCAGTTGAAGAGCACCTGCACGCGGTTGCGGAAACCCACCAACGCCATCACATGCACGAATAGCCAGCCCAGCCAGGCGATCACGCCGCCCATGTGGAAGCGGCCCATGTCGAGCACCGCCTTGCCGCGGCCGATCACGGCCATGTTGCCTTTGTCGCGGTAGCGGAACGGCACCCAGGGAGACCGATCGCCGCGCACGAGGTTCTTCGCCAGATGCCTCGCCTGCTGGATGGCCGCCTGCGCCACCTGCGGGTGGCCCCTGGGGTGGTCCGGATCGGCGGTCATCAGCGCCACGTCGCCCACCGCGTAGATGTCGGTCATTGCCTCCAGGCGGTTGTGCGCGTCCACCTTGTAGCGGTTCGCCATCGGATCGAAGGCGGCTTCGAGCCCCGGCAGCACCTCCCCCTTCACTCCCGCGGCCCAGATCACCGTGCTGGTCTCCATCGCGCTTCCGTCCAGGAAACCGAGGCGATCATCCTCGTAGCCCCGCACGCGCGCGTTGAGGCGCACATGCACCCCCATGTCCTGGAGGTAGCCGAGCGCCTTGCGTTGCGATCGCTCGGAAAAGTTCCGCAACACGCTGCCGTTGGCGTCCACCAGGTGGATCTGCATGCGGTCGCTCTCCAGTTCGCGGTACTCCTTTTTCAGCACGGTCTTGCGGATCTCGGCCATGGCCCCGGCCAGTTCCACGCCGGTGGGACCGGCGCCCACGATGGTGAAGTTCAGCTGGCGCCGTTGCGAAGCCTCGTCCTGCAGGTACAGCGCGGCCTCGAAATCCTGGAGGAAATCGCTGCGGATGTCCAGCGCCTGGCTGATGTTCTTCAGCGGCATGGCCTGTCCGGCCATCATGCTGTTGCCGAAGAAGTTCGTGGTGCTGCCGGTGGCGATCACCAGGTGGTCGTAAGGCACGGGGCCGTGATCGGTATCCACTTCGTGTTGCGCCGCACGGACGCCGGTGACCATGCACATGCGAAAGACCACGTTATCCAGCGGCGCCACGGTGCGGCGGAAGGGATGGGCGATGCTGTCGGCGCTGAGGCTGCCGGTGGCCACCTGATACAGCAGCGGTTGGAAACAGTGGTGGTTGTTGCGGTCCAGCAGCAGCACCTTGAAGGGTTTCCCGGCAAGGCCCCGGATCAGGCGCAACCCCGCGAACCCGCCGCCCACCACCACCACCCGCGGGTAAGGCAGCCGCTCGAAGGCATCGCGCGGGCTGGAGATCATGATCGCGTCCGTTCGGGGGCCGAAGTTCAGAACTTCGCGACCGCCGCCGGCGAACGGGTCTCGGCGCGCGCAGCCGATGACGGAACAGGATACCATCGCCGCCCTTTCGACACCCGCGGGCAGCGGCGCCATCGCCGTGCTGCGGCTCAGCGGGCCGCTGGCCATCACGATCCTGCGGGCGCTGGCTCCATCGCTGCCGGGTGATCCCGTCGACCGGCGCGCCATGCTCGCCGAACTGAGCGATCGCGAAGGCGCGATCGATGAGGGCCTGATCACGGTGTTCCGCGCGCCGCGCTCGTACACCGGCGAGGACGTGGTGGAGATCAGCGTGCATGGATCGACCTACGTGCAGCAACGATCGTTGATGGCCTGCGTGGATGCGGGCGCCCGCCTCGCGCGACCCGGCGAGTTCACCCTGCGCGCCTTCCTGAACCGCAAGATGGACCTGAGCCAGGCCGAGGCCGTGGCCGACCTGGTGGCCGGCAGCAGCCGCGCCGCTCACCAACTCGCGCTGCGCCAGTTGCGTGGCGGCTTCGGAAAGGAGATCGAGGCGTTGCGCCGGCAGCTGATCGACTTCTCCGCCCTGATCGAACTGGAGCTCGACTTCAGCGAGGAGGACGTGGAGTTCGCCAGGCGCGACGAGCTCATGGCGTTGCTCGATCAGCTGGTCGTCCTGTGCGACCGTCTGATCGGTTCGTTCCGCTTCGGCAACGCGGTGAAACAGGGCGTGCCCGTGGCCATCGTGGGCGCGCCCAACAGCGGCAAGAGCACGCTGCTCAACGCGCTGCTGCAAGAGGACCGCGCCATCGTGAGCGAGATCCCCGGCACCACGCGCGACACGGTGGAGGACACCATCACCATCGAGGGCATCCTCTTCCGCTTCATCGACACCGCGGGCCTGCGCGACACCGAGGAGCCCATCGAGCGCATGGGCATCGAGCGCAGCTACCGCAAGGCCGCCGAAGCCGAGCTGGTGGTGTTGCTGGGCGACGCCACCGTCGTTCCGGAGCAGGCGCTGGAGGCCGAGGCCGATTCGCTCCGCCGGCGGATCGGCGATGGTCCGGAGGTGATCCCCGTGCTCAACAAGATCGACCGCGCGAGCCGGAACGGGACCCACCTTCTCGCGATCTCCGCGCTCACCGGCCGGGGCCTGGATCACTTGAAGAAGGTCTTCGTGCGCCACGTGGAGGCGCTGCGCGCCGATCAAAGCGACCTGGTGGTGACCAACGTGCGCCATGTTGAGGCTCTGGAACACGCGCGGTCGGCCCTGCTCGAGGCCCGCACGGGGATCGAGCAGCGGATCGGCGGCGAACTGCTGGCCACCCACCTGCGCCGCGCCCAGCATCACCTGGGGGAGATCACCGGCCAGATCACCACCGACGATCTGCTGGGCTCGATCTTCTCGCGGTTCTGCATCGGGAAGTGATCGGAGGGCCGGATCCGTCGCATCCTATCTTGGTGGCCATGAAGGCGCAGGCGCGGATCCCGCTGGTGATCGCCGCGGTCGTTGTGTGCGGGTCTTCGATGGGGCAGGATCCGGCGGCGGGTGATGCCAGCAACGGTCGCTGGTCCATCGGTGCGCGGGTCACACCCGGCATCGGCCATCGGTCGCTCATCGCGGCCGAAGACAACAGCACGACGCGGACGATCATCGACCTGCGGAACGACCTGGAAGATCCGCGGTTCAGCCCGTCGGCCGCCGTGATCGCCGCCTTCGAACGCTCGCCTCACTGGGCGATCGAAGCCGGCATCGGGTATTCCCTGCTGGGTTACGAAACCCGGATCAACACCGACGACCTGACCTTCGGCGACATGATCGATCCGCGAAGGGGCTTTGTGTACGGCACCGACGAAGGGCCGCTCCCGGAGCGGTTCATCTTCCGCGACAACTTCCAATATCTCGATCTTTCGCTGCGCGCGGTATGGATGCTTGGCCACGGACGCTGGCGGTGGATCAGCGGTCTTGGCGTCACCACCGGCTTGCTGCTCGAGGCGAGCACCACTGTCATCAAGGACTACGGCAGCGACGGGCGTGAGCGAAGCACGGAGGAGGCCGTCGACGACTTCGAGCCGTTCGGTCTCTTCCCGGAAGTGAGCACGGGAGCATCGTGGTCGCTCAACGACCGCCTGGAGCTGCGGGCCGAGCCAAGATTCAAATACGGCCTGTCCCGCCTGATCGACGCCCCGATCACGGGCCACCTGTGGAGCGCCGGCATCGGGTTCGGTTGCATGTTCCGCTTGTAAGCCGGTGATCCCCCTCCTTCCAGCCTTATACTTCGGTAGCGTGGCGCATGAGCGCCTGCTCGCCGCGTGCGAAAAGGTCGCGATCGACATCGGCGTGCATTTCGAGCGCCAGAGCTAGCGCACGGTCATCGTGGGGCCCAACGGCCGGCTAGACCTGGTGGTGCCCGTGGAACACGACCATGGGAGGAAGATGCCCATGCGCGACGTGCTCATCTCCCGCCGGTCGAGCTGGCCGCGCCGGCATCTGCAGGCGATCGCACATCGGCAAATAGTCGGAGCGGTTCAAAAGGAGATCCAGGCCCAGCAAGCCCTTCATCGATGACAAGGATGTTTGTAACAACCTTGTTACAAACAAAGGCGTTACATTGGCGGCATGGACGAAGAACGCTCCCCATTCCTCATCGGCACGCTCGTATCGGGCGACAGTTTCGTGGACCGCGAAGGGCCGCGCAAGCACTTGCGCGCCAACTTCCGCTCCGGGCAGAACACGGTGATCATCAGCCCGCGGCGGTGGGGGAAATCATCGCTCATCCGGCAGGTGGCGCTGGACATGTCGCGTGATAAGAGCATATGCTTCGCCTTCGTGGACCTGTTCCAGGTGCGCACCGAACAGGACTTCATGGAACGCACCACGGAGGCGGTCATCAAGTCGTTGGGCAAGACGATGGGCGAGCGCATCAACGATATGAAGATCTTCATACGCGGACTGGTCCCCGAGCTTTCTTTCGGACCCGACCCGCAGACCGAGTTCAGCTTGAAGCTGAACCTGCCGGAGGGCACCCGCACCATGCAGGACCTGCTCGACCTGCCCGAACGGATGGCCAGGACCAAAGGTGTGCAACTGGTGCTGTGCATCGACGAGTTCCAGAACATCGGCCTGCTGCCCGACCCGCTCGGTTTCCAGAAAATGCTGCGCGCATCCTGGCAGCATCACAAGCATGTGTGCCATGTGATCTACGGCAGCAAGCGGCACATGATGATGGACCTGTTCAGCAAGCCGAGCATGCCCTTCTTCCGCTTCGGCGACATCCTCTTCCTGGACAAGATCAAGCGCGCGGACTGGGTGCCCTTCATCAGAAAGCGATTCGCCAGCGTGAAGGTGGCCATCACCACGGAACTGTGCGACCACATCGCCGCGCGCATGCAGGACCATAGCTACCACGTGCAGATGCTCGGACATGCCGCATGGCTGCGCACCAACGGGCGCACATGCACGCCCGCCACGGTGGATGCCGCCCTGCAGGACCTGCTCAACCAGCACGATGCGCTATACCATCGACTGGTGGACGAACTGACCACGCCCCAGCTCAACTATCTGCGCGCCCTTCTCAACGGCGTCACCCGCTTCACCACGATGGAAACGATACGCCGCTTCAACCTCGGTTCCAGCGCACACGTGAAACGCATGACCATGGCCTTGGAGAACAAGGAAGTGCTCGACTTCCAGGGGCCGCAGACCGAATGGATCGATCCGCTGTTCAAGATCTGGCTCGAGGAACGGTTCTGGGGATCGCGCCTGCGCATGGTATGACCCCCCTCCTTCCAGCCTTCTACTTCGGCAGCGTGGAGCATTACCGCCTGCTCGCCGCGCGCGAAAAGGTCGTGATCGACATCGGCGAGCATTACGAGCGCCAGAGCTACCGCACGCGCACGGGCATCGTGGGGCCCAACGGTCGGCTGGACCTGGTGGTGCCCGTGGAACACGACCATGGGAGGAAGATGCCCATGCGCGGCGTGCTCATCTCCCGCCGGTCGAGCTGGCCGCGCCGGCATCTTCAGGCGGTCCGCAGCGCCTACGGCAAGGCGCCGTGGACCATCCACTTCATCGACCAGCTTGAGTCGCTGCTCCATCATCCATACCGGCGGCTGGTGGACCTGGACCTTGCATCCATGCGCCTGTGCATCGAATGGCTCGGCCTCTCAACGGCGATCGAACTCTCCGAACGGCACGTCGCGAACGCCGACGGCCATGTGGATCTGCGCGCGGCGTTCCATCCCAAGAGACCGTTGCCGGCGGAAGTCACGCCCGTCAAACCCTATCCGCAGGTCTTCAGCGAACGCCACGGCTTCATCGGGCGCATGAGCATCCTGGACCTGTTGTTCAACCTGGGTCCCGCCGCGCGCGAAGCCCTGGGCTGAAGGATCACCGCGCCAGATCGCCCGCGAAGGTGTACGGCTCGTTGCCCGCATCCTTCCGGCCGCGCGTCACCATCCCGTCGATGTGCCCCTGCTTCACCGTGCCGACCCACTGCCAGTAGCCGTCGTTCCCATCGATCATGTTCGCCTTGAAGATCAGCTCGCCAGGCGCCTGCAGCTGACAACCCAATTCGCCGGCGTTCATTCCCATGGCCAGCGCCTGGTCGCTCTCAACCTTCCCATCGTGAAAACGGATGACATCCGTGTTCTGCGGCTGATTGTCGCGGTAATGGGTGATCTTGAAGGCGAGCCCATCCAGGCTGTCGCATTGGATGTTGGCCCAGAACACGGGGTCGATCGGCGGAGGGGCTTCGGCTTCAGGCACATTGCCTCCGCACGAACTTGCGATGGCGAGGATCCCGACCAACGGGACCGGACCGCCGATGAGCCATGATCTCATGCGCGCAAAATTGATCAACCGGCACCAAAGCCGGGCCGTTCGCTCAGGGCTTTCGGATCTTGATCCCTGAGCCAGGGATCCAGTCCGGATAATGGCAACCATCCGCAGATGGCGCAGGTGGACCGCATCAGCGATCCATCTGCGACCGCCGCGTCATCCGTGAACTCACGACGAACACCTTCCTTCGAACCGGGCAGCTTCAAGGACCGAGGGCCTTTGACCGGCCCGCCAACACAATGTTCCGAACACGCAGCTTCGCACCACGAACTGCACCATCAAAAATGACCCAAGGACAAGGCATCGCCAACGAGCTCCGACACCTGGAGCCCGCCACCCGCACCCTGCTCGAACGCATCCCCGTGGACCGGCTCACGTGGAAACCGCATGAGCGCTCCATGACGCTTGGTCGGCTGGGCATGCACGTGGCCGAACTGCCGCATTGGATCGTGAGATCGTTCGAGCTGCCCGAGTTTGATTTCATCGCGGCTGGCTTCACCCCGAACGTGCCGACCGATCACGCGCCGATCATGGCGATGATGGCCGACATCTGGCCCAAAGCCCTCGCCTATCTGGACAAGGCCACCGATGCCGATCTCGCCCAGGTGTGGACCATGCGCCGTGGCGACCATGTGATCTGGAGCATGCCCCGTGCGGACTTGGCCCGACTGCACATCAAGCACATGGTGCATCATCGCGGCCAGTTGAGCGTGTACCTGCGCCTGCTGGATGTACCCATCCCCGAGCTCTTCGGCCCCACCGCGGATACGCGCCGGTGAACGGGTAGATCATCCCGTTCCATCGGATGGGCGATGGCTGAAGCCGGACCCGTGCCCGGCGATCGCAACGCCCGATCCGCTGGAGGGTGTGCCCTTGGAGGCCCTTCAAAAGGCCGTATCCGAATGGGTGGCCGCCAACAAGGTGCGGCTGGTGATCGTGCTGATCACCTGGTTCGTGTTGTTGAAGCCCTATACCGTGGTCGCCGTCGCGAGACATCGGGGATCAGGGCAATGACCTGAGGACCGAGAATATCCGGTCGATGGACCCGTATAGCGATGCACGCTGCGATCGCTCACGACCAACTGGCATGTCGCGTTGGAACACAGCGATCCGTGTCGCGGCGACCATCCGCTTGGTGGAGGTGGATGCACCCTACGGACTACTTTCGGCGCATCGCCTTCGCAAAAGCTGCGGCGAACGAAGCATGGCGGAGAAGCAGGATATCGAGTTCAACAGGAACGAAGACCAGAACAAGCAGAAACTCGCTGACCTCAACGGCAGGCTGAAGAAGATCCACCTCGGGGGCGGCGAGAAACGCATCGCCGACCACAAGGCCAAGGGCAAGATGACCGCCCGCGAGCGAATCGACGCCCTGCTCGACCCCAAGAGCCCGCGCATCGAGATCGGTGCCTTCGCGGCCGACGGCATGTACAAGGAGCACGGCGGTGCGCCCTGCGCCGGTGTGGTGGTGGTGATCGGCTACGTGAGCAAGCGCCAGTGCATCGTGGTGGCCAACGACGCCACCGTGAAGGCCGGCGCCTGGTTCCCCATGACGGGCAAGAAGAACCTGCGCGCGCAGGAGATCGCCATCGAGAACCGCCTGCCCATCATCTACCTCGTCGATAGCGCCGGCGTGTACCTGCCCATGCAGGACGAGATCTTCCCCGACAAGGAGCACTTCGGCCGGATCTTCCGAAACAACGCCGTGATGAGCTCCATGGGCATCACGCAGATCGCCGCGATCATGGGCAGCTGCGTGGCGGGCGGCGCCTACCTGCCCATCATGAGCGACGAGGCCCTCATCGTGGAGAAGACCGGCAGCATTTTCCTGGCAGGCAGCTACCTGGTGAAGGCGGCCATCGGTGAGGACATCGACAACGAGACCCTCGGCGGCGCCACCACGCACAGCGAGATCAGCGGCGTCACCGACTACAAGTGCAAGGACGATGCGGATTGCCTCAAGAAGATCCGCGCCATCGTGGACAAGCTGGGCAAGCCCAAGGATGCGGGCTTCAGCCGCGAGAAGTCACAAGCGCCGAAGGCCGACCCGCAGGAGCTCTACGGCATCATCCCCACCGAGCGCGCCAAGCCCTACGACATGCGCGAGGTCATCGCGCGACTGGTCGACGGCAGCGAGTACACCGAGTACAAGGAAGGCTACGGCCAGAGCATCCTCACCGCCTACGCCCGCATCGACGGCTGGGCCGTGGGCATCGTGGCCAACCAGCGCAAGGTGGTGAAGAGCAAGAAGGGCGAGATGCAGTTCGGCGGCGTCATCTACAGCGACAGCGCCGACAAGGCCACGCGCTTCATCGCCAACTGCAACCAGAAGAACATCCCGCTGGTCTTCCTGCAGGACGTCACCGGTTTCATGGTGGGCAGCCGCAGCGAGCACGGCGGCATCATCAAGGACGGCGCGAAAATGGTGAACGCCGTGAGCAACAGCGTGGTGCCCAAGTTCACCGTGGTGGTGGGCAACAGCTACGGCGCCGGCAACTACGCCATGTGCGGCAAGGCCTACGACCCGCGCCTCATCGTGGGCTGGCCCAGCGCCCAGGTGGCCGTCATGGGCGGCGACCAGGCCGCCAAGGTGCTGCTGCAGATCGAAGTAGCCGCGCTGAAGGGAAGAGGTGAAGAGATCACGAAAGAGAGAGAGGAAGAAATACTGGGGAAGATCCGGGCGCGCTATGAGGAAGCGATGAGCCCGTACTATGCTGCTGCCAGATTGTGGTTGGACGCGATCATTGATCCGTTGGACACCAGAACGTGGATCTCGATGGGGATCGAGGCGGCTTCACAATCGCCTGCTGGGCGTGAGTTCAACATGGGGGTCTTGCAGACGTAGGTCTTTAGGGCGTGCCGGCTCGAAAACTCGCCGTCGCGCTTTCTGTTGCAATCGCTCACACGAAAGGCTTCCTATGCCTTCGCAGCAACCTTGTCAGGTAAGACAGCCGAGGCCACCGGCCGCTTCCGCAACTCATCTGCTTCAATGGCCTGGATGATGTGATCAACCGGCTCAACAAGGGATAGACCCGAGTTCTCCTCAAAAATGACCCGCGGGCGTCCAGTCTGTTGACTTACCGCAACATCTTGGAAGGGGATATAGGACTTCACCAGCCCGATGAGTCCGGCGGACATCTGGTTCTTTGTCCCTTGAATGCTTACCAGTTCTGGTCTCAGGATAACAGGCCCACCGCTGTTACCTGGGAATACCTGCACGTCGATGATGTACTCATCGCTCCGACTATCAAGGAAGTCACGCACCCGAGCAATCGTACCCCCTCGGAGAATAACGTACTGATGATCCACAGCCATCAACCCCATCGGGAATCCGAGAACAAAGGCTGAATCTCCTTCGATAACCTCACGGGCAATCATATCGGCACGCCGTAGCACAGATTCATCTGATCGGAAGAAGCTGAACTTCATACCCCCACTCTGTAGCACGTTCGGATTCACAGACCAAACTGCCACGTCGGCATTGGCATTTGGGTGCCCAGTCCAGAGCGGTGAGCCCGCGCCATCAATGACGGTTTCAACATAGTCCTTGACCGCTTGCCCGACCTGAGGATTGAAGCGGAGAATTACCGTCCGATGACCGGCAAGGACATGCTTGTTGGTGACCAGATAGACCTGATACTGCTTTTGACCGTCAGGGGTGCTCGACACATGCTTGCCGAAGAGGAAGCCTGTGCCAGCCCATACCTTCTCGTTCTTGTCGTTCAATACACCGATTGCTACAACGCAATCCATAAATGCCGGTGGAATAAGTGCCATGCTGCTGTTCTTTTCTCGCCGACGGTCAAGGATGTTGCCAGCCTAATTCTGCCTGACAACATGGCTGGGCGTGCGTCCATCACCCATTGAACCGGTCCCCTTTTCAAGTTCATCCGCCCGCGATCACCAAGGAGCGCGAAGAGGAGATCCTCGGCAAGATCCGCAACGCGCCTGCCTCCATGGCGAAGATCACGCCTTCAGATGGTCCTTCAGGAACTCCGCAGGCGTGAGTATCCTCGTCCGTCCATACTTCTTCAGAACGAGCAGGTCGTCATCACCGGTCACCAACAGATCCACCTTTGCGACCTTGGCCAACGCCAGCAGGAAGTCATCCTTCGCATCGCGACAGACCGATACCACCTTGGGTTCGCGCTTCACGATGTGCGCCATCCGTGCCAGCCGTTCGATGCTCTCCTCCGCCCTGGCCTGGGTGAAGTACTTGCGCATCTTCGGCCTCCGCGTGACTTCCGCAAGCTCGGCGAGCGAACGTGCCGAGAAACAGAGTTGGAACTTCTCTTGAACAAGGACGGCATCCAACTCGCGCAGCCGCCGCCCGATCAGCCAGCTGATCAGCACGTTGGAATCAACGACGAGCCTTGTGCGGGCGCGTGGCATGCATCTCGGTCCTGACCTCCTCCACGATGCGCGTGATCTCGCTGTCCTTCAGCGTCACCCTGCCCCACACCTTGTGCAGCCAGGCGATATCGTCCTTGCGCTCCTGCTGCCGGATGGCCTTCATGAACGCGCGCCTGTCCGCAGCGGATAGACGGCTCACACGGGACAGGATCTCGTCCACGTCCTGGCTCACGTTCCCTTTGGTGAAGAAGGTCATCTCTCGTTCCGGTGATGCCCAAATATACTGGCAGTATCTTTCACTATCGACAGAACAGGCCCCAATTTCGGTTACACCTGCCCGAGATCACCAAGGAGCGAGAGGAGGCGAACCTCGGCAAGATCCGCAGCGCGCCGTCGCCGACTGCGCCTTCGCGTAGCCGCTACGGGCGGAGCGAGGAGCGGCTATGGCCGTGTAGGAGACAAGTACGAGGAAAGCATGAGCCCCTATACGCGCCTGCCTGCCGGTAGGCAGGGCGGCGCGGCTGTGGCTCGATGCCATCATTGATCCGCTGGATACGCGGACGTGGATCAGCATGGGCATCGAAGCGGCGCTGCGAGCACCGGCCACACGGGAGTTCAACATGGGGGGTCTTGCAGACGTAGGGTCAGGTATTCCAACCCGGTTGCTCGCGATCAAGGATGGCCACGAAAGCCTGTGGTAAGTCAATCGCTCTGTTCAATGGGCTTGTACAGGTGCTGGTAGAGCAATTTGATTACGCAGGCGATCGCTGGGTCGATATCAGGGTCCAGATCCCTTGCAAAATCTGGATCATTTGTGAGGTGAACCAGCTTGTGTGATGCCGGATAGAATTTCTCCAACCATGATCTGTCGGCAGACGAAAGGGCTGAAATGTCAATGGGTTGAAGGTTGAAGTCCGATATCCAAACGTCAGTACCCTTGAACTTCTTCGGCACCAAGCCCTGGCTTGGATCATGGCGAACCTGCAGGAATTCCAAGATCATCCGACCAATGATAACCCTTGCAAACGCCATTGCAAAGAAGATGCGTCGGTGCTCATTCTGATCCAAGCGCGCCGCTGTTCTCGTCTGATCGACATAGAAACTTGCCAAGGCGCCGATCCGAGATCCGAGATGGGTGAACAGTTCATCCGTTGTCATCCGCGGAAGGTAATTGCGTCACCCATTGAACCGGTCCTTTTCCCCAATTGGCTGGCAGGCGCTCGCATGTTCCCACGACACCGATCAACGCGAGCACAACGGTGAAGAGCGGCATCCATCCGGTGGATGGTGACGGCACCGTGATCCTGGCCGCACAGCACGGCACGCGGTGCGCTTGCACGGTCACCAGCGGTCCCACATGGGTGGACATGTGCGGAGCCGCCCATGGCGTCCACTTGCCGCGCGCCGGTTCCCGGCCGGGATCGATGGCATGGCGCATCAACCACCGATGGCTCGATACGCCGCCGGACCCCATCACGGAGGGCCTAAGTTTGAAGGCGCGGATCACCCATGCGAAGGACCTTCTTCCTCATCAGCATCCCGCTCCTGCTGTTGGTCGCGGTTGCGGGCTGGCATCACCGCGGCGTGCTGTGGGCCTTCCTGCTGGTGGGCCCGCTCTTTCTACTGGGGATGTACGACGTGCTTCAGACCCGCCATTCCGTTCTGCGCAACTTTCCGGTGCTGGGCCACCTGCGCTATTTCTTCGAGTTCATCTCGCCCGAACTGCAGCAATACTTCATCGAGCGGAGCACCGACGGCAAACCCTTCAGCCGGCAGCAACGCCAGCTCGCCTACCGCCGCGCCAAAGACCTCGACGACTCGACGCCCTTCGGCACGCAGCTCGAGCTGAACACCGGCGACTACGAGGGACTGCGCCACTCGATCTACCCTTCGCCGGTGCGTGAGCAACCGCCCCGGGTCCGCATCGGCGGCGGGCGTTGCGCCATGCCTTATGAGGCCTCCCTGCTGAACATCTCCGCGATGAGCTTCGGAGCGTTGAGCGCCAACGCGGTGCTCGCCCTGAACGCCGGAGCGAAGAAGGGCGGCTTCTACCACAACACGGGCGAGGGCGGACTGAGCGGATACCATCTGCGGAACGGCGGCGACCTGGTGTGGCAGATCGGCACGGCCTACTTCGGCTGCCGCACGCTCGATGGCGCCTTCGATCCCGATCTGTTCCGGCGGAACGCGGCGCACGGGCAGGTCCGCATGATCGAGCTGAAGATCTCCCAGGGCGCCAAGCCCGGTCACGGCGGCGTGCTGCCGGCGGTGAAGAACACGCCGGAGATCGCCGC
Organism: uncultured Chryseobacterium sp.; assembly: GCA_964394425.1. GTDB lineage: Bacteria > Bacteroidota > Bacteroidia > Flavobacteriales_F > PHOS-HE28 > PHOS-HE28. Next base: position 96,334 of record CAYMXP010000002.1, on the reverse strand, counting down.
CATCCGCCACCTGAAGCCGCACACCAAGGTGCTGTCCCCGCCGGGCCACTCGGCCTTCAGCGACGCCAGGGGCCTGCTGGAGTTCGTCGATCGCCTGCGCACGTTATCCGGGGGCAAACCCACCGGCTTCAAGCTGTGCATCGGGCGCACCGAGGAGTTCATCGACCTCTGCAAGGAAATGGCCGCCGGCGCTCCCACGCCCGATTTCATCACCGTGGACGGCGCCGAGGGAGGCACGGGCGCCGCACCCCTCGAGTTCAGCGACAGCGTGGGGTTGCCGATCGAACCGGCGTTGATCTTCGTGCATACCACCCTGCTGCATTTCAAGCTCCGCGACCGGGTGAAGGTGATCGCCAGCGGCAAGGTGCTCACCGCCGCTTCGCTGCTCAAGATGCTCGCCCTCGGGGCCGACCTGTGCAACAGCGCGCGCGGGTTCATGTTCAGCCTGGGCTGCATCCAGGCGTTGCGCTGCAATACGAACACCTGCCCCACCGGCGTGACCACGCAGGACAAGGCCCTGGTGCGCGGGCTGGTGGTGGCGGACAAGAGCGAACGGGTGTACCAGTTCCACCGCAACACCCTGGCCGACGTGATGGAACTGCTGGCGGCCTGTGGCAAGCACGACATCACCGAGGTCGGCATCGACATGTTCGTGCGGGGTGACGAATTCGCCACGCTGGCCAACGCCTATTTCCCCGACAGCCTGGGCCAGGCATGGCACAAGGAGGTGACCGCCCCGCAAGGGCCGCCGATCCCGCGGAGCAACACCTGACGGATGATCACCTTTGCCCCGCGCATGGAAGCGGATCCGTCCCCGGATCCCAGGCACCGGACCGGACCGGATCCGCGACCGACGGACGCCATGGGCCGCACGCCACCGCGCCCGATGATGAACGCCCACCAATGACCAGGACCATGAACACGCCTCCCAACACCGACCTGCGCACGATCCATCGCCAGTTGCAGGAAAGCGCGTTGATCTATCACGTCCTGGCCGAACGGTCGCGGGAGCAGGAACTTCGCGCCTTGTTCCAGCGACTCGAAGCCTCCCGCGGGCCGATGGTGCGGGCGCTTTCCCATGAGGTCGCCCGGGACGGGCAGGAGATGCCCACGGCCGGCACCCTGAGCGGCATCGTCGACCGCATCTGGCTGCGTGTGCGCGACACGATCGCCCATCCGGATCCCAGGCATCTGCTCGATCAGAGCGCGCACGCCGAGGAGCACCTGCGCGATCATTATCGATCGGCCCTGGACGACGCGGCCATCGCGCCACACGTGAAGGAACTGCTCGCAGGCCAGCTCCGGGGGATCGAGGCGAACATCGCGGACCTCCGCCGGGCCGGGGACCTGTTCGTGTGATCTGGCATTGCACCGGTCCCGCACCTCTTCGATCCCCTTCGATCGGCATGGGCGCTGCCACCGTTCCCCTCCATCGCCGTGGCGCAGGCAAGGGCGACGGACCGCCCGTGAACGCCGCACCGGCCATGCCGCCGTGGCGACAGGCGAGCGTGGAGAAGTGCCGATCTTCACCGGCGTGAACCGGACCATACGCACTGCCTGCCTGGCGGCCATCGTGCTGGCCGCCTGTGCCGGCAAGACCCCATCGCAGCCCATGCCCACGATGCAAAGGCCCACCAACCCCTACTACTCCCGCACCGATACCACCCGCCTGACCGTGAGCGACGAGGAATGGGAACGCATCCTTCCCGACACGCTCTACTGGATCGCCCGCGGGAAAGGAACGGAGCGGGCCTTCACCGGCAAGTATTGGGACTTCGAAGCGTCCGGCACCTATTACTGCGCGGTGTGCGGCAATGCGCTCTTCCGGTCCGATTCCAAGTTCGGCAGCGGCTGCGGCTGGCCGAGCTTCTTCGAACCGCTGCGACCTACCAGCGTGTCCTACGCGAACGACAGCTCGCACGGCATGGAACGCACCGAGGTGCTGTGCGGCCGATGCGCGAGCCATCTCGGCCATGTGTTCGACGACGGCCCCCCGCCGACGTTCAAGCGATTCTGCATGAACTCGCCGGTGTTGGATTTCGAGCCTGAGCCGGAAGGAGGAGGGACGCGATGATCGTGTGGACCGATCATGATGGCGACCAATCGACGGCGCCAACGTCACGTACGCTCCGGCCGTCGAGTTGATCAACGGGTCCAGTACATCCAACGGCCGGGGCCGGTGAAACCGTCCGCGCAGGGTCGGGGACCACCCCGAAGGCCTGCGGCTTGCGATCCGGTCGTCCATTGGATGTTCCACACGATTCCAAGGAACCCGTTGACCGGATGGAAGAAGCCGATCCCGCCGGGTTACGCGCATATGTCGCCGGCGGGTCGGCATTCGTCGACATGGCGGCCCCTGTCGGCGTTGATGCGGCCTCCGCCCCATGGACGATCGCGTAGAACCACGCGCAGGTCTACACAAGCAGACCGGGCCATCCGCCGATGCTCCGGAAGTTCTACGCAGCGATCCTCCTCACGCTCCTCGCCATGCCCGCTGCCCGGGCCACGCACATCAGCGGCGGGGAGATCTACTGGGATTGCGTCGGCCCCAACCAGTACGAGATCACCCTCGTGGTGTACCGCGACTGCGCGGGCATCAACCTGAACAGCAATTACAACCTGCCGGTGTGGAGCCCGTGCGACACGCTCCAGGTGAACGTTAGCACGCCCGGTGGCACGGAGATCAGCCAGTTGTGCGACATCGAACTGCCCAACAGCACCTGCAACGGAGGCTCCCTGCCCGGCGTGGAGCAGTACGTCTACACGGGCATCATCACCCTTCCGCCGTGCGACTTCTGGACCGTAGCCTGGTGGGACAACTGGCGCAACAACGCCATCGTGAACCTGCAGAACCCTGGATCGCAGGACATCTACATCGAAGCCACGCTCAACAACATCGTGGCCCCGTGCGAAAGCTCGCCGGAGTTCACCAACCTGGCGATCCCCTACGTGTGCATGGGCTATCCGATCAGCTACAGCTACGGTGTGTATGACGCGGAAGGCGATTCGCTCGCGTACTCGCTGATCGGCGCGCGCACCACGGCCGGTGCTCCCATCCCCTACGTGGCTCCACACACGCCCACCAACCCGATCCCCGGCCTCACGCTGGATCCCACGACCGGCCAGCTGAATTTCACTCTGACCCAGGCCGGCGACTGGGTGGTGGTGGTGCAGGTGGACATCTTCGACGCCTTCGGCAACCACATCGGCACGGTGATGCGCGACATGCAGTTCATCGCGTATCCATGCAGCAACCAGCCGCCGGACCCCACCACGGGAACCATCGCCAACCCGACCGGCACGGGCACGCAGACCGGGCCGTATGAACTGGAGGTCTGCGAGAGCGGCCAGTTCTGCTTCGACATGGTGATCAGCGATCCCAACGCGGGCGACGATCTGACGGCCACCAGCAACGTGAGCAGCAACCTGCCCGGCGCGACCTTCGGGTTCACCGGCAGCAACCCGATCACCTGCACGGTGTGCTGGAACGCCGGGGCCAGCACGGCGGGCTTCTATCCCTTCATCGTGACGGTGGATGACGGCGCCTGTCCGATCCCGGCCTTCCAGACCTACGTGTACGCCATCACGGTGATCCCGGGCCTCTTCGCGAACGTGCAGGCCACCGACGAAACCTGCGCGGGCAACGGGGATGGCAGCGCGACGGTGAGCGTGACCACCGGTTCGGGTCCCTTCGGCTACCTGTGGAACACCGGGGCCACGGGCCCGGCGATCACCGCGGGCGCAGGTTCGTATTCGGTGGTGGTGACCGACGCGAACGGCTGCGCGACCGCCCCGCTCCCGGCCACCATCAATGCGGATGCACAGCCCAACCTGGCGAACGCCGGTCCTGATGCGGTGGCCTGCCTCGGCGATCTGCCCGTGACCGTGACGGGTTCGATCCTGAACGCCGCGGGAGGCATCTGGTCCGGCGGTGCGGGATCCTTCGGTGGAAGCGGGCTCACCGTGGACTACATGCCTTCGGCCGCGGAACTCGCCGCCGGCGGCGTGGACCTGATCCTCACCACCACGGGCAATGCCGGTTGTCCGCCTGATGCCGACACGGTGCATATCGCGCTCTCTGATGGCTTTCCCGGCGGTACGATCAACGGCATCGATGCCTCATGCAACGGCGCGATGGATGGATCGGCGGCGTTCGCGCCCACCGACCCGGGCTACACCTATCAATGGAACGATCCCGCCACCCAGACCACGAGCACCGCGACGGGTCTCGGCGCGGGCACCTACACCGTGCAGGTGACCGACGCATTGGGCTGCGACACCACGCTGAACGTGACGATCGGCCAGCCCTCGGCGATCACCATCACCGGGGTGCAGACCACCGATGAAAGTTGTGTTGGGATGGACGACGGCAGCGTGAGCGTGACGGTGACGGGAGGGACCATGCCCTACTCCTACACCTGGAGCACGGGCGACACGACCGCGACGATCACCGTGGGCGCAGGCACCTATGGCGTGACGGTGACCGATGCCAACGGCTGCGCTCCCGACAATGCCACGGCGGTGGTGTATGTCGTCAGCCAGCCGAACGCCGCCGACGCCGGCCCCGATCTCATGGCATGCATGGACGCGCTTCCCGTGGATCTGCAGGGCACGGTGGTGAACGCGGGCGGTGGCGCATGGTCGGGCGGCAACGGATCCTTCATCGGGAGCGGACTGACCGTGCAATACCAGCCCAGCGCTTCGGAGATCGCATCCGGCGGCGTTGATCTGGTCCTCGCCACGACGGGGAATGGATCCTGCCCGGGCGACGCCGACACGGTGCATGTGACCCTGTCCAACAGCTTCCTTGCCGCATCGATCTCCGGTACCGACGTGCTCTGCGCGGGCGACACCACCGGAACGGCCACCTTCCTTCCGAACGCGCCGGGCCTCTCCTACGCATGGAACGATCCCGCGGCACAAACCGGCAACACCGCGACCGGTCTCGATGCGGGGATCTATTCGATCACGGTCACCGATCCCTTGGGCTGCGATACGACGATGACGATCACGATCAACGAGCCGCCGCCGCTGGCGATCACCTTGATCACCTCCACCGACGTGACCTGCAACGGTGGATCGGATGGATCGGCGACGGCGATCGCCGGCGGTGGCGCACCGGGGTACTCCTACCAGTGGACCGGCGGCCAGAGCGGGTCCACGGCGTCGAACCTGGCGGCGGGCCTGTTCACGGTGGTCGTCACCGATGCCAACGGATGCACCGCCCAGGCCAATGCCTTCGTGAACGCGCCGCCGCCGGTCACCCTCGCCGCGCAGGTGCCCGACACGGTGTGCGTGAACGCGCCGGTGCAACTGACGGCACAGGCCGGCGGCGGCACCGCGCCCTATGCGGTCGCCTGGAGCGGGATCGGAATGGGCGACACGCTCGGCACCACGTTCAGCAGTTCCCAGACGGTGAACGTTTCGGTGATCGACGGCGCCGGATGCGCGGGCCCGACGATCACGTTCAACGTAACGGTGCTGGACCTCTTCGCCGCGACGCTCTCCGCCTATGGAGATACGGTGGTGTGCCCGGGCGGATCGGCCACGGTTGGCGCGGCGCTCACGGGCTATCCCGCGCCGGTGACGATCGCCTGGCCGGAACTGTTCGCCACGGGCGCGGGTCCCTTCACGGTGCCGGTCTCCGGCGATCAAACCCTGAACGTGAGCGCCAGCGATGCGTGTGGCAACACGATCAGCGACGTGGTGGTGATCGAACTCGATGTGCCGCCGACGTTCACGCTGCCCTCGCTGATCGCCGAAGGCTGCGAGCCGCTGACGGTGCAGATGCCCGATGTCGGCATCACCACGCCGGTCACCTACCTCTGGGACTTCGGCGATGGCTCGACCTCGGCGGCATCCATGCCCACCCACACTTATGATGCAGGCACGTACAGCGTGTCACTCACGATCACCACGGCCTTCGGCTGCACCTCGACCGGTCCCACCACCGGCGAGGTGATCGTGTACCCGAACCCCGTCGCGGCCTTCACCGCGGACCCCTGGACCACCGACGCGGACAATTCCGAGATCAACTTCACGGACCAGAGCCTTGGCGGGATCAACGTGTTCGACTGGGATTTCGGCGATGGCGGCGTCAGCAGCGACCAGAACCCCTCCCATGACTACCCCGGCGTGGGCGCGTTCCAGGTGACGCTCTGGGTGCAGGACCTCAACGGCTGCACCGACCAGATCACGCAGCTCATCCAGATCGACCCGGTGTACGACGTGGTGATCCCCAACGCGTTCACGCCCGATCCCAACGGCGGTGGCGGCGGCACCTACGATCCGCTCAGCCTGGCCAACGACGTCTTCTACCCCTTCATCCGCTTCGTTGACGACTTCAAGATGCGCATCTACGACCGTTGGGGCGAGCTGGTCTTCGAGAGCAACGACCTGAAGGTCGGCTGGGACGGCTATTACCGTGGCGAGATGAGCCAGCAGGACGTGTACGCGTACCAGATCTGGGTGCGCTTCGTGGATGGGCGCGAGGTGCAGAAGCTCGGTGACATCACCCTCTTCCGTTGAGCGCATGAGGCCACAACGACACATCCTCGTCCTCGCCTGCCTCCATGCGTTGATCGCTTCAGCGCAGGACCCGCAGCTTTCGCAGTTCTACGCAGCGCCGCTCTACCTGAACCCTGCGCTCACCGGCAACACCTTCGAGGACCGGCTGATCGCCAACTACCGCACGCAGTGGAACGGACTGCCCAGGGGCTACGACACCTACGCGATCAGCTACGATCACCGCGCGTCCGCGGCCAACAGCGGCTTCGGTGCGTTCGTGATGCACGATGAAGCGGGCACGCACAACCTCGCCTTCACCCATGCCGCGGCCGCCTATGCCTACCAGGCGGCCATCGATCATCGTCGTGCGTTCCGCGTTGGTCTGCGCGTGGGCGTCACCACCCGCGAATACGACCCCGACGGCCTGCTCTTCGCCGACCAGGTGATCCGTGACAACGCGCCGACTTCGCTCGAACCGCACTTGATCGAACGTGTCTCCTACCTCGATGCCAGCTTCGGCGGCCTGTACTTCTCCGAACAGTTCTGGACGGGCTTCTCCTTCAGCCACATCAACCGGCCGGAACAATCGCTGCTCGCCACCGGTCGCACCCGCCTGCCGGTGCGCACCAGCGTACACACCGGTTACCGCTTCCCGATCGACGGGCGGCCGGTGCGCAAGAGCGAGTCGTTCATGACGCTCGCCGCGCATTACAAGATGCAGCAGGACTGGGACCAGCTCGATATCGGCGGCTACATCGAGCACCAGCGGCTGATGGCGGGCGTATGGTACCGCGGGATCCCCGCGCTGAAGGCCTACAAGGCCGGGTATCCCAACGACGACGCGGTGATCCTGATGGTGGGCTACGAGACCGAAGGCCAGCTGCAGATCGCCTACAGCTACGACGTCACCATCAGCTGGCTCACCCTGAAAAGTGGCGGCGCGCACGAGATCAGCCTGCAGTACGAGTGGCCCAGGCGCGCCAAGAACCGGCGCTATCGCGCGGTGCCGTGTCCGAAGTTCTAGGGGCGGATCGGCTTCTTGGCGCGGCATACGTACGAACGATCCTACATTTGCACGTATGAAAGCCAAGCTCACCCTCCTGCTGGATAAAGGCATCATCGAGGATGCCAAGGAGTATGCGGCGGAGAACGATACCAGCATCAGCCGGATGTTCGAACTGTTCATCAAGGCCACGTTGGCAAAAGTCGCCCCGAAGAAGTCCAAACGCAGGAAGAAGGTGCACCCCGACGTGGAGCGGCTGGTCGGGATCATCAAGCTTCCAAAGGACTTTGACTACAAGAAGGCCCGCGAAGAGTATCTGGCAGAGAAGTACGGGTTCAAGTGAAGGTCTTCCTTGACGCCAATGTCGCCCTGGACGTCATGATCCGGAGGGAACCCTTCTTCAAAGACTCGAAGGAAATGTTCGAACGTGCCGCGGAGGGTGAGGTCGAACTGGTCATGACCGCGTTGAGCTTCGCGAACATCTTCTATCTGATGCGCAAGAGCGCTGGCAACGAGAAGGCCAAGCGCGACCTGTCCGCTTTGCGTGCCCTGGTTTCCATCGCACCGGTGAATGAAAGGGAACTTGACCTAGCCCTGTCATCCACCGGATCGGACTTCGAGGACGACTTGCAGGTCGCCGCAGCTGGGGCCGTGAAGGCCGATGTGATCGTTACGCGGGATGACAAGGGCTACAAGAGATCACAGGTGAAGGTGATGACACCAAGCGCGTTCCTGCGGACGCTTTGAAGTGTTGTGAAGGTCAATGGAGGTTTCCCGCGGCCACCTCAACGTGATGCCACGATCTGTGGCTTCAAGTTCCGCCATTCCGAAGGGCTCAGTTCGAACATGAAGTCATCCGGGAACCGTCTTGCGCTCCTCCTCACCGCCTGGTTCAACACACGGGGCTCTCTACTTCATATAGATCGGCAAGTTCGCTGTCCAGCATCACCCTATGCCCCCGCACCGTGTGGATCTTGCTGATCACCAGGTCATCGCTCGCCTTCGAGAGTGCTCTTTTGCTCATGCTTGCAGTTCGAGAAAAACCGAGATCATCTCAAGCCAATGCTCGAAATGAACCTGCCCTTCTCGTAGAGGTCCCTTCGGGTGGCGATCCCCTGCTCGTCGTAGATATAGAAAGCTCCTTCAGGCATTCCGTTCGTACAGTTCCCCTCGAGCACTTTCCTTCCTCTCATGGTCACCGTCACCATGCCGTGTGGTCGGCCATTCACGCAAGTCGAATGAACCCTTACCGATCCGTATGGTAGTTCCTCCACGTACTCCCCGTTCACGAGCGCACCGGCGGAGTCTCTGAGCACGCGTTCTCCGTACAGCTTGCCTTCCTTATATGGCTTGACCGCTTCTATAGCTCCATTCGAATGGTAGGTCCGGAGCACGCCGTGCATTACCCCTTTTTGATAGGGTATCTCAGCCCATGTTCGACCTGTAGGATAGAAGTAGACCGCCATACCGTGGAGCTTTCCATCCTTGAACTCCATCCTCCTCCTGAGTACATGGGTACTGTCGAAATAGGACACCGGCCCGACGGTTTCTCCTTTATCGTTCCTCTCGAACACCGCGTACTGAAGCCCCTGCTCTTCGACGCGGACGGTATCGAGACGTTGTGCCAGGAGCGGGGCTCCGAATAAGATCAACAGCAACAGGAAAGGGGAGCGCACTGTCCCTCTCATCATCCCACCAACTCCTTCGTCCTGTTCGGGATGTCCTCCTTGCTGAAGGCCACCTTCTCCTCCTCCTCCTTCAATTTCATCACCAGCGCGAGCGCATCGGGCACCACGTCGGAGCAGAGCACGACGAACGATCCTTTGGGCGCCGTGCTGATCGCGTGGCGGATCGCCTCCTCCTCCTTCTTGATCACCGTGTACTTCCTGCTGCCGTTCACCTCGGTGATGCCGCGCACCATGAGGGCGATGATGTCGTCGTCCTTCTTGCCGCGCAGGTTGCGGTCCTGGCGGATGATGATCTCGTCGAACATGCGCGCGCTGAGGCGGCCGAGGTTGATCGTGTCCTCGTCGCGGCGGTCGCCCACGCCGGCGATCACGCCGATCTTGGGCGAGTCGGGCACCTTGCTGAGGAAGCGGCCCAGCGCCTCGAAGCCGTGCGGGTTGTGCGCGTAGTCCACCACCACCTGGAAGTTCTTGAACTGGAACAGGTTCAGGCGGCCCGGTGTCTGCGCCGGTGAGGGCACGAAGGTGTCCAGCGCCTCGCGCAGTTCCTCGATCTTCACACCCTGCGTGTAGGCGGCCAGCACCGAGGGCAGGATGTTCTGGATGTTGAAGGCCGCACGACCACCGAGCGTCAGCGGCACGTTCACCGCCTTTTCGATGCGCAGCTTCCACTGGCCCTTGCAGATGGTGATGAAGCCGTTCTCATAGATCGCCGCCAGCCCGCCGCCTTTCATGTGCGCCTTGATCAGGCGGTTCTGTTCGTCCATGCTGAAGAGCGCGAGGTTGGCGTCGGCCTGCTTGCGCATGGCCATCACGTTCTCGTCGTCCGCGTTCAGGATCACCCAGCCGTCGCGGCGCACGGCGCGTGGCACCACGCTCTTCACCGCGGCCAGCTCCTCCAGGGTGTTGATGTCCTGCAGGCCCAGGTGATCGGCGGCCACGTTGGTCACGATGCCCACGTCGCAATGCTCGAAGCCGAGCCCGGCGCGGATGATGCCGCCGCGCGCGCATTCCAGCACCGCCATGTCCACCAGCGGGTCCTTCAGCACGAACTGCGCGCTGACCGGTCCGGTGCAATCGCCCTTCACCAGCATGCGGTTCATGATGTAGATGCCGTCGGTGGTGGTGAAGCCCACCTTGTAGCCGCTGTTGCGCAGGATGTGCGCGGTGAGGCGCGTGGTGGTCGTCTTTCCGTTGGTGCCGGTGATCGCGATGATGGGGATGCGGCTGGGCGCGCCGGGTGGGAAAAGCATTTCCACCACCGGTTCGGCCACGTTGCGACCGAGGCCTTCGGTGGGATCCAGGTGCATGCGGAAGCCCGGCGCCGCGTTCACCTCCAGCACCGCGCCGCCGGTCTCGTGCAGCGGCCTGGTGATGTCGTCGGTCATCACGTCGATGCCGCAGATGTCCAGGTCGATGATGCGGCTGATGCGCTCGGCGAGGAAGATGATGTCGGGGTGGGCGATGTCGGTGACGTCCGTCGCGGTGCCACCGGTGCTGAGGTTGGCCGTCGCCTTCAAGTACACGGTCTCTCCTTTCGCCGGCTTACTGTCGGGGGTCAGGTCCTTCCGCGCCAGCAGCTTTTCGGTGTGGTCGTCGATCGTGATCTGCGTGAGCATCTTCTCGTGGCCGTAGCCGCGCCGCGGGTCCTTGTTCACTTCATCCACCAACTGCCTGATCGTGCTCGTGCCATCCCCGACGACCGCCGCGGGCGTGCGCTTGGCGGCGGCCACGAAGCGGTGGTCGATCACCAGCAGGCGATGGTCCAGCCCGGTGATGAGCTTTTCCACCACCGCGCTGCGGCTGATCTCCTTCGCCTTCGCCAGCGCGACTTTCGCTTCCTCGAGGTTCTTGATGCCTATCGTCGCTCCACGTCCGTGGTTGCCACCGATCGGTTTGATCACGCAGGGATAGCCCACCACCTGCAGGGCGTCCTCCAGTCCGGCCTCGCTGCGCACCACGCGGCCCTTGGGCACGGGTATTTCGTAGCTCTCGAGCAGCTGTTTCGTCTCCTCCTTGTCGCAGGCGATCTCCACGCCGATGTTGCTCGTGTTGCTGCTGATGGTGGCGCGGATGCGTTTCTGATGTACGCCATGTCCGAGTTGCACCAGGCTCTGGCCGTTCAGCCGCAGGTACGGGATGCCGCGCTTCAGCGCCTCTTCCACGATGCTGCCCGTGCTTGGGCCGAGGCGCGTCTCCTCGCGGATCTCGCGCATCTTCTGGATGTCGGCGTCGAGGTCGTGCCTTTTCCCGCCGATCAGATCCTCCGCGATGGCCACCGATGCCCGCGCGGCGTACCTGCCCACCTCCTCCTCGAAATAGCTGAAGACCACGTTGTACACGCCTTCTTTCGCCGTGCTGCGCGTGCGACCGAAGCCGGTGTCCATGCCGGCGAGGGTCTGGATCTCCAGCGCGATGTGCTCGATCACGTGCCCCATCCAGGTGCCGCGCTCCACACGCTCGAAAAAGCCGCCCTCGTGATCCTCGCTGCAACGGTGGCTGTAAAGCGAGGGCATCAACTCCTTCATCCGCTCGAAGAAGCCGGGGATCTTGTTGGTCGGCTTCTTTTCGAGGTCCTGGATGTCCAGCCGCATCACGATCAGCTTCTGGCGGTGGATGCTCCACTGGTTCGGCCCCCGCATGGCCTTGATGTCGAGGATCTTCATGACGCGCCTGGTAAGGGTGGGAAGATAGAAAGTTGGACGGTGGATGGGGTTGGGAATTTGCAGTTCGCAGCTTGCAGTTGGCAGTTCGGTCCTGTGAACAGCCCATGTTCATGATCCAAGGCGGTCGTTGGCGCCGCGTTCCCTCACCCCTCTATTTTCGCCGTGCCGGACTCCAGCCTGCGGCAACTGCCAACTGCAAGCTGCGAACTGGGAACTGGCGCGGGGGCTCACGGGGGGGTAACTGCGAACTCAATGGTCCCAAAAGGCAAACTCATCGCCATCGGCGGCAACGAGGACAAGGGCAACGGTGATGGCGACAAGGCGATCTACAAGCACGATTTCATCGAAGCAGGCATCCTGAGCCGCGTGGTGAAGGAGGTCGGGGGCACGGACAGGCGCCTGGCCGTGGTCACCTCCGCCAGCAGCGTTCCGAAGGAGGTGGGCCGCAACTACACCGAGGCCTTCCAGAAGCTCGGCCTGCAGCAGGTGGACCACCTGGACATCCGCGACCGGTCAGCGGCGGAAAGCAACGACATGCTCGACCGACTGAAGAAAGCCGACGGCATCATGCTCAGCGGCGGCAACCAGCTCAAGCACACCACCATCCTCGGCGGAACGGAGTTCCACGCCATCCTCAAACACCGCTATCAGGAGGAGGACGGCTTCGTGATCGCCGGCACCAGCGCGGGGGCCATGTGCATGAGCAACACGATGATCTACGAGGGGCACAGCAACGTGGGCCTCTTCAAGGGCGGGGTGAAGATGACCACCGGACTGGCCTTCGTGAGCGAGGTGATCATCGACAGCCACTTCGTGAACCGCGGCCGCTTCTCGCGCCTCACGCAGGCCGTGGCCGCCAACCCGAGCGCCATCGGCATCGGCCTGGGCGAGGACACCGGCGTGGTGATCACCGGCGGCACCCACCTGGAGATCATCGGCAGCGGGCAGGTGGTGATCTTCGACGGCCACCAGGTGCGCCACAGCAACATCGCCGACGTGGAGGAGGGCGAGCCCTTCACCATCGAGCACATGATCATGCACATCATCTCCAAGGGCTATCGCTACGACGTGCGCCGGCGCGGGTTCCAGGCGATACCGGAAGGGGCGCATGAACGGTGACCCTGCGCGGCGAGCCCGCGCTGGTGGGCCGCCGGGGTACACCTGATGGATCCGGTCCGTCCGCGAACGTCAGGAAGCCGCCCATGGCCCATGCACGGCTTCCCCCAAGGTCGGGACGATGCTTTCGGCCTCAATGGAAGGAATAGAGCCATGTCGATCGCGATCGAGACCAGCTCGCTGGTGAAGGACTTCGGCCCCATGCGCGCGATGACCTCCCTTCAAGGAACGCTCGACACCGCAAAAGACCGCTCGCGATCGGCCATCTTCGCATGACGATGACCTCCATGATCCGTTGGTCGATCGTGGTGGCCGGCATCGCCGGCGCGCCGCTCCTGCGGGCGCAACCCTACACGCAAGCGCTCTGGCCGGTGGATACAGTGCTGAACATCGTTTATGGCTGGGACACCAACTACCTGGGCGGCATCGACACCTTGAAGATGGACCTCTTCCGGCCGGTGGGCGATGGCAACACCGCGCGGCCCCTGCTCATCGCCGTGCATGGGGGCGCATGGATCTCCGGTCATCGGGCCGGTCTGTGGTCGATGTGCCACATGGCCGCCCAACGCGGCTACATGGCCGCCACCATCAGCTACCGGTTGCGCCACCACGTGCCGCAGGTCGTGAACATCTCCCTGGGCGTGGATCCCTGCGTGTACCTGCCCGACAGCGCCGAATTGCTGCGGGCGCTCTACCGGGCCCAGCAGGACCTCAAGGGCGCCATCCGCTTCCTGAAAGAACGAAGCACGCAGGACAGCACCAGCACGTGCAACGTGTTCCTGTATGGCGAGAGCGCGGGTGCCATCACCAGCCTCACGGCCGCCTTCCTGGACGAACCCTCGGAACGTCCCGCGGCCTGTGGTTCGCTGGCCCCGGTGCCCGACCCCAACTTCCTGCTGGGCGGCTGCCACGTGACGGGGCTGCCGCTCACCATCGCCCAACGCAGCCGGCCCGATCTGGGACCGGTCGATGGCGACCTGGCGTTGAACGGCCACGATGCGCGCGTGGCCGGCATCGCCGCGATGTTCGGCGGCCTGCCCTTGACGGCCATCACCGAGGGTTGGATGCAAGGAGCCGATACCCCCGCGGTGTTCCTGTACCACCAGACTTGCGACGCGATCGTGCCCAACGGGACACTGCCCCTGTTGCAGGACATCTCCGCCTATTGCGCCGGCGGCACGTGGTGGAGCACCCACTATCCCTGGTCGGCCGGCAGCCTGTCGCTCGCTCCCTTGCTGGGGCAGAGGTTGCTGGCCTGCGTGCAGGACGACGCCGTGTGCGACGCCGTGCTGGCGCAGTTCCCCTTCTCCTTCAATTGCCTCAATGTGGCCGGCAACGGTTCGTTCCATTACGTGAACGACCCGGTGGAGGTGCGCGACAGCATCTTCAAGGCCTTCGGTCCGGTGATCATGGCCAACGAGGCGGGCGCATGCGGCGCCACCGCGATCGCGACCATGCGGGCCGTACCCAGGGCATCGGTGTTCCCGGCGCCCGCCGCCGACCAGGTGCATGTGCGCCTGCCACCCGGCACCGCGCCCTGCCGCGCGCGGCTGTGCGACGGCGTGGGCCGCGCGGTGCTCGTCACCATGCTGCGGAAGGATGCCGAAGTGCTGGACCTGGGCGGCATCGGCGACGGGATCTACCTGCTGGCCTTCGATGGGGTGCCGATCCGCGCCGAGCGCGTGGTCCTGGCGCGATGATCACCTTCCCGATCCGCCGCCATGGCACCCACCGCTGCCGGGAGGATCCACGAGCGTTCGGTCCCTTGATGCCATCCCCCCAGCGGCTGGATCCCGGGTCGGGTCCGCCCCCGGCGGATCGCATCCTGTGTTCGGGTTGGCCGCGCCGATGGCGCGAGGATCCCGCGGTAAGGCGGAACTACCTCCGGGGATCCAACGTGGCCTGCTTCATGAGCTTGCCGGTGCCGATCACGTTCCCGGCCGGGTCCGCGACCGTCATCATGTACAACCCTTGACCAATGTGCGCCGGCAGGACCACCGTCGCCGTATTGGACCCATCCGTAGCCATGATCCGTTGCTCATGCACCAGTTCGGTCAACGATCGGATCGCGATCGAACAGGAGCCGTCGACCGGCGTATCGAAAGCGATGCGGAACGTCCCATCCGTCGGGTTGGGCACGATGATGAGATCGTACGGACCGGCCTGTTCCAGGGCGATCGCATCGCTATGGGTGAAGGTCCCGTCCAGGTCCACCTGCTTGAGCCGATAGTAGGTCCATCGCGCCGGCGGGCTGGCATCGCGGTAGTCGTACGTGAGCAGCTCGGAAGAATTTCCTGCTCCGGGTCGCGTGCCGATCGGTTGCCAGCTGATGCCATCGATGCCGCGCTCGATGTCGAAGTGGCTGTTGTTCATTTCCGAAGCGGTCTGCCAGCGCAGTTCGTTGCCCATGCCGGTCGCTTCACCCGTGAAGGAGATCAACTCCACCGGCAGCGTGATGTTGGTGGTCGCCTGGATGGTGAATCCGCAGCAATCGCCCTCGAAGCCATCGATCATGATGTAGTAATGCTTCCCGCTGGTCAGTCCGGTCACCGTCGCGCTCTTGCATCCTTTCGGAGGGCCGCAGGAGCCGCAATCCGTCCCGCTCAACTGTTTCAAGCAGTAGTAGCCGTTGATGGCGCCCGAACCGCAGGTGCCCAGACCGGTCGGGGTGGGGAAGTTGAAGACCAGGGCCTGGATCCCCGATGCGCCGATCCAGCTATTGTGCTGGGTACACCCCGGAGCCGTGCAAACGGTGAGGCTTACCGAGGATGCCGTGGCCTGGAACCGGTAGAACCCGTTGTTCTCGATGGTCTGCGCGTTCGGTCCGGAACCGCAGAACACCCCGCTGGACCCGAACCACGAGGCGTTGTTCGGGGTGAAGCTGCAGGTGTTGTCGCAGTAGACGCCGTTCAGGCTGATCGGCGTGGCCGTTGCGCAGGCGTCGCTGGCCGAAGGCGGGCCTGATGTGCAGGGCGGCTGGGCCGGCGCGATGAGCGGGCGCAACAGGAACGCGGTGGCGGCGACTGAGGTGCGCAAGAGCATGGTTCCCTGGCCGCCGTCCAAAATAGGAGCGCGTGCCAGGGGGGTCTTTTGATGCAGGTCAAAAAAAACACGCGGGAAAAGCAAGCCCGGCAGGAGCTTGAAGTCCCTATTCCTTTTCCTTGCTTGCCGACCTGGCGCGGATCCGGCTCAAGGTGGCCTGGTCGATCCCCAGGTACCGGGCCAGGACGCCCAGTGGAATGTGCCGCGCCAGGTGTTTCGTTCGTGCGAGCCATTCGGCATAGCGCTCTTCCGCGGCCAGCTGGATGCGGATCAGGAACCGGTTCTCCCAGAAGGCATAGCCCGCTTCGACCACCTTGATGTAGATGGTGGCGACCTCAAGGTCCGTGGCCACGAGCCGCTTGAACTCCACCATGTCGATGCTGAACACCTCGAGATCCGTGAGGGCCACCACGGTCTCGTCCGCTTGCTCGTTGCTGAACAACGCATGGTAGGACGTGATGAGGTCGCCCCTTTCGCCGAACCACATGGTCTGTTCTTCACCCCCGATGGTGCGATAGGCATGCACGAACCCCCGGGCCAGGAACGCGCAGGTGGTGCAGCGTCCCTTGCCGGAGATGATCACCTCTCCTTTGCGATAGGTCCGCCTGGTGAAGGATGCGGCGAGTTCCTCCACCTTGCCCGGCCGCACGTATGGATCGTGCATGGCCAGGAGTTCATGCAATTCCCCGGTTCCGATCATCGCGGCCAGGCGTGGGGCATTCGTTCCATCATGGCAAGTGAGCGTCAAAAGGTAGAACCGACCCCTGGTCCCTTCAAGAACGGATCGCCTTATGGCATGGTCCGCTGGAAAGAGGCATCGCGCCAAGTTATCCCTGGATCGGGGAACGCATCCTTTCCCCACCCGCGGGCGCGCAAGGGCATCCGGTCATCGCTCGATCCCGGTGTGGCTGCGAAAGGCCATCGGCAAGCCGACCCTGTTCGCCCTGAGCAACGGATGGGCGAAGTACTACCAGGTGGAAAGGAACAGGAGGTTGGGCTTCGAGCATGGGGAGTTTTGACGGATCGCGTCCTGATCTGCATTCGCTCGATCCACCCGCTCATGGATCCACGTGCGTCGTTCATGGGATGAACGGGCATTCCCAATAGCACGCATCAAAGCTCGCGTACTTTCACGCTCCTACCGGCCATGCCGAAGGATCCCATCACAACCACCGATGAAAGCTCCTCTCCTGTTCGCGACCGTTGCATCGATCGCGCCACACATGGTCAACGCGCAAAGCGACACACCCTGCGGGGCGCCATTGCTCCCGGTGTACACCTCGTCCTGCTCATTCCAGGTTTTCACCACGGCCGGCGCGGCTTACCAGAACGATCCCGCGAACGGAGGAACGGCGCCATGCGCGTTCCCGGGATCGCCTGATGTGTGGTTCTCGGTGGTGGTTCCGCCATCGGGTTCCATCGCCATCACCACCGAAGAAGGGACGATCACGGACGGAGGCATGGCTGTGTACCGCGGCCCATGTACCGCGCCCGTACTCATCGAGTGCGACGATGACGCCGCCGTAGGCATGATGCCCGTGGTGGACCGCTCGGACTACATCCCCGGTGAAACCCTGTACATCAGGCTTTGGAAAGGAGCGAACATCGGAACCGGCACCTTCTCGATCTGCGCGGTGGAGTCGCACTCCGATTGCCGCGAGGCCATCCCCGTATGCCACAGCTTCCATGTGGATGGGAATCCGTACGGACCGGGCAGCGTGGTGGATGTGGCGGCGAACTTCTGCGATATCCCCGAGTACCAGTCCGAGTGGTTCCGCTTCTACTTCATCGCGGGTGGCGACTTCGGTTTCAAGATCTTCCCCGATCAGGTGAATGGCGTGTACCCGGACTATGACTGGTTGCTCTACCCTGCCACTGACACCTCCTTCTGTGGTTCGCACACGCCGAATACGCCACCCTATGCGTGCAACGGCAGCAGTTCCACCGGCACCTTGGGCGAGACCGGTCTGGACCTGAGCGGCGTGTCCAATTCGGTCCCTTCAGGACCTGGGAACCCGTTCTGCCCATTGATGACCGTGAACGCAGGTGAGCTCTACTACTTGTTCGTGAACAATTTCTCCACCACCTCCACCGGTTTCCAGATGGACATTTCGGGAACCGCGATCCTGGACTGTGATATCCCGACGAGCCTTCCGAACGGGTCGCTCCGGACTTCTTTACCGCTGTTGCGCCCTTGTCCCGCGAATGGATCGGTCGTGTACATGGCGGGCTCTTCGGATGTCGTGCAGGTGCACCTCGTCGATATGCGCGGCAGGGAAGTGCGATCATGGCCCATGCCTGATCGGAAAGTACGCTACCTGGCATTGGATGGGGTCGCACCGGGCGTGTACACGGTGAAAGGATGCTCAACCGATGGACGTGTTCGAGAGGTGGCGCGGTTGGTAGTTGATTAGGATCAGGCATGTGCCTACCAAGGCCGGCTTGAGGGCCCATGGCAGCTTCACCGGGTGATGGCACGGCCCCGAACGTCCCGGGCGGTTCAACGCACGACGACCAGCGGCCGCTGGATCACCATCCGATCCGTCGTCAAGCTCAGGTGGTAATTGCCGGGCGCCAGATCCGCAGGCAGATCGAACTCCTGTCGAGCACCGTTCATCCATGGCCGCTCGAGCACACAGCGCCCCGTGGCATCTCGCAGCGCGATCGAACGCAGATGTTCTCCGTTCCATTCGATGATGACCTGGTCACGTGTCGGATTGGGATACGCCTTCAACGCATGTTCATCGTCGCGCTCCCCGATGCCGGTGAAGCCCGTGGGGTGAAGGATGACAAGCACATCCCAGTTGACGGACAGATAGGCCAGCGGTTCGAGCAGGTTCGTGGTCGAATACCAGAACACGTGGTCCGGATAGGTGGTGGTGCCGATGGTGCGCGTGCGCTCCACCCGCACCACGTCGGTGAAGGTGCCCCAGGCCGTGATCAACGTGCCCAGTCCCGTGGGCTCATGGTTCCATACGCTGGTGTCGGCCGGCGGGGCGATCAGGGTGTCCGTGTAGGTCGCACCCACCATGCTCGGGAACACGCGGAACCCGAACGGGTCGATGAGCACCGTGGGCGGCAGCCCGCTGTACACGCCACCCAGCAGCGTGATGCCATCCGACCCAACGATCATGAACTCATCCATTTCGTTGAAGTTGTCGAGCAACCGGTGGGTGGCCGTGGGAAAAGAACCGGCATCGGGCGAGGTCGAAGGTGGCAGCCATTGATAGGACGAGGGCGTGCCCGGATCCATCGCGATCGCGGAAAGATCCCACGGCGGAGCGTCGGGGATCGTGCCCACCGCACCGGTCGATTGGTGGAAGTCGATCGAATAGGTGCCCATCGGCGGCACGGCATCCGGAAAGTCGTAGGCCACCTGGCCGTTCGCAGCACAGGCGATGGCCAAGGCGGCGATGGGGAGCGGTCGTGTTCTCATGGCGGATCGTTCTTGCGGCATGGTGGCGGCGCCCTTTCCGCATCACTTCAGGCACCGCCGTGCCGATACCTTAGCCGAAGGTATGGGCTGGCGAAAGGGGGCGCAACTTCCCTCTGGGGTTGTGATCCATTGATCGCACGACCCGGACATGCGCCGCACAGCAACCCGTTCCCGTCATCCACTCCGCACAAGCAGATGCGCACCCTCCTTACCATCGTTCTCCTTGCGTCCTTGAGCACAATAGCCGCCCAGCAGCAGCTCTGGACCATGCGCCACGCGAACAGCGGTAACCAGAACGGCTTCGGCGATGTGGGCCTGGGCCTCGCGTTGCGCCACGACAGCTTGCTCGCGGGCCGCAGCTACAACCACGTTCCCGCGCTGGACCTGCTCACCACGGACGGTTCCCTGCTCTGGAGCTTCGCCCAGTTCGACTCCGCGCTCTTCCAGGGCGGCACATGCTTCCTTGATGATGGCGCGCTGCTGGCTTACCAGTGCGTGATCAACGGCGGACAGGGCTTGCGCATCCTCGGCCTCGACCTCGATGGGCCGATGCTGGACTGGTCGCACGCCTTTCATGACTTCGAGGTGGATCATTTGACACCCCCCGTAGGTAGTGGCTCCTCACCGAACGCCTGGGTGGTGGCCGCAGGCGAGCGCAACGACAGCGCATTCATCCATGTGATGGCCTGCGAGCGCACGGCAGGCGTGGCCATGGCCCAAAGCATCCCGATGCCGCATCCCGTGCAAGAACTGCACGCAAGTTTCATCCCCGGCCATGGCTTGTTGGTAGACGCCATGGTGCAGCACCCCGATGCCTTCACCACCGTGCCGTGGGAAGCGTTGATCGACACCAGCGACCTGAGCGTGGCGTGGAGCACCTACCTCACGGACACCACCGGCTTTCTGGTGAACGCCGCGGCGATCACAAGACCGTGGACGCAGGACACATTGCTCACGGCCATCACCACCTGGTCCGGCCAATTGCGCCTGTCGTTCCGCTCGGTGATCACCGGACAGCTCCTGACGGAGAACATCGACACGCTCGCCATTACACCGACGCTCGGCGACCTGCTGGTGAAGGACCACGCGGCCTACATCGCCACCACCAACCGCTTCCTGTTCCGCTACGATGATGCGCTCGAACCGCAATGGGGAGACACCTCGTACATCTATTCGTACTACCCCGGCATGCAGCTGATCGCCGCTCCGGACGGCGCGGTGCTGGTGAATGGCCGCAAGGACGGAAGCACGATCGGGCAGGATATCGAGGTCACCCGGTTCGATGGATCCGTCGGCACGATCGCCACGCACTTCCTCTTCAACGACGCCGTGACCAACACGCATGACATCCTGCACGCCGCGGCCGTCGCGGGCGACACGCTCTTCGTGCTTTCCGCCGCCACCTTCGACACGCTCAACATCCTCAACGAGCACACCGAGATCTCGCTCACGGCGTTCAGCACGGATGCCACCACGCACGTGAACGAGGCACCTTCCTCCTTCCGGACGGCATCACGCGTCGCGATCGCCGATCGCTTGTCGGAGGTGCTGCCCCCGGGCCTGCCGGGGCTCGTACTGATCGATCCGCAAGGGCGATCGCTCGCGCATGGCACCCCTGCGGAACTGGACGGTGCGTACCACCTCGCTCCGCCCGGCCTTTACCTGGTGCGCGACGCCACCGATGGAACGCCGATCCTCCGTGTGATGCATCCCTGATGGATTTCGGCGACGCACGCAGCGTACCGCCCCTCATCGAACACGTCAACGCACCAACATCACCTTGGCGGCGCCCTCCGCGGTGCGCAGGACCAGCGTGTAGGGGCCGGGCGACAGCCGCTGTGCCCCGGCCAGGGAGATCCGGTGTGTGCCCATCGGCATCCGTTCGCCGGAAAGCAGTTCGAGCGCGAGGCGGCCTTGCGCGTCGAAGAGCCCCATGTTGACCGATGCGGGCATGGCAAGCGTGTAGGACGCCACGGAGGATGGCGCGAGTGGCGAAGGCCACACCTGCAGATCGGGTGCGGGTGCGGGGAGATCGGGCACTCCGATGATCGTCCCCAGGTCGTAGCGGGCCAATGCGATGTCGAGATCGCTCTGCGTCACCGCGAAACCCACCACCACCGCCTTGTCATCGGGTTGGATCAGCAGATCGTGGCCGCGCTGCGCGTAGGGACCGAAGTCGGTGGTGACCACCCCACCCGTGCCAAAGGCCGGGTCCAACGCCCCGGCGATGTCATAACGCAGCAGCACGAAGGCGTCCACGCCGCCGAAAATGGCGTAGCCCGCCGCGAGGGCCTTGCCATCGGCCTGCAACACCAGGCCCGTGATCTCCTGCATCGTGGCACCGATGTCCATGATCACCTTGCCGCCCGTGCCGAAGCTCGCATCGAGCGACCCGTTGGCAAGCAACTGCATCAGGGCGATGTCGAAGTTGGACGGATCCAAGTCCTCCTGCGCGTAGCCGGCCAGCAGGATCCGTCCATCGGTGCGCAAGTCGATCCGCTTCGACTGGGTCCAATATCCCGTGACCGTATGGTTGATGATCCCATCGCCGCCACCGAAGGTGGGATCGAGATCGCCGTCGGGCTCATACCGCGCGACCACGAATCCCTCGGCGGTCTCGGCGTAGCCGGTCACCACGATCCGGCCATCGGGCATCAAGGCCATGTCATCGATCTCCTCCCAAAGGCCGAACATCAGATCCGTGACCACCTTGCCATCCCCGCCGAATCCGGGGTCCAGGGATCCATCGGGGTTGAAGCGGGCCAGTGCGAAGGACTTGTCGGATCCGACCAGGCCCGCGAAACCTGCGGCCACGATCTTGCCATCGGGCTGCACGGCGATGCCGCGCACGGCGCCGAAGTTGTTGCTACCGAGGAAGTCCATGATGGTGACGACGCCCAGACCATTGAAGCCAAGGTCGATGGTGCCGTCGCTGTTCAAGCGGGAAAGGGTGAACATGAACGCGTCGCCGATCAGGATCCCGCCATTGGGCTGTAGGGCGATGCTTGCCGGCCTTGTGCCCGGCACCTGCGCGGTTCCGTTGACCCCGAAGGTCGGATCGATGGATCCGTCGGCGTGGTAGCGGGTCACCATCACCTGGACCATGCTGCCCATCTGCGTTTCGCTCGCGACCAGGAGTTTTCCATCCGGTTGCCTGGCCACCACGTGCCCGAGGTCGCCGCCGATCCCCGAGTTCTGCACGGTGAAGCCGGTGCCATTGAACGCCGGATCGAGCAGGCCAGCGGTGGTGATGCTGACCACCCCAACAGCGATGACGTTCATCATGCCGTCGATCGAGAAACCGCCCGCCACCGCCACCTGATCGTTCGATCCCAGTGCGATCGCACCAGGGTAGAACACATCGGGCGTGAACGGTGGGACGCAGTAGCCACCGGCGCCATAAGCGGCATCGAACGCTCCCGAAGCCGTGAACGCGGCCGTCACCGCTTCAGAACTCCCTCCCCAATAGCGCGATCCCGCGACGATGAGTTCACCATCGGAACGCTCAACGACCGCCTGCAGGTCGCCGCCATCCACGGTGACCTCATGGACCAGGGTGCCGGTGCCGGCGAACGTGGGGTCCGGTGAACCATCGGGCAGATACCGTTGCAGCAACCATTGCTGGGTCCACGGCGTGGGAACGGTGGTGCCCACCACGATCACGGTCCCATCGTCACGCACGATCATGTCGTTCAGCAGGTCATCGTAGATCCCGGGAGCCGAAGTGATCACACCGGTCCCATTGTATGTGCTGTCCACGGCTCCATCGGCATCGAACCGCACCAGGTACGCATCATCATCGGTGCCATTGAAGACATTCCCACCCACGACGATCCGTCCATCCGCCAGTATTCCCGTTCCGCGGACCGTGTTCTCTCCCGTTCCCACCTGATGGGTGATGTGGCCGATGCCGGCGAAGCTCATGTCCGGCGTACCGTCCTCGTTGTAGCGCAGCACGTGGAAATCTCCGAACCCAAGTGCGGCGGCGATCACAAAACGGCCATCATCCATCACTGCCACGAAGGCATCGAGGATGGCCACGTCCAGATCCACCGACCAGCCGTCCGTTCCGAAGGTGGGATCGAGGCTGCCATCGGGGAGGTAGCGCGCCATGGCCAGTCGGTTCACTCCGATCCCGCTGATCATCGTGAACGACCGGCCCACGGCCAGCACGCGACCGTCGGGCAGCAGGGCCAGATCGGTGGCGCGGCTGTAATTGCCCACATAGGTGTGCCAACCCGGATCGCCCGCATTGACGTTGGTGGACACGATGCCATCCCCTCCAAAACCGCTGTCCAGGCTCCCGTCCGTGTTGTGACGCATCAAGGTGAAGCACCCCCCCAAAGCGTTTTCCGTGCCGCCGGCGCTCACGATCCTTCCATCGGTCTGCACGACCACCGGATCGAAAAAGTCGTTGCCGTAGCCAATGTCGGTGAGCACTTTGCCACCGCTGCCGAAGGTGGGGTCGAGCGCGCCGGGTTGGGCATGGGCCGCTGCCCACAGGATCGACGCGGGCAGGAGCATGATCTTCGAGGTATGCATTGTTCCGTTGGTTGGTGCAACACTGGAAGGCCGGGAAAAGAACGGGCATGAAAAATAATGAACCGCTCGCTGGATACCGCATGACCCATGTCATGTTCGAAATGGCCTGCGAGGTCCGTCCATGGGATCTCTGTGCTCATCCGGCATTCCGCCGCTGGCCGTGGTCTTCCTGGACATCCGCATGCCGCGCGTCTCGGGCATCGAACTGCTGGAACGATCGGGCAGGACATCGAGGTGAGCCGCTTCGATGGTTCCGACGGCACGATCGCAACGCATTTCCTATTCAACGACGCTGTCACCAACACACACGACATCCTGCACGCCACGGCGCTTACAGGCGAAACGCTCTTCGTGCTTTCCGCCGCCACCTTCGACACGCTCAACATCCTCAACAAGCACACCGAGATCTCGCTCACGGCGTTCAGCACGGATGCCACCACGCACGTGAACGAGGCACCTTCCTCCTTCCGGACGGCATCACGCGTCGCGATCGCCGATCGCTTGTCGGAGGTGCTGCCCCCGGGCCTGCCGGGGCTCGTACTGATCGATCCGCAAGGGCGATCGCTCGCGCATGGCACCCCTGCGGAACTGGACGGTGCGTACCACCTCGCTCCGCCCGGCCTTTACCTGGTGCGCGACGCCACCGATGGAACGCCGATCCTCCGTGTGATGCATCCCTGATGGATTTCGGCGACGCACGCAGCGTACCGCCCCTCATCGAACACGTCAACGCACCAACATCACCTTGGCGGCGCCCTCCGCGGTGCGCAGGACCAGCGTGTAGGGGCCGGGCGACAGCCGCTGTGCCCCGGCCAGGGAGATCCGGTGTGTGCCCATCGGCATCCGTTCGCCGGAAAGCAGTTCGAGCGCGAGGCGGCCTTGCGCGTCGAAGAGCCCCATGTTGACCGATGCGGGCATGGCAAGCGTGTAGGACGCCACGGAGGATGGCGCGAGTGGCGAAGGCCACACCTGCAGATCGGGTGCGGGTGCGGGCAGATCGGGCACTCCGATGATCGTCCCCAAGTCGTAGCGGGCCAATGCGATGTCGAGGTCGCTCTGCGTTACAGCGAACCCCACCACCACGGCCTTGCCATCGGGCTGGATCAGCAGGTCGTGGCCGCGCTCCGCGTAGGGGCCGAAGTCGGTGGTGACCACCCCGCCCGTGCCGAAGGAATTGTCCAGTTGACCGTCGATGCCGTAACGCAGCAGCACGAAGTCGTCATTGCCGCCGAAGATGGCGTAGCCGGCCACGAGGGCCTTGCCATCGGCCTGCAACACCAGGCCCGTGATCTCCTGCATCGTGGCACCGATGTCCATGATCACCTTGCCGCCCGTGCCGAAGCTCGCATCGAGCGACCCGTTGGCAAGCAACTGCATCAGGGCGATGTCGAAGTTGGACGGATCCAAGTCCTCCTGCGCGTAGCCGGCCAGCAGGATCCGTCCATCGGTGCGCAAGTCGATCCGCTTCGACTGGGTCCAATATCCCGTGACCGTATGGTTGATGATCCCATCGCCGCCACCGAAGGTGGGATCGAGATCGCCGTCGGGCTCATACCGCGCGACCACGAATCCCTCGGCGGTCTCGGCGTAGCCGGTCACCACGATCCGGCCATCGGGCATCAAGGCCATGTCATCGATCTCCTCCCAAAGGCCGAACATCAGATCCGTGACCACCTTGCCATCCCCGCCGAATCCGGGGTCCAGGGATCCATCGGGGTTGAAGCGGGCCAGTGCGAAGGACTTGTCGATTCCAACAATGCCCGCGAAACCAGCGGCCACGACCTTGCCATCGGGTTGCACGGCGATGCCGCGCACGGCACCGATGTTGTTGCTTCCGAGGAAGTCCATGATGGTGACAAAGCCCAGGCCATTGAAGCCAAGGTCGATGGTGCCGTCGCCGTTCAAGCGGTAAATGGTGAACATGTAATCGATCCCGATCAGGATCTTGCCGTCGGGCTGCACGGCGATGCAGAGCGGTCTGTTTGACGGCAGTTGCGCGCTTCCATTGGTGCCGAAGCTTGGATCGATGGACCCGTCGGAGAGATAGCGGGTCACGACTGCATGGGTGGCTCCGTCCATCTGTGTTTCGCTCGCGACCAGGAGTTTCCCATCCGGTTGCCTGGCCACCGCGTGCCCGAGGTCGCCGCCGATCCCCGAGTTCTGCACGGTAAAGCCGGTTCCATTGAACACGGGATCAAGCGTGCCGTTCGACGAGATGCTGACCACACCCGCCTCGTAGATCCAATTCATACCATCGATGGAAACCGAGCCGGCAACCGCGGCCTGGTCGTTCACGCCCAAGGCGATCCCGCCCGGATACAGCACATCCGGTGCGAAGTTGAAGACGCAGTAGCCCCCCGCGCCATAGGCGATGTCCAGCACTCCCTGGGCGGTGAAGGCAGCCGAGAGCTGTTCGGAACTCCCCCCGCCGACCACAACGCGAGATCCAGTGACGATGATCTCTCCGTCCGAACGCTCCGCCACGGCTTGCAGATCGCCACCATCGGGGCCGATCTCGTGGATCACCGTCCCACCGGTCCCGAAGCCGGGGTCGGGCGTGCCGTCGGGCAGGTAACGTTGCAGGAACCACTGGGTGACCCATGTTGTGAGAACGGTGGAACCGACCGCGATCACGGTCCCATCATCATGCACGATCATGTCGTTCAGCAGGTCTTCGTAGATCCCGGGAGCCGAAGTGATCACACCGGTCCCATTGTATGTGCTGTCCACGGCTCCATCGGCATCGAACCGCACCAGGTACGCATCATCATCGGTGCCATTGTAGACACTCCCACCCACGACGATCCGTCCATCCGCCAGTATTCCCGTTCCGCAGACCG
The DNA here is from genome assembly GCA_964394425.1 of uncultured Chryseobacterium sp. Classification (GTDB taxonomy): domain Bacteria; phylum Bacteroidota; class Bacteroidia; order Flavobacteriales_F; family PHOS-HE28; genus PHOS-HE28. Next base: position 69,497 of record CAYMXP010000002.1, on the reverse strand, counting down.
TGTTCCCTCCCGTTCCCACCTGATGGGTGATGTGCCCGTCACCGTCGAAGCTGGCATCGGGCGTGCCATCGGCGTTGTAGCGCAGCACATGGAACTCTCCAGAGCCATGTGCGGCGGCCACCACGAAGCGACCGTCATCCATCAATGCAACGTATGCATCCAAGCAATTCAGACCAAGGTCCACCAGCCAGCCATTCGTGCCGAATGAGGGATCGAGGCTCCCATCCGTGAGGTAGCGCGCCATGGCCAGTCGGTTCCACCCGCTGCCACTGACGACCGTGAACGACCTGCCCACGGCGAGCAAGCGGCCATCGGGCAACAGAGCCAGGTCGGTCACTTTGCTGTTGTTGCCCACATAGCTGTTCCACCCTGGATCGCCCGCGTTGAGGTTGGTGGACACGATGCCCCCGTTCCCAAAACCACTGTCCAGGGTTCCATCGATGTTGTGGCGCATCAACGTAAAACAGCCCCATATGGAGTAGAGGTACTCCGTCCCGCCGGCGCTTACGATGCGCCCATCTGGCTGCACGACCACCGGGTCGAACCGGACGTTGCCGTAGCCAATGTCGGTCAGCACTTTCCCACCGCTGCCGAAGGTGGGGTCGAGCGCGCCGGGTTGGGCATGGGCCGCTGCCCACAGGATCGACGCGGGCAGGAGCATGATCTTCGAGGTATGCATTGTTCCGTTGGTTGGTGCAACACTGGAAGGCCGGGAAAAGAACGGGCATGAAAAATAATGATACGCTCGCTGGATACCGCATGACCCATGTCATGTCCGGAATGGCCTGCGAGGTCCGTCCAGGGGATCCTTGTGCTCATAAGGCATTCCGCCGCTGGCCGTGGTCTTCCTGGACATCCTGCACGCCGCACGTCTCGGGCATCGAACTGCTGGAACGTCTGGGCATCGACCGCGCCTTCGAAGTGGTCTTCGTCACCGCGCACGGTGATCGCATCCTGAGCGCCTTGCGCTTGTGCGCGTTCGACCACCTGTTGAAGCCGATCGACGTGGACGAGCTCGCTGCGATGGTGCAGCGTTTGAAGCAGAAACGCCGCTCGCTCGCCGGTGGCGCTCGCGCGCAGGCCCTGCGTGCCGCCCTCGCCGATCGGCTGCCGGTGCATACCACCAAGGGAACCGAACTGATCGAGCTGGCGACGATCACGCGCATCGAAGCCTCCGGAAGCTACAGCGTGATCCACGCCAGCGGCCTTCCGAAGCCGCGATCGATCTCGCGCAAGCTGGGCGAGCTCGAGGCCGCATTGGAGGGTCGTGGCTTTGTTCGCGCCCATCGCGCCCACCTGGTCAATGTCAAACACATCATGCGTTACACGCCGACGAAGTATGCTGCAACATTGCAGCTCACCGATGGCACCACGGTGGAGGTGGCACGGGCCAAGAAGCATTTGTTCGGCGGGCTGGGACCCAGGTCCCGGCCCCAGACCTGACCGCCAAGGGGGCAGCCGGCACCGCATGGTACGCGTGCGCTGGGAGCGTGGCAGGCAGGCATCGACCGGGCGGGGTGGGCAATGCTGAAGGAGGGGAAGAAGAGCGAAAGCGAAGAAATGGCGCGGGGCTCACGCGGTGGCGGTCACCATCGGCATGGTCGATCATTCCTTCCTCGCGTTCATCAGCTCGAACGCCCGATACACCGCGCGGTGCAGGATCGTCATGTGACTTTCCTCCGGGAACGGGAGATAGATCCATTGGAACGGAGGCCGCGCATGCGCCTTGAAGGCGGCCACCACCTGGTCGATCTGCGCCTGCATCATGTCGTCGTCGCGCGCCACGGCGATGAAGACGTGCTTCGGCGATGCGCCATTGGCCTTCGCCCATGGATCCGCCGAGGCCGCGAGCGAGCCGTTGTCCCACCACAGGCTCGGGCTCACCAGCACATAGTTGTCGAAGAGCTCCGGCTTCTTGAAGAGGATCTCCGTGCCGAGCAGGCCTCCGAACGACTGGCCGATGAGGGTGCGCGTGCCGTTCGTCCTGTAATGCCCCGCGACGAAGGGCTGCACCTCCCGCTCGATGAAGGCGATGAAGCGCGCCGAACCGCCGCCGGTCGGCACCCAGACCAGATCGCTGTCGTTGGTGGTGGCATGCGTGAAGTCCCGGTAGCGTGAGCGGCCCTCGTTCGCGATGCCCACCACGATGCTCTTCGGTAGCAGGCCGTACATGTTCATGAACTGGGCGAGCCCCGCGATGTGCGGGAAATCCTCGTTGGCCGATCCGTCCAGCAGGTAGATCACCGGGCAGGTGAGCGTGCTGTCGGCGTACCCATCCGGCAGGAACACGTTCAGCGTGCGCTCCTCGCCGAGGATCTCCGATCGAAGCACATGCACCTCGCCGAACACGAAGGGCGTCGGTTCCTGCGCCGATGCGTGGAGCGCGGCCAGGGCGATCAGGCCGGCCAGGCCTGGAGAACGACCGGCGATCATGGATCGATGGGGCATGCGACGTGGTCGGGCGGGCAAGGTATCCAAGGCATGCGATGACCGGGCGTCATTCGCGCAGGGCTTTCTCGATCCTCCGGTCGGGGATGATCCAGATCAGCGCGACCACGGTGTACAACGCGCCGGCGAGCGCGGCATGCACGAAGGCCGACGGGATGGCCGCGATCTGGCAGGCCATGCTGATCTTCCACTTGCGGTCCCGTCCGACCGCCCGCGCCAGCGCCGAACCCGATCCCTCCAGGTGGATGATCGCGTGTTGCAGGATCGCCCAGGCCAGCGCGCTCAGGAGCAGGACCACGCCATAGATCGCCGTGGGCCACGGCGCGAAGTGGTTCTCCCCCATCCACGCGGTGGCGAAGGGGATGAGCGACAGCCAGAAGAGCAGGTGCAGGTTCGCCCACATCACCGCGCCGTTCACCCGGTGCAGGGTGTGCAGCAGATGGTGGTGGTTGTTCCAGTACAGCGCGAGGTAGGCGAAGCTCAGCAGGTAGCTGGAGAACACCGGCCACAACGGCTTCAAGGCCGAAAGCTCGGGGCCGTGCGGAACCTTCATCTCCAACACCATGATGGTGATGATGATGGCGATCACCCCATCGCTGAAGGCTTCGAGGCGGTTCCTGGTCATGGGCGGAAAGATCGGCATCCACGGCGATCGCGGCGATCGACGGTCCTTTTCAGTGCTTCACCTTAGACCGTTCTCGCTTGTCCGGAATAGTTTTGGCCCCCATCCTCCGAAGATGAACAACATCACGTCCCGGATCGCGCGCGCCCCGGCGGCCACCCTGGTGATCCTGAGCCTCCAGGCCTGCCCCGTCGGGCTGGATCATCCCCTTGAAGAACGCGCCGGCGCCGCCGCCGATCCCGGGTTGCTCGGCACATGGAAGAACCTGAACGAGGATGGATCGGCGGAGATCAGCCGGGTGCGGCTCACCGCCAGGGAGGATGGCACGTGCCGGATCGAACTCCTTGGAACAACCGAGAACTTCATGGCCCAGGATTCCCTCTACACCGGCTGGACCACCGAACTGGACGGGCGGAAATTCATCGTGGCGCTCGCCGACACGGAAGGCAAGTACTACCACTACGGCTATGAATTGGATGGCGACCAGCTGGTCACGCACGACTTCTCGCTGCTCGACGGCGGCGTGGATTCCGTGGTGTCCACCGCTTCCCTGCGCGAGCAACTGGCCTTGTCGCTGCAGCGGCCCGAATGCCTCACGAGCCGGCAGGTGTGGCAGCGTGAGGGGCCGACATCCATCACGCGGCCGAACACCCACCATCCCCGCTGACCAGCACGCGATGGACATCGGCGCCGCGCGCGACCTGGCCCTGGCGATGCTGGAATCCGAGGAGCGGGACCACTTCGGGAACCCCAGCTACCGCGCGCGCGGAAAAGGCGGGCGCATCTTCATGACCCAGCAACTTGAAGCCGGTACCGCCGTGCTGATGCTCACGGTTGAACAGCAGGTGGAACTGATCAGCCATCGCAGCGAGGCCTTCATGCCGCATCCCGGCAAGTGGGGTGAAAAGGGCGCCACGCTCGTTCGACTGGATCGCGTGAGCCCCGTGATCTTCAAGGAGGCGCTGGATGCCGCCTGGAGCAATGCCCGCCCCAAAAAACCCGGGCGGCAGCGTGGATCTTGACCCGGAACCGGTACATTTCCAGCATGCGTTCATCGTTCCCGGCGGCCATCGTGGCCTGCGCGATCGCGAGTTCATCGGCCGCCCAGGATCCCACCACCGTGGCCGTGGAAAAGCACGCGACCTACACGGTGGCTTCCGACGGCTGGCCTTACGCCTTCCTTCCCGATGGCGACGGCTTCTACCTGATGGTGGGCGGCATGACGCGCGCACCCAAGGCCTTCCGCTACGACAGCACCGGACACAAGGGCTCACCGCGCACGGGCATCGACCTCACGCGCCGCGCCACGGACCTGGCCGCCTGGCGCATGGAGGAAGGCAAGATCTTCAACGTGGTCTTCGGGCCGCCGGAGGATGCGGCGGGTGAAGGCGAGATCATCTGGGGTTTCGTCGATCCGCTGAAGCCCGACCCCGCCGAACCCCATCCGATCGGCAGGCTCGCGAACGCCGACCAGAGCGCCCCGCTCTCATGGGCTTCCTCGGCGGTGCTCGTCGGCGGGCACCATGCGTTCTGGTTGGTGCCGCACATGAAGAAGAAGGAATGCACGAGCCTGGTGGTGGCGGTGGTGAACTGGCGCACGGGCAAGGCACGCACGCAGGAGGTGCTGCTGCCCAGGCCGCTCTCGGGCATCACGTTCCAGCACCTTTCGGCCAACGACGCCGGGGACGCGCTGCTGGCGATCACCGGAACGGATCCCGCGACGAAGAAGGACGGATGGACTGAATGGCGGTCGTGGCTGGTGAGCCTGAAGGCCGATGGCGGCGTGGCGTTCATGCAGGTCGCCGTGCCCGGGCATGTTCCAGGATGCGTGGCCTGCGTGCTGGAGAACTCCGGCATGGCACGCTGCGCCGGCCTCGCCGTGAGCGACGATCGATCGACCCCCGCGATCGTACATGCCCGCTTCCTGGCAGGATCCGATACACCCATCGACTGGTGGATCCATCCCCTGGACGAGGAACGCACGCGCCAGCTGGCCGACCGGTCGCGCGATCCCAAGGAGATGGAGAGCTCCAAGCCGGAAAAACCCGACCCACAGGCGCGATCGAAGGCGCTGGCCGCCGTGCTGGCCAGGTCGCGGCCCATCCTCGTGGAGATGCTGCCGGGTGACTCGCTGCTCTTCGCCAGCGAGGTGCAGGTGCGCAACGACTACCTGGGCGATCCCGCCGAGGCGGCGCCCACCGGCAACGTGCGCGATCAGTTGCTTTACGCGATCATGCCCGCCACCGGCGATCCCCGCGCCGGCGTGGTGCGCAAGTTCCTCGTCGAGGAAGGCGTGCCGGGCTTCGGTGATCCCACGCGCACGTTGGTGCGGTACGACCGGGGAAGGCTGCTCTTCTTCTTCAACGATTGGGAAAAGCATGAATTCGCCCGGGGCGCCGCCATACCCGACAAGTTCGCCCGGATCAACGTGGCCACGCTGGAGGGAGCCGGCGCGTTCGATCCCGTGGTGCATGTGGAGGGATCCGGCGGCCCGATCGAGCGCATGCCCTTGCAGCGCTCCACGTCGCTGGACTACATGCTCAATGGCTGCTCGCTGCGCGCGGCGGATGGGTCCATGATCATCGCCCTCACCAAGGGCCGGGGCATCCAATTCCTCAAGGTGACGAGCCTGCCCTGACCGGTCGACGCGATCGGTCCGGCTCGCGGCAGGGCGGCGAACGCGATCTATTTTCGCCTCCACCTGGACCTTCCGAACAACATGCGATCCACCATCGACGCCCTTTCCCTCCTGATCGCGCTCGCGATCCTTCCCGCGACCGCCGCCAACGCCCAGATCGCCCATGACCTGGCGGTCTATTCCGAGGACGGCGACAAGTTCACCCTCTTCGTGAACGGGGAACAGATCAACGCCGGACCCGCCGCCAACGCGAAGGTCGAGAACACCAACAACGACTACGCACTGGTGAAGGTCGTCTTCGAGAACACCGCCATTCCCACCATCGAGAAGAAGAACCTGCAGATCGCCGAACCCGGAGTGAACGCCAAGGGTCCCGTTTCGGTGGTGTACAAGGTGAAGGTGAACAAGAAAGGCGAGCATGTCCTGTCCTTCGTTTCGCGTTCGGCGAAGAAGATCCAGGACAACCCGGTGATCATCATCAACAACAACTGATCGGAACGGCGCGATGGGCCGACCGGCATAGCTTTGGGCGATGCGTGTCGGCTTGATCCTCATGGCGATCGGCATGGCGGCTTGCGTGGACCGTCCCGGCGCCGGGCCGCGCATCGTGCCACCGCCGCCATCACCTCCATCCCGGCAGGTGGATGTGTTCGACCAGATCGACTCGGCGAAGCGGGCGACCGATGCCCAGGAGCGCGCCATGGATGATGCCCGAACGCAGCGCGGGCTGCTCGACTCGCTCGTGCGGGAAAGGGAAAACGCGATCACGGATACGATGCGTCGTGTCAGGATGGCTCCTCGAGCAGAACAGCGATGAGCACATTCGACGATATCGGCAACGGGACCGCCCTGGTATTGATCCACGGCTTTCCGTTCGACCGCTCGCAGTGGATGCCGCAGCTGGAGGGCATGAAGGACGTCGCCCGGGTGATCGCACCCGACCTGCGCGGCTTCGGCGGCGCGGAGGAGGCGCCGGAAACGATGACCATGGACGGCTACGCCACCGACGTAAAGGATCTGCTCGACCGGCTCGGGGTCGACCAAGCGGTGATCTGCGGACTATCGATGGGCGGCTATGTCGCACTGGCATTGCTGGCGAAACACCCGCGTGCCGTGAAGGGTCTGATCCTCTGCAACACGCGCCCCGGCGCTGACAGCGAGCAAGGCCGGGAAGGGCGCAAGGCATCGGCGAAGAAGATCGCTGATGAAGGCATGGGGCCGACGGCGGAGATGATGGTCCCCAAGCTGCTGGCGGAGGCCACGCGCACTTCGAAACCGGAGGTCGCCTCGATGCTGAAGGCGATGATGGAACGCCAGCGACCCGGCGGAGCGATCGCCGCCTTGCGAGGCATGGCGGCGCGCCCCGATCGCACCCCGATGCTCCCATCGATCGCGGTGCCCACGCTTGTCATCACCGGAGAGCTGGACACCTTGATCCCGCCGATGGAAAGTGAAGCGATGGTGGCGGCAATACCCGGAAGCGAACTGGTCGTGATCCCCGGCGTGGGTCACGTATCCAACCTGGAGGATCCGCAGGCCTTCAATGGGGCGGTGCGAAAATTCCTCGGGCGACTGGCTTGAAGGCTATCTTCACCAGGCACCATTTCACGCATCGGCCATGCAGAACGAGACCGTATACAACATCGATCTGAACGTCCAGTTCGAACATCTCCAGCGGATCGACGTGCCTTCGGTCGTCGCTGCCACCAAGGAGAAATGGGCCAACCGCACGCTCACGCGTGTGAACGATAGCGTCGTTCGCCTGGGCATGCTCGAAGGGGAGTTCCACTGGCACAAGCACGACCAGGAGGACGAGTTCTTCTTCGTGCTGGAAGGTCTGTTGCTGATCGACCTGGAGGACCGAACGATCGAGCTTGGGCCGCAACAGGGGATCACGATCAGCAAGGGCGTGCTGCACCGCACCCGCGCGCCCCGGAAGGTGGTGGTGCTGATGGTGGAAACCAGCGAGATCCGGCCGACGGGGGACTAGTCGTGGCGTGATCCATGGCGACCGTGGTCCTGCTGCGAGGGGTCAACGTCGGCGGTCATCGGACCTTCCGGCCCAAAGCGATCGGGGAACAGCTGAAGCGCTTCGATGCGGTGAACATCGGTGCGGCGGGTACGCTGGTGATCCGGCGACCGGTCAACAGAACGCAGCTACGGGCGGAACTGGCGCGGAGGCTTCCGTTCGAAACGGAGATGATCCTCTGCGATGGCCGGGAGATCTTGGATCTCGTGTCCGACGACCCCTTCGCAGGCCAGCCAGCAGGGCCGGACATCGTGCGCTTCGTGAGCGTGCTGTCCAAACGCCCCGCAAGGAACCAGCGATGCCCATCACGATCCCCGCTGATGGCAAGTGGCTGTTGAAGATCATCGGGCGACAGGACCAGTTCGTCCTGGGCCTTTACCGCCGCCACATGAAGGTGATCGGCCACCTCGGCACGCTCGACCGCCACTTCGGGGTGCCGGTCACCACGCGCAACTGGAACACGATCACGGCGATAACGCGGGTGCTCCAGTTAAGTGTTACTGGGTCGCCGCCGTAACTTGTCCCCGCTCTACACATCATTCTCGAACGATCCATGAGCAAGAAGCGCATTATCAGATCCTATTCGGTCAAGGGCGGTGACCGGGTCATCGTCGGGCTGGTCGTGTTCCTGTGGGAGGACGATGGGATCCACTACGCATTCGCGCCCTCGTTGGACATCACCGGGTATGGCAAGTCGGAGGAGGAAGCCAGACGCTCCCTGGACGTCATGCTGGATGAGTTCATGGAATACACCCACAACAAAGGCACCATCTACAAGGAACTGGAGCGCCTGGGCTGGACGATGAACAAGAAGAAGAAACGGCTCAGAGCTCCCGAACACGCCGAGCTCCTCGCCGACAATGAGGACTACCGTGAGATCGCTGGCCGGCTGGATGTGAAAAGCGAAAAGCGCGAGGTGGCCTTTGCGCTGTAACCATGTCCTCGCGCAAGCTCAGCAACATTCCGCTGCGCGAGTTCCAGGCCTTCCTTGAGCTGGCCGGTTGCAAGTACATCCATACCAAGGGCGGGCATGAGAAATGGACGCGCTCCGATCTCTTCCGGCCGGTGATCATCCAATCGCACGTTGATCCTGTACCTGAGCGGATCGCCCGCAAACTCATCAAGCTGCTTGGGTTGACGCGCGATGACTACCACGATATCATGGAGGGACGCAAGGTGATACGGAAGGCGGGAGAGCGATATGTGGTGGTGAACAAATAAGGCGGGCCGGAGGCCCTAAGCGAATGCGACGCTCGCGAAAGACGCGAGCGTCAACTCTGAGAGGCTAGTACTCCGCCAGCTTGACGATCGCCTCCTTCACCCTCCCCTTCGCCAGAAAGCCCTGCTCCAGCGGTATGGCGAAAGGCACGGGCGTATCCCAGCTGGCCACGCGCATCACCGGCGCGTCGAGGCTTTCGAAACAATGTTCGGTGATCAACGCGCTGATCTCGCCGCCCAGACCGGCCGTGAGCGTGTCCTCGTGCAACACCAGTGCGCGACCGGTCTTGCGCACGCTGGCGTAGATCGCCTCGGTGTCCATGGGTAGGAGCGTGCGGAGGTCGATGATCTCGGCGTCCACGGCGGCCTCCTTCACGGCTTCCAGCGCCCAGTGCACGCCCATGCCGTAGGTGATGATGCTCATCGCATGGCCCTCACGCGCCACGCGCGCCTTGCCGATCGGCACGGTGTAGGGCTCGTCGGGGATGCTCTCCGTGATGCTGCGGTAGAGCGCCTTGTGTTCGAAGAAGATCACCGGGTTGGGATCGTCGAAGGCTGCCATGAGCAGGCCCTTCGCGTCGTGGACGGTCGCGGGGTAGACCACTTTCAGGCCCGGCGTTTTCACGAACCACATCTCGTTGCTCTGGCTGTGGAAGGGCCCCGCGCCCACGCCCGCGCCGGTGGGCATGCGCACCACCACGTCGGCGTTCTGCCCCCAGCGGTAGTGCATTTTCGCCAGGTTGTTGCAGATCTGGGTCATGCCCTCGCTCACGAAGTCGGCGAACTGCATCTCCACCATCGCCTTCATGCCCTTGATGCTGAGGCCGAGCCCCGCGCCGATGATCGCGCTCTCGCACAGCGGCGTGTTCCGCACGCGCTCCTTCCCGAAGCGCTCCACGAAACCCTCGGTGATCTTGAAGGCCCCGCCGTACTCCGCGATGTCCTGGCCCATGAGCACGAGGTTCGGGTGACGCTCCATGCTCTGCGCCATGCCGTCGCTGATCGCGTCGATGAAACGTTTCTCGCTCTTCCGCACCGTCGGGTTTGAAGCTTGAGGCTTGAAGCCTGAAGCTTGTGGCGCATACACATCCCCCTCCTCCACCTCCTTCACCGGCACCGGTTCCGGCTCATCGAAGGCCACCTTCAGCCCCTCCTCGATCTCCTGCTTGATCGCGTCGCGGACATCGCCCTTCACCTTCTCGCTGAGAACGCCCTCTTTCAACAGCCAGTTCTCATAATTCACCACGGGGTCCTTCCTCCCCCACTCCTCGAACAATTCCTTGGGCACGTATTTGGTGCCGCTGGCCTCCTCGTGCCCGCGCATGCGGAAGGTGACGCACTCCACCAGGACCGGCCGCGGGTTCTCGCGCACGCGATCGGCCAGCTTCGCCAGGGTGTTGTACACCTCCAGGATGTTGTTGCCGGCGACCTGCACGCCTTCGATCCCGTAACCCACGGCCTTGTCCACGAAGCTCCTCATGCGGAACTGCTCCCGGCTGGGCGTGCTGAGGCCATAGCCGTTGTTCTCGATGATGAAAAGCACGGGCAGGTCCCACACCGCGGCCACGTTCACGCTCTCGTGGAAGTCGCCCTCGCTGGTGGCGCCGTCGCCGGTGAAGACGATCGTGCAGCGGGCCTCCTTCTTCATCTTGTGCGCCAGCGCGATGCCGTCGGCGATGCCCATCTGCGGGCCGAGGTGGCTGATCATGCCCACCACCCGGTGCTCCTTGCTGCCGAAGTGGAAGCTGCGCTCGCGGCCCTTGCTGAAGCCGGTGGCCTTGCCCTGCCATTGCGCGAAGAGCCTGGTGAAGGGCATGCCGCGCGTGGTGAACACGCCCAGGTTGCGGTGCATGGGCAGGATGTACTCGTCGTCGCGCAGCACCATGGCCGCGCCCACGCTGATGGCCTCCTGCCCGATGCCGCTGAACCACTTGCTGATCTTGCCTTGCCGCAGCAGGCTGAGCATCTTCTCCTCGATCATCCGCGGACGGACGAGAAGCTCATGGGTCTTCAACAGGAAGGCGTCGGTGAGGTTCCCCTTCTGGAAGCGCGTCTGGAGGTCCTCGGTGGTCAGTGTGGGCATCGCGGCCGCGAAAGTACAGGGAGGCCGTTGGCCGTGTTCGCGCCATCTTCGCCGTGATGCTGCGCGGTCCATTGTCCGTAGTGCTCGCACGCCTGGCCGGGCTGGCCCTGATCCATTCGCTGCTCCGGCTGGCGTTCTGGGCGCTCAACCAGGACAGCTTCCCCTCCGCGCCGTTCAGCGCATTCCTCGGCGGGATGAGGTTCGACCTGGTGGCCATCGCCTGGCTGAACATCCCGTGGATCACGCTTTTTCTGATGTGGCCATCCCCCTCGCGATGGGCCGCGGTCACGCAACGCCCGCTCTTCCACCTGGGCAACGCGATCGGCTTCTTTCTCAACGCCGTCGACATCGAATACTACAGGTTCACGCTCAAGCGCAGCACCAGCGACCTGCTCACCATCGGCACGGCGGGCACGGACCTGCGGCACCTGGCCGGGGGGTTCCTTGTCGAGTTCTGGCATGTCGCCGCGATCTTCATCGCCTGCCTCGTGCTCGCCGAGCTGCTCTGGCGTTGGAGCGGCCGTGCAACGGGCGCGGCGGCCGGCTGGCGGCGGTGGTCCTGGCGCGCCATGGTCGTCGCGTTGATGGCCGTGCTATGGCGCGGCGGACTTCAGCTGGTGCCCATCGGCCCGGCGACCGCCACGCGCTACGCCGATGCGGCGTATTCACCCCTGGTCCTTAACTCGGCCTTCACGTTCTTCCACGGCCTGGGCAAGCCGGCCCTGTCGGAAAGGCATTACATGAGCCAGGAGGAAGCCGATCGCCTGTGGCCGGTCATCCACCAGTTCGCCGACAGCGCGATCGCCGGCGCACGACCCAACGTGGTGGTGATCATCCTGGAGAGTTTTTCCGCTGCGTACAGCGAACGGCTGTCCGGCCACGCGGGCAGGTGCATGCCTTTCCTCGACTCGTTGATGGGCACCGGGCTCAATTTCGAGCATGCCTATGCGAACGGCCGACGGAGCATCGATGGCCTGCCGGCGATCCTCGCTTCGCTGCCGGAACTCATGAACGAGGCGTTCGTCGCATCGCGCTATGCGCAACTGCCCTTCACCTCGTTGCCAGGCGTGCTGAAGGAAGAGGGGTATCGCACCAGCTTCTACCACGGCGGGCACAACGGCACGATGGGCTTCGATGGTTTCGCGCGGCAGGCGGGCATCGAACGCTACGTGGGCTACGATGAATACCCGGACCGGTCGGACGACGACGGCACCTGGGGCGTCCTCGACCGGCCCTTCCTGCAATTCTTCGCGCAGGAACTCCAGAAGGAACAACAGCCCTTCTTCAGCACGTTGTTCACGCTCACCTCGCATCACCCCTACAAGCTTCCCGACCCCGTGGCGGCCCGCTTCGCCGGCGGCGATCACCGGATCGAACCCACCCTGCGATACGCGGATGATGCCCTGCGACGGTTCTTCGCGACGGTTCGCGGCTCGAAGTGGTTCCGCAACACACTGTTCGTGATCACCGCCGACCACACGGCCGACCTGAAGCGCGACGGGCAGCTGGTCCGCGACGAACGTGACTACTGGGTGCCGCTGCTCTTCTACATGCCGGAGCGCATCGAACCCGGTGCGGACGATCGCGTGGTGCAGCACATCGACATCCTTCCCACGGTGCTCCATCTGATCGGCCACCACGGGCGCTTCTTCAGCTTCGGGCACAGCGTGCTTCAGGCTGATCGTCCACCGATCGCGATCAGCTCGAGCAACAGCATCTACATGGCGATCGGCAGCGGCCGGCGGCAGTTGAAGTTCGATGGCGAGCATGTGCTTCCACCACCGGCGACCGCGGCCGACGCGCCCACGCGGGACATGGAGCCCTGGTTGAAAGCCGCCATCCAGCAATTCAACGGCCACCTGCTGCGCGGCGATCTGACGGCGAAGCCATGAAGGTCACGTTGATCGTCAACCCGCACAGCGGAAAGCGCAAGGCACCAACGGTGAAGGCGGTCGCGCAACGGATGGCCGACGAACTCCACGTTGACCTGCACATCCGGACCATCGAAGGTCCGGGCCATGGCACGGAACTCGCGCGCCAGGCACATGAAAGCGGCGCCGATCGGGTGATCAGCGCCGGAGGTGATGGCACCTTGAACGCCGTGGCGGCCGGGCTGGTCGGCACGGACACGCCGCTGGGGATCGTGCCGATGGGCAGCGGTAACGGCTATGCGCGATCCCTGCATCTTCCGCTGAAGCCGGAGCAGGCCCTGCGCATCGCGCTCACGGGCAGGCCGGGGCTCATGGACGTGTGCTACCTCAACGACAGATTGTTCCTCGGCACGGCGGGCATCGGGTTCGACGCGCGCGTGGCCGCGGCTTTCGAACACAGCCGGCGTGGTCCCTGGAACTACATGAAGATCATCCTCCAGGAGATCTTCGGTGCGAAGCCCATGCGCGTGTTGGTGAAGGCGAACAACGCCACCATAGAGGATGAGGTGCTGATGATGGTTTTCGCCAATACGCGTGAATTCGGCAATGGGGCGATCATCAGTCCCGGCTCGATGCCCGACGATGGCCTGGCGGAACTGCAAGTGGTGCGCAAGCCTTCGCTCCTGCCCCTGCTCAAGGCCTTCTATGACGTGTACACCGGTCGCGCGGACCGCAACCGACACATCCGGACCATCGTCACCCGCGAAGCGAAGGTGCAACAGGCTGGTACGCTCGCTCACCTGGACGGAGAGCCGGTGGTGATCGGCGGTGACCTAAGCTTCCGCCTCGAGCCAAGGCGGTTGCTGGTGATCAGCCGCTCGGCCCCTTCTCCGTGATCATCTCACCACGTTCACCCGTCGTTGTGCCACGAGGCCACCCGATGAGGTGAGGCTGACGACATAGGCGCCCGCCGTCGCGAGGTGGAAGAAATGCCGTGTGTCCCCTGCCTGGATGCCCTGGCGCTGCACGATGCGACCGGTCATGTCGCGGATCGTGAGTTCAGCGGGTCCATGGGGCGGCGGCTGCACCGAGACGGTGAACCGGCCGTCAGTGGGGTCCGGATGCACTTCGAGCACGGCGACCGGAGCGATGTTCTGCACGGAGGTGACCAGGCAGAGACCCGGGATGTTGGCATCCAGCCAGCCCAGCCGTTCGGCGATCCACGCCTTCAGCGTGTCCAGTTCCGCGGAATAGGTGGTGGCGATGGCCCCCACCTCCGGCGCCGGACCGCTCATGCCGAGGATGGGCCATCGTTGGAAGTGCCGGGCCTGCGCGTTCTGCACGAGCGCGCCCACGCTGTCGATGTATGCGTTGATGCTGCTCTCTGAAAGGACGTCGGCGCGTCGTTCGTCATACGCGCATCGGAGTTCGCCGGCGAAGGCGCTGTCCTGCAAAAGGCGCACGTACCATCCGCAGCCGTAATTGTCCGTTGGACAGTCGTTGATCAGGTGCGCCCACCCGCTGCCATCGGTGTTCTCGAAGATCTCGCACCCCCACAGGTCCTTCCAGGCCCAGTCGAGATCCCATACAGGTCCCGCCTTCAGCCGGCCGCCATTGCTGTGCTTGTCCTTGTGCCAGTAGCGGCTCTTCTTGAAGCCGTCGTTGTTGCGCGACAGTTCGTTCACCAGGAAGTAGGTGATGAACGATGGCACATCGAGGTACTTGCGATAGCCCGTGACCGGGTCGGCGAAGTCAGGAGCGTACAGGGCGGTCTCCAGGCTGTCCACGTAGGCGGCGATGTAGTCCTTCTGCTCCTGGGCGATGCTGTCGGGATCGGGGTACTTGTAGATGAAGTGGATGTCGAACCCGGGGTGGTCGATGGGCGACCAGTTCGACTGGAAGCTGTTGCTCCAGTCCCAGAGGTTCTGTTCCAGGATGTAACCGCCGGTGAGGTCGTCGCCGCTGATCTCGGTGGAGGTCAGCTTGGCGATATCCACGCGGTCGCCATCGCGCTTGACGCGCTCACCCAGCACGTACACGCCGCGGTAGGCGCTGTCCACGAGCACTTCGCACAGGTGCGTGCGCGGCGCCCATTGGCCCATGCGGCGCGAGAGGTCGAAGGCCAGCGCGTTCCGCACGAAGGAGCGGTCGTTGTAGTTGCTCAACAGGAACCAGTCGTTCTCCTCGGGCATGCCGAGCAGGGGCACGTCCAGGTTCCCGCCCAGGCTGTCGCGCGTCTCCACGTTGTAAGGCCGCTGGGGATAGCCGGCGGAGGTCGCACCCCGCACCTCGATGCCGATGTGGCCGTCGTACACGTTGGATGGGTCGGTGAGGTGGGTGATGGTGCCCGGCCCGTTGTACTTCACCTCCATCCGTGCATCGATCTTCTGCCCGAACGGGATCGCCTGGCCCAGCGTGTGGATCAGCACGATGGGCAGCTCGGAACTGTCCACGCTGAGCAAGCCCGGGTCGGTGACGCACACATCGAACGGACCCGTGCCGCCTCCATAACCGAAGGCCTGTATGTACAGGCTGTCGGTGGCGGGCAGTTCGAGCAGGGAAAGCCACGACAGATAGCCGGGGCCGCTGTCGTCGTCGCAGGCGCGCAGGGTCAGGTTCGAACAATCGGGACCGGTCCACAGGGCGAGGGCGGTGTCATCCAGGCCGCCCGTGCCCGCGGTGCTCACCTCCACGTTCCGCGACGCGGTCATGGGCATGGCGAACCACAGGTCCCCTCCGGCGTAGTCGCCGCAGCCGGGCGATATGCCCGTGCCTGCCACGCCGGTGTTGTTCACCGTCACACAATCCGTGGTGTCGATCGGCAGGGGCGCACAGGGCGCGCTGCCCGGCGCCGGAACTGAAACGCAATCGCCCGAGGTCGAGAAGACCGTCCCGGTCCCCGGATCGGGGCCGTCGCTCCAGATCACCGCGCCATTGCCCGAGGTGAGCCAGTAGCTGTTCTCGTTCTCCCAATCCCCGGCGGTGTAGGTCAGCGTGACCACATCGCCATTGCAAACGCTGAACGAGGCCGAGCTTCCGTACCCCGTGGCGGAGTAAACGCCCACGGACGCGCCGTTCACGTCCACTTCGAGCGTGCCGCCGTTCCAGCCATCGCCATAGCCGTCCAGCATGCTCAGGGTGTAGTCGCAACATTGAGCGCCAACCCCCGCCGCGAGCAGGCCCGCGGCGATGGTGAACGTCACGCGCATGGGTCGGACGGCCTCTGGGAGATCAAGCATGATCGACCGATGCTGCAAGAATAGCAGGACCGGAGGGTGTGTGAACAACCCGTGTGAGCAAAGATCCCGCGATCATTCCCCCGCAATGCCGGCTTCATCCAGGCATCAACGACATGGCAGACGGGGCTGGGCCGCGTCAGGCCGTTCCCAGTGGGCGCTCAGGACCGGACCTGCCGCTTGGACCCTCCTGCCCTTCCGCACCAACATCCACCGGACAGGCGCCTACTGGCCCTTCATCTCCCCTCCCGTCAACTTCTGTCGTTCCTCCTGCATGGGGTTGGGGGCGCGCCACTGGTTCTCCTTGAACACGTCGAAGCGCGTGGGCACCATGCGTGGCGGCCAGCTGTTGTTGTTCAGGTCGCAGTCGGCGGTTTCGAGGAAGGGATCGAGCACCACGCTCTTCACCTCCTTGCGCTTCACGAAGACCTTGGAGATGTCGTCGCTGATGCGCCAGATCTCCGCGGGGATGCGCTCCACTTCCTTGGTGCCATCCACGTATTCCCATTCCAGGATCAGCGGCATCACCAGCCCGCCGATGTTCTTGAACTGCAGTTCGTAAAGGTGCAGATCCTCGTCGAGCAGGGCGAGTTCTTCCGGCTTCAGGCCCTTCTTCCACTTCTCGTAGGCCGACCTATCGCGCTCGGTGGCGGTGAGGGGATCGTAGCTGTTGTAGAAATCGCGCGTGGCGGGATCGCGGTCCACGACGAAATCAAGGTGGTCATCGATGTTGCGCTGGCGGCTGAGGTCCGGCACTTCGCGGGCCTTGTCCTCGCGCTTCAGGCTCTCGGCGAGCGAGGGATCGCGCGGATCCATCCGCTTGTAGCGCAGGTTGGCCAGTTCGATGTCCACATGGTCGGTGGTGTAGAACCAGCCGCGCCAGAACCAATCGAGGTCCACGCCGCTGGCATCCTCCATGGTGCGGAAGAAATCGGCCGGTGTGGGGTGCTTGAATTTCCAGCGTTCGCAATAGGTCTTGAAGGCGTGATCGAAGAGATCGCGGCCCATGACGGTTTCGCGCAGGATGTTGAGCGCGGTGCAGGGCTTGCCGTACGCGTTGTTGCCGAACTGCGTGATGCTCTCGCTGTTGGTCATGATCGGCTCGATGCGCGCCTTCACCTTGTCGGGCGCGGCGTTGGGATCCCCCTTCATGTAGTCCACGATGTTGCGGGGCTTGCCGCGCCAGCTGGGGTAGTCCTTGTCCCACTCCTGCTCGGTGAGGTATTGTACGAAGGTGTTCAGACCCTCATCCATCCAGGTCCACTGGCGCTCATCGCTGTTGATGATCATCGGGAAGAAGTTGTGGCCCACCTCGTGGGTGATCACGCCGATCATGCCATACTTGGTGCGTTCGCTGTAGGTGCCGTCCTTCTCCGGCCGCCCGCCGTTGAAGCAGATCATGGGGTACTCCATGCCGATGCGGTCGGTATGCACGCTGATGGCCACGGGGTAGATGTAGTCGGCCGTGAACTTGCTGTAGGTCTTGATCGTGTGCGCCACCACCTTGGTGCTGTACTGCTCCCAGAGCGGGTTGCCCTCCTTGGGGTAGTAGCTCATGCAGAGCACGTTGTTGGTCTTCACCGGCTGGTTCATCGCATCCCAGATGAACTTGCGGCTGCTGGCAAAGGCCACGTCGCGCACGTTCCTGCTTTTGAACACCCAGGTTTTCGTTCCACCGCTCCGCTCCTTCTCGTTGTCCATCGCTTCTTGTGGCGTGACGATCATCACCGGCTTGTCGCTGGAGCGTGCCTGAGTGAGGCGCTTCTGTTGCGCGGTGGTGAGCACCGCCGACGCGTTCGCCCATTCGCCGGTGGCTGCCACGATATGGTCGCTCGGCGCAGTGATGCTGAGGGTGTAGTCGCCGAAGTCGAGGGTAAACTCGCCCTGGCCGAGGAACTGCTTGTGCATCCAGCCGCTGTAGTCCATGTAGGCGGCCATGCGCGGGTAGAACTGCGCGATGGTGTAGATGTAGTTGTCCTCATCGGGGAAGTACTCGTAGCCGCCGCGGCCGCCCCACTTGAAGCGATCGTTGATCCAGTTCCACCAGCTCACCTTGAAGCTGAAGGTGGCGCCTGGTGCGAGCGGCTTGGGCAGGTCCACGCGCATCATGGTCTTGTTGATGGTGTACTTCAACTCGCCGCCGCTGGCATCGGTCACGGCGGTGATCTTGTATCCGCCATCGAAGGGCCTCGCCCACTTCTCCACCTGTGCGAGGCTCACGCTGTCGCCGAGGGTGCCGGTGCGCGTGGTGTTCGCATCGCTGCCCGGCTCGAAGATGTTCTGGTCCAGCTGCAGCCAGAGGTAGCCCAGCTTGTCGGGGCTTTGGTTGTGGTAGGTGATGGTCTCGTAGCCGGTCAGCTTGGGCAGTACGCCTTCGCTCGCCTTCGGTTCGGTGATCTCCACGTGGATATCGTAGTCGGCCTTCATCTGCCAATAGGCATGGCCAGGCGCTCCACTGGCGGTGCGCTGCTCGTTGGGCGTGGGCAGTTCCTGGTCGAGCTGGCGGAATTTGTCGCGGCCGTAGCGGGGGGAGTCCTGGGCGGAGGCGATGCTGTTCAAG
Source organism: uncultured Chryseobacterium sp. (assembly GCA_964394425.1). GTDB lineage: Bacteria > Bacteroidota > Bacteroidia > Flavobacteriales_F > PHOS-HE28 > PHOS-HE28. The sequence continues at coordinate 50,792 of CAYMXP010000002.1, read as the reverse complement.
GCAATGAGCAGCGAAGCGAAGAGGTGCTTTTGAAGCATGAATGCGAAAGTATGGAGGGGAGTTTCCACCGCAACGACGCAACGACGCGACGGGATCACAACGTGGATCCAAAGAGGTTGGGTTGTCGCCCTATTGGCGAAGTCCATCACATTCCCCTCAGCGCTGCGCGCCCGTCGCGTCGTTGCGCCTTGCCTTCGCCGAAGCGGCTTCGCGCAGGCACGGTCGTCGCGGTTCATCGCATTCGTTCCGAACTTCGCTCCCATGAAGGCCCTGCTCCTCGCCGCTTCGCTCGCGTTCGCCCCGCACGACTTCTTCGTCTCCATCCTCACGATCCGCCACAAGCCGGAGACCAAGACCCTCGACCTCACCTGGCGCATCACCGCGCACGACATCGAGCATGTGCTTGCCCCGCGCGGCGAACTCAAGCTCGGCTCCACCAACGAGCACCCCAAGGCCGACAGCCTGCTGAACCGCTACTTCATGGAGCACCTCACGCTCTTCCAGGGGAGGCAGCTCGCGTGGAAATGGATCGGCAAGGAGCTCGATGGGGAAACGCTTTACTGCTACCTGCAGGTGGAAGGCATCTCCACACCCGATAGCCTGATGGTGGGCAACACCTTGCTGCAGGATGTCTTCGGCGAGCAGCAGAACCTGGTGCATGTGGAGGGCGAGAAGATGCCGACGCGGTCGCATACGTTCATCCGAGGTTCGTTGCCGCACACGTTCTTGTGGTGATGACCAGGAAGGAGAAAGCCGCCTTCGTCTCTCTCGATCTCTCCGAGCTCTACCCCCACACGCACATACCGATCGCACTCGCTTTATGTCACCAAAGCCCGGCTCCAGGCCTTTCCTGACATAAACCACCATCGGCCACGCCGAGGCAAGTCCTCCAGAAATGCCGGTCCGTGTCTATTTCGTGCTATTTTGCGCATGTTTTGAACACAAACCAGCAGCCGCGAAGAAGGGAGGCTATCGACCGGCACCGCTACGCCGACTTCCGCAAGACCTACCTGGATAGGCCGGTGATCTCCCTGTCGGACATCGCTATCCGATTCCCTGACATGCACCGCAGCCGCCTGAGCCAATGGCAGCGGCGCGGCCTGCTGTTGAAGATCCGTAACGGCTTCTACCGCATCGCCGAACGCCCCAGCAACGAGCACGATCGCTGGGCCATCGCGAACACCATCTACGCACCGAGCTATGTGAGCCTTCGCAGCGCGCTGGCTTATCACGGCTTCATTCCTGAGGGCGTCTTCCATATCGAAAGCGTTACCACGATCCACACGAAGCGTTTTTCCTTCGCCGGAACGGACTTCAGCTATCGCAACGTGCGGCCGAACTTCTACTACGGCTACACCTTCATCGAGCGCAACGGAGTGACGATCATGATGGCCAGCCCGGAGAAGACGCTGCTCGATCTGCTCTATTTGGAACCGACCGTGGATGGCCCCGACGCATTCGAGTCATGGCGCTTGAACGCTGAGGAGATCAACGAACGGGTCGATCACGCGCGCTTGGACGACTTCGCCAATGCGGAAGGTTCGCGTGCCTTGCTCACGCGCTACCGCCGTTTGAGAAGATGGTTGCATGATCACGCTGGATGAAATAAGGGCGGGCTATCCGCCGCAGCTGCACGACAGGACATCGTTCCTGCTGCGCGAGTACTTGCAGTACCGCATACTGCAGCTCATCTACCGCACGGAGCAGTCACGGCAGCTCGTCTTTCTCGGCGGCACCTGCCTGCGGCTGCTGCACGGCAACCAGCGCTTCAGCGAGGATCTGGACTTCGACAACCTTGGGCTGGACAAGGATGAGTTCAAGCGTCTGGCCGAACTCGTAGGAGAAGGCTTGGAGCGCGAAGGCTACACGGTGGACGTGCAGGTGCGCAGCAAGACCGCCTTCCGCTGCAAGGTGCGCTTCCCCGGCCTGCTCTTCCAGCACGGCCTGAGCGGGCACGTGGAGCAGAGCGTGCTGATCCAATTCGATACCGAACCGCAGCATTTCGACTACACACCGGAGTTGCTCCGACTCGACAAGTTCGATGTGTCGTTCAGCTTGCCGTGTTGCTCCCCTTCCTTGCTGCTCGCGCAGAAGTGCCACGCCATCCTCGGCCGTCCTCGCAACAAGGGCCGGGACTTCTTCGACGCGGTCTTCCTGCTCGGTCGCAACGCGGAGCCGGACGTAGGATACATGGCGAAGCGCATCGGCGTTAACTCGCAGAAGGAGCTAGCCGAGAAGCTCATCGCCCATTGTGCCAAACTCGACATGAAGGCCCAAGCCGAGGATGTGCGACCCTTCCTCTTCGATGCGGCGCTGGCTGAACGTGTGGTACACTTCACTGACATCGTCCGCCAGCACTGGCTTCCCCGATGAACCGGAAGGAGAAGGCTGAATTCGTCACCACGAAGCTCGCCGAGCTCTACCCGCGCACGCGCATCCCGCTCGACCACGGGGATCCCTACACCCTGCTGGTGGCCGTGGTGCTCAGCGCCCAATGCACGGACAAAAAGGTGAACGAGATCACGCCGCTGCTCTTCGACAGGGCGCGCACGCCGCAGCAGATGGTGAAGCTGCGCGTGCAGGAGATCGAGGACATCATCCGGCCGTGCGGGCTGGCACCGGCGAAAGCGAAAGGGATCCATGGTCTCAGCAGGATCATCCTGGAAAAGCATGGTGGCAAGGTGCCGGGAACGCTGGAAGAGTTGGAAGCGCTTCCCTCGGTCGGCCACAAGACCGCCAGCGTGGTGATGGTGCAGGCCTTCAGGGTGCCGGCCTTCCCGGTGGACACGCACATCCATCGCCTCGCCTGGCGCTGGACGCTCAGCACCGGGAAAAGCGTGGAGCGCACCGAGGCCGATCTGAAGAAGCTCTATCCCGAGGATCAATGGGCCGATCTGCACCTGCGCATCATTCACTTCGGCAGGGAGCATTGTCCGGCCAAGGGACATGACCCACGAAAATGCCCGATCTGCTCGGTGGTGGGCAGGAAGGATCTCTTCCGCTGAACCGGAGCCTCAGTTCAGGATGACATCCACCTGCCCGAGCGGCGGTGCATCCACCACGCGCAGCGCCCTGGAGTAGTCCATGATCTTCTTGAGCGTGGCGTGCCGAGGCCCTGGGGTGGGCTGGTGTTCGAGGCGGCGCTGTCGGGGTCGGGAGGAGTTGCGGGGAAGGGTCGAAAGCCTCATGCGGAAAGGGGTTGTGTCTGCATTTGGCTGGATAACGGGGCCCGGCGGGCGATCATTGCATGCGGCGGAAAGGATCCCCGGCACGGCCCCCCCAGTGCCTGGATCCCGATCACCGTTCAAAAATGAACGCCCCCTGCCGTTTCACATCGTGGCAGGCCAGCCTGGCGGTTCCGCACCATTGCCGAACCCGGTACCGCTCAAGCCCGTTGATCCCCGGCGAAAGCACCAGCGTTCCCGGGGTGAAGGCGGCCACCAGCGCCTCCAGGTCGTACCTGCCCTCATCGGTCAGTACCAGCACATCCACCGGAACTGGTCCGGATGGCGACTTCGGGATCTCCAGGCCCTGGAACCTTGCGCGTCCATCGGACCAGGAGATGAACCCTGACCCGAACATGACGGGACCACGGGTGCGCCATCCCGTGGCGTGAACCTCCTCCCAACGCGAAAGATCCCTGATCACCGCCCCGGTGGCACGTTGTTGAGCCTCGATCCTCCCGGCCATCCAGGGTTCGGCGGCGAGCGCGCTGTCCGCGATCAGCACCAGGTCCCTTCCGACCTGGATCGACGCAACGAGATCGGCGCGTTGATCGTGGACCACGAACCGTTGGATGCGGCCCGTTCGATGCGCGCTCCAGGCCCATAGGACCAACGTCGCCAGCAGGACCATCGCGAACGACCATCGCATGGCCCGGATCCGCCAGGTGAGCGCACCGGCGCCCAGGGCGATGAGCAGGTAGAGCGCGATGCAGAGCGCGACGCCTATCCGCACGCCCGGATAGGCTCCTGGAAGCCACCCGAACACGGCCGTGCTCCAGCCGAGGAAGTTGAGCAGTCCGGTCATGCTCCAGGTGAGCGCCGCGCCGATGAACGGGACCTTGAAAAAGAGCACCAGCAGCGCGCCGCCATACACCGCCAGCGACACCACGCCCACGATCAGGATGTTGGCCGGCAGGAACCAGATCGGAAAGGCCTTGAACACCCAGATCGACAGCGGCGTGGTGGTCAATTGCGCGGCCACGCTCACCACCGCGGCCGACCAGGCGTAATGCAGCACGCGGTTGGGCGGGGACCATAGCCGCAGGAGCGGCTTGTAGAACAGCACGATCCCCAGCACGGCCAGGAACGAAAGCTGGAAACTGAGCTGCACGAGCATCAGGGGATCCCAGACCAGCAACAGGAAAGCCGCCATGAACAGGCTGTTGAGCGCGCCGCCCTGCCTGCCGCTCATCCCCGCCAACGTGAAAAGCGTGAACATGATGGTCGCGCGCAATACCGAGGGCGCGGCGCCGGTGAGGCCCGCGTAGCCCCAGAGCGCCGAAAGGACGATGATCCCACGCGCGATCCGCGGAACGCGGCGCTCGCCCCACCAGTTCAGCAACGTGCTGAACACGATGAAGATCAAGCCCACATGCATGCCGCTCACCGCCAGCACGTGCATGGTGCCGCTGCGTGCGAAGGCGGTCTTCTGGTCCTGATCCAGCTCATCGCGCACACCCAGCAGCAACGCCTTGGCCAGCGCCCGTTCACGCGCGGGGAGGCCGCTTTCCACCAGCCAGGTGGAAATGCGTTCGCGCGCGCCGGCGAAACCGTCGGTCCAGCTCGCTCGATGCGAAGCCTTCCGCCAGCGGTCCGCCGGCGCGTAGGCCTCGAGGAAGATGCCCTGGCCGGCGGCGTATGCCGCGCGATCGAAACCGCCCGGATCGGGAACGCGGTCGATCGCCCTCATGCGCGTTTCGATCCACAGGCGGTCGCCTTTCGCGGGCACCGCTCCAGGGGTTTCCAATGCCAGGGTCAGGTAGACCCGACCGGAGACCTCGCGCGCGAAGGATCCCTCGCGGAGGGCGATCGGCGATGCCTCAAAACGGGCGCTGCGCGAGCCGATGTACACAGGATCCCGGAGCTCGATCAGCAGCACCGCGTCGCTTTTGGAGGGATGGAACGCATGGCGGTCCGATCGCGGATCGCGAAGGCCCTGCCAGAGCAGGCCGAGCCCGAGCATCGAGAGCGTAAGCAGCACCCCGCGCGTCCAGCGCATCGGGTACTTCACCCGAACGGCGACCATCACCAGCATGCATGCTCCGACGGCGATGCCGGCCGCCAGGAACACGGCCATGGAAGGCACCAGCCAGCGGGCCAGCGCAAGCCCCGCCATGAAGGGGATCGCGGTGCGCAAGGCCGGAGCGCGGGCCAGATCGCTTCGCAACTGAGGATCCATCCGCTCGAAGATCGCCGGTCCGCGCCTTCCATGGATCGAGCCTGGGGCGGGGTCGGTCCATGCGTTCGATCTCCATCCATGCGACACCGGCACCACGGCTCGATCCGCTGTCCCGGGGTCCCACCTGCATCTCCCCGATGTTCCGGTCGAGACCGGATCTCATAACACCTGCACGACCAGGCACTTGAGGTAGTGCGTCTCCGGTGCGCCCCAAAGGATCGGGTGATCCGGCGGTTGTGTGCCGCGGTAGATCTCGCGCAGGCTCCGGCCCGCATCCTGCGCCGCATCGGCAAGCATGTCGCGGAAGCGTTGCGGGCTCAGGTGGAAGGAGCAGGAACAGGTCAGCAGAAAACCTCCGGGTGGCAGGCATTGCAGCGCGCGCAGGTTGATCTCCTTGTAGCCGCGCACGGCGGCATCGAGGGCCGCCCGGCTCTTGGCGAAGGCCGGCGGGTCCAGCACGATCACGTCCCACTGCTTCCGTTCACGGCTCGCACTGCCCAGGAAGTCGAACACATTGACCGCCTCGAACGTGCAGCGATCCTGCACGCCGTTGAGGGCCGCGTTCGATCGCGCGCGCTCCACGGCGCTTTCAGAAATGTCGATGCCCAGCACCGAAGCCGCACCGTGGTTCGCCGCGTGAAGGGCGAAGCCGCCGGTGTGGGCGAACAGATCCAGCACCCGCGCATCGCGCGCGATCATCCGCATGGCGGCGTGGTTCAGGCGCTGATCCAGGAAATGCCCGGTCTTCTGATCGGCGGCCACGTCGATCTGGAATTTCAGTTCGTTCTCCTCGATGATGATCCGCGTGTCGAACCCCTCCCCGATGAAGCCCTTCACCTGTGGAAGCCCCTCCTTTTCCCGGATGGCCACGTCGTTGCGCTCGTAGATGCCGCGCGGCGCGATCAGCTCGCGCAGGCTCTCCACGATGCTCTCCTTCCACCGGTCGATGCCCAGGGCCAAGGTCTGGACCACCAGCACGTCGTTGAACTTGTCCACCACCAGCGCGGGCAGTCCATCGCTCTCGCCGAAGACCACGCGCAGGCTCGTCGCATCAGGCATGGTGCGCTTCCGGAGTCCCCAGGCCTTGCGGATGCGGTCGCGGAAGAAGCCATCGTCGATGGCCGTTCGCACGTCGCGCGTGAGCAGGCGGACGCGGATCTGGGAGCGGGGGTTGAAATAGCCCAGGCCGGCGGGTCCCAGCTTCACGTCGATCACCTCAACGATGTCCCCGGGGGCGGGCTCGCCTTCCATGCGCAGCACTTGCGAGGCGAAGACCCACGGGTGGCCTCGTGCCACCCGCCCCTGGGGATCGCTGATGAACAGGCGGGCGGTGGGCATCCGGTGGGCGCGATCAACAGGGCTGCGAAGGTATCCGGCCGACCTCGCACCGAGCCGAACGGGGCCGTTGTCTATCTTGCGCCGCGCCGGAAAAGATCACCTCCTCATGCGTTTCAACCCACTGCTGCTGATCTTGATGATCCTGTTCATGATCCCCTTCTCATCGTGCGAGAAGGATCAGGAGGCCGCGACCGTGCATCCAACAGGCGGGGGGCCTTCCGGCGGCAGCGGTGGCAGTGGCGGAGGTGGCGGCAGCCAGACCGGTCCGGTGGATCCCGATTCCATCGACATCGGCAGCGAACCGATCTGGAGCTGCGACGGCAGCGGCACGGACTACGTGCTTTACGACAGCACTTCCTGGCATTCGGCCTTGTTGAGCAATGCGGGGGGCGCTACGCAGGCCGTTTCCCAATTCGGGTTCGGCATCATGCCCTACCTGACCAACGTATCGTTCTATGGCTTCACCTGGACAGGAGCGGATGCCACCCAGGCGGAAATGGACATGTTCTTCACCACGGGTACGAAGACGTTCGGAATGGGACCCAGCGCGAGCGTGAGCATCAGCATGGCCGTGGATGATTCGGGAGATATCAATTCCATCTACCAGACCAGTTTCGTGGCTTCACAACCGGCGGGCTCGCACTTCACGGTGACCGATGTGCAGCCCTATGACGATGGATCGGGCTCTGCCGGCATCAAGATGCGTGCGACCTGGCAGTGCCGGTTGCAGAACGCCAATGGAGATGCCAAGGACTGCGTGGACGGGATCTTCGTGGGCTACTTCACCGGCAACGCCATCCCGTAGGGCCCCGCCTGGACCGGAAGACACGATCGCCTTCCCGTGATCGATCGTCCGGCATCCGCCGGATGCTCACTCTCCTTCATCCCTGAAGAAATCCAGGGTGGAGAGATCCACCAGATGCACCTCCGCATAGTAGTGGTGCAGAATGTCCACGAACGAGCGGCCGGAGCGGGCCATGCTCATGGCCCCTTCCTGGCACACGCCCACGCCGTGGCCGAAACCGCGCCCGGAGAGGATCACCTCCTCCCCTTTCGGTTCGATCGAGAAGAAGGCCGAGTTCAACTTCAGGTCGGTGCGCACATCCTCCAACGGAACGAGCGAGCGCGCACCCGGCAGGTAAAGCTCACGGCAGTTCGGAGTGAAGCGCGTGACGGCCGCCACCACGTGCTTGTCGTCGATGGGCACGTTGAACCGGCGCTGGAGGTAACCCAGCCATTCCCCGCGCGCGATGGCTCGCTGCCAGGTGGCATGCGGCGCATCGAGACAGAAGGTGTCGCGCGTTGATCGCAGGTAGGGCTCCGGCTTGCTCCAGAGGTCTTCGGCGTTCATGGTCTCGCCGCCGCAGTTGCTGTGGAAGGTGGCGTGGATCAGGCGGATCGACGCATCGACCGCGACCATGCCGCGCGTCGCGCGCGACGCGGCGGCGATGGCATCGTGATCGCTTCGGCCGTGGTACACCTGGCAATGCACGCCGTCGCAGAGCTCGAAGCCTTCGGCCGCGTGGCGGCGCAGGTTGGCCAGCGCGTAGGTGCGGCAGCTGACCGCCTGCAGCTTGTAGTACTCCACGGCCTGGTCGCGCCCCGCCTCGGCCAGCACCACGCCCGCGACATATTCCTCCAGCTTCACCTGGTTCACCAGCACCATGCGGCCACCGGCCAGGCGCGCTTCGAACCAGCCGGGGTAGTTGCGTTCGGCCATCTTCCCTCCGTCCAGTGCGCGCATGCGGAACCCGCCGCTTCCGGCCTTGGGGATCAGCGTGAGGCGCTGGTGCGCCGAGAACGTCGACGCCAGGGACCGGCCTTCGAGACCGGTCGCGGTGGCCTCGATGCGGATGCCATCGTTGGCCACCAGTTCGCCCACCTTGCGTCCATCGACCTGCACCTCCGCGCCGCCCTTGCCGAAGAGCACGATCACCTGCTTCACCGACCGGTCGCGCAGCAGGCCGATCTGCACCTCCTGCATCTGTGCCGAAGCGCGAAGCGAAAGGAGAAGAAGGAATACCGTGGATCGCCGCATGCCGAGGAAGAACGCGTGACGGGTGCTCATACGTCCGACCGCGGCCAAAAGTATCGGCACCCCTTCCGGACCTCAGGAACCCTCCTTCAGACTTTTCCACACGAGGGCGGCCGCTTTGTCCGATGCCCCGCTGCCGCCCAGCCGCGCTCGCAGTTCAGCGAGGTCGGCCTTGATCCGGGCGCGGTACGGGGCATCGTTCAGCAGCCGGTCCAGCTCGGCGCGCAAGGCCGTCGCGTTCATGCCGCGCTGGATGAACTCGCGCACCACCTCGCGCTCCATGATCAGGTTCACCAGCGAGATGAAAGGCACCTTGATCACGCGGCGCGCGATGGCCACCGATAACGCACCGCCGCTGTAACACACCGCTTCGGGTACGCCGAACAGCGCCGTTTCAAGCGTCGCGGTGCCGGAGGTGACCAGCGCGGCCTCCGCCGTGCGCAGCAGGTCGTACGTGCGGCCGGTGAGCAGCACCGCATCGCTTCCTTTCATGGTCCCATGATAGTACGCCTCGGGGATCGCGGGCGCGGCGGCCACCACCACGCGGTGCGAGGTGAACGACCCCGACGCATCGAGCATCACCGGCAGCATGCGCTCGATCTCCTGGCGGCGGCTGCCGGGCAGCAGGGCGATCACCTTCCGTCCATCATCGCCGGGCAATGGGGCCGCCGGATGCGTGCCTTCTTCGGCGATCGCATCCAGCAACGGGTGGCCCACGAAGTCCACGTCCACGCCATGGCGCGCATACCACTCCTTCTCGAACGGCAGGATCACCATCATGCGGTCCACGCAGCGGCGGATCTTCTCCACGCGGCCCGCCTTCCAGGCCCAGAGCTGCGGGCTGATGTACCAGATGACCTTGATGCCGAGCGCGTGCGCGTGTTCGGCGATCCGCAGGTTGAAGCCCGGGTAATCGACCAGCACCAGCGCGTCGGGCTTCCATGCCGCGATGTCCTGCTTGCAGAAGCGCAGGTTGCGCGCGATCGTGTTCAGGTTCATCAGCACCTCGGTGAACCCCATGAAGGCCAGTTCGCGGATGTGCTTCACCACCTCCGCGCCGGCATCGGCCATGCGGTCGCCGCCCCAGGCCCGCACCTGGAGCGATGGATCGATGCGCCCGAGGGCCTTCACCAGGTTGGCGCCGTGCAGGTCGCCGCTGGCTTCGCCGGCGATGATGTAGATCCGGCGCGGCATCACCAGAGCACCACGATCACGATGCCGTAGATGAACATCGAAGCGATCACCCCGCGCATGGCGCGGTGCCAGCCCATGCGATCGAACCAGAAGAACAACGGCACGTTGGCGATCAGCGACAGGGAGAGGATCTTGGGCTGGTATTCGCGCGTGCCCAGGAAGAGGTCGAAGATGTAATCCTGCATCTCCAGGTGCGGGCGGATCAACCCGGTGTGGATCAGCCCGTACAGGAAGAAGCCGATCACCGGCGCGACCAGTCCGGCGATGAGGCCCGTGCTCATGCGATCAAAGCGCATGTGTCCAGCCGTTGAGCGCCGCGATGCCATGATGGGCGGTCATGTCGTACTGCACGGGCACCACGCTCACGAAGCCGTGCTGGGTGGCCCACACGTCGGTGTCCTCGCCCTCGTCGTGGTTGCGGAACTCGCCGCGCAACCAGTAATACTCCTTTCCGGAAGGATCGCGGCGGGTCTCGAAGTCGTCCTCCCAGTATGCGCGTGCCTGCCGGCAGACGCGGATGCCCTTCAGCGGCCCCTTCTCCTCGGTGGGGATGTTCACGTTCAGGCAGGTCCGGTCGGGCAGGCCGTGCTTCATCGCGTTGGTCATCACCGAACGCACCACCGGGCGCGCGTGCGCGAAGGAGGCCTCGATGCTGTGGTCCATCAGGCTGAAGCCGATGGATGGGATCCCTTCCAGCGCGCCTTCCACCGCCGCGCTCATGGTGCCGCTGTAGAGCACGTTGATCGAGATGTTGCTTCCGTGGTTGATGCCGCTCACCAGCAGGTCGGGCTTGCTCCCGCCCAGCAGCTTGTAGATCGCCAGCTTCACGCAGTCCACCGGGGTGCCGCTGCATTTCCAGGCCTCCACGCCATCCACGAAGCTTTCCTTCTCCAGCCGGAGGTAATGATGCACGGTGATCGCGTGGCCCATGGCGCTCTGCGGCTTGTCGGGCGCCACCACCAGCACCCGGCCGAAGGCTTTCATCTCCTCCACCAGCACGCGCAGGCCGCCGGCGAAGATGCCGTCGTCGTTGGTGGCGAGGATGAGCGGCCGGTCCATGGGGCGGCAAAGCTATCCGCGGTGGAGGTTGAGGGCGGCGAGGGTGGACCTTTGCCGTTCGTTGCGCAACTTCGCCCTCCCATGAAACGCTCCATCCGCCCCGCCGGCGCCCCCACCGACACCCCCTACACCGCGGCCGTCGAGGCCAACGGCTTCGTGTTCATCAGCGGCCAGATCGCCAACGTGAAGGAAACGCGCCAGCTGCGCACGGGCAACATCGCCGAGGAGACCAAGCAGGTGATGGACAACCTGGGCGAGGTGCTCAAGGCCGCCGGGCTGGACTACGACGACCTGGTGAAATGCACCGTGTACCTGACCAACATGCAGCACTATGCCGAGATGAACCGCGTGTACCTGGGCTACTTCAAGGGCGATGCGCCCGCGCGCGAGACCATCGCCATCAAGGAACTGCCCCGCCTGGTGAACGTGGAGATCAGCGGGATCGCGGTGCGCAAGTGATCATTGCATGCGCTTGAGCTGCGTGCCGTAGATCACGCACATGGCCACGGCCATCAGCGGACCGAAGATCCCCAGGTACTTGAGGGGCAGCACCAGGTGCGGCAGGAAGATGCCCGCGACCTGCGCGGTGGCATAGGTGAAGTAACCGCTCCTCCTCCCCTTCCAGATCCCGATCGCGCCGATCAGGCGCGCCACCGTGCGACCGAGCAGCAACAGCAGCACCGTGACCCCGTTGGCGTGAAGGATGGGGACGATCTCATCGACCTGCGCCAGCTGTTCCTCGCTGAACATGCCGCTGTATTGGGCCATGCCCTCGTGCATCGCGGCCGTCACCTCCTCCAGCGGCATGCTCTGGAAGGCCACCATGGCCATCGCCACCAGCGCGTACACGATCAGGAAGATCCCGCAGTTGATGAAGCTCAAGAGGCCGAACACGGCGATCACGCCGGGGCGCTCGGTGCGGCCCGTGGCGTCGGGGAGGAAGTGGGTGGGCATGCGCGATGGGGTTGAACGCCGCCGAAGGTAGCCGGATGCCGCGCGATCCATCCCCGGCCCGGAGGGCGATCGGTATTATTGCGTCCGCCGCATGAGCACCCATCGCATCGTCATCGAACCGGGATCCAGCGGGCGGCGGTATTGGCGCGATCTGGCCACCTACCGCGGCCTGTTCTATTTCCTGGCCTGGCGCGACGTGCTGGTGCGCTACAAGCAGACGGCCATCGGCGTGGCGTGGGCGGTGATCCGTCCGCTCCTGACGCTCGCGATGATGGCCTTCATCGGCTGGCTCTTCCACAGCGAAGTGCCCCAGGGCGTGCCGCGGCTTTTGCTGGTGGCCGCCGCCACCCTGCCCTGGACCTTCTTCGCCTCGGCCTTCAGCGAAGCGAGCAACAGCCTCATCGCCAACAGCAACCTGCTCACCAAGGTCTACTTCCCACGCATGATCGTGCCGGCCGGCGCGGTGCTGGTGAGCCTGCTGGACTTCGCGATCTCCCTCGCGATCCTGCTGGTCCTGATGCTGCTGTACCGGTTCGTGCCCGATGAAAAGATCCTCCTGCTGCCGCTCTTCCTGCTGCTGGCGCTGGTCACCGCGATGGGCGCGGGCCTGTACACGGCCGCGCTGAACGTGCGCTACCGTGATCTCCGCTACGTGGTGCCCTTCATCGTGCAGTTCGGCCTCTACGTCTCCCCCATCGCCTTCACCAGCGAGGACATCCATGCCAGCACGCGCATCCCGGACGCGATCAAGTTCATCTACACCCTGAACCCGATGGTGGGCGTGATCGACGGCTTCCGCTGGTGCCTGCTGGGCGGCGGCGTGCCGCTGCACGCCACGGGCTTCGCCATCAGCGTGGGCGTGGGCCTGCTGCTGCTGCAGCTGGGCATCCGCACCTTCCGCCGCATGGAACGCTCCTTCGCCGATGTGATCTGATGCGCATGAGCACGCCGATCATCACCGTCGAAGGCCTGGGCAAGCGATATACCCTCCGCCACCAGCAGCCGCAGCGTTACGTGGCGCTGCGCGACGTGATCGCCGACCGCGCGCGCGCCCTCTTCCGTCCGCGCGCGAACGCACCCCTGACGCGCGAGGAGTTCCACGCGTTGCGGGACGTGTCGTTCAGCGTGAAGCCCGGCGAGCGCGTGGGCATCATCGGCCGCAACGGCGCGGGCAAGAGCACGCTGCTGAAGATCCTCAGCCGCATCGTGGAACCCAGCGCGGGCCGCGTGGTGCTCGAAGGCCGCGTGGCCAGCCTGCTCGAGGTGGGCACCGGATTCCATCCCGAGCTCACCGGCCGGGAGAACATCTACCTGAACGGTTCGATCCTGGGCATGGGCCGCTCGGAGATCGACCATCGCTTCGAGGAGATCGTGGCCTTCGCCGAGGTGGAGAAATTCCTGGATACCCCGGTGAAGCGGTACTCCAGCGGCATGTACGTGCGGCTGGCCTTCGCGGTGGCCGCGCACCTGGAGCCGGAGATCCTGCTGGTGGACGAGGTGCTGGCCGTGGGCGACGCGGAGTTCCAGCGCAAATGCCTGGGCCGCATGCGGGAGATCAGCACCACGCAGGGCCGCACCATCCTCTTCGTGAGCCACAACATGGGCGCCATCCGCGCCTTCTGCGAGCGATGCATCTTCCTGGACCAGGGGCGCGTGCAGGCCTTCGACGCCACCGACAAGGTGCTGCCGCTGTACTTCGGCGTCGGTCACCGCGCCACGCACGGCGGCTTCGCGATCAGCGCCACGCCCGAGGATCCCTCCGGTGAATGGGCGCAAGGAACCGCGCTGCGGATCGACATCGCCTGGGATCGCGGGCGCTTCGCACCGGGCTGGCACGCCGACATCGCCTGCTACACGCTGGAGGGCGAGAAGCTCTTCGCGCTGCAAAGCCACACCATGCCCGGGTTCTCCTCGGATGATCCCGCCGCCCGTGGCGTGCGCTTCTCCGTGAACAACCCCGGCCTGGTGGATCGCGACATCCGGCTGGACCTGGGGATCCGCCCGGCGAAGGACGAACCGTACAGCGTGGTGATCGAGAACGCCATGCTGCTCAGCCCGAGCAACCGCGGCATCGCGCACGACCGCGTACCCGACGTGCTGCTGGTGCCCCGCGCCACCTGCGGCGCCATCACGCCATGAGCGATCGCGTGCTGGTCGACCAGTCCTATTGGGACCGCGCCTACGCGGGCATGGAACCCGTGATGGCCGCGGCGGACGATCCGGTGCGCCGGTGGATCGGAACGCACGTCCCTCCGGTGAAGGACGAGCGCCACGCGATCGAGATAGGCTGCTTCCCCGGCCGCTACCTCGCGGTGATCGGCGCGCTTGGCTACACGGTGCATGGGATCGACCTCACGCCGGAGGTGGCGCGCATGCGGGCGGCGATGGAGGCCATGGGCCTGCGCACCGGCCTGTTCACGCACGGCGACTTCCTCCAGCATCCGTTCGCGCGCACCTACGACCTGGTGTGTTCCTTCGGCTTCATCGAGCACTTCACCGACTGGCGTGGCGTGTTGCTGAGGCACGCGGCGCTGGTGCGCCCCGGCGGCACGCTCCTGATCGAGACGCCCAACTTCGGCGGCTGGGGCCAGCGCCTGCTGCACGCTCTGCTCGATGCGGAGAATTTCAAGCGCCATCACGTCCCCGCGATGGATCCGCGCGCCTGGTCGCGGCTGCTGGAGCGCGAAGGCTTCACCATCCGCGACGCGCGTTGCTTCGGCCGCTTCGCCTTCTGGCACGACAGCCCGCGCCGCAATGCGCTGGTGCGCATGGGCGACCGGGCGCTGCGCATGATCGGTCCGTTGCTTCGAGCGATGCCCGAGGGCCGCGCGTTCTCGCCGTTCTGCGGGCTGGTGGCCACACGCAACCTCGCGTGATGGAGCCCTGCGTGATCACCCGGCTCAAGGGCGGACTGGGCAACCAGATGTTCCAGTACGCGGCCGGATACGCACTGGCTGAGCGCCTGGGCGTGCCGTTGCTCGTGGATCGGAGCGCCCTGGATGCGCGGCCGGCCGGCATGGACTGGACGCCGCGCGCGTTGGAACTCGACGTGTTCCAATGTCCGGTGCGGATCGCCGGTGAGGATGGGGCCGGCGGGCCGGGCGGAAGCGGGAACATCGTCCGCCGGACGATCGGCCGCATTGCCGGTGGCGGGCGGCGGCATTACATGGAGCGCTCAACGGCGTTCGATCCCGCGCTGTTCGATCAGCGCGCGCCCGTGTTGATCGAAGGCTACTGGCAGGACGAGCGGTACTTCGCGCCGCATGCGCGCGCCCTGCGCGAACGGCTCTTCGTGCCGCATGATCCACCCTCGGAGGCGAACCTCGCATTGCGCGATGCGATCGGCGCCACCGTGAGCGCCAGCCTGCATGTGCGGCGCGGCGACTACGCGGACAACGCGCCGACGCACGCCCACCACGGCCTGCTGGATCCCGCCTACCACCGCGAGGCGGCACGCTGGCTCGCGGCGGAGAAGGGAGCCCTGCACTTCTTCGTGTTCACCGACGACCCCGAATGGGTGCGCGAGCATCTGGACCTCGGGCTGCCGCACACCGTGGTGGACCACAACACGGGGCGCAACGGCCATTGGGACCTCTGGTTGATGAAGCAGTGCCGTCACCACATCATCGCCAACAGCAGCTTCAGCTGGTGGGGTGCCTGGCTCAACGACCGGAACGACAAGACGGTGATCGCTCCCAGGAAATGGTTCGCTTCGGCACAGGCCCCCGATCTTCCCGCCGGATGGATCGCCCGCTGAACATCGCCCATTGCGTGGAGCACTACCCGCCCGCCATGGGCGGCATGGCCGAAGTGGTGCGGCAGCTCAGCGAACGCATGGCCGCGCGCGGCCACCGCGTCACGGTGTTCACCTCGGCGCACGCTGACCGCGGCCCGGCCACCATGAACGGCGTGCAGGTGCGCTCCTTCGCCATCAGCGGCAACGCGGTGGAAGGCCTGCACGGCGACGTGGCCACCTACCGCCAGGCGGTGCGCGATGGTCCCTTCGACGTGATCACCCTCTTCGCCGCCCAGCAATGGACGGCCGACGTGGTACTGCCCATCGCCGACGGATCGCGCGCGAAGGTGGTCTTCGTGCCCACCGGCTTCTCCCGCCTGCACGATCCGCGCTACGCGGACTACTACCGGCGCATGCCGCACTGGATGCGGACCATCGACCTGAACGTGTTCCTGTCCGAACACACGCAGGACATCCGGTTCGCGCAGGACCACGGCGTGACCAACCTCGTGGTGATCCCCAATGGCGCGGCGGAGGAGGAGTTCGATCCTCCGGCTTCGACGGACTTCCGTGGATCACTGGGCCTGCACCCCCGCCAGCTCGTGGTGCTGCACGTGGGAGCCTACACCGGGCTCAAGGGCCACCGCGAAGCGATCGGGCTCTTCGTGCGCGCGGCGACCAACGACGCGGTGCTGGTCTTCATCGGCCACGGCGCCCACCGCCTTGCCCGCCATTTCCGCGGGCACTGGCGCTACCTCGCCCTTCGCCTGCGCGCATGGCTGGGAAGGAAGCGCATCCTTTTCCTCGAGCCGGACCGCGCGGCCACCGTGGATGCGATGAAGCAGGCCGACCTCTTCCTCTTCCCCAGCCGCGTGGAGAACTCACCGCTTGTGTTGTTCGAGTCGGTGGCCGCCGGCGTGCCCTTCCTGGCTTCGGAAGCCGGCAACGCGAAGGAGGTCGCCGCGTGGACCGGCGGCGGGTGGACGATCCCCGGCAGGACCGATGCGATCGGCTGGACGATGATCGATGTGAACGAGGGCGCGCGAACGCTCGAACGTCTCCTCGCCGACCGGACAGGTCTGCAAGCGGCCGGATCACGGGGGCGCCGTGCATGGAAGGAGAAGTTCACCTGGCGAATCATCGCCGACCGATACCTCGAGCACTACCAACGGCTCGTGAACACCCCGCATGGCTGACCCCGCCATACCGGCCATCACCGTGCTGATGCCCGTGTACAACGCGGCACCGCACCTGCGCGAAGCGGTGCGCAGCGTGCTGGATCAGTCCTTCACCGACCTCGAACTGCTGGCGATCGACGATGGCTCGACGGACGAAAGCGCGGACATCCTGCGCTCCTTCGCCGATCCGCGGGTGCGCATGATCGATCATGCGGGGAACATGGGCCTGATCGCTTCGCTGAACGAAGGGATCGATCACGCCCGCGGCGCCTTCATCGCGCGCATGGACGCCGACGACGTGATGCACCCCGAACGGCTGCGAAAGCAGCTCGACTTCCTGGCCCACCACCCACAGGTTTCGCTCGTGGCCTCCTTCGTGGAGCTGATCAACGCCGACGGCGAGGCGACCGGCACCTGGGACGTGGACCGCGCCACGCCCGACGAGGCCTCGATCCGGCGCATGCTGCCGCGCACCAATTGCATCGCGCACGGCTCGGTGATGGTCCGCGCGGAGGCGATGCGCGCGCTGCGCTATTCCCCGCGCCAGCGCCACGCCGAAGATTGGGACCTGTGGCTGCGCCTCCTCGCGCGCGGCCACCGGCTGGCGAAGATCCCCGAGCCCCTGCTTCGGTTGCGCATGCACGCGGGCAGCATCATGGCCGGCGAGAAGAAGAAAGCCGTGGAGCTCCGCTTGCTCAAGGCACGGCACCGCTTCCTGGTCGGGGACTGGTCGCGGCTTCGCGCGAGCCCGATCCACCTCCGCGTGATCGTGGCGCAGGCGCGCTCGCTGGCGCGGCACCTCGTGCGCAACGTGGGCATGCCGCTGGCCCGCGGCGCATGGCGCCTCCTTTCCTATTCGCCGATCAGGCTCCTGCGGGAGCGGAGGGCATTGAGCGCGGCACTGGATCAGTGGAACGGCGGGCACCTCTTTCTGTTCCCATACCTCGATGCGGGCGGCGCGGAGAACGTGCATGCGCGGATCATCGCGTCGGTCAACGACCGGCGACCGCTGGTTCTGATCACCGGGTTCTCCACGGACCGCGCCTTCGAAGAGCGCTTTCGCCGCGCGGGCACGGTGGTCGAACTGCCGCGCCTGCTGAACCATCCGCTCACGCGGGCCGCCGCCGTGCGCGCCATCGCGGCGGCGATCAACGCCGGGCGCGCCCCGGTGCTGTTCTCCTCGCTCACGGCCACCTTCTGGGAACTGCTGCCCCTGCTGGGACCGCGGGTGCGCGCGATCCATCTGCAGCACGCCTTCCTGCATCAGCCGGCCGGCAACCTGGCGCAGCGTGGCTGGTTGCCGCTGATCCACCGCGTGGATCGCTTCGTGTTCGTGGCCAGGCACGCCATGGGCGAGTTCGAGAAGTTCCTGCTCGCCAACCATGTCCCGCGATCGCGCCTTCCCCGCGTGGAGATGATCACCAACGCCGTGGGATCGTTCGGCGCGGTGAAGGACCACCAACGGCTGGGCGTGCTCTTCGTGGGGCGCGATTCCCCCGAGAAGCGGCTCGACCTCTTCCTGGATCTCGCGCGCCGGCTTGATCACGCGCGCGCCGGCCGCTTCCGCTTCACCGTGGCGGGCTCCGGGGCGCGGCCCGGTCATGCCCACGTGACCTTCACCGGCACCGTCCGCGATCCTACGGCGCTGGACCGGACCTACGGCGAACACGACGTGCTGGTGCTCACCTCCTCGCGCGAGGGCTTCCCGATGGTGGTGGCCGAGGCGATGGCGCATGGGCTGGCCGTGATCAGCACCCCGGTGGGCGATGTGCCCGGGCGGCTGGACGAACGAACGGCCATCCTCACCTCCTCGGTGGAGGGATCCACGGCGGTCGCGGAGATGGAGGCCGCGATCCTCGCGCTGGATGCCGATCGCGAACGGTTGCGGCGAATGAAAGAGGCCGCGCTCGCTCATGCCGGGATCGAATTCGATCCCGGCGTCTTCAGCATGCGCTACCGGGCGTTGCTCGCGCCGGCGTCCAGCTGATCGAGCATCGCGCGCGTGAAGGCCGTCCACGTAAGCGAGCCTTCGTAGCGCGCGCGCGCGTTCGCGCGCATCATCCGCCAGCCTTGCGGATCGCCGATCAGCCGCGCGATCCTTTCCGCATAAGCCGCTCCGCCTTCATCCAGGTCGAAGAGGAAGCCCGTGCGGCCGTCTTCCACGATGGTGGGCACCCCACCGGTGCGCGTGGCCAGCACCGGAAGCCCGTGGGCCGCCGCCTCGCAGAACACGATGCCATAGGCCTCGAACCGCGTGGGTACGATCAGGAAGTGCGCGCTGTCCAGGTGGCGCTCCAGCTTTTCCAGGTCGGCGGGGATGTTCTTGTTGAGGAAGCCTTCGCGCACCAGGTCGGGATCATCGCATTCCGGCGGGGGGTCGCATCCGCAGACCACCAGTTCCGCGTCAACGCCACGCCGCTTCAGTTCGATCAACGCGCGGTACGCGATCGGCCCGCCCTTGTCGTCCCAATACACGCCGAGGAAGAGGAGCTTGAGCTTCTCCGGCGGAAAGGCGCGGGGCGCGGGCGCGGGAGGCGACTTCTCCAGGTTCGCGCCGAAGGGGATCACCTGGATCCCGGCCGCCAGGTCGGGATAAGCCGCTCGCGCGGCATCGGCCGCCCAGTGCGAGGCGTAGATCACCCGATGCGCGCGCTCCAAGGCCTTGCGCTCCAGTGCGAGGCTCTGGCGGCGCGAAAAAGCCAGCAGATCCTTCAACACCTTGTGGTAGCCGATGGCGCCGGCGATGCACCGGTCGTTGATGTACACGATGGGCACCGTGGTGCGCAGCAGCGCCGTGGTGGCGATGCCCGCCGGGGCGATGATCAGGTCCATGCGCTCGTGCGCGAGGCGCCGTTGCAGCACGCGCGCGTACGCGCGCGCCATGATGAAGGAGTCGCGGTAGTGGAATCGCTTTCCGAACAGCCGCAGGGCCACCTGGTTGACCAGGCGGCAGAATAGGAGCGCCGCTTGGGGGCGCAACGGCCCGAGCACCACGACGCGATGGCCCTCTCCTTCGATGGCGCGCAGCAGGAAGTGGTTGATCCCCGACCAGGTGCGCCGGTCGCGTGGATCGTCGACGGTGAGGTAACCGATGGTGAGGGACCGCCGCATGCGCGGCGCGAAGATCGACGCAAGCTGCGATCAACAGGGCCTTGCTGGAAAGTCGGGATGCGCGGGCCGGACCGCCCCCCGGAGGCGGGAATACTTTGGCCCGCGCAGAACCCAGACCATGCGCAACGTTCCCGCACCTTCAGGACCCGCACACGGCCCACAGCGCGAGATCACCGCGTTGATCAGCCTGATCGACGACCCCGACGAGGGCATCTACCGCCAGGTGCGCGACCGCATCGTGTCGCTGGGCGATCCGGTGGTGCCCGTGCTGGAGCGTGCCTGGGAGGTGGACCAACTGGGCGACCTGTTCCGCACGCGCATCGAGGACATCCTGCACTCGATCCACATCAGCAGCGTGCAGGCCCGCCTGCGCGCCTGGGCGGCCTCCAGCGGCGAGGACCTGCTGGAAGGGGCGATGATCATCTGCCGATACCGCTATCCCGACCTTGACGAGCAGCGCGTGAAGGCGCGCCTCAGCGCCATCCGGCAGGACATCTGGCTGGAGCTGAACGACCACCTGACCGCCTTCGAGAAGGTGCGCGTGTTCAACCACATCCTCTTCCAGGTGCATGGCTTCAAGGGCAACAAGCGCAACTACCACGCGCCGCAGAACAGCTACCTGAACGAGGTGCTCGACGCGCGCAAGGGCAATCCGCTCAGCCTGGCGATCATCTACCAGGTGCTGGCCGAGGACCTTGATCTTCCCTTGCGCGGCGTGAACCTGCCCAACCACTTCGTGCTGGCCTACATGGACGAGGGCAGCGTGGGCGGCGGGCAGGACGGCAGGCAGAACATCCTCTTCTATGTGAACGCCTTCAGCCAGGGCGACATCCTGGGCCGCAACGAGATCGATGAGTTCCTGCAGAAGCTGAACCTGCCCAACAAGCAGGACTTCTACCACCCCTGCACCAACCTGGACATCGTGCGCCGGCAGTTGAACAACCTGGTCCACAGCTACGAGAAGCTCAACGACCCCGAGCGCGTGGCCGATCTGAAGATGCTGCGCGACCTGCTGGGCGGCGAGCCGGCCCAGGAGTGATCCGCACGGTCGATCAGCGGGCGACCATCAGCCTGGCGTGCAGTGCCGGACCGCCCTCACCAAGGATGGAAACGTGGTATAAGCCGGGCGCGAACCGTTCCGCGTTCAGATCGATGGTCCCGCGTCCTTCGGGCAGCGCGCTGGCGGCGATCACAGCCCCCAGCGCGTCATGGATCTCCAGTCGGGCCTCTGCTCCCCCCGACGGAAGCGCATAGGCGATGCGCGCCATGTCCGCCGCCGGATCGGGCATGATGGTGATCGCGCCCGCGCCGCCCGCCGCATCGATCCCCGCGATCGTCGCTCCCGTGGAGATCAACCGCAGGTCATCGACATAGAACCCATCGCGCTCCTCCGCGCCGTTGGACACCAGGCGGAACCGCAGCAGCAGCGGCTGGCCGAGGAAGTCATGCAGGCTCATCTCCTCCGCCACCCATTCGTTCTGGCGCCCGTCGAACAGCGGCTGGCCCTCATCCTGGAAATTGGAACCCGGACGCGTGAACAACCCGCACAATGCCGTCCAGTCCACGCCATCGGGCGAGACCTGCACCTGGGCGTAGTCGCGGTTGTGCTGGATGTCCCAGCGCGCCATGAAGGTGAGCGCCGCCGATGTGGCGCCGGTCAGGTCGATGGTGCCGTCGTACACCAGTTCGTTCGACGCGTAGGCCCAGTAGAACATGAACGGGGAATCGGTGAAGGACGCGGGCGGCGAGTACCAGTGTTCGGTGGTGGTGCCCCAGTCGTCCGCATCCCAGTCGTCCAGGTCGATGCAGTCGTCCTGCACCAGCACCTGCGGCTGGCCGAAGACCTTGCGGATCGTATCGCGGTGGGTGAAAAGGCCGTTGCTCACCGCCAGGATGTACCGCAGTTCATCGCCGGCCGCGATCGAAGGGTCCAGGAACACCTCGATGGAATCGCCGCGCGCCTCCAGGGTGTGCATGGCGGGGAAGGCCACGGGCGCGCCGGTGCCGATCACGTTCTCCAGCGGTTCGATGGTCACGGTGAAGTCGGCCGTGTCCAGGCCCAGGCATTCGATGTCGAAGGCGATCATCGCGGTGGTCGTCTCGATCACCGGCGGCTCGCGGTCGATCGTGCGGGCGTAAGCGCCGGCCAGGTGGGCGGTGAGCAGGTTGGCGTCGAGGTTCTCAGCGCTGATGGGGATGATGCGCGATTGCGGTGGCCAGAAGCCGTCGCCGGCGGTGCCGGCCTCGGGGGTCATGGTGATGATCTTGGGCTTGGTGACCTCCTCACCGTACATCCAGTCGTTGGTGGTGCCGTTCACCGTGTAGTTGAGCACCTCGTCGGTGGTGCCGAACACGTAGCCGTTATTGCGCGTCACCAGCCGGGCGTGGGCGTGGTAGAGCATGGAATCCACCGAGAGCACCGCCTCGCCGTAGCCCCAGGGATGGATCACCATGTTGCCGTGGGTGTGGTAGCTGAGCGCGTTGCGGAACTGGCGCGCGTTGCAGAAGTCGCGCACCGCCTGCGTCTCCGGCTCGGAGAAGGGTGCCGCGCCGCGGTACACCTCGCTGGCGGGATCGGGCGAGGAGCCGAAGTCGTCGTAGCCCCAGAGAAAGCCGAAGTTGCGGTTCAGGTCCACGCCGAAGCTGCCGTCGCCGTTATCGCGCCGGTTCTTGCGCCACATGCCGCCGCCGCCGGGATCGGTGGTCTCGTTGTACACGTAGCCGTCGGGGTTCACGCAGGGAACAAAGTAGAGCTCGCGCGTGTCCAGCAGGTAGGTGACCTCCGGATCGGTGCCGTAGTTCTCCAGCAGGTGCCACATGAAGAAGATCAACTGCGAAAGACCGCCCGGCTCGCGCGCGTGGTGCAGCGCGTTGTAGTGTACCTCGGGTTTCGCCTGATCGACGTTCGGGTCGTTCGAGATCCGCACGAAGTGGATCGGCCGCCCTTCGATGGACGTGCCGATCACCTGCGGCGCGCTGATCAGACCCGGGTACAGGGCCACCATGGTGTCCAGCACGTCGAGCATTTCCTGCCAGGTGTAATAGCCGCCCATGCTGCCGTAGGTGAAGTGCTGCGGCACGGGGAAGCTTTCAGGCCCGTCGCACAGCCAGCCTTCGGCGCGCGGTTCCGGCGGCGGGCCGGCGGCGTTGCGCGCGCGGTAGTAGGAGGACACATCCTCGATGAGCACCTCGCATGCAAAGCCCGCATCGCGCGCCAACCCGATCTCACGCTCCGACAGGTCGGTGGTGAAGGAGCGGCCGGGGATCAGCTCGCCGTGGTCCACCGCCAGGCCGAGCGCGCCCAACTGCCTCATGGCCTCGGCGCGGCCGTCGAAATGGATCGTCACCTTGGAATGGCGCATGGGCTCCTGCGCGCGGGCCGTGGTGGAGAGCAGCATGAAGGCGCCGGCGGGCAGCAGGACGGAGCAGGCGGCACGCAGCATGTTCAGGATGCGCGCGAACTTGGGAGGACCGACCATGTGACGAAAATAGAGGTGTGGCGCCGGAAGTCAGATCCGCGGAACGAGGAGCGGAAGGATCGTTCGGAAGCGATGAACGGAGCAACCCGCTCATGCCGGGGGCTGCCGGCGTTCACCCCTGTTTGCCCCTGAAGACCCGCACCGACAGACCGATCAGCAGCAACGACCAGGCGATGAAGCTGTAGACCTTCACGAACAAGGCCCATTGCTCGGGGGTGAAGGATCCCACCCCGGCCAGCGTGATCGGATCCTGGCCGGCCGTCCAGGGCGTATGGAAGGCCAGGTCAAGGATCGGCACCTGATAGCGCAACACCAGGAACGCGGCGTCGGCGGGCGACCAGTCCTGGCCACGCAGGGGGGCCACTTCGTCGCGGCCCAATTCCACCAGCCGGAAGCGATCATCGGCCAGGTCTTCCGAAAGATCCATATGTACGAACGGATCAGCGGATCCCACCACACGGCCATCGGCCACGCGCACCACCCGCGCGCCCAACTCCAGTTCCACGTTCCGAGGGTCGTTGAAGATCCAGAAGGAAGGGAATAGCAAGATCACCCACAGCACCATGGGCCTCCAGATGCGCGTGCCGTGGTCGGTGGGCAGGCCAACGAAGCCATGCCAGCCGATGCCGGCCCAGCGGACCCCCTTGGCGCCCACGATGCGCCTGCCCAGGCTTTCGATCCGCTTGCGCCACCGTTTTTGCGTGCCCTTCCCCAGGGCGCGGATCATGAAGGACCCCAGAATGAAGAGCACCAGGGCGATTAGCACCGGCCAGGATCCAAGGCTGAAATTGACCGCGAGCAACAGCACCAGCAGCGCCATCACCCCCAGTCCGCCCAGGAGTTCCTCACGGGTGTGGAACCGGCGGCCGATGGAGGTCGACTTACCGGCCCTCAACATGGCGCGGTACATCCGGTTGGCCTCAGCGTCACGCCCTTCGTTGCGCAGGTTCCGTTCCACACCGATCCATACGCTGCGATCGAAGGGATGCATGTTCTCCAACACCGCGATCTGATCGGCCGATCCCTCTTCGACCTCCCATTGATGCACGGCCACGCCGCGCAGGTCCAGCGGACCAGGCACGGGCTTGCGCACCTCCAGGCGGTGAATGGTGGCGCGTTCCAGGTTCACGCCGCATCGGTCCGGCTGATCGTGCAGCGGGAAATTATCGCGCCCGATGATGAGGTGGTTGATGCGCGCGGCGGCCAGGTCCACCCGGCCATGGATCAGGGCTTTCGCGACCTCGTCGCCCGTTTGCTTTTCCATCAGCAACAATTCGCCGCGCACCATCGCTTCACGTGCTTTCACGATGGAGCCGTCCTTGGCCGGGCCGGTCGCTTCCAGCCCCGTCATGAACACATCGCCCCGGCATTCGATCTTCTCAAGATCGATCATGCGGCAGGTCGTTCGCAGGCCCTCGGCCCACAGGGTCGGATGCCCGTAGGGCGGGTTTCCCTCGTGACCCATGTGAACGTCGAGGGTCACGCTCATGTCGTTCATCCAGATGCTGCCGCCCACGGTCGCGTTGCGCAGGTCCAGCTTCCCGCCCACGTTGCTGGCTTGAAGGTCAAGGTCGCTCTCGATCTCCATTCGAAGGATCCCGGGTTGGAGCTTCTGTGTCGTGCCATCCACCACGCGCTCGTCCCAGATCCAGGCCCCCGAGGGGCTGTCGGGGTCCCAACGGCGAAGGATGACCTGGGCGAGATCGGGCTGGAACAGCAGCA
This sequence comes from uncultured Chryseobacterium sp., assembly GCA_964394425.1. GTDB lineage: Bacteria > Bacteroidota > Bacteroidia > Flavobacteriales_F > PHOS-HE28 > PHOS-HE28. The sequence goes on along the minus strand of CAYMXP010000002.1, from coordinate 25,583 downwards.
GATCGGCGCCGATGCGGCAATAGCTGATGGCCATCTGGCCTTCTTCATCCCGCCGGTTCTGCTCGTTCACCACGCCCTCGCGCGAGCTTTTCACCCTGATGGCGGTGAGATCCACCACCTCGTCGACCATCACCCCGCGCATCAACAACCCGCCCACGCTGCCGCGCTCGATGCCAAGCACCTTGTCCTTTCGCGGCATGGGGCTGGGACCGAGGATGAACCGCCCGAACTGCCCCGTGCGCACGGTCACGTTCCTCTTCACCGTGAGGCCGCGCAATTCCACGTAACCGATGTGGGCCGCCGACAGAACCAGTTCCCCGCCGATGGATAGCGGGCTTCTTCCGCCCAGTTCATCGCCATGGTACCGGAACGATCGCATCCAGCCCTTGATCCGGGCAAAGGACAGAATGAGGTCATTGTCGCATCGGGTGCCGCAGAGGTCCATTACGCCTTGGGCGCGCAAGCCGTTGAGATCGATGTTCGCGCCGATGTCGCATGACCCGATGATCACGTTGCCATTCACCTCCGCATTGCAGAGAGCCAGGTGTTCCTTGCCCACCAGGCCCGACCTCCAATCGCCCCTTCCTCCCCAGGCCTGCGACATGACCAGATCGCCATCGATCCGGCACCCGTTGAGAGCGAGCCCGCCGAGCCACACGCTTCCTTCCAGGGACAGATCCCCGCGCACCACGCACCCTTCGGCCACGAGGCCTCCGAGGCACACCAGGGCGATGTCGGCTTGACCGCCGCCGTGGAAGCACAGTTCGAGCGATCCACCGACCTCCGCCCCGGAGAGAACGACCTCCGCGCTGGACGCCTGGGTGCTTGCCGCGCGGTCCCTGTTACGGGCCTGATCACGCGCGTTCCAATGGCGCATGCGGCGGTCGTCCGATCCACCATTCCTCAACTCCCCGCCCACATGGCACCCCCGTATGCGCAGGTCGCTGCCCACCATCAGGTTGTGCCCGGCCAGGCCACCACCCAGGTGGCAATCCACGCAAACCAGTGAGTGGGTCACTTCCGCTTCGGTACAGTCCAGGGCAGCGGAGCGCTCAGTGGATATGCGCCCCAGGTCGCACCGTTCCAGATGCACCTCGCCATCGAGCGTGGCCAGACGCGCATCGATCCCTTGTTCGAATACGCAGTTGATGAACTTCAGCCGGCAACCGGTGGCCAGCGAACAAAGTCGCATGGTATTCTCGAACCGGACGTTCGATATGGGCAATTCGCGCGAACTCCATTCGCGCATGGTCGCCAGGTCGATCCTCACCGGCTCGCGCACCACGAGCGGACCCCGCTCCGGGTCGGCCAGTTCAGCGATCAACGCGGGGCCACTGTTCGTCGCCGGTGCCGCGGTCTTGAAGGCATCCCGGTCCGCTCCGTAGGGATCGAGCACTTCCTTGGGCAGCCTCGGTCCGATGATCGTGACACGACCATGGCCGAAGCGCTCGATCCTCATGGGCAGGTTGGCCACCAGGGGCTGGTCGTCCACCATGCTCACCTCGCCGTTCTTCTCCAGCTTGAACCAACCCTTGAACAAGGCGGTGCCATAGGCGACGTGAGCGGCCAGGCGGCCCCGGTCGTGGCCCTCTCCGTCCCGTGCATACTTGTGTGTGGCGGCCTCTTCATCCTGCACGGCACGGATCCCCGCGACGGCCTGCATCTCTTTCCTCCACCCCTCGGGCACCACCTGCTCGATGGCTTTGTGGTCCGCATCGAGTTGCAGCGGCAGTTCCCACGGACTGGACGGCAGCAGGAAGGCTGACTCCCCGCCATCCACCGCCCAGCAGAAGAAGCGCAGGTAGTCGGTCTGCTTTTCGAGGTCTCCCAGATCCAGTTCGCCGGGCACCCCGTTCGCATCGTGAAGCACGGCAGAGCGGCCATCCAGCGGCCGCAGGTCCAGCCCTCCATCGCTCTTGCGATACAAGGCGTATCCCCGGGATCCCGCGGCATGATCGACGACCTCCAGCAGGCGGAAGTGGTTGTAGAAGCTCAACCGGCCCACACGGATCACGCTCTTTTCCATCGGCCAACCGCGTTGGTCGAGCTCCTTCATGATCTCCAGACCCTCCTGTACCTCGAAGTCCACGTCGCGCATGGGCAACGCCGGGGTCATGGATGGAGGTCGGGGGTGCCATGTTCCGACCCCTAACCGTTCCACGATGGTTTTCCATTGGGAAACGAGGTGTTCGCTCTCTTCCGCGTTCAGCCCTTCCCATTGGGCAACGCCACGGATCAGCCCGGCATCATCCGCTCCCATGGGCCTGGCATCGCCTGGTGCAGCCAGCACCATGCACTTCACGCGGGCGTTCTCCCGCCCATCGGGGAATGCATCCAGAACGGCCAGCTCATGCTCCAAGCGGCCAAGCCGGAAGCGTTCAATGACCTGGTCGGCGGTCCAACCGGGGCAGTTCCGTTTGAACTGCTCGACGATCATGCGATCGCTCATGGCGATGCGCGGTGGTTCCTTGGGGTCGGTATGTTCCATTGAGGATCGGCCCCGCAAAATAGCCGCCGAAGCGACCCCATTGCTCGGGGTTACCTCAACATCTTTTGGGATCGATCCGGAGGTGTTGCGCGACCAGGCAAGGCGCGGGAACCGAGCATGGCCGGTCGCTCCGTGAAGCTTGCTGCGACGAAGCATGGCTGCGAAGGGCTTCGCGCAGCCCGAAGGACATTGTCGGGAAAGCCTCTAATGCGTCGCCAGCTTGGCCACCATCGCCTGGGTGAGGCTTGATGCACTGGGCCCATAGCCGTTCACCAGCACACCCCTGATGCCATGCTTCGGCGCGCTGATGGCGTACACGATGGCCTCGTCCGCCGGATCGCTGTCGCCTTCGAAGCGGTGGAACTCGTCGATGTGGAAATCCTCCGGGTGCAGCTCGGTCTTCTTTCCGCCGCACACCACGCAATGGTCCTTGAGCGAGAGGTCGTCGGTGTATCCGCGGCGGCGCAGGGCGTTCACGGCCTGCGAAAGGGTGTCGTAGCTGGGCATGGCCGGGTTCGTACTTGGAGCGGGGTTCGGCCCCACCCATCAAACATCGCACCCAGTCCGATCGTGCTGGCGTGGCACCGGCGTGCGGTCCTGCTCACTTGTTCATCGCCCGCCCCGCGTCCAGCATGTCCTTGATCCCGCCCACGCTGCTGAGCACGCCGGTGGCTTCGTAGGGGATGTAGATCACCTTGTTGTCCTTGCCGCTGGTCATCTCCTTGAGGGTCTCCAGGTACTTCATGGCGATGAGGTAGCTGGACGGATCGCTCCTGCCTCCCGTGATGGCCTTGGTGACCAGCGTGATGGCCTCCGCCTCACCTTGCGCGCGGCGGATGCGGGCCTGCGCGTCGCCCTCGGCCTCCAGGATCTGCGATTGTTTCTGGCCCTCGGCCTGGGTGATCTGCGCCTGCTGGATGCCCTCGGCCTGCAGGATCTGGGCGCGCTTGCCGCCTTCGGCGTCGATGATCTGCGCGCGGCGGTCGCGTTCGGCGCGCATCTGCTTCTCCATCGCCTCGCGGATGTCGCGCGGGGGGTTGATGTCCTGCAGTTCCACGCGGTTCACCTTCACGCCCCATTTGTTGCTGGCCTCGTCCAGGATCTGCCGCAGCTTCATGTTGATCGTGTCGCGGCTGGTAAGGGTCTCGTCGAGGTCCAGTTCGCCGATCACGTTGCGCAGGGTGGTCTGCGTGAGCTTCTCGATGGCCAGGGGCAGGTTCTCGATCTCGTACATCGCCTTCACCGGGTCGGTGATCTGGAAGTAGAGCAGGGCGTTGATCTCCGTCATCACGTTGTCCTTGGTGATCACGTTCTGGCGGGGGAAGTCGTAGACCGTTTCGCGCAGGTCGAGCCGCTCCTTGCGCAGGAACTGCACGTACTTGTTGCCGTCGGGCAGGTCGCGCGTGAAGCGGAAGACGATCTCCCGCGGCTTGTCCACGATGGGGATGATGATGTTGATGCCCGGCTGCAGCGTCTTGTGGTATTTGCCCAGGCGCTCGATCACCATGGCTTCGCTCTGCTGGATGATGCGCAGGCCCTTGGCGATGATGAAGATGACGAAGAGCGCGAGGAGGACGAGGATGATGGTGGAGGGGCTCATGAGGAGTTGGCAGTTGGCAGTTGGCAGTTGGCAGTTGGCAGTTGGCAGTTTGCAGTTTGCAGTTTGCAGTTGGCAGTTGGCGGTTGGCAGTTCGCAGTTGGCGGTTCGATCCGCGATCGATCAGGGCTCGATGGGTTTCACGATCAGGGTGTTGCTGTCCACGCGGACGATCTCGACGATGTCGCCCTGGCGCAGCGCGCGGTCGGTGGTGCATTCGGCGCGCCAGTCGTCGCCGTCGATGGCCACGCGGCCCAGGCGCAGGGAGGGCTCGAAATCCTGCGTCACCTTCGCGCGGCGGCCCAGCAGCGCGTCCACGTTGGTCCTGGTGCCGCCGTCCTTCCAGAACTTCTTCATCAACAGCGGGCGGATGGTGAAGAAGGAGATGAGCGCCACGATGCTGAAGGCGATCAGCTGGCCGCCCTCGCCGGCACCGGCCCAGGCCGCCACGCTGCCGCCCGCGCAACCGATGCCCAGGCAGAGCAGGAAGAAGCCCGGCACGAAGATCTCGGCGATCAGCAGCACCAGCGCCGCGCCCGCCCACCAGTGCCATTCGAAAAAGAAGTCCATGTGTTCGGAACGTTGACGGGCTGAAGATAGAAGCGGCAGGCGGAGCGCGAAGGCGCGATCCGGATGAGCGGCGCACGCGGGTCACGGATGGAAGCGTGGGCCTTCGGCTACTTTCGGCGGCCATGATCGGCCGTTTGCGCACGCCGCGGGGACGCGATGCCCTGCTCACCCTGGCCGCCGAGGGCCTGGCGATGCTGGGCATGGTGTACGCCTACCGGCTGGCCGCCCTGCGCGGCGATGCCGACCTGGGCTCTTATGTGATCGTGCGCCGCACGGTGTCCTTTCTCTTCCCCGTGCTGCTGCTGGGCGCGGCCATCAGCCTCACGCGCTTCGTGGCCATGACCGGCTCGCCCGACGAGCGCCGCCGCTACCTCGCCGCCGCGCTCACCTGGGTGCTGCCGCTGTCGGCGCTGGTGATCTGCGCCGGCCTCCTCCTCCCGGAGGAGCTCTCATGGATCGTCTTCGGCGATGCGACGGGTGCCGCACTGATCCCGCCGCTCGGGGTGATGATCGCCGGCATCGGACTGCACGGCATGACCTACGCGCAATTGCGGGGCGCCGGCCTGGGCGCCGTGGCGAACGCCGCCCAGGTGGCGGTGCTCGCGGCGATCCCCTGCGCGTCGTTCTTCCTGTTCGACGACCTGCGCCCGATCCTCTGGGCCACCGCCTGGGGCTGGATCGCCGTTCCGCTGGTCCTCATCGCCGCGCTGCTGCTGGGTCGCACGCCCATGCGGTTGCGCGTGGAGCGTGCCCGGCTGCTGCGCTTCGGGCTGCCGCGCGTGCCGGGCGACGTGGCCATGGGCGCGCTGCTCACCGTGCCGGTGTACGTGGCGGTGCGCACCTTCGGGGCGGACCTGGGCGGACAGGTGGGCTTCGGTGCCACGCTGCTCAACCTGGCCTCGGCCGTTTTCAATCCGGTGGCGCTGCTGCTGCTGCCGGCGGCATCCGAAAAACTGGCGGCCGGCGACCACGCCGGACTTTCGGCGGGCATCGGGCGCCTCTCGCACTGGATGATCGGATCGGGCGCGGCATTGATGCTCGGCTTCGAAGTGCTCGCCGGCCCGTTGTTGAGCGCGTACATCGGCGATGCGGCCGGGAGCTACCTCTTCATCAGCAGGCTGTGCTTCCTCGGTGCCCTGCCCTTCGGCTATTTCTTCGGCATGCGCAGCGTGCTCGACGCCTACCACCATACGCCGCGCAACGGCTTGAACCTGCTCAAGGCCTTCGGCATCATGCTGGCCGGCGCGTTGCTGCACCTGGTGGTGCCCACCCCGCCGTACACCATGGCGGTGGTGATGGTGATCGCCCTGTGGTGGTTGGGCTGGGCCACCTGGCGCGATGTGCGCTTCGTGCGCTCCGAACTGGACCGCCTGGCCGCCACGGGAGCCGACCACCCGCGGATGGTGGAGGTGGTGTCCGGCGGGCGCACCGGCCCGGTGGAGGGATCATCTACGCTCTCCATACGGCTGCGATCGGGCTCGCTGATGGAGCGGCGCCGCCTGAAACGCGCCCTGCACCGCGCACGGCCCGACGTCGTCATCGTTCGCCATGATCCAGGGGCCGCCCTGCTCACGGTGATGTGCTGTTCGGCGCCGGTGGTGATCGCCTTCGACGGGCGCGGCGGTGCCATCGCGCAGCTGGCGGCCTTCTTCTCCGCGTCCATCCTGTGCCCGGACGAGGCCGCGCGCGACCGGCTGTGGTGGCGTGCCGAGGACGCCCACGTGGTACGGGCCGACGATCACGACGGGGTGATGCGCCGGCTTCGCGCCGCGGCCGGGCACCTCCCCCGGGCGTGAGAGCCAACCGCGATCTTCGCCGGGACCATCCGTCCATGAAGGTGCTCATGCTCGCCGCCGCCAGTTCGGTGCATGCCGTTCGCTGGGCCAACGCGCTCGCCGCGCGCGGGTGCGATCTGTTGCTGGTCACGCAGCATGCGCCCGATCCATCGCTGGCATCGGCGATCCGCGTGGAACACCTGGCTCACCGCGCCGGCGCCGGCTATCTGCTGAACCGGGGGCGCGTGATGCGGCTGGCCCGTGGTTTCCGTCCCGACGTGGTGAACGCGCATTACGCCACCGGTTACGGCACCCTCGCGCGCGCGGTGCGTGGCGTGCCCGTGGTGTTGAACGTTTGGGGAAGCGACGTGGAAGAGTTCCCGGCGAGCAGCGCCATCCACCGGTGGTGGCTGCGCCGCAACCTGATGCACGCCAGCCACCTGGTGTCCACCAGCGAAGCCATGGCCGCGCATGCGCGCGCGTTGATCCCACAAGGACCTCCGGTGGCGGTGATCCCCTTCGGCGTGGACACCATGGTGTTCCACCCGCGCGCATCGAGCGATCATCATGACGGAGGTCCGGTGATCGGCACGGTGAAGGCGCTGGCTCCCGTCTATGGGATCGACGTGCTGATCGCGGCGTTCGCGCGGATCGCCGGGGACCATCCCGGAGCCACGCTGCGGATCGTCGGCGACGGACCGCAACGCGCGGAGCTGGAGCGTTCGGCGCGTTCGCGAGCGATCGCCGATCGCGTTCAATTCACCGGCGCGGTGCGCCATGAAGACGTGCCCGCGCATCTGCGGGCGATGGACGTGTTCGTGGCCCTGAGCCGGCGCGAAAGTTTCGGCGTCTCGGTGCTGGAGGCTTGCGCCAGCGCGCTGCCTGTGGTGGTCTCAGCGGCCGAAGGGCTGCGCGAACTGGTGCAGCACGATCGCACGGGCGCGGTGGTGCCCATCGGCGATGCGGATGCCGCCGCCGCGGCGCTCTCCCGGCTCCTCGCCGATCCCGCGTTGCGCGCCCGGTGGGGTTCAGCCGGACGCGACCTGGCCGCGTCCCGCTATGAATGGTCGGCATGCGTGGATCGCATGATGCAGCTGCTTTCCACCATCACCTCACCGGCTTCGCGCGCATGAAGATCGTCCTGCTCACGCAGTACTTCCCGCCGGAGACCGGCGCTCCGCAGAACCGGCTCTTCGCGATGGCACGCGCGCTCGCACTGAACGGAGCGGAGGTGACGGTGATGACGGCGATGCCCAACTACCCGGAAATGCGCGTTCATGCGGCCTATCGCGGGAAATGGGTGATGGAGGAAAGGATCGAGGGCTTGCGCATCGTGCGCGCCTGCCTGTTGGTGAGCCGCCGGCGTGGGATCTTCTGGAGGCTGATGAACTATTTCTCCTTTGTCCTCACCTCGCTGCTCGTCGGGCTGTTCAAGCTGCGCCGGAGCGATGTGCTCATCGTGGAATCGCCGCCCCTGTTCCTGGGGATCACCGCCATGGCGCTGGCCAGGGTGAAGGGTGCGAAGCTGGTGTTCAACGTGAGCGACCTCTGGCCGGAGAGCGCCGTGCAACTGGGGCTGGTCACGAACAGAACGATGATCGCCCTCAGCCAACGGCTGGAGATGCGCTGCTATCGGGCGTCGGCGCTGATCACCGGGCAGACCGAAGGGATCGTGCGCGACATCCAGCGGCGCTGCCCGACGAAGCGCGTGGTCTGGGTGCCCAACGGCGTGGACCTCGATGCGATCGAGGGGACGGGTCCGACCGCTGACCGGTCGCGCCTGCATGCGCTTGGGATCCGCGATGGCGACCTGGTGCTGGCCTATGCGGGGATCATCGGCCACGCGCAGGGGCTTGAGGTGGTGCTGAACGCCGCCGCCAGGCTGGGCGCACGAACGGACATCCATTTCCTTCTGATCGGCGACGGGCCCGAGCGCGCGCGCTTGCAAGCCAGGGCGACGGCGTTGCACGCGAGCCGCGTACACTTCATCGACAGGATGCCGCGCACGGAACTGCTCGCCTTGCTGCGCGCGGTGGACGCGGTGGTGGTGCCGCTGCGCCGCAACGAGCTCTTCAAGGGCGCGATCCCCAGCAAGATCTTCGAGGCGCTGGCGCTGGGCAAGCCGCTGTTGCTCGGCGTGGAAGGCGAAGCGCGCGCGCACTTCATCGATCGCGCGGGCGCGGGCATCGCGTTCGCACCGGAGGATCCGGCGGCCCTGGCCGATGCCGTGCTGCGGCTGGACGCCGACCGGCCCGGAATGCGGGCCATGGGCGGGCGCGGCAGGGAGTATGTGCGGGCGCATTTCGATCGCGCGGCGATCAACGCGCGCTTCTGGAACGACCTTCAACGCGTCGTTCGTCCGGATCCGGACAGGCCATGAACGCGCGCACGAGCCTTCACACCGCATTCGCCGATCTCCTCATCGTGCATGGATGGCCCGCGGCATGCCTCCTCCTGATCCTCTCCGCAAGCCTTGTGCTCGCTCCCGCCATGCTTCCCTGGGCCACCGCCGCCACGGTGATCGCCCTGGTCTTCCGGCGCGGGCATCTCCAGGGGCCGGCCGTGGAATGGCGCTCTCCCCTGCCCTACGCCATCCTCCTGTACCTCCTTCACCTGGCCGGCATGCTTTGGACCAGCAACACCGCCTTCGGCTGGTTCGACCTGCAGGTGAAGGCCACCCTGTTCGTGCTGCCACTGCTGGCCATGGCGCTCAGGACCGAGGTGCGCGTTGGGCGCGGACCGCTGTTGTTCGTGTTCGCGCTCGGCAATGCGGTCGCCGTGATCATCTGCATCCTCGCCGCTACGGTTCGCGTGATCAAGGGCTCGGACCACTCCGCGGCGCAGGAGATCTTCAGCTCGCGCTGGTCGCTCTTCCTGCACCCGAGCTACTTCGCCATGTATCTGCTCACCGCCATCGCCGCGTGGTGCCTTCCGCCGGTGGACCGCTGGCTTCCGGCCTCCGCCTCGCGCGCGATGCTCGCGATCCTCTGCCTGGGCGTGGTGCTCTGCGGATCGAAGATCGGCTGGCTGTTGCTCGGCGCGCTGTTCATCGTCCTGATCGTCCTTCGGTGGCGTGATCGCGCCATGCGCGGCACGCTGCTGTGCTTCGCCGGCGCGTCGGCCATCGCGCTGCTGGCGCTGGTGGTGCTCTCGCCCTATGCCTGGGACCGCGTGCGCGAAATGTGGCGCGCCACCACGTCGAGCCATGCCGATGACGCCACGGTGACCAGCAGCGAGGTGCGCCGCCTGACCTGGAGCACGGCCCTGGACCTGATCGAACGGGATCCACTGGCCGGCACCGGCACCGGCGACATCAAGGATGAACTGGTGCGCGCCTACCATGCACGCGGCTACACGGGCGCGGAGTCCCACCGCCTCAACGCGCACGACCAGTTCCTGCAGACCGCGGCCTGCCTGGGCATCCCGGCGCTCCTCGTCCTGCTGGCGATGATCATCTTTCCAGCGATCTTCTCGTGGCGCGATCCCTTCGCGGTGCTCTTCCTGCTGATCACCGCCGCCAACTGGACGGTGGAGAGCATGCTGGAGGTCCAGGCCGGCGTGGTGTTCTTTTCCTTCATGGTGTTGATCCTCTCCTGGACGGGCCGCGAAGCCGATCTTCGCCGGTCATGATCGTTCCGAAGCCGGCATTCCCATTCTCTGGTCATCCTTTGGACGCCGAAGCGTCTTCGCGGAGGCGTCTGACCTTCTGATCCTCCGATCGCCATGATCCCCTTCTCCCCTCCCCGCATCGACGACCGCACGGTGAAGGCCGTGGAGGAGGCGCTGCGTTCGGGCTGGATCACCACCGGACCGCGCACCAAGGAATTCGAGAAGCGGCTTGCGGAATACTGCGGCGTGCGGAACGTGATCGCGCTGAACAGCTGGACCAACGCCGCCGAACTGGTGCTGCGGTGGTTCGGCATCGGACCGGGCGATGAAGTGATCGTTCCGGCGTACAGCTATTGCGCCACGGCCAACATCGTGGTGCACTGCGGCGCGAAGCCGGTCATGGTCGACATCCTCGACGACTTCACGATCGATCCCGATGCCGTGCGCAAGGCGATCACGCCGCGCACCAAGTGCATCATCCCCGTGGACATCGGCGGCCTGCCCGCCGACGTGCCGGCGATCATGCGCATCGCGGAGGAAGCGCGCGGGAAATTTCGTGCGACCGACAACCGACAACCGACAACCGACAACCAGCGCGTGTTGGGCCGAGTGCTCGTGCTCTCCGACGCCGCGCATTCCTTCGGCGCCACCATCGGTGGAAGGAAGGTGGGAACGCAGGCCGACATCACCGGCTTCAGCTTCCACGCGGTGAAGAACCTGACCACGGCCGAGGGTGGCGCGCTGGCGTTGAACATGCCCCCGCCGTTCGACAACGCGGCGCTCTACGCGCACTTCAACACCATGAGCCTGCACGGCCAGAGCAAGGACGCGCTCGCCAAGACGCAGCCCGGCGCGTGGCGCTACGACGTGATCATGGCCGGCTTCAAATGCAACATGACCGACCTGCAGGCGGCCATCGGCATGGTGGAACTGGAGCGCTACGACCGCGAGACGCTGCCACGGCGCAAGGCGATCTGCGAGCGTTACCAGGCCGCGTTCGCCGGCGATCCGCGTTCCATTGTCCCAACGTTGCGCGATGAACGACGCGAAAGCAGTTACCACCTCTACATGTTGCGCATCGCCGGCGCCACCGAAGCGCAACGCGACGCCATCATCGCCGCCATCGCGAAGCGGGAGGTGAGCGTCAACGTCCACTTCATGCCCATGCCGATGCTGAGCGTCTACAAGGGCATGGGCTATCGCATCGAGGACTTTCCGCGCAGCTACGAACACTATGCGCGCGAGATCAGCCTGCCGGTGTACTACGACCTCGCCGACACGCAGGTGGATGAGGTGATCGCGGCGATCAAAGCGGCGGCGGCCGAGGTGCTGCGATCAGGCGGCGATCCGTGAACGCCAGCCTTGAGCGATGCCGGTCCTGGCCACGGTGCGTGAAGCCTGCTTTCCACGTTGGTACGCATCCAGCCATACCTGCGCCGCTTCACGGTCCCTGGCCGTGCCGATCCCGTGGTAGAAACACCGGCAGACCTCATACTTCGCATCGCGGTCGCCAAGGAGCGCGGCCTTCATGTACAGATTGAACGCGCGGTGCCTGTCTCTCGATACCCCGGCGCCTTTCTCATAGGAAACGGCGAGGTCATACGCGGCGGCCGGATGGCCCATGGATGAGGCACGCTCCAGATAACCGGCAGCGGCACGTCGGTCCATTTTGACATGCACACCGAAGAGGTGCCAGGTGCCCAGGGCATACAGCGCCTCGGCATTCCCGCTGCCCGCCGCACGGTGCAACAGGGCGACCACTTCGTTCACGTCGAACCGTGATCGACGCAGGAGCGTTCGGGCCCGCTTGATGTGTGACTCACCGGCCATGGCGATGCGAAGGTAGGTTCATGGCCACGGGCCTTTCCATCCGGGTGGACGACGCCTGGGAGGCCAGCGCTCCTTGTCCGCCCGTTCACCGCCGCGATCGCCGCGCTTGCGCGCCGCACCACGTTCATGCCTGCCACGGGTGCTGGTCCGCTTTCCCTTGCGGTGCTCTGCCGCGGCCATGATGCGAAGGTGACAAATGCATGCTGCTTCGCGGAAAGCGGTTTCCTTCGCCCCGGATCGATGCTCAAACGCGCCTTCGATATCGGCTTTTCCCTCCTGCTCCTGCTCCTGCTCCTGCCCCTGCTCCTGCTGCTCGCGCTCGCCGTGGCGATCGGCTCTCCCGGCGGTAGCTTCTTCCGGCAGGTCCGTGTGGGGCGGCATGAAAGGGAATTCCGCCTGCTGAAATTCCGCACCATGCGGCCGGGCAGCGAGCGCACGGGGCAGATCACCGTCGGCGCGCGTGATCCGCGCGTGACACCCGTGGGCTACTGGCTGCGCAAGACCAAGCTCGATGAGTTGCCGCAGCTCTGGAACGTGCTGATGGGCGACATGAGCGTGGTGGGTCCGCGGCCCGAGGTGCCGAAGTACGTGGCGCTCTATTCGCCGGAGCAGCGCGCGGTGCTCGGCGTACAGCCGGGGATCACCGGCATGGCCAGCATCGACTATGTCGATGAGAACGAACTGCTGCGCCAGGCGGCCGATCCCGAGCGGACCTACATCGAGCGGATCATGCCGGCGAAACTGGCGCTCGACCTGCGCTACGTGCGAGAACGGTCCTTCCTGCTCGACATGAAGATCATCGCGCACACGATCAGGCGCGTGTTTTTCGGGTGGCGAGGAAAGAGAAAGTCAACACGACCTTGAAGGAAGCATAGACCTTGAACATGCAAGGAACTCACTCTGGGCGACCATTTAGACCCTATGAGCAATTGTTGATGCAGCACGGTGGCGTGGAGTAGCTTGGTAACGGGACGTTCAGTGTAAAGCAGAAGCGCATTGATGCCACTGGATTATTGCTCCATTGGCCAGTAGTTTGATTGTATGTAAAGTAAGCCCCAGGCGTGCTAAACGGGTCGAACATGTTACAGTTGGATGGAAAGATCCGAATGAGCAATGCCTTCTTGTTGGGATAGGGCGGGCCCGCATCTGGAATGATGTAGTACGATGTCCCTCCTGATGAGCAACTTGCTGGTGCATTCTTGTTAAACTGCCATCCACCGTGGGGTATGCAGAAGTTACCCGGCATGGAAGTCGAACAAAGGTTGCAATCGAATGCTTTGCCGAAAACGGGGAATTTGGTCGGGTCCACACAGAAACAACCCTCAACACGACCTTGGGACGACGCATAGAGTTTCCCTTTGGGGCAACCACCTTGGCCTATAGTAAATGTTGAGTTGGCTGTTGAAGCAATGAACCAGCCTTTAGGCACATCTGACCTGAAGGAAAGTTCGCCACCGTGGTCAGTAGAAGGCGTGTTTAGCTTGGTGTCCTTCGTACAGGACGGCACAGCGATAGCCGTCACCGCGCCGATCATTATCACACTTAGTCCAATGGGTAGGTTGCCTTTCATGTCGTTGTGGTTTTCATCCTGTTGCATCAAGAGCATTGCGCGTAATGAGAATACGCGCAATGCCCCTGATACATTGATCACTTCGTAACAACAACCTTGAAGCTGATCACATTCCCGTCGTCAGGAGTCACTTTGAAGACGTAAGTGCCGGATCGTAAATTGGTGACATCCATCACCAACTCACCACCTGTCAGGACCAGTGTTCGCTGAGCCACAACCGCGCCATCAAGGTCCATGATCTCCAAACGCGCGTCACCATTGTTCGTGGGGAGAGGAATTCGTACAAGGTCGCTGGTGGGATTAGGTCGCGCGCTTAACTGGTGTTGATCGGGTTCCTCGATCCCTATATGCTCGACCGAGATCATTCTGACGCCGATGGCAGAGGAGACATCAGGACCAAAACCCAGGATCTCCCATGTTCCACCGTTGTCAATGATCGTCGTCGGTTGGGCGTTCGGTAGCGCCAAGTTCTCCACGTAGTCCAACACCTCATTGCACCCATGGTACAGGTCCGTGTTCGAGGTGGACATGCAGAACAGATATCGCTGATCGTCCACCAAGGCAAGCGGCTCCGAAAAGGGCACGAAAATGTTCGTGAACTCCTGGTTCGTCCCGTAGGTGTACTCGCCATCCGCGACCGTGTTCAAGTCCGACACAACGGCATCATTGATGTCGTTGAACACATCGTTCCATTCGTAAGCGAAGATCTCGATAAGATCCCCGGTGACGGAATCCGTTCCCGACGCGGCGGTGGACACATACATGCCCAACGCACCCAATCGGCTCGCGTTGGCATCTCTGAAATGAACGCAGGTTTGCAAAGGGCCGTTCTGCGGATCAGGCTTGTAATGCGTCCCGTTGATGGGCTGATGTGTCGCTGGATCGATCCCTCCGTAAGCCAGGAGCGAATCGATCAGGAAATCCATGGACCAGTTGTTATCCCCGCTTACATTCTCGGTGGAATCCGAGCTGGTGGAATAGGTCAGGGTGTAAAGGCCCTGGTACCCGGGTTGGGTAAAATCAGGAAGGGTCAGGAAGACGCTATCGCCCGAAGCGATGTCCACCGGGGCGGTCGTTTGGTTGTACACGCTGCTTCCACCCAACGACACGTCCGCGGTTAGCACCACGCCGGTCTGGTCGTTGACGCCGTTGTTCTGTACCCAGCAGCCCGGAGAAACAGCGTACTCAGCCGCACTTGTGCATACCTGCTTGGGCGTGGCGCTATGTTTAGGTAGCCAGGCGTCACCCCGATAGATGCCCAGGTTGTTGGGGAATTGGTTCGAAATGTTGCCGATGAAGGCCACCACGTTGCCCGCGTCGATCTCATCACGCAACAAGGCCCCATCACCCTGGCTGATCATCACCACGGGGATGGTCACCGATCCACCATAGGTTCCTTCTCCCATCGGGACGGGCGCACCTGTATGGTTGATGATCACCACGGCCACCGCGCCTTCGTTCTGTGCCATCAGGGCCTTGAACCCGAATTCGCAAGATCCCCGATACACCACGGCGATCTTTCCTGTGATGGCCGATCCGTTCACCAGCGTATCACAGCCGAGAGAGTCTCCCGCTGTCCCATCGTCAACGAACGCCAGCGTATCAGTAACGGCATTGGCTGGATCGTTGAGGTCTGGGCTGCCCCAGTTGCCATCAGGGGGTGGGGCCGCCCAGGTGAAATCATAACTGCCCACCAGTCCGGGTGGTTCCTGTACGAAAACGATGATCTGCGACCGGCCGTACAGGAACGAAAGCATCAAGCCACAGAGCAGGAGGATCTTCCTCGCGTCGAACTTCTTCATGTCCAGTTGGGTTTAGAGGTTTCACAGCGGATCCGAAGTTAAGGATGTGTTGCGAGTGCCCGGCCGCCAAATTTCACCTCAGTGGCATCCCTCGCAGGACCGGGACAGACTGCGGCACGGAGAACTCCCATCCTTCCCAAGGAAAGGCTGGATCCCAGCACTCCGTTCCTGGGTGGGTCTCCCCTATTGGAGCATCACCCGCAACGTCCGCATGCCGCGGTCCTGGGTCAGCGTCAAGTGATAGATCCCCGACCGATAGCCGCTCAGGTCCAGGAGGATCTCGGGGCCGACCTTCCGTTCGCGGAGAATGACCCGGCCGGTGGCATCCGCAAGGGAGAGGTCAACCGCGGCCGCGCTTGTCAGGTTTATCCGCAGTGGCCCGTCCGTGGGGTTGGGGAACAGGCCGACGACCGGTCCTGTGACCTCGTCCAGGCCAACCACGAAGTCCGCATCATCGAAGCCCACGCCCCGGATGTAGTAGAAGTCGGCCGGCCCGAGGGCATCGCCGTTGTGCGCGCCGAAGACGATGGGCAGCTCGTAGTCGTGCTCGCTGCCGCCCGTGATGCACACCGGGCTCACGCTGTGCAGGAAGGCGACCAGTTCCGCATCGGTGCCGGCGGTGAGGTTCTTCTGTTCGGTGTAAAGCCCCGTGGCCGGCTCATGCCCCACGGCCCAGACATCGGGCAGGTAGTTCTGCGTTTCGTCCGGACCGGAGGAATTCCACGAGAAGAACACGCGCGAGCCGTCCGCGGTGCGTGAAGCCTGCGGGCGGTTGCTCTGCACGGGGATGTTCGCGGGATCGGACGAAGGCAGGTCGAAGTCGGTCCCGAACACATCGGAAAGTTTGTAGAGGTGCCAGGTCACGCCATCGTTGGTTGCCGCGTGGAAGATGAAATGGGAGGCGATGTCGGTGAAAATGTAGCCCTGGGAATCCGGAGAGGCGGTGTAGCCCGAGAGCACTTCGCTGATGAGGTGCAGCGTGCCATCGCCGTCCACCACGCAGTCGAAGTCGCTGAAGTAAGGCCGCGGCAGGCCGCTGTCGAAAGCGGGCAGCAGCCAGTACGTCAGGGCCGGTTCGGTGCTGAAGTCGTGCGTGGGCAGCTGGTTCCAGGTGGCGCCGCCATCGGAGGTCTTCCACAGCAGCGGACAGGGGCCCTGCGGGATGCCGTCGTTCTCCTTGCCCATGATCACCGCATAGCCCGTGGTGCCGTCGGGGCTGAAGGCCAGGTTGTGCGAGCTGTAGATCACCGAGCTGTCCGGATCGGTGTGGAAGTCGGGCGTGATGGTCTGTTGCACCGTCCAATCGAACGCGTTGGTGCCCGCGTTGAAGACGCCCTTGTTCACGTGGTAGCCCGTATAGTTGAGCGGATCGCCGGCGCCTCCGTAGCGCGAGCTCAGGCTCCAGGCTTCGCCGTTGGGGTTCACGCACAGCCCGTATGGATGGAAGGAGGTGAGATCACCCCATTGATCCACGTAGGCATCGGTGGCGTAGGATCCATCGAGGCGGGTGGAGGCGCGGGCGATCAAGCCCCAAAGCGTGGTTGTTGCCGATAGCGCCGGCCCGTTGCTCACCACGAAGGCGCTCATCGGATCGGTGTTGCCCGTGGGGTTGTAGATCGCCCCGCTCGGATAGCGGTTCCCGGTGGCGTCGCCAGTAGTACCAGCGAACATGCCCGGGGTGATGAGCAACGTGTCGATGCTCCAGGTCGCGCCGCCATCGGTGCTGAAGTCCACGCGCAGGGTGCCCACCCCGCCGAGGCCGTCGTGGTTGTCCGGGTCGGAGCGGTGCTGGAAGATCACGGTGTTGATGTCCTCGTTGTAGCCCACCTGGTTCTGGCCGCTGAGGATGAAGGTGTAGAGGTTGGGCGCGCTTCCCAGTTGGATCACCGAGGCCGACTTGGGGGAGCCTTCAAGATCCGGCTTGCTCGCGGCTTTCCAGGTGGGGGCCAACGCGGTGGGTTCGGCCACGGCGCGGTGATCGGCGGTGCGCTGAACGGCGACCTGGGCGATCGCGAGCGATGTGTACAGCCAGGCCAGCGGCAGGGTGTATGGTCGCTTCATGTTCGATGTGTTGAGGGTGGGCGAACGAAATGTAACAAGCCGTCCCATTCCACCATGGCCGAACGATCTACCTTCACCAAGCCATGATGAGAAAGCCGATCGCCCCCTTGCTGCTCATCGGCATCAAGGCCGTCGCCCAGGACCCCGTCTGGGCCCCCGACGTGGCCAGCATCATCTATACACATTGCTCCTCCTGCCACCACGAGGGCAGCATCGGGCCCTTCCCCTTCATGAGCTACAGCGACGTGGCCGGCCATGCGCTCTCGGTGCAGGAGGTGGTCTATTGGAAATACATGCCACCCTGGCCCGCCGATCCGGACTACCGCCACTTCGCGCACGAGAACGTGCTGACGCAGGGGGAGATCGACGCGATCGTGGATTGGGTGGATCTGGGCCTGCCCTTCGGCGACCCCGGGGAGGAGCCCGATCCCCCGGTCTTCATGCCGGGTGGATCGCTGCTGGACACGATCCACTTCCAGGTGGCCATCGACCCCTACACCTTGCAGGACAACATCGACGAGTATCGCTGGTTCGTGATCCCCAACCCCTTCCCCACCACCGTGTACGTGAACGCGATCGAGGTCTTCCCGGGGCTGGATGACGCGGTGCATCACGCCGACATCAGCTACGACAACACGGGCCAGTCGCTGGCCAACGACCTGGCCGATCCGCTGCCCGGCTTCGACCTGAACACGGGATCGCCCACGTACAGCTACTACATGAACGCCTGGCAACCCGGTGGCGACGTGGTGCGCTATCCGCCGCAATGGGGGATCGCCGTGCCCCCCGGCGCGGACTTCGTGATCGAGATCCACTACGGTCCGGGGCATCAGGGCGAGGTGGATTCCACCGTGATGAACCTGGAGTTCGTGACCGGCACGGGCATCAGGCCGGTGAACGTGGGCTGGCTGCTGGGGCACGACGACATGATCGACGGCCCGCTCTGGATCCCGGCCAACACCGTGCGGACCTTCCACCACGCATACGTCAACCCATCCCACCGCTCCTTCGTGTCCATCTGCCCGCACATGCACCGCATCGGCACGGCCTTCACGGTGTGGTACGAATACGGCGGCGACAGCATCCCCTTGATCCGCATCCCCGAATGGGACTTCCACTGGCAGCGCTACTACACCTTCCAGACCGTGCAGCCCATCCCGGCCGGCGCGGTGATCAAGAGCATCGGCGTGTACGACAACACCGTCTTCAACGAGGACAACCCCAACGATCCGCCGCAGAACGTGGGCGCCGGCAGCACCACGGATGCCGAGATGTTCCTCTGCTACTTCATCTGGACGGACTACCAGCCGGGCGATGAGACCATCGTGATGGACAGCACGATCATCGCCGCCATGAACGGACCGGCAAGCGTGGCGCCGGACTGGTCGGTGTTGCAGAACGATGATGCGATCGTGATCCATGTGAACGCAACGCACGGCCCCCTGGAGCTGCGCTTGTTCGATGCCATGGGAAGGGTCCTGCGGACCCGCACGCTGAACGCGGCCGGGCCCATGCAGGAGCGGATCGATGCCCGGTCGCTGCCGCAGGCCGCCTACGTGGTGGAATTGTCCACCCGCGAAGGCCGCTGGACCAGGCGCCTGGTCCTGGCGCATTGATCCACGGTCGATCCGGACCGGCGGGATGCCTGTTCTATTTTCGCGCCCATGTTCACCGACGCGAAACTGAAGGTCCACAACTTTTCAGCCGGGCCGAGCATCCTCCCCCGCGAGGTGATCGACCGGGCCGCCGATGCCCTGCGCGACTTCGCCGGCACCGGCCTGAGCCTGATCGAGGTGAGCCACCGCGGGAAAGAGTTCGAGGCCTGCATGGCGAAAGCGCGCGCGCTGGTGAAGGAACTCCTCGGCGTGCCCGACGGCTTCGACGTCCTCTTCCTGCAGGGCGGCGCGAGCCTCGGCTTCCACATGGTGCCGATGAACCTGATGCGCACCGGTGGCAAGGCCGCCTACCTCAAGACCGGCGAATGGGCCATGCGCGCGGTGAAGGACGCGCAGCTCGTGGGCGAGACGCTGGTGGTGGCCAGCAGCGAGGACAGGAACTACAGCTACATCCCCAAGGGCTACGCGATCCCACCGGACGCCGACTACTTCCACTTCACCAGCAACAACACCATTTTCGGGACCCAGCAGCACCAGTGGCCGAAGTCGCCGGTGCCGCTGGTCTGCGACATGTCCAGCGACATCTTCAGCCGCCCGGTGAACGTGGCCGACTTCACGCTGATCTATGCCGGCGCGCAGAAGAACATGGGGCCGGCCGGCACCACGGTGTACATCGTTAGGCGCGATGCGCTCGGGAAGACCGGTCGCAAGCTCAGCCCGATGCTCGACCTGAAGAACCACGCCGAAAAGGAGAGCATGTACAACACGCCTCCGGTCTTCGCCGTGTACGTGAGCATGCTCACGCTGGAATGGCTGAAGGGCATCGGCGGCATCCCGGGGATCCAGAAGCGCAACGAAGCGAAAGCGAAGCTGCTGTACGATGCGATCGACCGCCTGCCGGTGTTCAAGGGCACCACGGCGAAAGAGGACCGGTCGTTGATGAACGTCTGTTTCGTGATGCACGACGCCGCGCTGGAGCCGGAATTCGACAAGCTGTGGAAGGCGGCCGGCATCAGCGGGATCCGCGGCCACCGCAGCGTGGGCGGCTACCGGGCCAGCCTGTACAACGCCCTGCCGATCGAAAGCGTGCAGGTGCTGGTGGACGTGATGACCGACTTCGCGGACCGGAAAGGATGAACAAGCGCGTACACGCCAACGACGGCATCTCGTCGAAAGGCAAGGAACACCTGGTGCTGGCGGGCTTCACCGTCACCACCCACGCCGTGCCCCAGGACCAGCTGGCGGACTTCCTCAACAAGGAGCAGGTGGGGATCCTGCTGGTGCGCAGCGCCACCAAGGTGCGCCGGGAGCTGATCGACGCCTGCCCCGGGCTGAAGATGATCGGGCGCGGCGGCGTGGGCATGGACAACATCGACAAGGCGCACGCCGAAGCCAGGGGCATCACCGTGTTCAACACGCCGGCCGCGTCGAGCATCAGCGTGGCGGAGCTGGTGATGGCGCACCTCTTCAACCTGATGCGCGGCCTGCACGAGGCCAACCGCGAGATGCCGCCGCGCGGAGCCACGCACTTCAAGGAATTGAAGAAGGCGCATGGCAAGGGCCTGGAGCTGCGCGGCAAGACATTGGGCATCATCGGCTTCGGGCGCATCGGGCAATGGACCGCGCGCTACGCCATCGGCGCGGGCATGAACGTGATCGTGAACGACAGCCGCAACGGCACCCGCCAGCTCGCCGTTCCGCTGGGCGGCGGCCATTCGATCGCGGCCGTGAGCATCGAGCACGTTCCCCTCCACGACCTGCTGCCCCGGTGCGATGCGGTGAGCCTGCACGTGCCGGCCCAGCCCGATGGCCGCGCGGTGATCGGCGCGAAGGAGATCGCGCTGATGAAGGACGGGGCCGTGCTGGTGAACACCGCGCGCGGCGGCAGCGTGGACGAGGACGCCCTGCTGGACGCGCTGAAGAGCGGCAAGCTCCGCGCCGCCGCGCTGGATGTGTTCGTGAACGAGCCCACGCCCCGCGCCGACCTGCTCGCCCAGCCCAACCTCTCCCTCAGCCCCCACATCGGCGCCGCCACCACCGAGGCGCAGGACCGCATCGGCGAGGAGATCGCGCAGGCGATCATCGAGCACCACGCGAAGGCCGGCGTGGGGGCGTGAATTTGTTCACCACGGAGACACAGAGGGCACGGAGAGATGCGCAGTGTTCATTCCCGGGAGATCCCTCATGCATGTCGTCGGATCCATCCTTCGTGCCCCCCGTACCTCCGTGGTGAAGGACCCCGATGATCCGCATCCGCCCCTTCCGCGCCTGGCGCCCGGTGCCCGACAAGGCGCACCTGGTGGCCTCGCGCAACTACGTGAGCTACACCGACGGGCAGATCCGCGAGAAACTCGCCGGGAATCCCTTCACCTTCCTGCACATCATCCACCCGGACCAAGGCCCCGGTCCCGACGCGGGCGGCCCGCCCGCCGCCCCGGCCGCGACGGACAGGCGAACGCGGCGCTTCCACCAGGTGCGCGGGAAATGGAACGAGTTCGTGGGCGAGGGCTGGTTCATCCGCGACGAGGCCCCGTGCTTCTACCTCTATGAGCAGAGCCGCAAAGGCCTGCTCTCGCGCGGCATCATCGGCCTGGTGAACGTGGCCGACTACCGCGGCGGCAGGATCAAGGTGCATGAGCATACGCTCCAGGACCGCGAGGAACTGTTCAAGGACTACCTGAACGTGACCGGCATCAACGCCGAGCCGGTGCTGCTGGCGGCTCCGGGAACGCACGTGCTGGACACCGACGTGGAGCGGATGCACGGGGTGGCGCCCACCTACGACTTCAGCACCACCGACCGCGTGCGGCACAGGTTGTGGGCCGTGGGCGGCGCGAAGGAGGTCGCGGCGATCGCGAAGCACGTGGCCGATGCGGGCGCGCTCTACATCGCCGACGGACACCACCGCCTGGCCAGCAGCGCGCGGCTGGCCGAGGCCGCCGGCGCCTTCGCCGATGCGCCCAAGGCCTGGTGCATGGCGTTCATCGTCCCGCAGGAGCACCTGCACATCCACAATTTCGATCGCGCCGTCACCACCCTGGGCGGCATGGATACCGACGACCTGCTGGAAGCGCTCGCCGATGTGGGGCCGTTGCGTTCGTTGGAAGCCGCCCCTCCGACCCATCCGCCGCATGGCAGCGTGTGCGTGTGTACGCGCAAGGGTTGGTACGAATTGAAGCTGCCCGATCCCCCCGCCACCGCCGACGCGGCCGACCGGCTCGATGCCTCGATGCTGGGTGACGCGGTGCTCAGGCCCGTGCTCGGCATCCGCGACCTGCGCGGCGATCCGCACGTGAAGTTCGTTCCCGGCACGCAGGGCGTGGAGGAACTGGAGCGGATGGTGAGGAGCGGCGAGGCCAAGGTGGCCTTCCACCTGCGGCCCGTGAGCTTCGCCGAACTGAAGGCCGTGGCTGATGAAGGGCGCAGCATGCCGCCGAAGAGCACCTGGATCGAACCGAAGCTCAGGAGCGGGATGGTGGTGTATTCGCTGGAGGAGAGTTAGCAGTTGGTAGTTCGCAGATCGCAGTTGACCGACATGGATCTCGCGGCACGATATGCCCGACTCAAGGCCGCGCTTCCGGCGGGCGTGCGGCTCGTGGCCGTGAGCAAGACGCGCACGGTGGAGGAGATCCGCGCGCTGTACGACCTGGGCCACCGCGCGTTCGGAGAGAACTACCCGCAGGAAATGAAGGCGAAGCAGGCACAACTGCCGGCTGACATCGAATGGCACTTCATCGGGCACCTGCAGCGCGGCAACGTGAAGCATGTCGCACCCTTCGTCCACCTGATCCATGGCGTGGACGGTGAAAAGCTGCTGGACGAGATCGAGAAACGCGCGGCGGCCGCCGGGCGCGTGATCGACGTGCTCTTCGAGGTGCATGTGGCGCGAGAGAGCACCAAGCACGGCCTCACGCCGGAGGAATTGAACGCGCTGACCTCCGCGTGGCCGTCCGCCCGATGGCCGCACGTGCGCGTGCGCGGGCTGATGGGCATGGCCACCTTCACCGAGGACAACGCCCTGATCGGATCGGAGTTCGACCGGCTGGCCGGCCTGTTCAGGTCCCTGCGGTCCGGCGGACCGTTCGATCCCGCCTTGTTCGACATCCTGAGCATGGGCATGAGCGCCGACTTCGGCATCGCCATCGCCCGGGGCAGCACCCTGGTGCGGATCGGTACGGCCCTCTTCGGGCCGCGTTCGTAAGGGCAGGCAACGCTCAGGCGGACTCGCCGTCTTTCCGACATACTTTCGATACCGAAAGACCCGCCCATGATGCGACCGATACTCGCCATCGCGGTCCTGGCCGCCGCGATCCCTTCAGCCTTCGCACAGCAGCGCACCCTGGAGGTGGGCCTCTCCTCGGGGATCACCCACTACTACGGCGACCTGGGCAACTGGGACGGTCCGATGCAATGGAACAGCGTCCGTCCGGGCATGGCCGTCACCTTTCGCAACTTCCTCAACAACCCCAAGCGCTACGTGACGCGCGCGCTGGACTTCGAGACACGCCTGAGCTGGCACCGCATCGGTTACGACGAGACCGAACCCACCGGCGGCGAGTCGGGGCTTGAACTGTACAATTTCAAGCGCGGCCTGAATTTCCGCACGGACCTCTTCGGGATGTCGGGCCACCTGGTGCTGAACGCCTACCGCGAGCCCTACCAGCCGCTCTTCCAGCAGCGCTTCTTCATGTACTTCTTCGTGGGCGTGGGGGTGTTCTACGGAAGGCCCAAGGGCGATCTCTTCCACGGCGAGCAAGGCATGGAGAACGCCTACTACTACTGGGACGACGGCACCATCCACGACCTGCCCGAGGATCATCCCAACGCGGCATCGTCCAACGTGATCGAACACGACGGCACCTACGAGACCGACCTGTACAGCTGGCACACCGAGGGCGGGTGGGGCGGTGAAAGCGGCGGCGCGGCGCCCGGGCCTTCGCCCTGGCACATCGGCTTCCCCTGGGGCTTCGGCATCCGCTACATGATCACCAGGCAGATGAGCCTGGGGGCCGAGTTCGCCTACTATTCCTTCATCACCGACAAGCTGGACGACGTGAGCGACCGCTACGCCACGTACGAGGAGATCGGCGCGGCCTTCCCCGGCGACAGCACGTCGCAATACCTGGCCCGCTACATCAGCGATCCCACCGGGTGGGGCACCGATGGAACGGTGAGCGAGCGCACGAGCCGCCGCGGCAATCCCGGCCTGCCCGACTACTTCAGCTACCTGAGCATCGAGGTGAGCTACAAGTTCAAGCGGCACCCGTCGCAGCGGCTGTTCGTGAACAAGCGGTCGCTCTGATCCAACCGGCGAGCCGAACGGGGCGCGATCCCCGTGGCGGCGTCCGCGCGTTCCTCAATCTTGCAAGGCGGCCTCCACCGCGCGCTGGATGCGCGCGTTGATCGCCCCGGTGGGCGAAGGCACGAAGGCCGAACCGGTGATCCGCTCGAACAGTTCGATGTAGCGCCGCGATACGCCGAGCACGAACGCGTCGTCCATGGGGGGAACGCTCTGTCCTTCCTTCCCCATGAAATCGTGCGCGATGAGCCACTGGCGCACGAACTCCTTGCTCAGCTGCTGCTGCGGCTCGCCACGCTGCTGGCGATCCCCGTAGCCATCGGCGTGGAAGTAGCGCGACGAGTCGGGTGTGTGGATCTCGTCGATCAGCAGGACCTTCCCCTCGCGGCGGCCGAACTCGTACTTGGTGTCCACCAGGATCAGTCCGCGGCGGAGGGCGATCTCCGCGCCGCGCCGGTACAAGGCCAGCGCGTACCGCGACATGGTCTCCCATTCGCTCTTCGAGCACAGCCCGCGGTCCAGGATCTCCTCCGGCGTGATGTCCTCATCGTGGCCCGCATCGGCCTTGGTGCTCGGGGTGATGATCGGTGCGGGAAAGGGATCGCTCTCGCGCAGGCCATCGGGCATCGGAGCACCACAGAGCGCGCGAAGACCATCGCGGTACTGGCGCCACGCGTGGCCGCTCAGGTAGCCGCGCACCACCATTTCCACCTTCACCGGATCGCAGCGCCGGCCGATGATCGCCTGCGGATCGGGCATCGCGATCGCCCAGTTCGGCGCGATGTCGCGCGTGGCCTGCAGCATGTGCCAGCTGATCTGGCTGAGCACCTGGCCCTTGTGCGGGATGCCGCGCGGCAGCACCACGTCGAAGGCGCTGATGCGGTCGCTGGCCACCATCACCATGCGGCCGTCGTCAAGATGGTACACGTCGCGCACCTTGCCGCGATAGACGTCGACGACGCCCGGCAGGCGCAGGTCGGAGCGCATCAGGGTGGCGGGTAGGGAGGCGGCCTTGGTGCTCATTCGGCCCTGTCGTTGCGATGCTCCATCTCCTTGAAGGCGCCCAGCACGCGGGTCACCAGCTCGTGGCGGATCACGTCCTTCTCATCGAGGTCCACCACGGCGATGCCTTCGATGCCGCGCAGCATCTCCACGGCGGGCACCAGGCCGCTGGGCTGATGGCCGGGCAGGTCCACCTGCGTGACGTCGCCGGTGATGACGAAGGTGGCCGAGCGGCCCATGCGCGTGAGGAACATCTTGAGTTGCGGCAGCGTGGCGTTCTGCGCTTCATCCAGGATCACGAAGGCATGGTCCAGCGTGCGGCCGCGCATGAAGGCCAGCGGCGCGATCTGGATGGAACCCTCCT
>CAYMXP010000001.1:0-135579 GCA_964394425.1 uncultured Chryseobacterium sp. | reverse complement strand
GGCGATGCGTTCGATGAGGCACAGTTCCGCGCGACCAACCCCAACGTGAAGCGCAGCCAGGAGCGCATCGATGCGGTTGAAGGTCGGATGAAGACCGCGCTCGAAGCGAATGACCTCGAAGCCGTGCGCCAGTTGATCATCGATGAGGAGATCAAGTGCCCCATCAGCGGCACAGGTAACTGGACGGACGTGCGCCAGTTCAACCTGATGTTCGCCACCGAGCTCGGCAGCGTGAGCGGCGAAAGCAGCACGATCTACCTGCGGCCCGAGACGGCACAGGGCATCTTCGTCAACTTCCTGAACGTGCAGAAGAGCGCGCGCATGAAGATCCCCTTCGGCATCGCGCAGACCGGCAAGGCCTTCCGCAACGAGATCGTCGCGCGCCAGTTCATCTTCCGCATGCGCGAGTTCGAGCAGATGGAGATGCAGTTCTTCGTGAAGCCGAGCACCGAGATGGAGTGGTACGCCACCTGGAAGGAGAAGCGCATCGCCTGGCACCGCGCGCTCGGCTTGCCCGCCGAGAACTACCGCTTCCACGACCACATCAAGCTGGCGCACTACGCCAACGCCGCCTGCGACATCGAGTTCAAGTTCCCGATGGGCTTCAAGGAGCTCGAAGGGATCCACTCGCGCACGGACTTCGATCTGGCCAACCACGAGAAACACAGCGGGAAGAAGCTCCAGTACTTCGATCAGGAGACCAACGAGAGTTATGTGCCATACGTGGTCGAAACTTCGATCGGCCTGGACCGCATGTTCCTCGCCCTGGTGAGCGCGGGTTACGAAGAGGAGAAGCTGAAGGACGGAAGCGACCGCGCGGTGTTGCGTCTTCCCGCATCGCTCGCGCCGGTGAAGCTGGCCGTGCTCCCGCTGGTGAAGAAGGACGGACTGCCCGAGAAGGCCCACGCGATCGTCGAGCGGCTGCGCTTCGACCACGAGCTTCAGTACGATGAGAAGGACAGCATCGGCAAGCGCTACCGCCGGCAGGACGCCATCGGCACGCCCTACGCCATCACCGTCGATCACCAGACGCTGCAGGACGACACGGTGACCATCCGCGACCGCGATACGATGAAGCAGGACCGGATCCCGCTGGCCAACGTGGAGGCGATCGTGAGCGGCAAGGTGGACCTGCGCAACCTGCTCAAGCAGCTGTAGAGGCTATTTTCGCCATCCCTTTCACGGGAACACCCAAAGCCCAGGTGGCGGAATCGGTAGACCTGCCTGCCGGCAGGCAGGCGCGCTGGTCCGCGAAAGGGTGCATTTTGAAGTCCACTGCCCAGGTGGCGGAATTGGTAGACGCGCTGGTCTCAAACACCAGTGACCTCAACAGTCGTGCGGGTTCGAGTCCCGCCCTGGGCACCGCGATCCATGTGCCCATATGCCCATGTGCCCATTCGGCCATGAGCACATGAGCACATGAACACATGGGCACATGAGCACATGCAGAAGGACGAACTGATCTACGCCAACCCCGCCAAGCAGGAGCGGTACGACCGCGCCTACATGAAGATGGCCTTGGAATGGGCGCGGCTGAGCCATTGCACGCGCAAGCAGGTGGGCGCCCTGATCGTGAAGGAGGGCATGATCATCAGCGACGGCTACAACGGCACGCCCACCGGTTTCCCCAATGATTGTGAAGATGCCGCCGGGCTCACCCATTGGTACGTCCTTCACGCCGAAGCCAACGCGATCATGAAGGTGGCCCGCAGCACCAACAACGCCCGCAACGCCACGTTGTACCTCACGCACTCCCCATGCAAGGAGTGCAGCAAATTGATCCTGCAGGCCGGCATCAAGCGGCTGGTGTACCTGACCAGCTACAAGGACACGGAGGGGCTGGAGCTGCTGAAGAACGGCGGCCTGCTGATCCACCAACTGGACCCCCGCTGAATGGAGCGCAGGCGTCTTTCGTTCGCCGTCCTCCTCCCGCTTCTGCTGTCGCTGATGCTGGCGGGCGGGCTGGGAATCGGCTACAACCTGCGCGACGACAGCGTGGCGGCCCGCGGCTTTTTCGTGTCGCGCAAGGCCACCCCGGCCGACAAGATCGGCCAGGTGCTGGACCTCATCGACCGGCAATACGTGGATACGGTGAAGAAGGAACAGTTGGTGGACGAGGTGATCGAGGATCTGCTGCAGACCCTGGACCCCCACAGCTACTACATCACCGCCGCCGACCTGCGTGCGGCGCAGGAGCCGCTGGAAGGCAGCTTCGAGGGCATCGGGGTGGAGTTCACCATCCAGCGCGACACGGTGATCGTGATCTCGTCGGTGGAAGGAGGGCCGAGCGAAAAGCTGGGCATCCGCGCCGGAGACCGGATCGTGGCCTCTGACGGCAAGCCGCTGGCCGGGGTGGGCATCACCAACCAGGACGTGATGGACCGCCTGCGTGGGCCCGGCGGCAGCAAGGTCACCGTGTCGATCCTGCGGCGCGGCAGGAAGAAGCCCTTCGAGGTGGAGATCGAACGCGGGAAGATCCCGATCAACAGCGTGGCGGTGTCGCTGATCACCGCGGATGGCACCGGCTACATCAAGCTGGTGCGCTTCGCGCGTTCCACGCACGAGGAATTCAAGCGCGCGGTGGAAAGCCTGCTGGACCAGGGCATGAAGCGCCTGGTGCTGGACCTGCGCGGCAACGGCGGCGGCTACCTGGACCAGGCCATCCTGATCGCCGATGAACTGCTGCCCAAAGGCCGCATGATCGTGTACACCGAGGGGCGCATGCACCCGCGCAAGGACCAGTTCGCCACGGCCGAGGGATCGGTCGAGGACCTGCCCCTGGCCATCCTGATCGACGAGGGTTCCGCCTCGGCCAGCGAGATCGTGGCCGGTGCCGTGCAGGACAACGACCGCGGGCTCATCGTGGGCCGACGGAGCTTCGGCAAGGGCCTGGTGCAGGAGCACATCCCCCTGCCCGACAGCAGTGCCGTGCGCATCACCACGGCACGCTACTACACCCCCTCGGGGCGCAGCATCCAGCGGCCCTACGGCGAGGGCATCGATTACGACCAGGACTTCGAGGAACGCTTCGCGCATGGCGAACAACTCAGCGCCGACAGCATCGCGCTGGATACCTCCCGGGTCTTCACCACCATGGGTGGCCGCAAGGTGTACGGCGGCGGAGGCATCATGCCCGATGTGTTCGTGCCGGCCGACACGGCCGAGACCTCCGACTACCTCAGCGAGCTGTTCTTCACCGGCACGCTCAACCAGTTCGCCTTCGACGTGGCCGATCGCGACCGTCCGCGCCTGGAGCGGTACGGCAGCGCCGAACGGTTCATGAGCGATTACGGGGTGAGCGAGCAGTTGCTCAGGGAGCTTGAAGCCTTCGCCGGCGAACAGGGCATCGGGAAGGATCCCGCCTCGTTCAACCGGTCCCGCAGGCAGATCGTCACCCGTCTGAAGGCGGGCATGGCGCGGAACATCTGGGGCGCCCCGGGCTACTACGGCATCCTGCTCAAGGCCGACAGCATCTTCCTGCGCGCCCGCGACGCGGTGGAAAAGCACGCCGCCCTTCCCTGAAAAGACGAAGGGAGCCTTGCGGCCCCCTTCCACGTTCGATGCGGCCCGTGTTCAGTGGGCAGCTTCGGCCGCCTTGTCCATCGCCTTCTGGGCGGTGTCCACGGCGTTCTCCATCATCTGCTTGGCCGTGTCGACGGCGCTCTCCATCATCTTGCTCGCCTCCTCCATCTTGGCCTCGCCTTCGGCCTTGATCTCTTCGGCTTTCTTGTCAATGCTTTCCTCGGTGTTGCCGCCGCAAGCAACGAAGAGGGCCGCCATGGTGGCGAGCAGTGCGATCTTCCTGGTCATTTCCTCGGGTTCGTTTTGGTGAAGTTGGCGGCGAAAGTAGTCTTTTCTTCTTACAGCCAAGGACTTGCCCCTCCCTCATGGCTACCTTCGAGCCCCGATCCACTTCAACCCAACGAACAAATGGCCTTCACCCTTGCCCCCCTGCCTTACGCGCCCGATGCGCTGGAGCCCCACATCGACGCCGCCACCATGCAGATCCACCATGGAAAGCACCATGCGGCCTACACCACCAATCTGAACAAGGCCATCGAAGGCACCCCCTTGGACGGAAAAGACATCGATGAGGTCCTCAAGGGCCTGGACATGAACAACATGGCGGTGCGCAACAACGGCGGGGGCTATTGGAACCACAACCTGTTCTGGGCGGTCATGGGGCCCAATGCGGGGGGCAGGCCGGCCGGAGAGGTCGCCGGTGCGATCGATGCCGCCTTCGGCTCGTTCGATGGCTTCAAGGAGAAGTTCGGGAACGCGGGTGTCACGCGCTTCGGCTCGGGCTGGGCCTGGCTGTGCGCACACAAGGGGGGCAGGCTGGAGATCTGCTCCACGCCCAACCAGGACAATCCGCTCATGCCGAACACCGGGTGCGGAGGCACGCCCATCCTTGGACTGGACGTCTGGGAACATGCCTACTACCTCAAGTACCAGAACCGCCGGCCGGATTATGTGGCCGCGTGGTGGAACGTGGTGAACTGGAACGAAGTGGCCAGGCGGTTCGCGGCTGCAAAGTGACCGTTCCATCCCAAGGGCCGGAACACCGCCCGTATACCTTGCCGGCATGCACCTGCGTGGCTCCTTAGTGTCCGTGGCGATCATGCTCACGGGCGTGGCCTTAGGGGAGGGCGATGCACGGACCATCCTTCCGGACACGGCCGTGTTCGTTCCCGCCGCCCCCCCGGCCGGGGACACCAGTTCCTCAAGGGAGAACGAGCGACTGGTGGCCTCGGCCCTGGCGCTTTTCCTGGGTCCCTTCGGTGCTCACCGGCTCTATTTCGGCACCACCGCCAAAGTGCCCATCATCTACGGCATCACCTTCGGCGGATTCGGCATCCTGGCGGTGCTCGACCTGGGTCATATCCTCTTCACGCGCGACCTGTCGCGCTACCACGACTGCGATCGCGTGTTCATGTGGGGGCAGGGCCGGCGGGCCACTACTCCACCGTGACGCTCTTGGCCAGGTTGCGGGGCTGGTCCACGTCGCAACCGCGCATCACCGCGATGTGATAGCTGATCAGTTGAAGGGGGATCACCGAGAGGAGCGGCACCAGGGCATCGGGCGTTCCGGGGATCTCGATCACGTGGTCGGCCAGGTCGCGCACCACCGTGTCGCCTTCGGTCACGATGGCGATCACCTTGCCCTTGCGCGCCTTCACCTCCTGGATGTTGCTCACCACCTTCTCGTAACTGGCCCCCTTGGTGGCGATCACGAACACGGGCATCTCCTCGTCGATCAGGGCGATGGGTCCGTGCTTCATTTCGGCCGCCGGATAGCCCTCGGCGTGGATGTAGCTGATCTCCTTCAGCTTCAAGGCGCCTTCAAGGGCCACGGGGAAGGAATAGCCGCGACCGAGGTAGAGCGCGTTGGGCGCGTCCTTGTAGATGTCGGCGATGTACTTGATCTGCGCGTCCTTCTCCAGCACCTTCTCCACCTTGCCGGGGATGGCATCCAGTTCGTTGATCAGCCGGTGGAACCGCGATCCGGTGATGGTGCCGCGCTTCTGTCCGATCATCAGCGCCATCAGCGTCAGCACCGTCACCTGCGCGGTGAACGCCTTGGTGCTGGCCACGCCGATCTCCGGGCCCGCGTGCGTGTAAGAGCCCGCGTGCGTCACGCGCGCGATGCTGCTGCCCACCACGTTGCAGATGCCGATGATGGTGGAGCCGCGGCTTTTGGCCAGTTCGATGGCGGCGAGCGTATCGGCCGTTTC
This sequence comes from uncultured Chryseobacterium sp., assembly GCA_964394425.1. Taxonomy (GTDB): domain Bacteria; phylum Bacteroidota; class Bacteroidia; order Flavobacteriales_F; family PHOS-HE28; genus PHOS-HE28. Next base: position 129,844 of record CAYMXP010000001.1, on the reverse strand, counting down.
GCCGCTCTGGCTGATGGCCAGCACGATGTCGTCCTCGCCCAGGATGGGGTTGCGGTAGCGGAATTCGCTCGCGTACTCGACCTCGACGGGAATGCGCGCCAGTTCCTCGAACAGGTATTCGCCCACCAGGCCGGCGTGCCAGCTGGTGCCGCAGGCCACGATGATGATGCGCTTGGCATGGACGAGCTTCTGCTCATGATCGCGCACGCCACCCAGCACGACCTCGCCCTTGCCCAGGTTCAGACGACCGCGCATGCTGTCGCGGATGCTGCGCGGCTGTTCGAAGATCTCCTTGAGCATGAAGTGGTCGTAGCCCCCCTTCTCCAGCGCCTCCAGGTGCATCTCCAGTTCCTGGATGAAAGGCGTGCGGTCCTGGTTGCGGATGTTGCGGATCTTCAAGCCGGTGTGCCGGTCCACGATCGCGATCTCCCCGTCCTCCAGGTACACGACGTTGCGCGTGTGCTCCACGATGGGTGATGCATCGGATGCCATGAAGTGCTCGCCGTTCCCACCGATGCCCACCACCAGCGGGCTGCTCTTGCGGGCACCCACGATCACATCGGGGTTCTTCCGGTCGAGCACCACGATGGCGTATGCGCCCACCACGCTGTCCAAGGCAAGGCGTACCGCTTCGGGCAGGTCCACGCCCTCGGTGCGCTGCACGTCGTCGATCAGATGCACCAGGACCTCCGTGTCCGTCTCGCTCTTGAACACATGCCCCCGGTGCTTGAGTTCCTCTTTCAGCGAGGCATAGTTCTCGATGATCCCGTTGTGGATCAGGGCCAGATCGCCGCTGGTGCTCACCTGCGGGTGGGCGTTGATGTCGTTGGGCTGCCCATGCGTGGCCCAGCGCGTGTGCCCCATGCCGATGGTGCCCAGCGTGCTCTGTCCATTGATGTGGTCCTCCAGGTCGGAGACCTTGCCCTTGCATTTGTACACCGTCATGCGGCCCCCGTCGATCAACGCCACTCCCGCGCTGTCATAGCCGCGGTATTCCAGGCGCTTGAGGCCGGAGATCACGATCGGGTAAGCCTGACGCTCGCCCACGTATGCCACGATGCCGCACATGGGTTCAGTAGGTGGTAAAGGTCAGTTGCAGACGCATGGGAGCCACCGGATGAGCCGGCCCCGCAAGGATCGCGCGGTTGGCGGAGACCCCCATGCCGGAGGGAACGAAGGAAAGGCCCGTGTTCGCGTACGTCCCGCTCATCACGCCTTGCATCCACAGGGTGACATTGAAACGGTATTCGCGCGCGTCCATGTCGTAGAAACCATCCACCCCACCGAGCAGCTGATCGGGAAGGAACAGGTCCTGCCCTTCATCGCCCTTCCGGTAGACGAACAGTTGGGAGGGTGGTTGGTAGTATGGGTAGTACGCCTGGGCGATGGGGATCACCAGTTCCGCCTTGGCCAGCGCCTCCAAGCCGCCGTGCGCGTATCGGTCCAGGTTCGGGAAGCGCACCTCCGCCCGCACTCCGCCCAGGCTTTGCACATGCACCTTCATCTGGCCCAGGGTGGTGTCCTCAAGCGACTGGGACAGGAAGGGGTCGATGGCCTGCTCGAACGCGTGGGTGCAATGGGTGTAACGCACGCAGTTCTCATTGATGACGAAGTCGTAGGTCAGCGTATCCTCCTCGCCCGGCCGCACGACCCGGTAGTAAAGGGTCATCCTGCTTTCCGCGTGCAGCAGGTTGAAGTAGAGCACCCCGAGCTCGAACGGCATGGGGCTTTCGTTGTCCGGGGCGATCCACAAGCCCTTGAAGAACTGCTGGAAGGTGTTGTTGTCCGCCAGGTCGGCGGTTCCCCAGGCAGCCAGCAGTCGGTCCGCAAGCTCCTGTTGCAGCGCGATGCGCAACTGCGGTTTCAGGGTATCCCCTCCCACCACCGGCGAGGTGAACGGATCGGGAGTGAACACACCGCGGGGGTCGCGCACCAGGTCCTCCAGGTTGGCGACCTCGGGGGCATGATCGGTGCGGTAGATCGAATCGGCATGGAGCGATCCGTCGATCTCCAACACGCGGAACTTCTGCGCGCCGAGGTTCCCATAGGCGTAGCTGTTCATGTCGTACACCAGCGAGAGCACCAGCGAGTCGGCGACCAGACCATGGTTGTTCTGGCCCGCACCCACGTTGTTGCTCGACAGCCTGAACTGCGTCACGATCCCGGCGCGGGTGAGCCCGAAGTCGTGATCCAGGTAGCTGCCCAGCGCGTTCCGGCTCAGGCCACTGGTCCGCACCGGCACCTCCTCCCTGGTGAAGGCGATCAATGTCGTGGTATCCACCACCACCACATCCATGAGCACCGAGGGATCCAGCAGGTCCAGACCGAGGTCGTTCTCGGGCTTCTGGCAGGCGGCAGCGGCCAGGGCCCAGCTGGAAAAAAGCACGGCCCGGGTAACGGGCCGTGCCAGCGGTCGATGTGTTGCGCGTGGCAAGGGATCAGACCAGGGCTTCCTCCAGAACCCCATGGTAGAAATCAGCATGCGCCTTCACCAGGTCGGCTTCGGTCACATGCCCCATCGAGGGTTTGCCCGAAGCCTTGAAGGCGACCTCCAGCGAGCGACCCAGTTTGGCACTGCCCTTCACCACCGCATCGCTCAGTTCCATGCCCAGCTTGTAGAGGTCGTCGGTGGTGGGCTTCTTCAGGTCCTTGAGGAGTTCCGCCTTGAACCCTTCCATGGTGAGTTTGCGCGCCATTTCCTTGTCGAGCGCCTGGCTCTTGTCGTCGTAGACGCTAAAGACCAGCTTGGCGTTCTCGAAGTGGGGGTCATCGGCGAAAAAGTGCCGGATGTACAGGGGGATGAACGCCGTCATCCAGCCATGGCAATGGATGATGTCGGGGACCCAGCCCAATTTGCGCACGGTTTCCAGCACGCCGCGGCAGAAGAAGAGGGCACGTTCGTCGTTGTCGGCATAGAACTCCTCATCGGGTGCCATCCAGGTGGCCTTCCGCTTGAAGTACTCTTCGTTGTCGATGAAATAGACCTGCATGCGGACGTTCGGCACGCTGGCCACCTTGATCAGCAGGGCATGGTCCGTATCGTTGATGATCAGGTTCATCCCGCTGAGGCGGATGACCTCGTGCAACTGGTGCCTGCGCTCGTTGATGCAACCGAACTTGGGCATGAAGACCCGGATCTCGTTGCCGGTCTCCAGCATGCCTTGGGGAATGAGCCGTGTGGCCCGGGCCATTTCCGAGCCGTCCTGGAAGGGTTCAATGGCTTGCGAAATGGTCAGGACCTTGGCGTTCTTCAAGCTCATCGGGAAGGGGAAAGGGAGCACAAAAATAAGCAGGAAGGGGGCCTGTTCACAACCCCGCCAATAGCTTCGGCCGACCTTGGCGCCCCAAGATCTGACCGTTGGAACGGATCGCCTCACCCGCCGGAGCCGCGCGTTGGTCAGCCAGCGCCCGCCGAACCGGTCAACGCGTTGGATGCGTGCCTACCATGGGCGCCTTGCATCTGGGTCATATCAGCCTGGTGGAGCGGGCATTGGACGAATGTGACCGGGTGATCTGCAGCATCTTCGTGAACCCCTTGCAGTTCAACGACCCCGGGGATCTGGCCCGGTACCCCAGGCAGCCCGAGCAGGATCTGCGCCTGCTGGAGGCAGTAGGTTGCCATGCGGCCTTCCTCCCTAAGGCTCAGGACCTTTTTGCGGCATGGACCCGAAGGTCATACGACCTGGGAACGCTGGACACCGTGCTCGAAGGAAAGTTCCGGCCCGGGCATTTCCAAGGGGTGGCCAACGTGGTGGAACGCCTCTTTCACTACATGCGGCCCGACCGGGCCTATTTCGGTGAAAAAGACAGGCAGCAACTGTCCGTGATCCAGCACCTGGTTGAGCTTGAACGCTGGCCGGTGCAGATCCATGGGTGCCCCACCCTGCGGGAGAAAGACGGTCTGGCCATGAGTTCTCGGAACCAGCGGCTGGATCCGAGCGAGCGGAGCACCGCTTCGGCGCTCTACCGGAGCCTGAAAGCAGCCGAAGCGATGGCGCCCGTCTCGCTGGTGAGCGCCGCGGAAGCCGGTCGGGCCAGCCTGGCCACCGTTCCGGGTCTGCGCCTGGAATACTTCACCATCGCCGATCCCAGGACTCTGGAACCGGTCCGGGCGTGGGGAGAGCTGGACCGCGTGATCGTGCTCGTGGCGGCATGGCTGGGAGAGGTGCGACTGATCGACAACTTGGAGGTGCGCCGGTAATTTCGCCCCCTCCCCCAAGATCCATGACGATCGAAGTCCTTCGCGCGAAGATCCACCGCGTCACCGTCACCGAGGCGAACGTGGATTACATCGGCAGCATCACCCTGGATGCCGACCTGATCGACGCCTCGGGGCTGATCGAGGGCGAAAAGGTGCAGGTGCTCAACCTGTCCAACGGCAACCGCCTGGAGACCTACGTGATCCGCGGCGAACGCGGCTCGGGCGTGGTATGCATGAACGGCCCGGCCGCCCTGCGCGCCACGGTGGGCGACATCGTGATCGTGCTTTCCTATGCGCACATGAGCGTCGAGGAGGCACGTGGGTTCCGTCCAACGATCATCTTCCCCGACGAGAAGACCAACACGATCAAGCTCACCGCGTGAAGAGCCTGCTGCTGCGCGTGGTGAAGGTGGTGGTGCCCCTGGCTCTGGGGGTATGGCTGGTGATCTACTTCTACCGCCAGCTGGACCCGCAGCAACGCGGTCAGCTTTTCGAAGCCTTCCGAAAGGCCGACACACGCTGGTTGTGGCTCACCCTTCTGTTGGGGTGGCTCAGCCATGTGAGCCGCGCCTGGCGCTGGCGCTATCTGTTGAGCCCGATGGGTTACCGGCCCGGGTTCTGGAACGCCTATCATGCGGTGATGATCGGTTACTTCATGAACATGCTCCTCCCGCGCGCCGGTGAAGCCTCGCGCGCGGTGATGCTTTACCGGAGCGACAAGGTCCCCTTCGACCGTGGGTTCGGCACCATCATGGCCGAGCGGGCCATTGACTTCGCGATGCTGCTCGGGGTGGCGGGGATCACCCTGGTCCTGCAGGTCGATAAGCTCGAGGTCTTCCGTGCGCGTCTTCTGGCCTTCCGCATGGGGCGGGATACCCAAGAGGGTCTTGGTCCCTGGTGGCTGGCCATCGGGGTGATGCTGGTCCTGTTGATCGCAACGGGTGTGTTCCTGATCCTTCGGAACCCGGTCTGGCGTGCGCGCGCCATGGATACCCTGCGCGGCTTCGGGGAAGGCCTCCGATCGGTGTTCCACACCCGGAACAAGGGAGGGTTCCTCCTGCACACCTTCATCATCTGGTTCCTGTACGTGGCCATGTTCTGGACAGGCTTCTATTGCCTGCCATCCACGGCGCATCTTGGCGCGGCGGCGGTCTTCGCGGGCTTCGTGGCCGGCTCGGTCGGGATCATCCTGGTGCAGGGTGGGATCGGCGCCTATCCGGCCTTCGTGGCGCTGATCGTAAGCATCTACATGAGCGTTCCGGAGGGTGGCGGATCCATCCACCCCGAAGCACTGGCCATGGGCTGGCTGCTCTGGGTGGTGCAGGCCCTGCTCCTCATCGTGCTGGGAGGTCTGTCGCTACTTTTGGCCGCTCGCGGCCGTCCGCGCGCCGCATCATCTCCCGAATGAGCACCGACGTGGCCATGACCCAGGGTGATCCCCGCATCATGGACCGTACCGCCGTGCAGCGCATGGTGAACATCTGGCGCTTCAAGGACGATCGGATCGTGTTCACCAACGGCTGTTTCGACCTGCTGCACCGCGGCCACGTCCATTACCTGCAGGAAGCCGCAGCGCTGGGCGACCGGTTGATCGTCGGTTTGAACAGCGACACCTCGGTGATCCGCCAGGGCAAGGGCCCCGGCCGGCCGGTGAACGACCAAGGCAGCCGGGCGGCGGTGCTGGCGGCCTTGCGCTGCGTGGATGCGGTGGTGATCTTCGAGGAGGACACGCCCCTGGACCTGATCACCGCGATCCGGCCCGACGTGCTCGTCAAGGGGGGCGATTGGAAGGTGGAGCGGATCGTGGGCGCCGACGTGGTGCGCGCCTACGGAGGCGATGTGCGTTCGCTGCAGCTGGTGGAAGGCTGTTCCACCTCCGGTCTGCTGGACCGGATCAAGCGCGATGGCTAAGGTCCGTTCGGCTTTCGTCTGCCAGCACTGCGGATCATCCTTCCCACAGTGGATGGGCCAATGCGGGCAATGCAAGCAATGGAACACGCTGGTGGAGGAGGTGATCGACCGCGTGGAGGAAAAGCGCGGCACGCCCGCATCGCACAAGCACCGCGCGCCGAGGCCGGTGGCCCTTGGCGACATCCCCAGGACGGACGACCCGCGCATCGCCCTGGGCGACCGTGAGCTGGACCGCGTGCTGGGCGGGGGCATCGTACCGGGCAGCATCGTGCTGATCGGCGGTGAACCGGGCATCGGCAAGAGCACCCTGCTGCTGCAGACCGCCCTGCGGGATCCCGCGCTGCGCACCCTTTACGTGAGCGGAGAGGAAAGCCAGCATCAGATCCGCATGCGCGCCGAACGCATCGATCCCAAGGCCACCGGCTGCCACGTGCTCACCGAGACCAATACGCAGAACATCTTCAAGCAGATCGAAGAACTGAAGCCGGGCCTGGTGGTGATCGACAGCGTACAGACCCTGCACAGTGCCGTGCTGGATGCCAGCCCAGGCAGCGTTGGCCAGGTGCGCGAATGCACCGCCGAACTGCTGCGCATGGCCAAGGTCACCAACATCCCCGTGGTGCTCATCGGGCACATCACCAAGGATGGCTTCATCGCCGGGCCGAAGGTGCTGGAGCACATGGTGGATTGCGTGCTGCAGTTCGAAGGCGACCGCGACCATGCCTTCCGCCTGCTGCGCCCGTTGAAGAACCGGTTCGGCAGCACCAACGAACTGGGCATCTATGAGATGCGGGGCAACGGCCTGGCGGAAGTCGAGGATCCCTCGCAGGTGCTGCTGGGCGAACGCAACGAACGACCCAGCGGGGTGGTGGTGGCCGCCACGATGGAAGGGCTGCGCCCCCTGCTGATCGAGGTGCAGGCCCTGGTGAGCACCGCGGTGTATGGAACGCCACAACGCAGCGCCACGGGCTTCGACCTGCGGCGGTTGAACATGCTGCTGGCCGTGCTGGAAAAGCGATGCGGCTTCCGGCTCGGCGCCAAGGACGTCTTCCTGAACCTGGCCGGTGGGTTCCGCATCGAGGAGCCGGCGATCGACCTGGCGGTGGTGTGCGCCATCCTGGGCAGCGACGCCGACCTTCCCGTGCCCATGGGCACCTGTTTCGCGGGTGAAGTGGGCCTCACCGGGGAGATCCGTCCGGTGAACCGCACCGATCAACGCGTTTCTGAAGCGGCCAAGCTGGGGTTCGACCGCATATTCGTTCCGAGGGGCACCAAGAGCGTGCCTTCAACGGGTGGCCTGGAAGTGGTCCAGGTGGGTCGTGTGGATGAGGTGCTCGGCCGGTTGTTCGGCTGAAGGCCTCATTCGGTGGCCAGCTTGTAGAGGTCGCGCAGGTCGGGGGCGAGGATCACCTCGATGCGCCGGTTCTTCGCTTTGTCCGATGGGTCCACCGGAACGTATTCGCTTCGGCCGGCCGCCGTCACGCGCACCGGATCGAGCTTCGAGCTTTCCCGAAGGATGCGCACCACGCTGGTGGCGCGCATCACGCTGAGGTCCCAGTTGTCCTTGTATGGCGAACCGGCGAGCACCTGGTCCGTGTCGGTGTGCCCTTCCACCAGGATGTTCAGGTCCTTCTCGTTCTCGATGGCCCTGGCCAGGTGTCCGAGCGCTTCCCGTCCCTTCGCGTCCACCACCGTGCTGCCGCTTGGGAAGAGCAGCTTGTTCTCCATGCTCACGTAGATGCGGCCGTACTTCTGTTCGATGGTGAGCCCCTTGCCCTCGAACCCGGTGAGCGCCTTCGAAACGCGTTCCTTGAGTTCCTTCATGGCCGCGTCGCGCTGCTGCAGCTGCACGTGCAACTCGCCGAGCTTCGCTTCACGTTCGGCCAGGGAACGCGCCAGCGTGTTGAGCGAATCCTCCTTGCCCTGCATGTCGATCCGCAACGCTTCCAGCGCGGTGAGCAGCTTGCGGTTCTCGCTGCGGTCGCCGCTGAGCAGCGCGTTGTACTTGTCGATCAGCTCGTTGTTCAGGTCATTGATCTTGTCGCAACGGTCACGCACCTGCCGCAGCGTGGCGCTGATCTCGCTGGTGTCCCTGCGCAATTGCGCCGTGCGGGCCTCCAGGTCGTTGTACTTCCCCTCCCATTCCAGCGCCCTGGCTTCCGCATCGCGCGCCCGGGCCTGGCTGGCCTCGCTCTCGGTTTGCGCGGCCTTGTAACGGGCATCGACCTCCTCGTACTTGCGCGCCGGCACGCAGGCCATCAACAGCAGGCTGGGGATCAGCAGGGGGGGCAACGGCCGCCGGAAGGGCATGGGGGGTTACTTTTCGATCGGTGCCAAAATTGCCCGGGTCGGGCGCGGCTTCCGGCCGGCGCCGAACATTTTTTATGAACAGCACGTTCCTTTACCGCACACGGCCATGAACGCGCGCCTCGCCAAGGATTGGATCACCGCCCCGGCGCTCGACCGGGAGTTGAAGCAATACATCCTGCTGGCCTATCTGCAGGGCGTGAAAGATCGGTTCGACGAACGCCGGCTCTATCCCCACCTGGACGACCTGCGCGCGCGCACGGACGAACTGGCCGCGCTCGCGCGCAGCAAGGAGGCGATGGCCATGGATCTCGCGCGCGAGCTCTCCGGGTTCGATCGCGGGACGGGCCGCGCTTGTTTCGTGCCTCTCCCGGACGACGAATGGCTGCGCGTGATCGATGACGTGATCGCGTTCTCCGCACCCGAGCTTCGGCAGATGCTGGCCACCGGCCGCGATCTGCTCGACGAGATCATGGCGCGCGTTCATCTGGAACCCATCGGCGTGATCCCCCTCGATGCGCGCGAAGGCTACCTGATGCTGCGCGAGGGGAGGGAGGCCCGGGTCTATGCCTATTCGCTTTCCCTGGTGCATGTCCCGGTGGAAGGTTCGGTGCGGCGCACGGTGACCACGCGCTATGTCACCACCTTCACCATCACCATCACGCGCCGCTACGAACAGATCAAGGCGGACCTGATGAGGCAGGAGCGGCACCTGCCCAACCCCGCCGCCTTCGCTTTCGAATGCGCCTGGGACCTGCCCAGGGTGGAGACCTGTCTGCCGATCGCCCGGCAGCTCGTGCTGGAGCGGATCCGCGGGGCGGCCTGATCACCTTCCGCCGATCCGCGGGGCCTGTCCGTGAAGGGGACCCAATGGCGGATCCTCCCGTTCGAACCACACCGGACCCAGGTCGCGGTATTCCATGGCGTTCTGCGGGAAGTCGCGGACCCAGGGCTGCAACAGGCGCAGGTTGCGCTCGTGGTACAGGGGCGTGAGCACCGCATCGCGCATGGCCCGGCGTTCGGCTTTCGCCAGGAGCTCGAGGCGTTGCCGCGGATCGGTGGTCTCCCGGGCCAGCGAGAACAGGGCGTCGAACTCCGGGTCGTGGTAGCGCGTGCTGTTCAGGTTGCTGCGCTGGGTGGTGTCGATCACCGCGTTCCTGCCGTAGAGCAGCGAGAGGAAATTCTCCGGGTCGGGATAATCCACGATCCACCCTTCGCGCCAGAAATGCGCGCGGCCCAGTTCCACGCGATCGAAGTGCTGGGCGGCGGGCAATACGCTCACCGCCACGTTCACGTGCAATTCGTGTTCGAGCATCTGCTGCACGGCCTCGGCCACTTCGATGTAAGCGAAGCCATCGCCGTTCACCTGCAGGAGTTGCGGGGGGAAACCGCGTCCATTCGGATAGCCCGCGCGCGCGAGCAGGCGGCGCGCGCTGTCCGGGTCGAAGGGGAAGCCGTCCACCAGTTCATAGGGATAGCCGGCCATTCCGGGCGCCACCAGTCCATGGGTCGCGGGTACCGCCAGCCCTTTCAACACGCGATCCACCAACACGCGCCGGTCGATGGCCAGGGCGAAGGCCTGGCGCACGCGCACGTCGTTGAACGGCGGCCGCGTGGAGTTGAAGGCATAGAACTGCGTGGTGAGGCCGGGGAGCGATCCCACGATGAACCGGCGTGTCCCCTGCGCATCCACCGAATCGGCCAGCACCCCCAGGCTGTTCACCGGCACTTCGTACATCGCGCTGATGTGCCCGGCGAGGAATTGCTCAAGCTCGCTCGCCTTGTCGTTCACGAAGGTGACGCGCACCCCGTCGAGGAACGGGAGCCGGTTGCCTTCGGCATCCACCTCCCAGTGGTCCGGGTTGCGCTCCAGCACCAGTGCCTCGCCCGGTCGGATCGCCTTCACCCGGAAAGGACCCGTGCCTATGGCGTGGTGCGCCAGATCATCGCCATAGCGGGCGGGCAGTTCCTCCGGCCAGATCCAGCAGCCCTGGTGGGCGATGATGTGCAGGAAATTGGGCTCCGGGTGTGCGAGCCGGATGCGCACGGTGTGTTCATCAACGGCTTCAATGCCCTCCACGCCCTGCTCGCTGGTCCGGCCGCCGCTGGTGGCCGCGTAATGCTCGTTGGCTCCCAGCAAGCGATCCTGGAACAGCCAGAACTGGTGGTTGATCCCCCTATCGGTGCAGATGGCCGTGAAACAATGCACCACGTCGCGGGATGTGAATTCGCGGCCCTTCCCGTCGGGGAAGACCGGATCATCGTGGAAGCGCACCCCGTGGCGCAGATGAAAGGTGTACGTGGTGGCCTCGGGATCCACCTCCCACCGCTCGGCCAGGCAGGGCACCACGTGCAGGTCGCGCTGATCGAGCTTCACCAGACCCTGGTACACCTGGGCCATCACGCGGTGCGCCGAAGCCTGCGTGAGCTCCAGCGGGAAGATGCCGCGCAATTCCTCCGTTTCATTGCTGTTGAAGATGCCACCGTAGCGCTTGCCTCCGCGGGCGGCGTCCTTCAACGGGCCGTTGGTGGTGCCACATGCGGAAAGCAACGCGGCGAGCAGCAGGGAACGCGAACGGCGCATGGGAGCGAACCAAATGTACCGGCGGGCTCCGGGGCAACGGCGGACGCCATCCGGCGTTACCAACACCGTGGTTTTGATGGCCCCCGTCCTTCGCACCAAGGAATAATTTTCACCGCATCAGCGTCTCCTCCAACTCACCGACCGGCCCTCGCCGGGCGAACCTCCCCGGGCCGGTCGTGCGCGCGCTCCTGGCCGCGGGGTTCACCGCCTGCGCATCGCTGCTGGCCGGGCAGGACCTGGACAACCGCCGGGCGAAGCTGCTGGTGATCGACCGCGACACGGTGCGCATCGACACCTTGAGCGTGGTCCCCGGGTCCTTCAGCCTGGAGCGGGATGGCCGGCCGGTGGATGCCGGCGAATACGCGTTGGATCCATTTGGCGCCATGCTCATCTGGCGCGGTGCGATCACCGGCGATACGCTCATCGCCCGTTACCGCGCCATGCCCCTGCTGCTGGCCGGCCCCTACCGCCACCTGGACCGCGACCGGGTGGTGAGCGCCGCGGACGACCGGGTGGACCCCTTCAAGTACACCCCGCCACGTGAAGGCGCCGACCTGCTGGGTGTTCCCGGCCTCAACAAGAACGGCAGCATATCGCGCGGCGTGCTCTTCGGCAACAACCAGGACCTGTCGGTGAACAGCACCCTCAACCTGGAGCTCAGCGGGCGCATCACCGACCGCATCAACGTGCTGGCCTCGATCACCGACAGCAACATCCCCATCCAGGCCGAGGGGAACACCCTGGAGCTGCAGGACTTCGACCAGGTGTTCATCAAACTCTACGGGGATGAGTGGGACCTGATCGCCGGCGACTTCGTTCTTCAGCGGCCGAAGAGCCACTTCCTCACCTACCTGAAGAAGACCAAGGGCCTGGGGTTCGGCCTGCGCACCGGCGAGCGGGTGAAGCAGGACATCGGCCTGAGCGCGGCGATCAGCAAGGGACGCTTCGCGCGCAATGCGATCCAGGGCATCGAGGGCGTGCAGGGGCCGTACCGCCTCACCGGCGGCGCGGGCGAAACCTTCATCGTGGTGCTCAGCGGAACGGAACGCGTGTACATGGATGGCGAACTGATGACGCGCGGGCAGGAGAACGACTACGTGATCGATTACAACACCGCCGAGATCGTCTTCACCGCCCACCGGCTGATCACCAAGGACCGGCGCATCGCCGTGGAGTTCCAGTACAGCGACAAGAACTACGCCCGCTCCCTGGCGCGCGTGAGCGATGAGCTGAGGATGGGCGCCACGGTGATGCGGCTGAACGTGTACACCGAACAGGACCACCGGAACCAGCCGTTGCAGCAGGACCTGGACGAGGAACAGGAACAGGCCCTGGCCGATGCGGGGGACGATCCGCTGGCGGCGGTGGTGCCCGGCGCCGACAGCATGGCATACAGCAACGACCGGGTGCTGTATGCGCGGATCGATTCGCTGGGTCACTTCCCCGTGTACCTGTATTCCACCAGCAGCGACAGCGCCTTCTTCAGCGTCACCTTCACCAACGTGGGCGCCGGCAAAGGCGATTACCTGCAAGAGAGCTTCACGCCGAACGGACGCGTGTTCCAATGGATCGCGCCCGATACGTTGTCCGGGGCACTGGTGCATCGTGGCGACCATGCGCCGGTGCGCGTGCTGGTGGCGCCCTCCGCGCAGCAAATGGTGACCCTGGGCGTGGACCATCGCCTCGGCGCCAGGACGAGCATCACCTCGGAAGCCGCCTTTTCCAACACCGACCGCAATACCTTCTCCTCCATCGACGATGGGGACAACAGCGGCTATGCGCTGCGCGGCGGCATCCGGCACATGGCGCCGCTGACCGCCGGAGACACCGCCACCAGGCTCGTGTTCGGTGCCGAGGCCGAAGCGCTCACCCGCGAGTTCACCGTGGTGGATCGCTACCGGCCGGTGGAATTCGAGCGCGACTGGAACGCGCTCGCCACGCCGCTGGACAACGACCAGCTCCTGGCGACCATGAGCGCCGGGTTCGTGGCCGGACGGAACGGCGCGGCGCGCGCCACCCTCTCCACCTTCCAGGTGCGCGAGCGGTATGAGGGGTGGCGGCCCGGGCTCGATGCCGACCTGCATCCGGGGCGGTGGGACATCACCGGCGAAGGCTCGTTGCTCAACACCACCCGGCCGTCGGTGAGCCAGTTCCTCCGGCACAAGGCGCGCATCGCCCGACGCATGCGGTGGATCACCATCGGCTACCGCGACGAACACGAGCACAACCGGTTCCGCGCCGCGGGGTCCGATACCCTCGCGCCGGGCAGCTACCGCTTCTACGATTGGGAAGCTTACGTGCAGAGCCCGGACACCTTCCGCAACAAATGGCGCCTAGGGGCCGGGCAGCGGTACGATCAAGCACTGCACGGCAATGACCTTCAGCCCAGCACACGCGCCACGCACTACAACGCGGCCATCGACCTCGCGCGCGACCCGCGCAACAAGCTGGCGGCCAGTTTCACCTACCGCCGCCTGGAGGTGATCGACACCCTGTTTTCCGCGCAACGGCCCGAGGACAGCCATCTGGCGCGCATCGACTACCGCGTGAGCGCATGGAAAGGCGTGGTGAACGGCAGCATCTTCTACGAGTTCGGCTCGGGGTTGGAACCGCGCAAGGAATTCATCTACCTGGAAGTGCCGGCCGGGCAGGGCCTGTATGTCTGGATCGACTACGATGCCGATGGGATCAAGGACCTCAACGAATTCGAACTGGCCAGTTTCAGCTACGAGGCCAATTACGTGCGCGTGCAGGTGCCCACGGACGACTATGTGCGGACCTATTCCAACCAGTTCAACGCCTCGGTGGACCTGCGACCCGCCTCGGCCTGGGCGCAAGCCACCGGCCTGAAGGGGTTCCTCGCCCGGTTCAGCGACCTGGCCGCCTACCGCACCGACCGCAAGACCGGCGACGACGACCTGGCCGCCGCGGTGGATCCCTTCCGCGTGGATCCCACGGACACCACGCTCACGGCCTTTTCCTCCTCCGCGCGCAACACGGCGTACTTCGATCGCACCAGCCGCACGTGGAGCATCGACCACACCTACCAGAACGATCGCGGCAAGAGCCTTTTGCTGAACGGGTTCGAGAGCCGCTCCCGGGAGTTCAACCAGCTCCATGTGCGATGGAACACCGCCCCGGAATGGACGTTGGAAGCCACCGGGGAGACCGGTCGCGTGGCCAGCAACAGCGACCTGATCGAAGGCCGCACCTTTTCGATCGATGAGTCATCAGCCCAGCCGCGCCTCACTTTCCAGCCCGGAACCGCGTTCCGCGCATCGTTCAGCGCGAAGCTTACCGACAAGCGGAACGACGATGCGCTGGGTGGCGGCCACGCGGAGATCCGGGACCTGGGCACCGAACTGCGGCTCAACGCACCCGGAAAGGGCGGCATCCAGGCCGCCGCCAACCTGGTGCGCATCGCCTACGATGGCGAGGTGAATTCATCCCTGGGCAACGAGATGCTCGAAGGATTGAAGCCCGGCGACAACGTGACCTGGAGCCTCCTGATCCAGCGCACCCTGAGCGATCACCTGCAGATCGACCTCACGTACAACGGACGCAAAAGCGAGGGAACCAACACGGTGCATGTGGGCGGAGCGCAAGTGCGGGCGTTCTTTTGACGTGGTGGCCCGCCGGATCCGGATCGAAGGGCGGGGACCCTACTTCAGGTCGAAGCTCGTCTTGGCCACGCTGGCCCCGGCTTCGTAGACCTCCACGATGTACTGGCCGGTGGCCAGCGAGGACCCTTCGACCTTGCTCCAGAACATGCAAACGTCCACCGGCTGGTTCTGGTAGTTCACCTCGCGCTTCACGCTGAACTCCCCCTCCACCCCGTTGAACTGGAAGCGGTTGTTGGCATCGCCGGCGGCAAGCACCTGGCCATCGGGGCTGATGATGCGCATGTAGAGCGTCTTGGTGCCCGGCTGGGTGATGCGGTTCTCCCCGAGGGCGAAGCAGCACTTGATCATTTCGGCCTTGCCGGCGCGTTCGGTATCCACCTGCTTGCCATTCGAACGCAGGAACACCGCCGTGGCGGTGATGGAGGTGGTGTGCAGCACGCTGCCGCGGGCGATGGTGGCCTCCTGCTCCTGGCTCTTGGTCTCCAACGCCTGTTTTTGCGCGCTCACCTCGCCGAGCTGCTGTTCGGTGGCCGTCTTGGAGGCCAGCAACTCCACGTTGACCTGTCGCAGGCTGTCGATGGTCACCACGTAGCCCTTCATGATCTTGCGCAGTGTCTCGGCCTCCTTCTTTACCTTGAAGAGATCGGCCTTGCCGGCCTTCACCTCCGCCAGCAGTTCCTCGATCTTCTGCTTCTGGGCGTCCATCTCGGTCTTCAACTGCTCGTTCTCGGTGTTCAGCGTGTCGTACTGCGAGAGCATGTCCTCCAGCAGCTTGGTCACGTTCTCCTTCTCGCTGGTCACCGTGGTCACCTGTTCCTGCGCCACCTTCTTTTCGCCCTTTTCCTGGGTATAGAGGTAGAGCAGCGCCACGTTGCTGATCAGCAACAGCACCACCAGGGCGAGCAACGCGGTGTTCGAACGGCGCTTGGGCTCGGGAGCGGGCGGGGAGGTGCGGGGTTGTTCCATGGTGCGGGCTATGGCTGTTGAACGCGCAAAGTTACCTTGGCCGTATGGCGGGGGTGCTGGAGCGTTCGGGATTTTCAACAAAGTAGTCCACGCGAATGCCGGTCGGTGCGCTCAGGCTGTTGAACGACGTGATCGGACTGGCGCTGCCCGATCGCTGCGCGGGGTGCGACCGGTCGTTGATGCGCCAGGAACGCAGCCTGTGCCTGCGCTGCCTGCGCGACCTGCCGCGCACGCGCTTCCACGGCGATCCGTTGAACCCGGTGGAGCGCCTTTTCCATGGACGGGTCACTTTGCACGCTGCAAGCGCCTTGCTCCGGTTCACGCGCTCGGGTCGCGTTCAACACATCCTGCATCGCCTCAAATACAAGGGCGATCGCAACGCGGGTCTGGCGCTCGGGCGCCTGATGGCCGAGGAGGTGAAGGACTGCGAACGCTTCCGGGGGATCGACCTGGTGATGGCCGTCCCGCTCCATCCGCGCAAGGAGCGCATGCGCGGATACAACCAGAGCCAGGTGCTGGTGGATGGCATGCGCGAACGGTGGCCGTTGAAGGCGATGGCCGGCGGCCTGCTCCGCGTGGTGCGCACGGCAAGCCAGACGCGCCGTGGGCGCCTGGACCGTTGGGAGAACGTGAAGGAGGCTTTCGTGCTCGCCGATGCGGAGGCCTTGCGTTGGGCCCACGTGCTGCTGGTGGACGACGTGGTGACCACCGGAGCGACGCTGGAAGGTTGCGCGCGCACCTTGTTGCAGGTGCCGGGCACCAGGGTGAGCGTGTACACGGCGGCCTGTGCCTGAGGGTGGCCGGGGCGGGCACGCGGCGCTATCCGCACCCGGCTATATTTGGCCCGCCTTCGAGGAATCCATTCCAGCCCCCATGCAGCAGTTCTGGTTCGCCATCGGCCATTTCATCGATCGCACCTTCGACTGGTTCCTGACGCCCTTTGGCTGGCTGCCCGTCACGTTGATCGTGGCCACCTTCGCCCTGGGGGCGATCTACTGGTTGACGTTGCAGGAGCGGTTCTCCCGCCGTGCCAGGGAGAAGGGCGAGCATATCTGACCGGGGGAACTACACCTGCTGGTGCGCGGCCCTGGAGCCGCTCTTGGTGGTGCCCACCCGGACCAGGTCGTGGCCGATGTCGCTCCGACAGAACCGGCCGTCGAAGGCGATCAACGCGGTGTTGCGGTAGGTGTTGGCGATCGCCTGTTCGAGGTCCTTGCCAAATGCCGTGACGGCGACCACGCGACCGCCGTTGGTCACCAGCTCACCCTTTTTACCCGCCGCCGTGCCCATGTGGAAGACGAAGGCATCGCGCACCAGATCGATGCCCACGATCGGCCGACCCGTCTCGTACCGTCCGGGGTATCCCTCGGAAGCCAGCACCACGGTCACCGCGGTCTTCTCGTCCACATCCACGTGTCGTTCGCTGAGGGTGCCGGTGGCCACGCCTTCGAACAGGTCCAGCAGATCGCTGCGCAGGCGCGGCAGGATCACCTCCGATTCCGGGTCGCCGAGACGAACGTTGTACTCGATCACATGGGGATCGCCGTCCACGATCATCAAGCCCATGAAGAGGAAACCCTGGTAGGGGATCCCCTCCTCATGCAGGCCGCGGATGGTGGGCGCGGCGATGCGGTCGTGGACTTTCTGCATGAGGTCGCGATCGGCGAAGGGCACCGGACTGACGGCGCCCATGCCACCGGTGTTGGGGCCGGCATCGCCGTCGCCCACGCGTTTGTGGTCCCTGGCCGCGGGCAGCATTTTGAACGACCGCCCGTCGGTGATCAGGAAGGCGCTCAGTTCGACACCTCGCAGGCAGTGTTCGATCACCACCTGTTCGCCTGCCGTACCCAGCAGCTTGCCGCTCAGCATGTCCCTGATGACGCGCGCGGCTTCCTTCCGGTCGGCGGTGATCACCACGCCCTTGCCGGCGGCCAGCCCATCGGCCTTGATGACGAACGGGGGCGGGATCCGCTCGATGTGGTCCAGTGCCTCCTTCAATTCGCCCTTGCCGAAGGCACGGAAGGCCGCCGTGGGGATGTTGTGCCGGAGCATGAACTCCTTGGCGAACCGCTTGCTGCCTTCGAGCATGGCGGCCTGGCGGCGCGGGCCGATCACCGTCACGGTCGGCGCCAGCAACGGGTCGTCGGCGATGCGGTCATGCAGGCCGTCCACCAGGGGCGCCTCGGGCCCCACCACCACCATTTCGATGTGGTGCTGCTGGATGAACTTGCGGAGCGCGCGCTGATCATGCAGGTCCAGCTCGACACAACGGCCGTGGCGGGTCATGCCCGGATTTCCCGGGGTGATGTACAGCGCATCGAGCAGGGAACTCTGGGCGATCTTCCAGGCCAGTGCGTGCTCGCGGCCGCCGCCGCCGATCAGCAGGACGTTCATGCTGCGTGGTGTTCGTGCAAAGGAACGATGCGGGCGCATGGCGTCCATGCGCGTGTTTTCAACATCGGAACCAGGCCGCGATCGCGGATCAGCCCACCGTCACCCGTCCGCTGTCCTGGGCCAGCAACGCGCGCAGCTTTTCCAGGGAGATCTTCTCGTGCATGAGCACCTCCACGTCGGCCCCGCCGGCCGCGCGGATGGCGTCGAGCTTCTCGGCGAGCAGCTGGTCCACATAGCGTTCCTTGTACCGGCGCAGGGTCTTCTTCACGGTGAGTTGCAGGTCGTGGTCCTCCTGGTGCACGTGGATGCGGTGGCGCTTCCAGTCGGCCAGCAGGTGCGGCTCGGCGGAGAGTTCCATCACCAGCTGGCGAAGGTCCCCGTCGGGGTGTGCGAGGAAGTAGGTGAGGCGCTCCTTCGCGTCGCGCGCGAAGGCATCGCGGTGCCCGAACAGCGCGTTCTTCACCAGCGCGTCGTAGATCTTCATCTCGTCCTCCTCCAGTTCGCTGTAGATCCACTCGCCCACGGTGAGCGCCCGCGGCGTGGCGCCTTCCTTGAATTCGTCGTACACCTGTGCCACTTCCACGTGGCCGTAGTTGATCAGCAACCGGAGCAGTTCCTTCTCCTGGGGGCGCGTGCCCAGTTCCTCCAGGTCGGTGCGCGCGGGCCGGACCTCGGGAGCCGGCAGCTCCTCGGCGGCCTGGTCGCCGCCGACCTTTTTGCGGAACCGCAGGCGCAGCACCTTGTTCATCTCGCTGATCAACGCCTGCTCGGCCACGCCCAGCCGTTTGCCGCACTGCTGGATGTACAGCGCGCGCAGCACATGATCGGGCACGCGGGCGATGCTTTCGACGATGTCGCGGATGGCGGTCGCTTTCGCCACCGGATCGCCCTCGGCATCCTTGACCAGCAAGTCGGTCTTGAAGACGAGGAAATCCTTCGCGTTGGTGCTGATGAACTCCCGCACTTCGCCGCTGGTGCGCGTGCGCGCGAAGGAGTCGGGATCTTCGCCATCGGGAAAGAGCACCACCTTCACCCCCAGTCCTTCGGCCAGGATCATATCGATGCCGCGCAACGAGGCCTTGATGCCGGCCGGATCGCCGTCGTACAGGATGGTGACGCCGGGGGCATATCGCTTGATCAACCGCACCTGGTCCTCGGTCAGGGAGGTGCCGCTGCTGGCCACCACGTTGGTCACGCCGCACTGGTGCAGGCTGATCACGTCGGTGTAGCCTTCCACCAGCAGGCAGGTCCCGGCCTCCACGATGGCCTTGCGTGCGACGTGCATCCCGTAAAGCGACCTGCCTTTGACGTAGAGCACGCTTTCCGGGCTGTTGAAGTACTTGGGCAGCTTCTTGTCGCTCTTCAGCGTGCGTGCGCCGAAGGCGATCACCTGGCCGCTGAGCCCATGCACCGGGAAGGTCACCCGGCCCTGGAAGAAGTCCCACGGCGTGCCATCGTCACGCCGTTTGATCCAGCCGGCCTTCTCCAGCAGATCGGCCTGGAAGCCGTGGGCCAGGGCGGCGATGGCGAACGCATTGCCCTGTTCCGGCACATACCCCAGGCCGAACTGGCGTATGATCTCGTCGCGAAAGCCCCGCTCGTGGAAGTACGACAGGCCGATGCGACGGCCTTCGTCGGTGCTCCACAGATGATCGGCGCTCCATTGCTGCGCCCAGGCCTGGATCACGGCCAGGCTCTCACGCTCGCTCTGTTCCAGGGCCTGTTCGGGCGTGGCGGCCTCTTCGGGCAGTTCGATCTGGTAGCGCCTGGCCAGCCAGCGGATCGCTTCGATGTAGCCCAGGTGCTCATGTTTCTGCAGGAAGGTGATCGCATCGCCGGCCTCCCCGCAGCCGAAGCACTTGAAGATGCCCAGTGCCGGGCTCACGTTGAAGCTCGGGGTCTTTTCGTTGTGGAAGGGACAGAGGCCCAGGTAACGCGGCCCCTTGCGCTTGAGGTTCACGAATTCCCCCAGCACCTCCTCGATGCGGGTGGCATCCTTCACCTGCTGGATGGCGCGTGGATCGATCACGGGAAGAGGCGGAAGACGGATCGCGAAAGTATCCGACCCGATCTCCGGCGATGGGCGATCGTTGATAACTGAACGGCGATCAGCGATCGGTGATCGCCGTTCCGGTGCTGTCGTAGTGAACGGTCTTCACCAGACCGCCCGCCTCGTCGAAGAACCTCCACTCCCCCACCTGGACGCCCATGCGATACGATCCGATGTAGTGCGGTTGGCCGTTCGGATGAAAGACCACGGTCACTCCGTTGACCAGCCCATCGACATAAGCGCAGCGGCTTTGAACGGAGCCGTCGGGATGGTAGCTGGTCCACACGCCGTGGCGCCGGCCGCCGCGCATGTTGCCTTCCATGCGCAAGCGGCCGTCGGGACCGGCCATGCTGACCGGCCCGTCGTTCACGGCTGCACTCGGGGGCGACGATGCCGCATCCGGTCCCTCCTCCACGCGGGGATCGGAGGCGCCCCCCGATGCGCACGCCATGCAGAGCATCGGCGCCAGCAGGAACGGCGATGCCTTCATCAGCGGGTCCGCTCCACGGTGAGATGCACCAGGCCTTCGAGCGACGCGCGTGCCTCGTTGTCAGGAAAGGTGTGCAGGATCTCCAGGGCGCGATCGCGGTGCTCGAGCATGCGCCGGCGGGCGTGCGCGATGCCGCCGGTGGCGACCACCCGTTCGATCACGCGGGCCACCGCCTCGTTGTCGTCGCTGTGGTTCTTCACGGTCTTCACCATCCATCGGCGGTCGCCAGGGGGCAGGTGCTGGAGCGCATGGATCAAGGGCAGGGTGAGCTTCCGCTCCTTGATGTCCAGCCCGCTGGGTTTGCCCGTCGATCCATGCTGCTCGTAGTCGAACAGGTCGTCCTTGATCTGGAAGGCGATGCCGGTCAGCTCGCCGAAGCGCCGCATGCGCTCCTGTTCCTCCTCTCCCGCGCCGCCGGCCGCCGCGCCACCGGCGCAGCAGGCGGCGATGAGGCTGGCGGTCTTCTGGCGGATGATCTCGAAATAGACCTCCTCGCTGAAGTTCAGGCCGCGCGCCTTCTCCATCTGCAGCAGTTCGCCCTCGCTCATCTCGCGCACCGCCCGGCTCACGATGCCCAGCAGCCGGTGCTCGTTGTGCTGCACGCTCAGCAACAGGCCGCGGCTCAGCAGGTAGTCGCCCACGAGAACGGCCACCTTGTTCTTCCACAACGCGTTGATGCTGAAGAAGCCCCGCCGCAAGGGCGACCCGTCCACCACGTCGTCATGCACCAGGGTGGCGGTATGCAGCAGTTCGATGAGGGAGGCCGCCACGTAGGCACTGTCGTTCACCGGGCTGAACAGCCGGGCGCTGAGCAGGGTGAACAGCGGACGCATCTGCTTGCCTTTGCGCTGGATGATGTAATGCGTGATGCGGTCGAGCAGCGGGGTCTTGCTGCGCATGGCCTTGCGGAAGCGCGCTTCGAACTCGCGCATCTCCGCTTCGATCGGCCGGCGGATCTCCTCGATGGTGCGTGGCTGTGCGGTGGCGATGACCTCCTTCATGGAACGACCGGCGATGCGGCCCCGCACAAAGATGCGCAGCGCCCGGAAGCGGGATCCTGCGGGGCGTCATCACGATCGGGCGGGGTGTACCTTCGCTTCCCATGATCGCACCCATCTTGATGAGGACATGGCGCATGCCTGCCCTGGCGGTCATGGGGGTCTGCCTGTCGGTGGCCTCGGCCCAGGAGGGGGGCAAGCCGCCCAAGACGCGCGTGGTGCTTTACAAGGACCGGCTGGCCGCGCAGTTCGACACGGTGGATTGCGTGAAGAACGTGTTCAAGCTCAACCCCCTGCTGTTCTTCCGCGGAGAGGTCCCGCTGTACTACGAGCGGGCCCTGAGCCACCGGCTGAGCATGGAGCTGGCCCTGGGGGTCACCCTGCGCAACTACATGAACTTCTCCTTTCAAGGGGATGAAACGGACGACTTCGGGGCGGGCACCGAGATCGTTCCGCGTCCTTCCTACCACATCGGCGCGCGGTACTATACCACCGACGACCTGGAGCCGCAGGGCTGGTACGTGCACTTGGAATTCGCCAACCTGACGTACGCGAAGGACATCCGCTTGAAGGACGCGGAAGGCCAGTTCACCGACGAACGCCTGCGCGACGAGCGCGTGTACAACGATCTGCGCCTGCTGCTGGGGTACCAGATGCTCAGCAGCACGAGCAACTGGCTGTTCGACGCCTACTTCGGCCTGGGCATGCGCGACCGCCACATGCAGGTGGTGAACGACGAATTGGACCCATCCACCGGCATCCACACCTACGGCACCGATACGGTGGACGACATCATCCCGGCCGCCTTCCTGGGGATCAAGGTCGGGCTCGGCTTTTAGCCGGGGTCATTTCATCAAGCGCCCTCCCTCCTTCGCGGCCGGCGCGTTCTTGTTGGCCAGCTGGCCGCAGGCCGCGTCGATGTCGCGTCCGCGGCTGCGGCGGATCCGCGCGATGATGCCCTTCCTTTCGAGGTATCGCTGGAAGGCATCGGCATCACGGCTTTCAGCGCGGCCGAACCCGGAGCCATCGATCGGGTTGTACTCGATCAGGTTCACTTTCGCATGCACGTCGCTGGCGTAGCGCACCAGGTCCCGGGCATCCTCCAGGGAATCGTTGAAGCCCCGCAGCAGGATGTACTCGAAGGTGACCGGCCGCCGGGTGACGCGCGTGTAGTAGCGCAGCGCCTCCTTCAGGTCGCCAAGTGAATTCTGTTCATTCACCGGCATGATGCGATCGCGCTTGGCGTCGTTGGCGGCGTGGAGCGAAAGGGCCAGGTTGAACTTCGCGCCATCCTCCGCCAGCTTGCGGATCATCTTCGCGATGCCGGCGGTGCTGACGGTGATCCGTCGAGCTCCCATCCCAAGTCCGTCCTCGGCCGTGATGCGCTCCACGCTGCGCATCGTGTTGGCGTAGTTGAGCAACGGCTCACCCATGCCCATGTACACGATGTTGGTGAGGTCCCGCCCGTGGTGCTCCCGCGCCAGATGGTTGATCAGCACCACCTGGTCGAAGATCTCCTGCGCATCCAGGTTGCGGATGCGTTCCAACCGGCCCGTGGCGCAGAAGGAGCAGGCGAGGCTGCAGCCGATCTGCGAGCTGATGCAGGCGGTGAGCCGCGAGGGGGTGGGGATCAGCACGCCCTCGACCACGTGGCCATCCCAGGTCCTGAAGGCGCACTTGATGGTGCCATCGTTGCTCTTCTGTTGCTCGGCCATCACCAACGGCCGCAGCACCGTCCGTTCGGCCAGCCGCGCGCGGAAGTCCTTCGGCAGATCGCTCAGGTCATCGAAGGAGCGCGCGCCCTTCTTCCAGAGCCACCCCCATAGCTGGGTGGCTCGGTAGGGCTTTTCACCCAGCTCGGCCACGAGCCGCCGGATCCCTTCGAGCGGGAGCGAACGGATATCGGTTCGTTGCGCGATCGTTCCCATGACCGGTCAACCCAGCATCGTTCCCGCCGCCAGCAGGTCCACCGGCGATGTGACCTTGAGGTTGGTCACCTCCCCCTCCACCAGTTCCACCTTCGCACCGAGGCGTTCCACCATCGTGGCTTCATCGGTGAACGCGGGATCATAGGGCAGGTCGAACGCCTTGCGCAGCAGGCCCGCCCGGAAGCATTGTGGGGTCTGCACCTCGAGCAGGCGGGTGCGGTCCAGCGCGCGACTTCCTTCGGCGGTCGTTTCGCGAACACTGGGCACGACCGGCACCACGGGGATGGCCGCACCGGACCGGCGCGCCGCATCGAAGCAGCGGGCGATCAGGTCCGGGCTCACCAGGGGCCGCACCCCGTCATGCACGGCCACCAGATCCTCCCCCTTCACCTGCCCGAGCCCGGCCTGTACGCTGTGGTATCGCTGCGCGCCACCGGCCACCACCTGGTGTTCGATGAAGAAGCGATGCCCCATGCACAGCGCCTTCCAGATGCCGAAATGCTGCTCTGGCAGCACCACGATCAGCGGCATCGCCGGGTCGCAGCGATGGAACGCCTCGATGGTCCACATCAACAACGGGCGACCCTTGAGCAACTGGAACTGCTTGGGTACCGGCCCGCCCAGGCGTTTGCCCGAGCCGCCGGCGACCAGGATGGAATGCCTGTTCACCGCCACGGCGCAAAGGACGCCATGAATGCGTCGAGCCTGCTCTGGAAAGCGAAGGCCGCGGCCAGGAGCCGCGGCCTTCGATGCCTGGTCATGATGCTACGGTTCACAGGATGAGCATCGCGTCGCCATAGGAATAGAAGCGGTACTTGTCCTTGATGGCCACCTTGTAGGCGTTCCATACGTGGTCGTATCCGCCGAAGGCCGCCACCATCATCAGCAGCGTGCTCTCGGGCATGTGGAAGTTGGTGACCATGCGGTCGGCGATGCTGAAGTCGTAGGGCGGGAAGATGAACTTGTTGGTCCAGCCGTTGAAGGGCTTGAGCCGGTCGTCGGTGCTCACGCTGGTCTCGATGGCCCGCATGGTGGTGGTGCCCACGCAGCACACGTGCTTGCGTCGTTCCTTGCTATGGTTCACCACCTTGCAGGCGTCGGGTGAGATGATCACCTGTTCGCTGTCCATCTTGTGCTTGGTGAGGTCCTCCACCTCCACCGGCCGGAAGGTGCCCAGGCCCACATGCAGGGTCACTTCGGCGAAGTGGATGCCCTTCAGTTCCAAACGCTTCATCAGCTCGCGGCTGAAGTGCAGGCCCGCCGTGGGAGCGGCCACCGCCCCTTCGTGTTTCGCGTAGATGGTCTGGTAGCGTTCGGCGTCGGTGGGTTCGGTGTCCCGCTTGATGTACTTGGGCAGGGGGGTCTCACCCATGGTGGTGATGGCCTCCTTGAATTCCTCGTAGCTGCCGTCGAAGAGGAAGCGCAGGGTGCGACCCCGGCTGGTGGTGTTGTCGATCACCTCGGCCACCAGTTCATCGTCCTTGCCGAAGTACAGCTTGTTGCCGATGCGGATCTTGCGGGCGGGATCCACCAGCACGTCCCACAACAGGCTGTCGCGGTTGAGCTCGCGCAGCATGAACACCTCGATCTTGGCCCCGGTTTTTTCCTTGTTGCCCCACATGCGGGCGGGGAACACCTTGGTGTTGTTCAGGATGAACGTGTCGCCCTCATCGAAATAATCGATGATGTTCTTGAACTTCTTGTGCTCGATCTTCCCGTCCTTCCTGTGCAGCACCATCAGCTTGCTGCCATCGCGGTCCTTGGAGGGGTAAAGGGCGATCTGCTCCTTGGGGAGCTGGAACTTGAACGCGTTAAGCTTCATGGTCCAGAGAGGCTTACGGGCCTGACCGTTTTAGAAAGGGGCGCCGAAGATAATGGGAACATCAAGCGATCGGTCAACCCTCAGGGGGCCGGGCCGGTGGCCTGCCTCACCTGCTGATCGAACCAGGCGCTCCAGCCCTCCGGGGACTTCGCTTCCGCCACGTCGAATGCCCCGCTGCGCGTGCGCCGCAGGGCCGTGAGCCAGGCCCCGCAGCCCAGTTTCTCCCCGATATCCCGCACCAACGCCCGGATGTAGGTGCCCTTTCCGCAGGTCACCTCGAAGCCCACCTCCGGGCCGCGGATGTCCAGGACCATGATCGAGCGGACCACCACGGGAACAGGCGCCAGCAGCGTGCGGGCGCCTTCACGGGCCAGAAAATAGGCCCGCTCGCCCATGTGGTGTTTGGCGCTGTGCAGGGGCGGGCGCTGGAACTGGGGGCCGTTGAAGGATGAGACCGCCGCCCGGACCACGGTCGCATCCAGATGCTCCCAGGGGCGGCGCGCCTCCACCTCCGTTTCGCCATCGAACGAGGGGGTGACCTCGCCCAGACGCAGGGTGCCCACATAGGTCTTGTCCTGGCCGGCCAGGCCTTCCAGCTCCTTCGTTCGGCGGCCATAACCGAGCACCAGCAGGCCGCTGGCCAGGGGATCGAGCGTGCCGGCGTGCCCCACCTTCACCCGGTGGCCCAGGGCGAAGGCCAGCCCCCCGCGCAGCTTGCCCACCACGTCGAAGCTGGTCCAGCCCACGGGTTTGTCCACCAGCAGCAGGCCATCCTCCGGTATGACCGGCCGGCTCATACCATCTTCAGGTCGATGCCCAGGGCGATCATCACCAGGATCGCCGCCCCCAAGCCGATGCGGTACCAGCCGAACAGGCGGAATCCGTGCCGCTGCAGGAAGCGGATGAGGAACTTGATGGAAAGCGCGGCCACCACGAAGGCGATCGCATTGCCCATGGCCAGCACCCCCCATTGGGTCTGCGTGAAGATCTCCGGGGTCTCCGACCATCCGCCGTGGATCTTGAAGAGCGCGGCGGCCAGCATGGTGGGCACGGCGACGAAGAAGGAGAATTCCGCCGCCTGCTGCCGGGTGAGGCCATTGGCCATCCCGCCGATGATGGTGGCCGCCGAGCGCGAAACGCCCGGGACCAATGCGAGGCACTGCCAGCAACCGATCAGGAAGGCGCGCCGGTAGGTCACGGGCTTTTCCTCGGGGGGGTTGAGCCAGCGATCGATGAACAGCAGCACGATGCCCCCCATCAGCAGCGCCAGCGCCACGGCCAGCACGTTGTCGAGCAGCATGTCGATGAGCGGATCGAGCGCGAAACCGAGCACGGCCGCCGGAATGAAGGCGACCAGCAGCTTGAGGTAGAAGACCGGGCCGAGGAAGAACCGCTTCCAGTAGAGCACCACCACGCTGAGGATCGCGCCGAACTGGATGCTGACGATGTAGGCCTTGGTGAAGCTGTCGGGCACGGTGCCCATCACCTTCTCGGCGATGATCATGTGGCCGGTGCTGGAGATCGGGAGGAACTCCGTGAGGCCCTCGACGATGGCGATGATGATGGCTTCGAGGACGCTCAACGTGCGGGGGGGCGGTCCGGAACGGTCGCAAAGAAAGGAAGCCTCCGGAGGGACGCGCCGGTCACTGCTCGCGCGCGGTGCGCTTCATGATCGCGTACAGCACGAAAACGTAGCCGATCAGGCAGACGATGGGCGCCACGGTGATGCGGCGCGCGCTGAAGATCTCCTCCGCGTTGAAGGCATCGGGGTCGCCGTTGCCACCGCCGGACATGAGCATGTAACCCACGACGATGATCGCCAGGCCGGCCAGCAGCAACTGGTAATTGGTCCGCGTGAAGGGCATCTCGCGGTCGTTCGATGCGGGGGCTTTGGCCATGGGGGATCAGCTCCAGTTGAGCTCGTCGATGTTCATGCGAAGGTAGCGGCGCACGGCGAACCAGGTGGAGAGCAGGGCGATCAGCAGGCCCAGCACCACCACGGCGGCGAAGAGCTCGGCCAGCATGAGCGGATCGATCAGCTCGCTCAGGTCGGGCATGAAATGGATGATGAGCCGCACGCAGGCCACCAGCAGGCCGATGGCCAGCACGGCCGCCACCAGCCCCTGCCAGAGGCTTTGCCCAAGGAACGGCCGCTTGATGAACCACTGCGTGGCGCCCACCAGGTGCATGGTGCGGATCAGGAAGCGGCGGCTGTAAATGGCCAGCCGGATCGTGTTGTTGATCAGGGCCACCGCGATGACCAACAGCAGCGCCGCGAAGCCCAGGAGCAACGCCCCCACCTTCCGCATGTTCGCATCGATGTTGGCCACCACGTCCTGGTTGTATTTCACCTCCTCCACACGCGCGTCCCCGGCCAGGTGCGCGGTGATCCACGCCAGGCTGTCGGGCACCGCGTAAGCCGCGTCGAGCTTCAGCTCGATCGAGGCCAGCAGCGGGTTGTATCCCAGCACGCCGAGGAAATCCTCGCCCAGATCGGCCTTCAGCCGTTCGGCCGCCTCCTCGCCGGTCACGTAGTGCGTTCCGCGCGTGAAGGGCTGCGCATCCAGCTCCTTGCGGAAGCGCATCACCTCCATCTCCGGCGTTCCGTGCTCCAGGAAAACCTCGACGCTCACGTTCTCCTTCACCCAGCGTTCCACGGCGCGCGCGTTCAACAAGAAGAAACCCAGGATGCCCAGCATGAAGAGCACCAGCGCCACCCCGATGATGGTACCCATGCTGCTGGTGCGCATGCGCGCGCGGTACTGCCTGTCGATGCCCATCGGACCGGCCGCGAAGGTATTCGCGCTCCGCAGGCGCGGCCCGGCCGCTACTTTCGCCGTCCCCACGCCGCGCCCATGCCGTACGACCACCGCAGCATCGAGAAAAAGTGGCGCGAGGCGTGGCGCGCACGCGCGAGCCATCGCGTTGCCGCGGATCCCACGAAGAAGAAATTCTACGTGTTGGACATGTTCCCCTACCCCAGCGGGGCGGGCTTGCACGTGGGGCACCCGCTGGGCTACATCGCCAGCGACATCGTGGCACGATACAAGCGCCTCCGCGGTTTCAACGTGCTGCACCCGATGGGCTACGACAGCTTCGGCCTGCCCGCCGAGCAGTATGCCATCCAGACCGGACAGCACCCGGCCAGGACCACCGAGGTGAACATCGCGCGGTACCGGCAGCAGCTCGACGCCATCGGCTTCAGCTTCGACTGGGACCGCGAGGTGCGCACCAGTGATCCATCGTTCTACCAATGGACGCAGTGGATCTTCCTGCAGCTCTTCGACAGCTGGTACGACCGCCGCACCGACCAGGCCGCGCCCATCGGAACGCTCATCGCCTGCTTCGAGCAGAACGGCTTCCGCGACCAGGGCCGCCGGGCGCTCACCGGCGATGAGGAGAGCGAGGCGCCCTCCTTCACCGCCGCGGAATGGAAGGCCTTCAACGAGCGCCAGAAGGAGGCCATCCTCCAGCATTTCCGGCTGGCCTACCGCAGCGAGGCCTGGGTGAACTGGTGTCCGGCACTGGGCACCGTGCTGGCCAACGACGAGGTGAAGGACGGGGTGAGCGAGCGCGGTGGCCATCCCGTGGAACGCAAGCGCATGCCGCAGTGGAGCATGCGCATCACCGCCTACGCCCAACGCCTGCTCGACGGCCTCGCCCACCTGGATTGGAGCGATAGCATCAAGGAAGCGCAACGCAACTGGATCGGGAGGAGCGAGGGCGCCCTCGTTCGCTTCCCTGTAGTCGGTTCCGATGAGGTGGTGGAGGTGTTCACCACCCGGCCCGACACGCTTTTTGGCGTCACCTTCGTGACGCTCGCCCCCGAGCATGCCCTGCTGGACCGGATCGTGGCCGCGGAACACCGCGCCACCGTGGATGCGTACATCGCCGAGGCCAAGGACCGCAGCGAGCGCGACCGCATGGCCGATGTGGAACGCGTGAGCGGCGTCTTCACCGGCGCGTACGTGCGGCACCCGTTCACCGGCGGGGAAGTGCCCGTGTGGGTGGGCGACTACGTGCTGGCCGGCTACGGCACCGGCGCGGTGATGGCCGTGCCCGGCGGCGACCAGCGCGACTGGAACTTCGCCACGCACTTCGGCCTGCCCATCATCGCGGTGACCGAGGGCGCCGACATCGCGAAAGGGGCCGACGAGCGCCGGGACGCCACCATCCGCAGCGATGGCTTCCTGAAGGGGCTGCGGGTGCCCGAGGCCATCACCCGTGCCACCGGGGAACTGGCGAAGCTTGCCGCGGGCGAACGCCGCATCAACTACCGCCTGCGCGATGCCGCTTTTGGCCGCCAGCGCTATTGGGGCGAGCCGATCCCGATCTACTACAAGGAAGGCATTCCCCATCCGCTGCCGGAAAGCGAGCTGCCGCTGAAGCTGCCGGAGGTGGACAAGTTCCTGCCCACCGAGGATGGCGAACCGCCACTGGCACGCGCAACGAACTGGACCTATCAGGGTCATCCGCTGGAGACCACCACCATGCCCGGCTGGGCAGGCAGCAGCTGGTACTTCCTGCGCTACATGGATCCGAAGAACGCGAGCCGCTTTGCTTCAGCCGATGCGATCAACTACTGGCGGCAGGTGGACCTCTACGTGGGCGGCGCCGAGCATGCCACCGGCCACCTGCTCTACTTCCGCTTCTGGACCAAGTTCCTCTTCGATCGCGGCTGGCTGCCCTTCGATGAGCCGGCGAAGAAGCTGGTGAACCAGGGGATGATCCAGGGGCGATCAGCGGTGTCGTACAAGGTCAACTACCGCGTGAGGATCACCAGGTTGCAGAATGGCATCGGCATCAGGACCATTGAGACCTATGCATCAGCGGATCTCGTGAAAAGCATCCTGTCCGGGAATAGGGAGGAGGCTGAACATGCACGAAGGATCCTGATCAAAGGCCTTGGCCCATTGTACGATGCGTTCCGCGCACTCAACAGCGGGCCGGAGACGGTTTTGGAGTTCGACCTTGAGTTGCCAGAGAATGCTTCGGAGTTGTTCCGGGCCACCCTTGTTCCCATAGATGCTCTCGCCGATGAGCACGCGATCGATGTTCGACGGCTTCTTGAGTGGTCGAAGACCGGGGCTGTCATTTCCAATGAAGAGGGTAACGCGTTGGTGGATCGCGAGATCGACAAGATGTCCAAGTCCAAACACAACGTCGTCAACCCCGACGACATCATCGGGAAATACGGCGCGGACACCCTGCGGCTCTACGAGATGTTCCTCGGTCCCATCGAGGCCAGCAAACCCTGGGATACCAACGGCATCGAGGGTACCTTCCGCTTTTTGAAGAAGTTCTGGCACCTTTTCCATGACGATGAGGACAACTTCAGCGTGAGCGATGATGCGCCCACCCCCGCCGAGATGAAGGTGCTCCATGGCACGATCAAGAAGGTCACCGAGGACATCGAGCGCCTGAGCTTCAACACCAGCGTGAGCCAGTTCATGATCACGGTGAACGAGCTGGGCGAGCTGAAATGCCGCAAGCGCGCCGTGCTGGAGCCGCTCACCATCCTGCTGGCACCCTTCGCGCCGCACATCGCCGAGGAAGTGTGGGAGCAGTTGGGCCACTCCACCAGCATCACCACCGCCGCCGTTTGGCCGGAGTGGGATCCGCAATACCTCGTCGAGGACAGCTTTTGCTACCCGATCAGCTTCAACGGCAAGACGCGCTTGCAGCTGGAATTCCCCATCGCCCTGAGCAGGGAGGAAGTGGAGGCGCAGGTGCTGGCGAACCCCGAGGTGCGGAAACGCCTGGAAGGCAAGGCGCCGAAGAAGGTGATCGTGGTGCCCAGGCGCATCGTGAACATCGTGGTATGAAGCTTCAAGCCGCAAGCTTCAAGCCTCAAGCCGAGCAGCTTGTGGCTTGCAGCTTGAAGCTCGCGGCTTCTGATCGGCACCCCCTTTGCCGCCTGCCGGCCATGACCCGCATCGCCGCCTGCCTCACCCCGGCGCTCAGCCTGCTTTCCCTCGGTTTCGGCCAGAGCGAGCTCCCTGAAAATCGCACGCTGGGCACCCCCGCTCCCACCCATGAACTGCGGAACATCGACCACCATGCCTTCAAGCCCGGGGAAAGGCTCACCTACATCGTGCACTACGGGTTCATCAACGCCGGCGAGGCGGTGATCCGGCTCGAAGAGAGCGACCAGGAGATCCAGGGGCGCAAGGTGCTCCGGGCCGTCGGCGTGGGCCGAAGCCTGGGCGCTTTCAGCACCTTCTACAAGGTGGACGACCACTACGAGAGCTACTTCGATGCCGCCGGCGTGTTCCCATGGGTCTTCCTGCGCCGCGTGAGCGAGGGCGGCTTCGAGTTCAGCCAGGATTACATCTACATGCAGAACAAACGCCAGGTGAAGACGCAGAAGGAGCAGGTGCATGACGTGCCCGCGCACGTGCAGGACATGATCAGCGCCTTCTACTACGCGCGCACCATCGATTACAGCAACGCGAAGCACGGCGATGAATTCCTGATCGACTGCTTCCTGGACGACGAGAACTGGCCGCTGCGCATGCGCTTCGTGGGCCGCGAGACCATCAAGCTGCGCAACGGCAGGTACCGCTGCCTGAAGTTCCAGCCCGTGGTGCAGGAAGGCCGCATCTTCAAGACCAACGACGACCTGAACGTGTGGGTGACCGACGATGCCAACAAGATCCCCGTGCTCGCGCAGGCCAAGGTGCTGGTGGGTTCGATCAAGATGGAACTGAGCGGCTACGAAGGCCTGGCCAATCCGATCGCCAAGGTGGACTAACACCGCATCCGGGATATCGGCCCGCATCGCCCCTGCGTTGTTCGAGGGGCGATGTGCTTTCTTGGCCACGGATGAAGGGCTGGCAGATCTGGACGCTGGGGGGTGTCACCTTGGCGACCGTGGTGGTGGTCGCCACATCGGCGGACACGGGGCCACGCGTGGAGTACGTGCCCGATCCGCCGAACGCGATCGTGGAAGACACCGTGCCGGCCTCACCAAGCGCGTACGGGATCCCCCTCGCCGGCTTCGTGCTCGAACAAGGAAAGGTGAAGCGCGGCAGCACGTTCAGCGACCTGTTGTCCGGGCATGGCGTGGATCCGCAGGCGATCGACAGCCTCGTCCGCCTGGCCGCTCCGCATTTCGACATCCGCAAGATCCGCGCGGGGCATCCCTACGCGTTCATCTTCAGCGACGACATCCTGCACACACCGCACTACTTCGTCTATGAGGCCGACCAGGTCGAACACGTCGTCTTTGGGTTCGACCCCCTGTCCGTGCGCGAAGGACGCCGGCCCATCCGCACCACCGAGAGGAGCATGAGCTGCCTGGTGACCGGCGCGCTCTACAACGACATCGCCGCCGCCGGCGCCGATCCCCTGCTGGCCATGCAGCTGGCCGAGATCCTCGCCTGGACGGTGGACTTCTACCGCATCCAGAAGGACGATCGCTTCACCGTGATCTACAACGAGCGCACCGTGGACGGCGCGCGCTACGGCGAGCCGGAGATCCTGGCCGTGCGCTACGAAAGCGGACCGATCGTGAAGAACGGCTTCCGCTTCGCGCCCGACAGCGCGCACGCGCAGTTCTTCGATGACGAAGGCAACAGCCTGCGCAAGGCTTTCCTTCAAGCTCCGTTGAAGTACAGCCGGATCTCCTCGGGCTTCAGCAACCGCCGTTTCCATCCGGTGCAGAAGCGCTTCAAGGCGCACAAGGGGACCGACTACGCCGCGCCCTACGGCACGCCGATCCTCTCGGTGGGCGATGGCGTGGTGGAGAAGACCGGCTGGACCGCGGGCAACGGCAACTACGTGAAGGTGCGGCACAACGGCACCTATTCGACCCAATACCTGCACATGCGCAAGATCCTCGCGAAGCAGGGACAACGCGTTGCGCAGGGCGAGGTGATCGGCGAAGTGGGCAGCACGGGCCTGGCCACCGGGCCGCACGTGTGCTTCCGCTTTTGGAAGAACGGCGAGCAGGTCGATCACCGCCGCGAAGAGCTGCCCAGCGCCGAACCGGTGGCGTTGAAGGACCGGGACCGGTTCGCGATCGAGCGCGGACGGCTGTACGCGAAGCTCGAAGCGGCCAATGGGACCGGCCCGCCAGCCGTCGCGACATCCAGGAGGCCGCAACCGGCCGAGTTCTGAGGACCCGTTGGCCTATTCACCACGGAGGCGCTGAGAGCAAGGAGAATTGCGAAGACAACACCCTCATGCCGGGCGAACGAGGCGGTTAAATGGCTCTGGGACCTCCGTGCCTCGGTGGTGAACTGTCATTGTGAACACGTTCCGAGGGAGCAGCTGCCGGGATCGCGCGCGTTGGTCTCCGTGGGCCTCCTGTTCGTCGGGCACGGACCGCTTTGTGTCGGATCCCCCCGCACTTCCTGATACCGCCCGCGTAGACCGGGGACATCCCCACCACCATGGAACCCAGATACAAGACCCTGATCCAGGCCGGCGTGATCGTGATCGTGCTGGTGATCCTGGCGATCGCCTAGGTCGCGTCACCGACCGGACGAAGCAGTGCCTCCCGATGGGGAGGCACGTTGCTTTTGGGCCTGGCCGCCCGTTCGTCTTCAAGCCGCGAAGACGCGCCTGCCGGCCGCCGGCGATCGTTCGCCGATCGGGCGGGGTGTCACGCCGGCTCCACCCAATCGCCGCCCTGCTTGATCAGGCCGATCAACGCATCCACGGCCTGCGCGGCGGGCACGTTGCGCTTCACCACCTCCTTCTCCTTGTAGAGCGTCACCACGCCGGGACCGGTCCCGACGTAGCCGTAATCCGCGTCGGCCATCTCACCCGGTCCGTTCACGATGCAGCCCATGATGCCGATCTTGATGCCCTTGAGGTGGCTGGTGCGCGCGCGGATCTTCGCCGTGGTCTCCTGCAGGTCGAAGAGCGTGCGCCCGCAACTGGGGCAGCTGATGTACTCCGTCTTGCTGATGCGCGTTCGCGTCGCCTGCAGCACGCCGAACGCACAACGGTTCACCGGTCCATCGCCGCCCGAGTTCTCCGGCGCGATGAACACGCCGTCGCCCAGGCCGTCGAGGAGCAGGCCCCCGAGGTCGGTGCTCGCGTGCAACAGCAATTGCCGTTCGCTCAGGTTGGTGTAATCGCGCCCGATGATCACGGGCACGTCGCAGTTCTTCTCCATCAGGCGGAAGAAGGCCGCGCGTTGTTCGGCCATGCCGTGCTCGTTCATCGTGTCCAGGAAGAGCACGGCGCTGTCGTCGTCGTTCAGCGCCTCGATCAGTTCATCGGTGAGCTCGGCGAGGGTGGCGTGGACGAAATTCATCTCGTGGTGCATCTGCACGCCGTTGATGAACTCCTCCGGCTGCAGGTAGGGATGGTGCCGCGGCTTGTTGCGGTCCTTCAGCCAGGCGGCGTGCTCCTGGATCACGCCCAGGGTGCCGGGAAGATCGAACTGAAGGTGGTGGTCGCCGATGAAGAGGTGGTCGCAGGCCTGGTCGGTGAGGTCCCACTTATCCAGCGGCGCGTTGTAGCGATAGCCCCATGGAAGGAGCGTCGCCTGGGTGATGGTCTCCTTGGTGCTCAGGTCGGCGATCACCACCGGTACGTGACGGGCGCCGATGTTCAGCACCTCGCGTGCGTGCCGGCGCGCGTGCCCGAACGGGTCGATGGGCACGCGATGCACTTCGTGGATCGGCGCATGGCCGCGGCGGATGCTGTAACGGTCCACCAGCGCCTGCGCCACGGGGATCTCCGCTTCGGGTTCCTCGGTGAGCGAAACGCGGATGGTGTCGCCAAGGCCGTCCTCCAGCAGCGCCCCGATGCCCACCGCGCTCTTGATGCGGCCGTCCTCACCATCGCCGGCCTCGGTCACCCCGAGGTGCAGCGGATAGTCCCAGCCCAGCTTCATCATTTCATGCACCAGCAGGCGGTAGGCGTTCACCATCACGATCGGGTTGCTGGCCTTCATGCTCAGCACGATCCCGTGGAACCCCTCGTCGCGGCAGATCCGCACGAACTCGAAGGCGCTCTCCACCATGCCCAGCGGCGTGTCGCCGTAGCGGTTCATGATCCGGTCGCTGAGCGAGCCGTGGTTGGTGCCGATGCGCAGGGCCGTGCCATGCTCCTTGCAGATCCTCACCAGGGGGGTGAAGCGCTCGCGGATCCTTTCGAGCTCCTCCCCGTACTGCGCGTCGGTGTATTCGCGCTGCTCGAACTTCTTCCTGTCGGCATAGTTGCCGGGGTTCACGCGCACCTTCTCCACGATGCGCGCGGCGATCTCCGCGGCGTTCGGGGTGAAGTGGATGTCGGCCACCAGCGGCACCTTGAAGCCCTTCGCATGCAACTGCCCGCGGATCTCGGCCAGGTTCTCCGCCTCCTTCCGGCTCGGGGCCGTGATGCGCACCAGCTCGCAACCGGCCTGGATCATGCGGATGCTCTGGGCCACCGTCGCGTCCGTGTCCAGCGTGTCGGTGGTGGTCATGCTCTGCACCCGGATGGGGTTCTCCCCGCCGATCCCCACCTCCCCCACCTTCACCTCGC
This sequence comes from uncultured Chryseobacterium sp., assembly GCA_964394425.1. GTDB lineage: Bacteria > Bacteroidota > Bacteroidia > Flavobacteriales_F > PHOS-HE28 > PHOS-HE28. The sequence goes on along the minus strand of CAYMXP010000001.1, from coordinate 94,085 downwards.
GCGTACGCCAGCGTTCGTAGCGCGTGAGCGACGGACAATACTGCCGTTCGAGCTGGGCGACGCGGGTCGACATGCCTTGCGGGGTCCACGAATTTAGGCGGACGATCGCGTTGTGCGCCCACCCGCAAAGCACGATCTTCGAGGACCGAACCGCTCCGCCATGAGAACGCTCCTCCTTCTCGCCATGATGGCGTACGCTCATTCCTTCCTCGCACAACAGGGCATCCACCTCAACGCGAAGGCGATCCCGCAATGGTCGCTCTTCCTCAACGAGGATGACGATGCCGAGCCCCAGTTCGGCTGGGCGCTGGGCGTGGGCGCCAACTACCACTTCACGCCCACCTTCGGCCTGGGCGCCGACCTGATCTGGAGCAACGAGAAGCAGAAGATCGCTTTCGGCGACAGCGAGGCGGAGAACACCTTCAATTTCATCAAGGTGCCCCTCCTGGTGCATTTCAACTCCGATCCCAGCGGATCCTCGGTCCCGTTCCTTGGCTACGTCGGCGTGCAATTCACCATGATGCAGGGGGTGACGATGACCGTGGACGGCGAGGAAGTGGATGTGGTGTCGGATCCGTCGACGGGGGAGGAAGTGGACGCCGAAACGCTCTTCGAGGACAACAACATGGGCGTGGTGCTCGGCCTGGGCCCCGGCTTCATGGTGGGCGATCACCTGATGATCACCACCATCGTGCGCTGGGATTACCACTTCAACAACTCGGAAAACCCCGACGCCGGCCTCTTCGGCGACGATCGCGGCGAGACCCACCACACCAGCGTCGGGCTCGATCTGGGCGTGCGATTGATCATCGGGGGCGATGGGAAATGACCGGGATCGCACCATGCGCGGCTTCCTGATCCCGGCGGCGATCGCCTGCTGTGCGTCCCTCCCCGCGCAGGAGGGCTTCCAGTTCGGCGCGAAGGCCCTGCCCACCTGGGCCTGGTTCCTCAACGAGGACGACGAGGGCGGCGCGGAGATGAACTGGGCGTTCGGCATCGGCGCCAGTTACCATTTGAACGATGCCTTCGGTCTGGGACTCGACCTGATCTGGAGCACCGAGACGCAGGTGATCGACCTTGGCGGATCGGCCGAATGGGAGAACGACCTGGCCTATCTCAAGATCCCCCTGCTGATCCACTTCAATTCCGACGCGGCGGAAACGGTGCCCTTCCTGGGCTACTTCGGCCTCCAATACGTCATCCTGCGCGATGCGCGGTGCAGCGTGAACGGCATGGACATCGAGGAGATGACCTTCACCGATGCCAATGGGAACATCGTGGCCACCGACGTACGGAGCGAGGACCTGTTCCGGCCGGGCGACTTCGGCGTGGTGGTGGGGTTGGGTCCCGGGTGGAACATCAATGAACGCTTCCAGCTCACGGCCATCCTGCGCGGAGACTACCAGTTCAACGACCCCGAGGACAAGGATGCCATCCTCTTCAGCGGCGACCGGCCGCGCACCAGCCTGGTGACCTGGGGCATCGATCTGGGGTTGAAGGTGAAGATCGGCGGCCGCGGCGGGTAAATTGGTCCGGTGGGCTCGCGTGGGATCATCCATGTTCCGATCGCGGCGATCTGCTGCATCGCGCTCTCCCGTTGCTACGCGCCCGCGATCGATGCACGTTCCTTCACCGCCGCCCGCTTCGATCTGGCGGATGGAACAGCGGCCGGATGGGCATCCCTCCGCGGCCCTGCCGCCACGGTCCTCATCACCCTCGACCCCGAATGCCCCTTCTGCCAGGGCTATGCGCCGGTGATCGACAGCCTGGAGGAACACTTTCGCGATCGCGGCGTCCGCTTCGCGGGGTTGTATCCCACCGCGTTCATCCACCCGGACAGCGCCGCGCGCTTCGCACGACTGAGCGGCTTCGACTTCCCGCAGGTGATGGACGTGGATTGTTCCCTGGCCAACGCGCTGCATGCGCGCGTGACGCCGGAATGCTTCGTGCTCGATGCGGAGGATGATCTGGTGTACCGGGGCGCCATCGACGACTGGGCCGTGCGAACGGGCCGGCACAAGGCAAAAGCCACGAAGCACCATCTGGCCGATGCGCTCGACGCCCTGCTCGCCGGTGGATCGCCTGCGCATGAGGAAGTGATCGCAAAGGGCTGCATCGTGGAATGTGATGAGGTGAACGAGTGAGCAACCGCGGTCCAGTCCTCCTCGTGGTCGCTTCTGCGCTGTTGTCCTGCGGTGAGCGACCATCCTCCGATCCGTTGATCGACCGATCCGCTGATCTTCCCGACACGGTCACCTTCGCCGCTCACGTCGCACCGATCATCCGGGAGAACTGCATGCCCTGCCACCGCCCGGGGCAGGCCGGGCCCTTCCCGCTGATCACCTACGAGGATGTCCGCCGCAAGGCGAAGACGATCAGGCTGGTGACCACGCAGCGGTACATGCCGCCCTGGCCGGCGGACACCGGCTACTCGCGCTTCCTCGGTGAGCGCGTCCTCACCGCGCGGCAGATCGCATTGATCGCGAAATGGGTGGAGCAGGGAGCACCACCAGGCGACCTGACCGCGCTCGGTGATCCACCCACCTACCCGGAGGGTTCGATGCTCGGCGAACCCGATGCGGTGGTATGGCTGCCCGGCACCTTCCGCATCCCCGGCGACGGCCGCGATCATTTCATCATCGCCAAGGCGCCCTTCGAGTTGGAGCGCGACACCTTCCTGCGCGCGATCGAGTTCGTGCCCGGCAACCGCCGCACGGTACACCACATGAACGGCGCACTGATCAATTACGCCGACGGGGCGAAAGCCGACGTGTTCGCAGGCGCGGGTTACGTGGACGCGGAACGGCGATCGGGCGTGGACGCCTTCAAGGAACTGCGGCTGGCGAACGATGACGGCAGCTGGCCGGCCCTGGTGCCCTCGGCGGTGAACTACCTCCCGGGACTTTCGCCGGTGATGCCGCCCGAGGGCATCGGCGGACTGTTCCTGAAGAAGAAGGGCGCCTTCCTACTGAACTCGATCCACTACGGTCCTTCCGGACGCGACACCACCGACCGTTCGCGCTTCAACCTCTGGTTCGCACCGCGAGCGCCCGAGCGCCCGCTGCAGGAGATCAGCATGGGCTCCAACCACACCGCGATCGATCCGCCGCTGCACCTGATGCCCGGCGAGGTGAAGACCTTCCGTACCAGTTACCTGCTGGAGAAGGACATCAGCGTGCTCACGATCAACCCGCACATGCATCTTCTCGGCAGGCGCTTCCTGGCCTATGCGGTCGCACCGGAAGGCGACACCATTCCGCTGGTGCGCATCAACGACTGGGACTTCCGCTGGCAGTACGCCTACACCTTCCCGCGCCTGCTGCCGCTGATAAAGGGCACCGTGATCCACGTGGAGGGCCGCTTCGACAACACGGCCGACAACCCCGACCAGCCCTTCGACCCGCCCCGCGAAGTGCGCGGCTCCGACAGCCGCTTCATGCGCACGACGGATGAGATGTTCCAGTTCTTCATCACGTATGTGGAGCAACACGCGGGCGATGAGCGCATTTCGCTCGGGACTACTCCTTGATGAGCTTCGCCCCCGCCAGCCAGCGATGGCCGTTGAGCAGGTGCATGAAGTAAGGGCCGGGAGAATAAGTTGAGAGGTTGAGAAGGCGAGAGGAAGAACCCGAAGGCAGCTCCTCGCGATGCACCAGCCTGCCTTGCGTATCAACCAAGGCAAGCGTGAGCGTGTTCCCCTTAACCGTGCCGGGCGGCAGATCGATGGTGACTTGCACCAGCTCAGCTGCTGGGTTGGGTGCAAGGCTGATCGCCCCGGTGAGATCGGTGATCTGCTCCTGAAGCCCATCGAAGGCCTGGCAGCCAGGCACCAAGCAGCCAAAGCTGTCGGTCTTCACCAGCCAGGCGTCCTGGCTCACCAGCAGGCTGTCGAAGGCCGTGCCCGCCATGATGAAGCCCCCGTCCAGCGTGCGGCGCAGGTCGTAGAAGTAGTGGTCGATCACCGTGTTGGTCTGGTAGATCCGCCGCCAGAGCATGTTGCCACTGCTGTCGGTGCGCATGAGCATGCCCCTGGTTTGAGCACCATAGTTGCGGTCCCCTGCGATGGCATAACCACCATCGCCCATGATCACCGGAACGGTGAAAAACACGCTGCGGTCGGGCTCTTCGTCGTAGATCATCGACCAGTCCTCGAAGCCCTGGTCATCCAGCCTGTACAATGCAGGTCGCTTCTCCGAGGCATCGGTCTGTCTTTCGGCCCCCGCCATGATGTAGCCACCCTGCGGCAGGGCCTCCACGAAGCCGGCATTGTCGATCCACGGGCTGCCGTGGTTGCGCTGCCATTGCTGGTCGCCCATGCTATCGATCTTCGATACGTACATGTCGTAGTTGGAACCGGACAGAGCCCTGTACCCACCGATGATGAAGCCATTGTCGAGGGTCCTGCTGATGCTGTATGCGTTCTGACCTGCTCCGCCCCCATGTCTTCTGGTCCACAGCGTATCCCCAATGGAGTTGACACGCACTACATACACCTCGTTCTCGCCCGAATTCCATAAGCCCGCCAGGCATACACCGCCATCGGCCATCAGGCACATGGCGTTGAAGCCATCTATCGCGGCACTGGGATAGGTGCGGAACCATAGGCTATCGCCATCTTCTGTAAAGCAGAACAATGCCGGGTCCGGGTCAGATATACCGCCTGGGTAAACAGCCCCGGTCCAAAGGCAGCTTCCATCGGACCTTCGCTCCACCGTATGGGATATCCCACCCTCGAAAGTCCCGGATAAATTGATCGTCGGCTTTCTCCAAAGCGTATCTCCCTCTGCGCTCAACGCTGTTGGTGTCAGGTGGCCGAATGAGCCTCCGTTCCAGGAAGTGGCGATCCGATAGCTTGTGTCATTGAACAGACATATCCCACCCACCAGTTCAGTAGCACTAGCTTCATCATACGTCCGGCTCCATCGCTGTACGCCCTGTGCCATGCACCATTGTGCACAGACCATAAGTAGGAGCCAGAGCGATCTCATGGCGCACGGTCCGACAATACGATGATCTTGCGCGTCACTACATCCCCGACCAACTCGACCCGGAGCAAATACGTTCCCGCCGAAAGCAGCGACAGGTCGACCACGACAGGCATGGAAGATCCCTCGATCGAAAGGTCCATCGATCGGCCGTCAACGGTCAGCGTGGAGATCCGGTTGATCGGCTGAGAAGAGGTGACCTGAAGCCAGCCGTTCGAAGGGTTCGGCCAGATGAAAACGCCGGCTTCCGTTGGATCGCCTGTGTCGATCGCTGCTCCACGTAGTCCCGGCCTGGTGTCATTGATCATCCAGGGTACCCGCGAATAGGGCTTTCCGCGCACATGGTTCAGGATCGCCTTGGGGGGCATCGCCCCGAATGGATCGTTCTCCACCATTCCCTTCAACACGAACACGTCTTCATCGGTGATCCCTGATCCGGAACGGATGCCGGCGCTGAGCTGCAACAGGAGCGTATTGTCGCTGGTCGTGCCTTCCTCGGCAATGATCAATTGGATCAATGAATCAACCGCGCCCAATTGCCCCTTCTCCAAGTAGAGCAGCGCCAACTTGCGGTGTTTGCTCAACCCTTCGTCATTGCCAAAGATCCTCCGCAGGCTGTCAAGATATTCGAATTCGAGCGCGTAACGCGCCTGGCTGTTGTAAGTGATCTTGAGTTGGGCACGCTTCAGGTCCAATTGCTGATCCAGCAACGCGGCGAGCAGGCTGTCCGTGGTACTGTCGAGCGAATCCTCCAACTGTTGGATCAGATTCTTCAGTACACCCTCACGCTCGATCAAGCAGGGTTTATCGCATCCAAGGATCGGCAAACAGACCCGCTCATCAGTGCCTGAACAATCGTTCAGGGCGACTGGGCTCGTTTCAACGGCGACCGGCAAATGGCTTTGCTGGTCGTTGTATTGAAAATCAGAGTACTCCGTATTGTCATCGAAAAACAGATGCTCCAGCTCGGGTTCAAGGGCGTTGTGCCCAGAGAACTGGTTGCCGGCCTGGAGGTTCACGTCAGAACACTCCCCCTGATCCCTCAGCGTCCCCCGGATGTCATCATCCAGATCGATCCAATTGCCCACCACGGTGATGTCGCGGTTGGAGAAGTGATCGTCGCCGGGCGAGCCGTTCTCGAACACGTTGCATTCGATCATCAGGCCCGAGCCGGTGCCGGGGATGCCGCGGTTGGCGCCCTCGCATTGGATGGCGATGTTCACCCCGGCGATGGTGTTCATGTGGATCAGCGCCGCGGTCTTGGTTTCATGCACATTCCCCATCATATCCGTGTCGCCATAGTTGCTCTGGTTGATCACCATGCCATAGCTCTTGTATTGGGTGTAGCCATCCGTCTCGCTGCCGGTGATGGTGTTGCCCTCGATGTGGAATTCGCGGCTCATCTGGGTGTAGATGCCCACCGGATGGTCATAGCCCTGGTCGGGGTCGGTGTCGGAATAACCCACCTGCGGGCTCATGGGCAGTTCGATCGTGTTCCCCACGATCTCGTCGAACTGGGTGGCGGTGGTCACGACGCCGTGCAGGCAGTCGGTGATGCTGTTGTACCGGATGCGGGAACCGGAGAGGAACTTCTCCGTGCTCCCCTGCATGCACCAGATGGCCTCGCTGAAGCCGCTGAAGCTGTTGTAGCGGGGATCGATGATGGCATCCACCGCGAGGATCCCCGAGCCGCGCAGGTGCGGAAGGAAGGGCGTGCCCGACGACGGCGGGTTGGTGAAGGTGTTGGTGGAGAGGATGATGCCGTTGGTGCCCACGATGCGGATGTGCTGCTCGGGTGCCCTGGGGTTCAAATAGCCATCGTGGTAAGCCGGATCGATCAAAGGCTCGTCGGTGATGAACTGGTTGTCCAGGAACTGGCAGCGGTTGAGGAACTCGGTGGTGCCACCGTTGCCATCATCGTGCAGGTTGCGCGTGGGCTTCACGTCCGCGTCCATGCCATTGTTCCGGAACACGCAGTTCGTTGGTCGGAAGACGCCGCCGTTGAACTGGCCATCCGGGTCGCCCGATCGGCCCACGAGCACCGCCACGCGCGCGTTCTCGAAGGTGCAATTCTGCGCCGTGAAAAGGCCCTGGTCCGCATTGCCGACCAGCGGATCCTGCGATTGATCGCGCGTGCCCCACACTTCGATACCCTCCCACATCGCGTGGCAGGCGTTGGTGAAGGTCACCCCATCGGCGCTGAGCCGGGCGCCACGATCCACGATCACCCGGCCATAGGGTCCGAACTCGAACTTGACCCCGGGTTCGACGTCCAGGTGGGTGCCGGTGGTGATCCGGACCGTTCCACCGATCACCAGTACGTCGTTCGAATTCGAGTCGAACGGAATGCTTCCCACCGACCATGTCTGGCTGGTGCTGATCTCCGCATGCGCGACTTCCATGTCGACCGAGCCTCCCTGGAAGCATTCGGCGACGCAGGGGTGGTCCGTCGGGGGCATGGAGGGTGTCTGGATATCTCCGCCTGCATCGGTGATGATGTAGCCGCTCCCGCTGACCTGGTTTGGATCATAGATGAGCGTGCCGCCCACCTCAACGATGATCTCCAGATCCATGAGGGTGACGCAGGGCTGGATCACCAGCGTGCTTCCGGTCTTGACGCGATAGGTCGAGCTTGCCGCGCCGAGCGTGCTGGGAACGGGTGCGAGCAGGGGATGGGGGAAGATCCCATCCGGATCGATCGATTCAACGGCGCTGAACGGTGAATGCGATCCATGCACGGTCTTGAACGTGTAGCCGGAGGGAAATACAAGCGGTTGGCCGGCATAGGTTCCGGTGATATCAATGTCGACCTCCGACGGGTTGTAAATGATCTTCTCCCCGGGGTTGATCAGCCGCAGGTCGATGGGCCTGTCGATCACATAATCGTGCTCGATGCCGGCATTCCCACCATTGTTGACCAACTCTCCGTCCGCATCATATCCGGCATAATGCACCCCCGTTGCGTTCAGAGCAGGAGTTTCCAGCAGTACATAAGGGGCCGGGTGGAGATACCCATTGTTGAGGCCGCTCGGATCGAACGTCGTACTGCCTACGGATCCAGCAGGCGGATAGAGCAACACTCCGGCGACCTCCTCAAAGGATGTGGGGATGAAGTAATTCGCTGTCCCACCGGTCGGATCGATGACCCAGGACGCGTTCGAACTTGCATTGTACGGATGTCCATTCGGATCATGCCGGAATACAGGTCTGAAGGTGACGTCATGATGCTGAGGCAGTCCTGCGGTGGTGTTGTCGGTAAAGGGGTACCTTTTCATCCTTCCCCGCGTGTGGTCATACACCCAGCTCAGGGAATCGATCAGGATTTCGTCCTGCTTCAAGTACAATGTGTGCTTCAGAACGGTATGCGGGAACTCCGTTCTACCCTGTCCATCGCAATTGGCCTGGAACAGGCCGCCTGTGTCGAACATGTGCGTACTCAACGCGGCCATCCAACTTTGGGGGCCGTTCACGCCGCTTTCCATTTCCGCGAGGTGCGTGCGCATCAGCCGCCGTTCCTGGGCCGGGGATTGGTAGGTGTTCCATGCCCACCCGCTGCAATGACCAGATCCCGGGTTCTGTCCATAACTCGCAGGCTCGGGCATGTACAAGGTCCGTTCGCCTACCGTCAGGTGCCCATTGAGATGTGGGGTGAACGGGAACGAGACCACCTCGATCTTCAACCAGATCGTTCCGACGCCCAAATGAGACCAGAACACTTCATCGGTGAAGACCATGTATTCCCCATCGAAAGCCGTTCCAAGTCCATTGCTGGATAGTTCGGTGAAAGGGAAAGTGGATCCGATCGCGATGGAGTAGGGGTCGTAGAGATGTTGTGCGCGGCCAATAACGACAAGAGTGGCTGTCAATGCAACGGCCCCGATCGCTCTTGCTTTCATGGTCACGGCCTGGCAGGAAAGGTACGCGCAAGATCCCTCACCCCTGCCCCAGCGGCTCCGGCACCGCCGTCTCCCTGACCGAGCGTCGTTTCTGCCACCAGCCATTGAGGAAGAGGCAGGCGAGGATCAATGCGATGCCGAGGTAGGAGCCGACGTGCATGCGTTCCTCTTCGCCCCAGATCAGCAGCGCGATCAGGATGGTGTAGATCGGCTCCAGGTTCACCGTGAGCATCACCGTGAAGGGCGAGAGCTGCCGCATCACCACGATGCCGGCGACGAAGGCGAAGGTGGTGCAGACCAGCCCCAGCACGAGGTGGTAGGTGACCTGATCGGCAGGCAGCGTCCAGAGCGGCGGCGGAAGTCCGCCGGACCACCAGGCCAGCGGACCCATCACCACCACCACGCCGAGCATCTCATAGAAGCCGATGCGCAGGGCCTCGCCGCGGTTCACCAGCACGCCGTTCACCACGTTGAACCATGCGCTGAGCAGCGCGCTGAGCGTGGCCACGGCGATGGCCAGACGGAACTTCGTCTCGATGCCGAAGATCAGGAGCAGCGCGGCGATCACCACCAGGCCGAGCACCACTTCATAACGACGGATCCTGCGCTTGAACCAGAAGGGCTCCATCAGCGCGGTGAAGACCGTGCTGGTGCTGAGGCAGGCCGCCGCGATGCTGGCGGTACCCATCTTGATCGCGCCGTAGAAGGTGATCCAGTGCGCGGTGATGATCAGGCTCGTGAGCAGGTAGGTGCGCACATCCGGCCCCCGCGGCGACAGCGATCGTCGCATCCACAGCGCCACGGCCAGCATGCCCAGGAGGCCGATGACCGTGCGCGTGTAGACCAGCTGCAGCGTGGGTTGCTCGATCAGCTTGCCGAGGATGCCGGTGAAGCCCCAGATGAAGACGGCGACGTGCAGCAGCAGCAGGGCGTGGGCGCGGGAGCGCATTCATCGAACGCCTTGATGCGGACGGCGGCGCTGCCCCGAAGGTATCCGGCCTTCCCGTTGGTCATCGCCGGCGTGATCGACCCGCCGGGCGGGCCGCCGCGATGCCGATGCCCCGGATGATCAGTTCACCGAGGCCACCGCCGTGCGCAGTTCCTCCACCACGGCGGTCTGCTTCTCGATGGTGGCGCGTTTGGCCTCCTGGTCCTCCAGGTTCTTCTGGATGGCGTATTCCAGGTCCTTCACGTGCTCCTCGGCGTTCCTCACGTCGTTGCCCAGGCGTTCGATGCGGTCCTTGAGCCGCTCCTGTTCCTTGAGCAGGTCCTGAAGCTCTTCCGCGGCCGCGCCGCTTGCGGCGCCTGCCAGTTCGGCCTGCTTGGTGCGCACGGCCTGCTCGTTCGCCTGGAGCCGGCCTTCCTCCTGCACCTTGTCGGCCGCGGCCTCGGTACCCTTCTCGTGGTTCCTGGTGATGCCGTCCTCGTAGCGTCGATGGTCCTTCTCCAGCGTGGCCAGTTCGGCCTGGTGGCGACCGAGGGTCTTTTCGGCCTCCTCCAGCTTGAGTTGAAGCACATGCTTCTTGAAAGCGACGGCCTTCGTGTAGGCGAAGTCGTGCGCGGCTTCCGCCTGGCGCTTGTCCGATGCGCCCGCCACCCAGCCGCCGTTCACCATGAAGGCCAGATGCAGGGCCACGGGCAGTCCCTTGCGCGGCTTCTCGGCCTTGCACAGCACGGTGATGGTGTCGGGCGAGATGGCCGGCACGCGCGCGCCGGTGGCGCGGATCTCCTTCTTGCTTTCCACGTCCTTGCTGATGTCCTTCAACTGGGATCTGTACCAGCTCTCGACGTCGCCGACGTCGGCATCCTCGAACTCGACCATGAAGGTGGGGTGGGCGCCGTCGCTGAAGGTGAAGGTGGTCTGATGCACGCGGGTCTGGGCCGGGGCGGTCAGGGCCGCCAGCAGACCGGAAAGCAAGAGGGTGAAGCGCATGGGAGGTCGGTTCGGGCGGCGCGGCATGGCAACGAACGTGCCGCGCCGCGTGGTTCATTGGGAATGCTCGTCGTCCACCCCCGCCACGCCGCCGCTCACGATGAACTTCATGACGTCGCCGGCGCGGGCGTTCAAGGGGGTGACGTTCTCGGTGGGCACGATGTAGAGGTTGCCGCTCCAGGCGAAGCTGTGCGGGAGATACACGGCCACGCGGCCGGCGGCGATCCCCAGCAGGCTCAGGTCGTCCTGGGTGATGAAGCCCAGCTTCTCCAGGTTGCTGCCCTGCACCATGCGCACCAGCACGGGCCGATCGAACTTCTTCTTGCTGCCCACCAGCGCCTCCACCATGTCCTTCAGCGCGTCATAAAAGGTCTTGAGCAGGGGGATGCGCTGCAGCACCTCGTTGCCGAAGTCGGCGACCGGCTGGTAGAGCACCGTGCTTCCGATCCAACCAATGAGCGTGACCCCGGCCAGCAGGGTGAGCAGCCCCAGTCCGGGGATCTCGTAGGGAATGATCGTGTCCAGGAAGACCAGCGCCTTCCACAACACCACGCCGATCACCGCGATGGGCACGGTGAGCAGGATGCCGCGGAAGAAGTAGCTCAGCACAAGGCGCCAGGGGTTGAGGCGTTCCATGGATGTTCAGTGCATCAGTGGATCAGTGGATCGGATCACCAAGGTAGCGATCCGCGGCCGCCTCGCGGTTCAGCGGCCGGGGCCCGCCACCAGCTCGTAGCTGTGGTCCGCCAGCTCAAGGATCAGCTTGTCGGGTACGCGGCCGTCGGTGGCCACGGTATTCCAGTGCTTCTTGTTCATGTGGTAGCCCGGGGTGATGCCTTCATGCCGTTCGCGCAGGTCAACGGCCTTCTCGGGATCGCACTTCAGGTTGATGCCGTCGAATTCGTTCACGTCGCAAAGGGCGAAGATCTTCCCCTTCACGCGGAACACCAGGGTGTCCGGGCCGAAGGGCAGGTCCTCGGTGACGCCGTGTTTCGCGAGGCAGTACGAACGGAACCGCTCGATGTCCATCACAGCAGCGCGTAGAGCACCGGCCTGCTGGGCGCGGCGTCGTTCATGACATGCGGCAGCTGGATCCCCAGCAGGTAGTCGCCGTCGCGCGCCTCGTCCGGCACGAAGAGCAGTTCGGTGATGGTGCGATCGAGGTCCACCGTCCGGGGAAAGTCCCAGAAGGCGTGATGCGCGGCCAGCGCTCCTTGATCCTCTTCGCGGTCCACGCTTGGAAGGTCCAGCAGGAGATGCAGCACGCCGATGCTGCGCAGCCAGGCCGCCGCGGTGGATTCCAGGTAACAGGCGTTGGCGCCCGACCAGTCGCGCGACCGTTTGTCGGGGGTGTTGGGCAGGGTGCGGATCACCAGGGCCTCGGCGGGCTTCTCCGCGATCGCCTCGCGCAGCTGCGGCAGGGTGATGAGCCGGTCCACCTTGTCATCCGCCATCCTGCGCTCCTCGGGCCGCACCGTGATCAGCTGAGCGGTGAAGAAATGGCGCTTGAGCAGGGGACCCACGGGATGGATCTCCGGGGTGATGTGCCCCACGCACTCGGTGTGGGTGCCGTGGCCGTGCGGGTTGAAGAGGATGTTCCGGAAGTTGGTCGGCGCGCCCTCCCTAACCAGGCAGGGCGAACCCTTCCAGATCACCGGTTCCATGCGTACGCGGTCCACGCCCCATGCGCGCACCTGCGGGGTGCCATCATGCAGGGGGATCGACAGGTCGATGGGCCTGGACAGGTCCACGCGGAAGCGTCGGCCGTGGTGCTCGATCTCGGCGATCATGCGGTGACGAAGAGGTCGGAGGCGATGCGATCGGCGAAGTTGCGACCCGCGCGGGTGAGCGCCAAACGGCCGTGCTCGTGCCGCAGGTCGCCCCGGTCGATGTAGTGCCGCACCAGGATCGCGTTCTGCTCCAGCGGGTCCACCGGCAGGCGGGCCAGCTCAACGCCCCAGATCGTGCGCAGGCCGGTCATGAGCATTTCGTTGGTGCGTTGCGCCGGTGTCAGCACCTCTTCCTGCCAGTAGCGATCACCCTTCATCACGCCCGAAGCGTAGCGGATGTTGTGCGCCACGTTCCATCGCCGCCTTGCCCCGTCGAAGGAATGCGCGCCGGGCCCGATCCCCAGGTAGGGCACGCCCCGCCAATAGCCGGTGTTGTGCCGGGAGAAGTGTCCCTCGCGGCCGAAGTTGCTGATCTCATACTGCACGAGCCCGGCTTCCTCCGCGCGGGCGATCAGTCGCTCGAACTGCGCGGCCAGGTCGGCATCGCCGGGCATGATCACCTGGCCGGTCTTCACGCGATGGGCCAGGGCGGTCTTTGCCTCCACCGTCAGGCCGTAGGATGAAAGGTGCGGTGGCCGGAAGGAGAACGCGGTGGCGAGCTGCCCGTCCCATTCTTCCAGGGTCATCCGTGGAAGGCCGTAGATCAGGTCCAGGGTCCAGGAGGCAAAGCCCGCCGCGGCGATCAACTCGAGCGATCGCGTGCTTTGCGCGGCGTCATGCGCGCGGCCCATGAAGCGCAGCCTTTCCTCGCGGAAGCTCTGCACGCCGACGCTCAGGCGGGTGATGCCGATGGCTTTCCACGCCGCGATGCGTTCGGCCGTCACGTCGTCCGGGTTCGCTTCGAGGGTGACCTCGGCGTTCGCTTCCACCGCGAACAGCCGCCGGCTTTGCCCGATGAGCGCGTCGATCCGTTCCGGCTCCAGCAGGCTGGGCGTTCCCCCGCCGAGGTAGATCGTTCCCACCGGATCGCCCCCGATCTCGCCGGCGCGTTGCTCCAGCTCCCGGTGCATCGCGCGCAGCACGTCGTCCTTCGTGCGTTGCGAGGTACTGAAGTGGAAATCGCAATACGCGCATGCCTTGCGGCAGAAGGGGATGTGGAAGTAAAGCCCGGACATGATCGGTGGCGATCCGGCACCGGCCCGGCTTCAGGCCTTCAGGCTGATGCGGAAGGTGGTGCCCTTTCCCGGCGCCGATCGCTTGACGAAGATGCGCCCGTGGTGGTAGTTCTCGATGATGCGCCTGCCCAGCGAGAGGCCCAGGCCCCAGCCGCGCTTCTTGGTGGTGAAGCCGGGCTCGAAGATGGTGCGGTGCTGCGCCACGGGAATGCCCTTGCCGGTGTCGCTGACGTCCACATGCACCTGATGGCCTTCATGCACGATGTCGATGGACACGCTGCCTTCGCCCTCCATCGCGTCCACCGCGTTGCGGATCAGGTTCTCGATCACCCAGCTGAACAGGGGCCGGTTCAGCGGCACGAGCATGTCCGGATCGGAGGGCGTGTTGACCTCGATGGCGGCCTTGCTGGGCATGCGCGGCCGCAGGTAGAGCACCGTGGCGCGCAGGGTGTGGTAGAGCTTTTCCGGGGCCAGTTCCGGCCCCGCGCCGATCTTGCTGAACCGCTCGGTGATCACCTCCAGGCGGTCCAGGTCCTTGCGCATCTCGGCGATCGATGCCGGATCGGTGCCGCGCTCCTTCAACAGGTCCACCCAGGCCATGAGGGAACTGAGGGGCGTGCCCAGCTGGTGCGCCGTTTCCTTGGCCATGCCCACCCACACCTGGTCCTGTTCGGCGGCGCGGAAGATGCTGAAGAGCGCGTAGCTCACCAGCAGGAAGAGGCCGATGATCAGCAGCTGCACGTAGGGGTAGTAGCGCAGCTGGGTGATCACCATCGAGGCCTGGTAGAAGATCCAATGGCGGCCGCGGCCGGCGAGGTCCACGGCGATGGGCGGGTTCTCCGAGGCCATCTGGCCGATGCGCTCGCGCAACCCGGACGTGTCGGCGATCACCCGCTCGTCCACGTTGCCGCTCTCGACCACGCGCGCGCGCGTGCTGTCGGTGAGGATCACCGGCACGGCGGCCTGGTTCATCACCGTCTCGCTGATGAAGGAGCCGATGATGCCGTCCATCACCTGCTGCAGCTGGGTGAACACCTTCGAGTCCTTGTAGTAGAGGAACTGCTTCTGCCGCGCGTCGATGGCGATCTCCACCGGCGGATGCAGCTTCGCCATGACGGCCACCTCGTCCTTCAGCCGCACGCTGTCCCGCGCGATGCCCGCGTCCAGGTTGCGGTGGAACTTGACCTTCCCGGCCGCGTCGGTGATGATCACCGGCACGGTGGTGTTATCCTGCACCACCTTCAGGTAGAAGGTGAGATCGCCGGGCCTGTTGCTCACCAGGCGCAGGGAGGCCTCGGCCCAGAGCTCCACCTTCTTGCGTTCCTCCACGCGCAGGCGGTCGAAGAGGCTGTCGGTGTAGTTCACCAGTTGGGCGCGGCTCTTCACCGCCTCGGCCCAGACGCGCACCTTGCGCCGCTCCTCCTCGCGCACCTTGTTCACGATGCGGTTGCTGTAGTACAGCGAGGCGCCCACGATCAGGATCGCGATGCTGGCCAGCACCAGTTTCCAGCGTTGTTTTCGGGAGTAGAGGTCCATGCCGTGCGCGGACGGCGGTGAAGATCGGGGATCGGGCCGTGTCGCGGGGAAGGACCACGCGGAGCCACGGAGCATGCCGGTGGATCGGACCGCGACGACGCGACCCAAGCGCAATGCGGTGGTCCCATGGCGCGGACCGATCCCGCACGATGCCGCCCCCCGTGGACCGGTGTGAAATGACCTACCGCTCCTCCACCTGGATCACCTCCTTCTCCTCCTCCTCCTCGTTCAGCAGCCGGCCGAGGCCCTTCCTCCTCGGTCGCTTCACCTCGGAGCGGGCGGTGTCGCCCTCGCTCCATTGCACGTCGAAGCGCGGCGCGGGCGCGGCGGATGGGGCGGGCGTCGCCTCGTCGTTCTTCTTGAAGAGGTTCAGCTCGTTGTGCAGGATGGAGCGCAGTTCGGCGGTCTGTTCCTTCACCTGGGCGCTGCGTCGTCGCGCTGCGGCGGCCCCATCGGTCTCGAACCGCGGCGCGCCGGCCGGCCCATGCATGTGCAGGAAGACGCGCAGGCCGGTGCCGTCGTCGATCACCGGACCGAATTCATCCTCCGGTGTTCCGTTGCGGAACAGCTCGCCAAGCCGGAAGTTGATGTGGTGGTCGATCCGGTCGTCGAAGCCGTGGGTGCCGCTGAGCTCGATGTCCATGGCGCTGCTTTGCACCAGCATGGCGGGGATGATCACCTGCCGGTCGCGGATCTCGATGCGGTTCTCCAGGTGGGCGAACCGCACGTCGGCAAGACGCGCGCGCAGCTCCTCCAGGTTCACGAAGGGCGCCACCAGTTTGTTGTCCTTCACGTAGGTGGCCACCTCCATCAGCGGCTGGTGTCCCACGATGCTCCCATCGTCGATCGACACGTCCACCGCGCAGCGCAGGTGGTCCAGGTCCAGTCGCATCGCCGTTGAAAGCGGGGCCGTGAAGACCACTTGAGCCGTGGCCGTGCCGCTGAGGTGGTGCGAGGTGATGAAGCCCTGCCCGAACTCCTGGAATTCAGCGAAGAGTTGTTTCACATCGATGTCCTTCACGGTGGCGTCGATGGTGAGCGGATATGCGTCCGCGCTCCGCCCATCGAGCCCCATCGAACCCAGCACGCCTCCGGAGGCGGTGCTGAACATCACCGGCGAGGCCGTCAGGACGCGGTCCTTCAGCACGATGGTGCCGGTGATGCCCGTGGCGGTGAATCGCTCGAAGACCAGCTCGTCCACCGAAGCCCGCAGGTCGAGCTCGACGAGCGCCGGCAGGCGCAACGCATAGTCGCCGCCGGCTCGCGCGTCCGTCGTGGTGAGCAGCGATCCCAGGTCGATGTGCGGGGAGGCGCCTTGCGCCACGATGCGCAGCGGCTGGTCGTCGAAGAGCAGGTAGGGCATCAGGTCGCGCAGCTCGCCGCTGAGCGCGATCGCGTTACCCTGCACGCTGCAGCCCAGCTCCTGCACCCGGGCGTCGTTGCCATCCAGGGACAGCGTGGCGTTCAGGCCCGTTACGGCGTGGCGGATGCCCTTCATCTTCAGCGTCGCGTCCGAAAGACGGGCCGTGCCGCCAATCCTCAGCGCGCGCAGGTCGGTGGCTTTCACGTCCGCCACGTCGCGCACGCGGCCATCGATGCGCACGTCGGCGGCGAGGCGGCCGGCCACCTGCTCCAGCGTATCCACGCGGGCGAAGTGCAGCAGATCGGCCAGGGCGATGTCGCCGCTGAGGCGCGCCTTGAGCGGGGCGTTCTTCAGCCCCATCATGTCCCACGATCCGGCGATGGTGCCGCTGGCGGCGCGCGCGCTGAAGTTCTTCACCAGCAGGCGCGCCAGACCGCCCCTGGGCGTGAGGTCGAAGGCGCATTCGCCCTTGATGGCGTTCAGGGTGACGCCGCTGCGGCGCTCACGCATGCGGCCGTCGCGCACGGTGAGGCCCACGGAAAGCGACGGCCCCGGGTCGATCGGCCCCGTGTAGCTGAGCGCCAGGTCCACCTCGCCGTTCAAGCCGTAGCGATCGAGCGTTCGCCTGACACCGTCGGGCAGCAGCTGGACGGCTTCGGCCAGGTCCAGACCGAGGCCGTTGGCGCGCAGGTCGAGCAGGTCGCTTCCTTCGCCGGGCACGAGGGCGAGGGAGAAGGCCAGCGGCACATCGCCGCAGAGCAGTTCGCCGTGTTCGATGCGCAGCGCACCGTCCGCTCCGCCGAAGGCCAGGGCCGCCTTGAGGTCGGCGGTGCGGTCGCTCAACACGGTGGTGGCTCCATCGCGCCAATGCACGAGGTGCGCGTCGCCCTTCACGCGCAAGCGGTTGCCGGCATCGGCGAACGAGCCGCCCAGCTGGAAGCGCTCGCTGCCGGCCAGGACCACCAGGTCCGAACGCCCGTCGCGGAAGCGGACCCGCAGGTCTTCGAGCGTCACGCGGTCCAGGCTGAAGCCGGCCCCGGTGGTGGCGCTGTCCGCCTTCCAGATCACCCAGTTGCGGCGGCCGGTGCTGTCCAGCGCGGCGTGCAACGTCACGTGCTCGCCATGCACGCGGTCCACGCCGTAGTCGCCGCGGAACAGGTCGAGCAGGCTGAACTCGAGGTAGAGGTCCCTGGCGAAGAGCAGGGTGTCGAGCCCCGCAGGGTCCGCATCGCGGGCCAGCACGTCGCGCAGGTGAATGGAGGCCATGGGGAAGCGATCCACCAGGGTCAGGTCCATGCTGTTCACGCTGACCGGGGAAGAGAGGTGGCTGTTGAGGGCACCCAGCAGGCTGGCCTTGGCTTCGGCGTCGTACACGCGGGCCAGCACCAGCAGCGCGGTGAAGGCGAGCACCACGAACGCGGCGCCGACCAGGGCGATCCTTCGGATGAGGCGCATGAAGGGCAAGCTCGAAAACTACCGGCGTTGGAAGCGGGACCGCGGCGGCGGCGGGCACGATCGTCAACAGCGGCGTGTCAGTGGGCAGAGAACGTGCCGGGGTGGGCGGGTGGTATTGGTCGGGTCGATCACCCTTCCATGCGAAAGCCCCGGACCAGGCCGGGGCTTTCTGTTCTTTGGAGCGATCGGGTCAGCGTTTCACCACGCGCACGGTGCTTCCGGCGGACTTCACCACATAGGGCCCGGAGGGGAGCTCCGACAGGTCGATCTGCAGCGCACCCTGCTGATGCACCCCGCTTTGTTGCACGCGGCCCGCGGCATCCAGCAGCTGCCACGGCGCGTTGGGCGCAAGGCCGGTGACGGCCACCGCATCGCTGACCGGGTTGGGGAAGGCGTTCAGCGAGGTGGTCGATCCGGTCTCCTCGATCCCCACCTGCGCATCGCCCCACACGATCACGGTGCCGTCGTCCTCGATCTGCACCAGGGGCTCCACGGGGTTGCTGCGGAAGAAGGTGATCGCGCCGCTGGTGCTGGCCATCTTCACCACGTTGCTGTCGATGCCCGTGGGCAGGATCACCGTGCCGTAGCCCATGTAGGCACGGCTCACGCTGTAGTTGGTGCCGTCGTAGGTGAAGTAGTCGATGAAGTAGTTGGGGTAGCTGAAGGGGAACTCCAGCGGGGTCTTCGGATCGGTGTAAATGGTCTCATCGCCGCTTCCGATGCCCTCGGCCAGCATGTCCAGCCGGGCGGGGATCAGGTTGAAGTAGGTGTAACCGGTGGTGCCCAGGTAGGTGACGCTCTGCGCGAGGTTGGCCGTGGGATAGCTCGCACCGTAGGGGGTGGAGCCGGGATCCACGAAGGAGCAGGTGGCTGCGTCCATCTGCAGCGTGGCGCTGCTGAAGTCCCAGGTCACGTTGGCGCCATCGAGGTTGGGGTCGCTGCTGCCGGGGTCGGTCATGAGGTGCAGCGGGTAGGTCTTGCCCATCAGGTCCACGTTGGCGTATTCGAGGATCGGCTGGGCGGTGGCGGCCAGGGGAAAGAGCAGGAGGAGGGGAATGTGTCGCATGGAAGTGTTGTCGTTTGGGGGGCAAAGGAACGGCAAGAAGCAGGGGTCGCGCCAGCGGGAACGCACAACTTCCATGTGAGGAGCGGGATCGCTCGTGGAACAGCATGCGCAGGTCCATGGTCCCCATGGTGCATGGATCGACATTGGCCGACCGTGCGGAGGGCGGCATCGGCGGAACACATCCGCGGCGGGCCGTCGCCGGGCGATCAAGACCTTCGCCCCGATGTTCAAGGCCATCACGCGCACCGTCCGGCTGCTGGCGCTCATCAGCCTCTTCAACGATGCGGCCGGCGAGCTGCTGATCCCGGTGATGCCGATCTACCTGAGCAGCATCGGCTTCTCGGCCCTGCTGATCGGCATCCTCGAAGGACTGGCCGAAGCCACGGCCGGACTGACCAAGGGCTACTTCGGGCATCGCTCCGACCTGCTGGGCCGCCGCGCGCCCTTCGTGCAGGTGGGCTATGCGATGAGCGCGATCGCCAAGCCGATGATGGCGCTCTTCGCCGCGCCGCTCTGGGTCTTCTGCGCGCGCACGCTGGACCGGCTGGGCAAGGGCGTGCGCAACGCGGCGCGCGATGCGATGCTGAGCGATGAAGCCACGCCGCGTACCAAGGGCGCCGTGTTCGGCTTCCATCGCTCGATGGATACGGTCGGCGCGGTGATCGGTCCGTCGCTCGCGCTGCTCTATCTCTGCTTCCGTCCGGAGGATTACCGCACGCTGTTCTTCCTGGCTTTCTTTCCCGGACTGGTCGCGATCGCGCTCTCGTTCCTGGTGAAGGACCGCATCCCCACGCCGCGCCAGAACCCGGCCAACGCCTCCTTCTTCGCCTTCACGCGCTACTGGAAGCGCGCGCCCGCCGCGTATCGCCGGCTGACGATCGGCCTGCTGGCCTTCGCGCTCTTCAACAGCGCCGATGCCTTCCTGTTGCTGCGTGCCAAGAGCGCCGGCCTGAGCGACACCGGCGTGATCGGCGTGTACATCTTCTATAACCTGGTGTTCGCCGCGGCATCCTTCCCGCTGGGCCATCTGGCGGATCGCATCGGACTGAAGCCCACGCTGCTCGCGGGCCTCGTGGCCTTCGCCGTCGTGTACCTGGGGATGGTACGCGAGGCGGGCATCGTGTACTACGGTGCGCTCTTCCTGCTCTATGGTCTCTACGCCGCCGCCACCGATGGCATCTCGAAAGCCTGGATCGCCACGGTGGCCGACAAGGGCGATACCGCCACGGCCATCGGTTTCTTCGCGGGCTTCCAGAGCATCTGTGCCCTGGTGGCCAGTTCGCTCACGGGGCTGTTGTGGTACCGCTTCGGACCGGAAGTGGCCTTTCTCATCACCGGCTGCGCGACGGTGGCGGTGGTAGTCTACCTGCTGGTGGCGGCGCCGGGGCCGCCGCGAGCAACGACCTGAACCTGTCCCATACCTTGGCTCACATGGACGACGATCGTGTCGAAGCTTGGCAACGCGCGATGGAAGCCGACCCTGAGTGCTTCGACCGCTTCACCTTCGACCAACACATGCGGTATCTGCTGGCCAGCGATCTGGATCACGAAGAAGCGAAGGACTGGATCATGTGGAACTGCAGCCTTTCGATGCTGGTGATGCAGGAAAGGATCGTGAACAGGAGCTACAGAAAGGTGCGCGTCGATCAGCGGCGAAGGGATGACCTGCAGGAGATGTTGAACGAGGCGGCGAACGAGCTTTTCAAGAAGAGGTTCCGGCTATCCTGAGTAACGAACCAACCGGCGGGATCAGGGATCCCGCCTGATCGATCCCACCGCCCCGATCATCAAGCACACCGAAGGGATGCCCTCCACCCGGTCGGGTAGGCATCCGGGCGGTCAACTGCTGCGAAATGGCGCATCCCGGGGGAACCACGGCCAGGAGCGAAGAGGCGGACCAAGGCGAGATCTCGTCGGTCAAGATGCGGATATGGCCTTGAAGAAGCCGCGCGAGCCGTTCGATCGCTCTCGCATCAATGGAACGCTCCGGGGTGCATGCTTACAAGAAGCTGGTCCGGTCAACGAGGGGAGCGTGCGGCCAATGGGCGGCGGAGATCGCCACCGGTTGGCCGGATGAAAGGAGCCGCGCATGTCCACCGTGCGCTTGAGGAAGGAGGTTGCCGAAAGACCCGGCACGGCCGGACAACCGACCCGGTGAACTTCGACGTCTTTGGGGTGTCCGATGACCTCCTCGCCTCCCGCTCACGCGGATCGTGGTGGCCGATGCTCCCCGTTGGTGCATCTTCCCGCGCCGTTGCGACACCGCCGTGGATGCCCGCGCCCGACCTTGCCGGAACGAACAGCGCCCCACGAAGGAGCCATCACCCCGACCCACGGCCGGATAGCACCAATTTTCACCACCTTGCGACTGAAACGCACCATCCGCATCATGAAAAGGACCTTGACCCTTGCCACGCTCGCCTGTGCCGCGCTCGCCATCCGTGCGCAGGACCAATGCAGCACGGCGCTGCCCATCACCGCGGGCACTTACACGGTGGCCGCCATCAACGGCAGCCAGGTGCCCACGCCGGTATGCGCCCCCAGCGGCGCGGGAGCCACCGCCGGCGAGTGGTACAGCTACACCGCGACGGGCGACTTCTCCCTGACGGTGACCACCGACCTGCCGGCCAACACCGGCGGCGACACGCGGCTGCACATCTATACCGGCACATGCGCCGCACTGGTATGCCTTGCCGGCGACGATGATTCGGGCACCGGCTACCTGGCCAAGGCGATCTTCAACGTCACGGCCGGCACCACTTACATCATCGCCTTCGACAACCGGTGGAGCAACGACGGCTTCGATTTCCAGGTGATCGAGAACACGCCCCTGCCCATCTCCATCAGCTTCACCCCGCAGACGGTGACCGCCTTGAACACCCCGATCTGCGTGGTGGACATGAACGGCGACTTCCTCGATGACATCGTGGCCCCGGGCGGCAACACCATCAGCATCAACCACCAGCAACCCGGCGGCGGATTCGTTCACACGGTCATCAGCACCACCACGGCCGATAACACGGCCAGCTGGAGCATCGCGGCGGGCGACATCGACGCCAACGGCTTCAACGACCTGCTCTATGGCGGCGGCAACGGCGTGACCTTCATGGTGGCCAACAGCGGCGGCACCGCGTTCACCGAGGTGTCCTTCCCGCAGTACGTCTTCTCCCAGCGGAGCAACTTCGTGGACATCAACAACGACGGCCACCTCGATGCCTTCGTGTGCCACGACGTGGCGCCCAATGTTTACTACCTCAACGACGGCACGGGCAACCTCACCTTCAACCAGGGCGGGCTGGGACCCAATGGCGGCAACTACGGATCGATCTGGACCGACTACGACAACGACCACGACCTGGACATGTTCGTGGCCAAGTGCGGCAGCTCTCCGCCGGACATCCTCATGCGCAACAACAACGACGGCACCTTCACCGATGTGGCACCGGGGCTTGGTTTCGCCGACGGCCACCAGGCCTGGTCCAGCGCCTGGGGCGACTTCGACAACGACGGCGACATGGACGTGATGGTGGGCACCAGCTCAAGCGGTTACCACAAGCTGATGCGCAACGACCTGGGGAGCTTCGCCAACGTCACCGCCGGCTCGGGCTACGACACCTTCTCCGGCCAGTCGATCGAATGGACCACCCACGACTTCAACAACGACGGCTGGCTGGACATCCTGGGCGGCGGGGCCATGATGATGAACAATGGCAACATGACCTTCACCCCGGAGACCAGCGTGCCCGCCAACGGCCCGATCGGCGACCTGAACAACGATGGCTTCCTGGATATCGTGAACGGGACCGTCGTGTACATGAACGACGGGAACAGCAACCACTGGCTCAAGGTGAACACCATCGGCACGATCAGCAACCGCAACGGCATCGGCGCGCGCGTCATCATCACCAGCGCCATGGGCACGCAGATCCGCGACGTGAAGAGCGGCGACGGCTTCAGCGACATGAGCAGCCTCACCACCCACTTCGGCCTCGGCGACGACACCGCCATCGATCAGGTGACCGTGCAATGGCCCTCGGGCATCGTGAACACGGTGCTGAACCCATCCATCGACGGGACGCTCGAGATCCTGGAGGACGCCACCACCGGCGTGGCCCAGGCGGCCCCGGTGACGGGCTTGGGGCTGGCGCCCGTACCCGCGCGCGACCTGCTGACCATCACCGGGATCAACACGGCGGGCGCGCGGGTGAGCGTGATGGACGACACCGGTCGCGAAGTGCTGAACACCGCGGCCTCACAGGGCATGATCAACGTCGCCCCGCTCAAGACGGGGATCTACCTGCTGGCCATCGAGGTCGATGGCCGCATCCTGCGCAAGAGCTTCGCGAAAGAGTAAGGGATCCCGGCACCTTGCAACGGCCCCGGCGGTGAGGCCGGGGCCGTTGCTTCACCGGGCGTGGTAACTTTTGCTCCCCGGGTCCGTCCCATGTCCAAACGGCCCAAGTGCGCGCATGACCGTTGACGACTACAACCGCTGCGTGGATGCGCACAGCGACGGCGTGTACCGCTTCGCGCTCAAGCACCTGCGCGATGTGGACCGGGCGAAGGACGTGGTGCAGGAGAGCTTCGCGCGGCTGTGGATGAAGGTGGATGAAGTGGATCCCATGAAGGCGAAAAGCTATCTGTTCACCACCGCCCATCACGTGATGGTGGACGAGGTGCGCAAGGCCGCGCGCAGCACGCGCATGGAGGAGCACCACGAGGAGCTCCGCTGGACCGCGCAGGGCGAACCCGATCTCCAGAAGATCCTGGAACAGGCCCTGGCCACCCTGCCCGCCGTGCAGCGCAGCGTGGTGCTGCTGCGCGACCTGGAAGGGTACAGCTACGAGGAGATCGCCGGCATCGCCGGGCTGAGCCTCGACCAGGTGAAGGTGTACATCTACCGGGGCCGCACCGCGCTGAAGAACTTCATCGGACAACTGGAGGGCGTGCTATGAGGCGGATCGATCGGACCAACTACGAGGCCTGGCTGCTGGACCGGCTGGAGGGGCGGCTTTCACCCGATGAGGAGCGCGTGCTCGATGCCTTCCTGCAAGCCCACCCCGACCTGGTGCCCGACCGGGCGCCCAATGCGAGGATCACCGACGAGCGTGTTGAATTCGCTCCAAAGGCCGGATTGAGGAGGAGCCTGCCGCCACGGGGAACACCGGATGCGCGAACGCTCGATGACTTCCTCGTGGCCCGGATCGAGGGAGATCTCGACCCAGGCCAGGTGAAGGCCTTGGAAGCCCTTCTGGACCGCGATCCGTTCGCCGCGCAAGCATGGCGCCTCATGCAGCGCGCGCGCATCGAGGTGCCGGCCGTGTCGTACCCCGACAGGTCGAGGTTGAAAAAGAAGACGGCACGCGTGATCCCGATCGCGGGCGGCTGGCGCCGCTTCGCCGCCGCCGCGAGCATCGCGCTGCTGGCCGGACTGGCGTGGTGGGCCCTGCGCCGTGATGATGCGCCTGAGGCCCGGGTGGCCGGTACACGGAAGACGGAGCAGACCAGGCCCACGCTTCCCGATCGTCCGGCCCAAGAGCAGGTGCCTGAACAGGAAGAGATCCGACCCGACCGGTCCGAAGCAACGCGGTCCATCGTGTCCCCCACGGAGAACAACCCGCCCATGGTCGCCGATCGCGTGCAACGCGAACTGATCCACCCGGTGGATCGCATCGCGCTCCGGTGGCCGGGAGCGGAAGAACCACGGCATGCACCCCTGGTCGCCGAAGTGAAGGCCGTTCCACCGACCACCGGCGCACCGGTGGAATTCGCGGAGGCCCCGCCGCGGGCGCATGGAACCGCCATGTCGATGGGCGAGCTGCTCACCTCCACCCTGCGCACCCGGGTGCTCGACCGGCCGGACGACCTCACCGCCCTGGGTGACGATGATGCCGTGGCATTGGTGGACAAGGGCCTCGGAGCCATCAGCGGCGACAAAGCCGGCTTCACCGTACAACATGACGGCGAAAAGCGCCGCCGGTTCAGGCTGGCACTGGGCGATAACCTGGCGCTCACGGCCAGCACGGGGCGCTGAGGCGCACCGCCCATCATCGCGACCCCACCGCTCATCACGATCGACCCCTCATCCTGTAACTGCGGGGCGGCCGCCTCCGTCCCACGATCGAAAACCGAGATCACCATGAAAACCACGATCACCCGCATCGCCCTGATGCTCTGCACCGTCTTCACCATGGGCTACGCCCGCGCGGCGTCCCCCTTCACCGGAACGGGCACCGGCCCTTCCGATCAGCGCACGGACCTGGAGCGCGTGCTGGACCGGCAGCTCAACAAATACCTCACCTTCCCCTGGCTCGAGCGCGATCCCTCCGCCATGCTCGGCGAGGTGACCGTGGCTTTCGTGATCAACAACGAAGGGCGCGTGCGGGTGCTTGAGTGCCAGAGCGCGAACAAGGCGTTGCTGGACTACGTGCTGCGCAAGCTCGCGCGCATCGACGTGGGCGAGAACCCCCAGGGCACGTGGAAGACCACCCACCTGCACCTGGTCTTCAGGCCGCAGGCATGAGCCATTGACCGAACGGTACGAACGTCCCGGGAACGGGACGTTCTGCTTTGTAACAAACCGGTCGCCCGCCCGTCACATCCATGAACGGACCGACCATGAAACCACTGACGACCCTCGTGCTGTTGCTCCCGATGCCGGCCATCGCCCAGAACGACACCATCCCGGCCCGGGAGAACAACGACCAGCATGCCCTGACGATCTCCACCAGCGGCATCGCGATCACCGAGATGGGCGACAGCGCCGGGATCCACGATGGCTACGACACCCTCCGGTTGGAGCTGAAGCACAAGATCCTCACGATCCTCACCGAACCGAGGCACGACACGATCTCCACCGAGGAGCAGGTCGGCGAAAAGCTCAAGGAACTCCGACGCGAGCGCCGCAACGCCTTCACCTACTGGAGCGGCCTTGATCTGGGACTGAACAACTGGGTGAACGCCGAGGGCGGCTTCGAACTGGACAGCGCCGAAAGCTTCATGGAGCTGGAGACGGGCGGCTCGCGCTTCGTGGCCATCAACTTCATGGAGCAGAAGATCGAGTTCGGCTCGCACCACGCGGGGCTGCTCACCGGCCTGGGCCTCGAGTGGTGCAACTACCGCCTGACCAACAACGTGGCGCTGGGTTACGACGGCGACTCCACGTACGCCGTGCAGGTGGACGATCCGCACTACAAGAAGAACAAGTTGCGCCAGACCGGCCTGCGCATGCCCCTGATGCTCGAGTTCAACACCAAGCGCGCGCCGCTCCCTTCCAGCGCCGAGATCGCGGGCGGCACCAGCATGACGTACGATCGCAGGCACAACGTGCATGTCGCCGTGGGGGTGATCGGCTCATGGTATTTCGACACCATGTACAAGCAGAAATTCAGTCAGGAAGGCGAGACGGTGAAACAGCGCAGCGGTGGTTCCTACAACCTGCTACCCTACCGCCTGGCCGCGTCGGTGCGCATCGGCTACGGCGGCCTGAACCTCTTCGCCGAATACGCCCTCACCCCGCTCTTCGAGGACGGCACGGGGCCGGAACTCACCCCGGTGAACGTGGGGCTGACGCTCATCGGCTTCAACTAACGCGACAGGGGCATCGTTGAAGCCCGAGCGGGCTCCGACACGTCGGGGCCCGCCCTATTTTTGGGCCCCTTTCACCGACCACACGCCTACGCCGGGCTTCGGCGCACGCCATGGGCCGCATCTTCGAAAAACGCAAGCACAAGATCTTCGCGCGCAACGCCAAGCTCTCCAAGATGTTCACCCGCATCGGCAAGGAGATCGCCATGGCCGTAAAGGCCGGCGGACCCAACCCCGAGGCGAACAGCCGCCTGAAGGTGGCCATCCAGAACGCGCGCGGGGCCAACATGCCCAAGGACAACATCGAACGCGCGATCAAGAAAGCCGCCGGTGGGGGCGAGGCCGATTACAGCGAAGCCACCTACGAAGGATATGCCCCGGGCGGGATCGCCGTGTTCGTGGACGCCAGCACCAACAACCCCAACCGCACGGTGGGCAACGTGCGCAGCTTCTTCAGCAAATGCGAGGCGAGCCTGGGCACCAGCGGGTCGCTGGCCCACGTGTTCGAGCGCAAGGGCGAATTCGTCGTGGAACACGCCGCCCTGAAAGGCCGTGACGCCGACGAGTTCGAAATGGAGGCGATCGATGCCGGAGCCGACGACGTGGTGCGCGAAGAGGACGGCTTCCACATCTATGTGCCCTTCACCGGTTTCGGGCAGATGCAACAGAAGCTGGATGCCCTGGGCATCG
Organism: uncultured Chryseobacterium sp.; assembly: GCA_964394425.1. Classification (GTDB taxonomy): domain Bacteria; phylum Bacteroidota; class Bacteroidia; order Flavobacteriales_F; family PHOS-HE28; genus PHOS-HE28. The sequence continues at coordinate 66,669 of CAYMXP010000001.1, read as the reverse complement.
AGGTGAAGAGCGCGGAGCTCAAGCGGTTCGCCCTGAGCACCGTTCCCGCCGACCTGACCACCGCGCGCAACGTGATGCGGCTGGTGGACATGCTGGATGAGGACGATGACGTGAACGCCGTGTACCACAACATGGACCTCACCGAGGAGGTGGAGGCCGATCTGGCGAAAGGGTAGCGGGTGCCACCCGCCGCGGACGGAGCGCTCAGCGGGTCTTGAACCGGATGTGGTAGCGGGTGCCCCGTGGTCCGCCTTCCACGGTCATGTGGCCGTTCAACTGCTCCACAAGGCTTTCGATCAGCGACATGCCCAGCGTGGCGTCGCCGCCCTGCTGCTTGTTCAGCGGAAGGCCCACCCCGTCGTCCGAATACATCAGGTCGTATTCGGCCGGGCCGGCCCGCCGGATGTCCAGGTCGATGCCCCCCCGCGACCGCCCCTTGAAGGCATGCTTGAAGCTGTTGGTGATCATTTCGTTCAGCACCAGCCCAAGCGGCACCATCGTGTTCAGGTCGAAGGCCAGACCGGGGTCCACGCGCGTGCGATGGCGGATCTCATCGCCCACGTTGTTCATCTGCACCAGCGCGGCGAACAGTTCCTCGATGTAGAGGGCCAGGTCCAGTTGCGCCAGTTCGTCGCCCTTGTAGAGTTTCTCATGGATCAGCGCCATGCTCTGCACCCGGCTCTGGCTCTGGTCGAACACGTGCTGCAGGCGCTCATCGTCGATGCTGCCGCTCTGCAGGCGCAGCATGCTGGCCACCACCTGCATGTTGTTCTTCACGCGGTGGTGGATCTCGCGGATCAGCACCTGGATGCGACGGTGGGCATGTTCGAGCTTTTCCTTCTCCTGCTGCAGGGCGCGGTTCTGCTCCATGTCGCGCAGGCGCGCGGCCTTCAGGTTCTCCTTCATGCGCGTGAGGGCCGAGCCCAGCACGTCCTGGTCGCCGCGCACGTCCACGCCGGTGTCGTAATTGCCCCGGCCGATGTTCTCCGCGCTGGCGGCCAGGGACCGGATGTGGTCGATCATGCCGTTGAAGGAGCGGGCCATCTGGCCCACCTCGTCGTTGGTGCCCACCTGCACGTGCGCGCTCACGTCCCCCAGGGCCAGGGCGGAAGCCGCGCGGGTCACCTCGTTCACCGGGTCGCGAATGCCGCGCATGATCATCACGCCCATCACCCCCACGGCACCCACCACGCCGATCAACGAGACCAGCACGATGAACAGGCGGACCTGGGCGCTGCGCAGGTTCGAGAGCGTGGCGGCGTTGATCGCGGCGATCGAGCGGCCTTCCACGGTCCTCAGCTTGTCCATGGCACCGGCGCCCATCTCCCACCATTCGTCCTGGACGACCCGCACCCCGGAGAGCGTGCGCTTCTCCTGCACCATGCCCATGATCGAGCGCATCAGGTTCACGTCCGGCCCCTTGAACACCTCGCGGTAGATCGTCATCATCTCCGGTGAAGCATCGCGTTCGAAGAGGCGGATGTTGGTCTCGTACTGGGAAAGCTGTTCGTTGAGCATGCCGAGGTCCACTTCGGTGAACTCGTCGCGGCCAAAGGCCCGCATCAACAGCGAGCGGATGTTGGCCAATGCCTCCTTGGCGTGCAGCAGGCTCAGGTGCGAGTACAGGCGGTCCTTGGTCTCGGGGTCCAGCGCCAGCTTGGCCACACGCCCCAGGTCGCCCAGCAGCGAATCCTTCATGCGGCGGTAGAAAAGCTGTGCCTCGCCGGCGCTGGTGCGCCGTTGCGTCACGCGCTGCCTCATCACGTCCAGGCCGGCGAAGGTGTTCGCGGCGGGTATGTCCGCCTCCAGGGCGAGGCCAAGGTTCGCCAACGAGGCGATGGCCTCGTCGGTCCTGGCCTGTTGGAAGGCCAGACGCTGCGGGGTGATGTCCAGCCCGGTGAGGTAGCCGCTGTTCAGGGCCGACTCCATCTGCAGGTCGTTCACCGCGTTGCTCAGCAGTTCGATGTTGCGGCTCTGGATGCTGATGTAGCCCAGCACGTTGCGCCGCTTGATGCTGCCATCGACCTGTTTGCCGATGAGCATCACCAGCCCGATCACCGGGATGCCCAGGGTGATCAGGAACTTGGTGCGGATGGGCAGGTCGCCAAAACGCCAGGCCATGATGGACCGCCGGAGCGCAACGGGGCGTGGCGGTGGGGCAAGTTAGGCGAGGAGGGGGGTGGAGGCCGTCGTCAGGCCGGCCCGCCCTGGCGTCCACCTTTCAACCGCGCCGTGTTCGACCTTCGGCACAATCCGCACCTTTACCTCCCATGAAGGAGAAGTTCGACCGCCTTGACGCGATGACCACGCAGGCCTTGAAGGGCGGAGGCGAGGAACGCATCGCCGCGCAGCACAAGAAGGGCAAGCTCACGGCGCGCGAGCGCATCGGCGTCCTGCTCGATGAAGGGTCCTTCCAGGAGATCGGGCAACTGGTGACCCACCGTTCGAGCAACTTCGGACTGGACGAGCAGAAGTACCTAGGCGACGGGGTGGTGACGGGCTACGGCACCATCGACGGGCGGCTGGTGTACGTGTTCTCACAGGATTTCACCGTGCTGGGCGGTTCGCTGGCCGAGGCGCACGCGCAGAAGATCTGCCGCATCATGGACCTGGCCATGCAGAACGGCGCCCCGGTGATCGGCTTGAACGACAGCGGCGGTGCGCGCATCCAGGAGGGCGTGAACTCGCTGGGCGGCTACGCGGACATCTTTTTCCGGAACGTCCGGGCCAGCGGCGTGATCCCGCAGATCAGCGCGATCATGGGGCCCTGCGCGGGTGGCGCGGTGTACTCGCCGGCGCTCACCGACTTCGTGATGATGGTGGAGGGCACCAGCTACATGTTCGTCACCGGCCCGAACGTGGTGAAGACCGTGACGCATGAAGAGGTGACGAGCGAGGAGCTCGGGGGCGCAAGCACGCATGCCGGCCGGAGCGGCGTGGCGCACTTCACCGCGCCCAACGGCGTGGAGGCCCTGCGCGAGCTCCGGCGGCTGGTGGGCTACCTCCCCGGCAATTGCGAAGACGACCCTCCCGCGCTGGCCTTCACGCCCGGCGACGAGTCGCGGCCGGAACTCGACGCGATCATCCCCGACGATCCAAGCAAGCCCTACGACATCCGCCAGGTGATGAACGCGGTGATCGACCCCGACCCCGGACATCCCTCGGGCTTCAGCAGCATGGAGGTCCACGCGGACTTCGCGCGCAACATGGTGATCGGCCTGGCGCGCGTGGCCGGGCGCACCGTGGGCTGCGTGGCCAACCAGCCCGCCGTGCTGGCCGGTGTGCTCGACATCGACGCCTCGATCAAGGCCGCGCGCTTCGTGCGCTTCTGCGATGCCTTCAACATCCCGCTGATCGTGTTCGTGGACGTGCCCGGTTTCCTGCCCGGCACCGACCAGGAGTGGCGCGGCATCATCGGCCACGGCGCCAAGCTGCTCTACGCCTTCAGCGAGGCCACCGTGCCGCGCATCACCGTCATCACGCGCAAGGCCTACGGCGGCGCGTACGACGTGATGAACAGCAAGCACATCGGCTGCGACATGAACTTCGCCTGGCCCAGCGCGGAGATCGCCGTGATGGGCGCGAAGGGCGCGGCGGAGATCATCTTCAAGAACGAGATCGCGAAGGCGAAAGACCCGGCCGCGAAGTGGAGGGAGAAGGAGCAGGAGTACCAGCTGCTGTTCGCCAACCCCTATGAGGCCGCGGCGCGTGGCTACGTGGACGAGGTGATCCGCCCGAGCGAGACCCGGATCAAGGTGATGCGGGCGCTGGAGATGCTGCGGAACAAGGTGGACAAACTGCCGAGGAAAAAGCACGGGAACATCCCCCTCTGACCCGTTCCTACGGTCCGCACCGCAGTGTTCCCGGTGGATCCGCCGAGCCATCGGCGGTGATGCGTGAACGTACTTTGCCAGGGATGGGCAAGCGCTGGATCACGGTCCTGCTTCCGGTCGTGGCTTCTTCGGTCTTGACGGGGCAATCCGCGCTCGACAGCCTGCTGAAGGTCCTTCCCTCCAAAAGCGGAGCCGGGCGCGTGAAGGCCCTGGGCGACGTGCAATGGGAACTGGGCTTCAGCGACCCGCAAAAGGCGCTGGCCTACGGCATCGAGGCGATGAAGCTCGCCGAGGGAATGAAGGACAGCGCGGTGATCGCCCAGGCCGCCAATGATCTGTCGATCACCGAGTACCGCCTGGGCCATTTCCAGAAGGCGATCGACCTGAACCGCCGCGCGCTGCGCATCCGCATGGCCGCGATGGACACCCTGGGCGTGGCCGCCTCGCACAACAAGATGGGCGCGGCCTTCATCGAGCTGATGCTCTTCGACAGCGCGCTGGCGCACAACCACGCCGCCGAACGCATCTACGACCAGCGCGGCGACCTGCTGCACGCCGCCCAGATGCGCGGCAACATCGCCCGGCTCTATCAGCAGATGGGCGACATCCCGAAGGCGTTGAAGGTCGCCCGCGAAACCGTGGCGATGCTCCAGGGTGCCGACAGCGATTACGCGATGGCCAATGCCCTCGGCCAGCTGGCATTGATCCTCGCCGACACGAAGGACTGGGTGGAATGTGAACAGGTCAGCCTCGAAGCCCTGGCGCTCTTCGAGCAGCAGGGAATGAAGGCGGACATCGCGAGCATCTCGAACATCCTCGGCATGGTGTACCGCGAACGCGGCGATGACGAGGCCGGGCTTCGCCACTACCGCAAGGCGCTGCAGATGGCCACGGAAGTGGATGACCCCCTGGGCCAGGCCACCTTCATGATGAACGTGGCCAACGTGCTCACCACGCGCGGCGAACTGGACGAGGCGTTGCGGCTGTACCAGCATGCCCTGGCCATCTGCCGGCGGGAGGGCTATCTGGACCCGCACATCTCCGCGCTGGATGGCTATGTGACCGCATTGGAGAAAAAGGGCGACACGCGTGAAGCCCTGCGCCGGCAGAAGGAGATGATCGCATTGAAGGACAGCGTGTTCAAAGCCGAGCGGCTCGAAGCCCTGAGCGAGCTTCAGGTGAAATACGAGACCGAGCGCACCGAGAAGGAACTGGCGCAGGAGCGCGAGCGCGGATCGGAGCAGCAGGCCGAACTTGAGCGACGACGGATCCTGCAGGCGCTGCTGATCGGTGGCATCATCGCGGTGGGCCTGGTGGCCTTCCTGTTCATTTCACGGCAACGGGCGCGCGCGAAGGCGGCCCTCCATGCGGGGGTGATCGCCGAGCGCGAACAGGGGTTGAAGGCCATGGTGGAAAGCACCGAGGCCGAGCGAAAGCGCATCGCCGCGGAGCTGCACGACGGCGTGGGCCAGCAACTGAGCGGATTGAAGTTCAGGCTGGAAGGCGCCGCGGCGAAGGACCCCCAACTGAAGGACCTGCTCGCGATCGCCGACGACGCGGGGAAGGAGGTCCGGAGCATCGCCCACCAGATGATGCCGCGCGCCCTGGGCGACCTCGGCCTCGCGCCCGCGCTCAACGACATGCTCCGGAAGGCGCTCACCCGGCCGGGCATGCACCACAGCTTCGAGCAATTCGGCATCGACGCGCGCCTGCCGCGGCCGGTGGAGGTGGGCGTGTACCGCATCGCGCAGGAACTGGTGAACAACATCATCAAGCATGCACAAGCCACGCAGGTGAACGTGCAGCTGCTGAAGAACAAGGGCCACCTCGTGCTGATCGTGGAGGACGACGGCGTGGGCATCGACCTGTCACGCGGGAACGGCCTCGGGATGACGAGCATCCATGACCGTGCGCGCCTGCTGCATGGCACGGTGGTGATCGAAGCCGGCGGGGAACGGGGCACGATCGCCACGCTCCGCGTACCCTTGCAGAACGGCAGTCCTTCATGAGCCTCTCCACGAAGAAGATCCGCGTCGCCCTGTGCGACGATCATCGCATCATCACCGACGGCCTGCGGCAGCTGCTTGCCGATGCGCCGGACATCGAATGCGTCGGGACGGCCGCTACCGGGATCGAAGCGCTTTATCTCTTGGAGCACATCGCCGCTGACGTGCTGCTGATGGACCTGGACATGCCCGAGATGGACGGCATCCAATGCACCGAGCGGATCCGGGAAAAGAAATACGCGACCAGGGTGCTGATCCTGTCCATGCACGAGGAGGCCGCGGTGGTGAAACGCGCCATGGAGGCAGGGGCCAACGGCTACCTGGTGAAGAGCGCCGGCCGTGATGAACTGCTGCTCGCCATCCGCAACGTGCATGCGGGCCGGCAGCATTTCTCCTCCTCGCTCACCGAGTCCTTCATGAAGCAGAACGCCCTGCCCGGGCCGGGCGATGGCCTGCTGCGCGGCTTGAGCGAACGCGAGGTGGAGGTCCTGGCCGCGCTGGCCGAGGGCCTGAGCAACAAGCAGATCGGCGAACGCCTCTTCATCAGCCCCCGCACGGTGGACACCCACCGCACCAACCTGATGAAGAAGCTGGACACCCACAACGTGGCCGGCCTGGTGCGGATCGCCATCGCAGCGGGGCTGGTGAAATAGGCCCGATCACGGTCATCACCGTAGCCGATCACGGTCGCGGGCCTATCCATCAGGCCCATGCGCCGGAGGAGCTTTGGGTGCTTGAAAAACCAAGATCCGCGATCCATGAAAAAGCATTACACCCTCCTCGCATCCGCGCTCACGTTCAGTGGCGCGATCGCGCAATTCAGCAGCGGCGACATCTGTCCGCAGGCCGGTGAATCCTTCACACAGCATTACTGCCAGTTCCAGTACCCCAACGGGGGCGGCGTGGGCACCACCGAGGATTACAGCGGGCTGATCACCGACAGCACGGCCACGGTCTCGTTCGTGGCCGCTTCGTCGGCGCCCAACGGAGCCTCCTTCCCCACGGCCACCGTGGCCCAAGTGGATGCCGGCGGCAACTACGTGTTCTACAGCATCACCAGCGGTGCTTATGAGGATCTCGGATGGGACCTTGCCGGTGCTGGCGTGACGGTGGCCTCCGATCCTGAGACGTGGATGAGCTTCCCGGCCGGGTACGGCACCACATGGACCGACAACCACGCCATCAGCTTCACCACCACGGGCATCACCACGACCCGTTCCGGCAGCGTGTTCGGCCAGGGCGATGCCACCAGCACCACCCTGATCATGCCTTACGGCCAGGTCACGGACGTCACGCGGTTCTTCCTGTACGACACCTACACGGACAACGTGGGCGGCTTCATGACCATCGACTACACCTTCACCTACCACTTTTACTACAAGGCCGGGTTCCATCACCCGCTGCTGATCGTCCAGGATCTCCTGATCGAACCGTCCGTGGGTGCTTCCACGCACACGCTCTTCAGCGTCTATTCCGATCCTGTGGGCAACGGGATGGCGGAACGGCCGGCATCGTTCCTGCTGGCCGAGCTCCATCCCCAGCCGGCCACGGATGCGGTCGACCTCTCGTTCCAGCTGGTCGATGCGGCATCCGTCGATCTGGAGGTGCTCGATGCCACGGGACGGTCCTGGAAAGTGGAGACCTGGGGACACATGCCCGCCGGCCGGCATGAACGGCGCCTGGACCTGGATGCCCTGGCCAGGGGAACGTACCTGGTGCGCCTGCGCGCCGATGAAGCCGTCCTGACCCGCCCCTTGATCATCCAGTGATCGGGTCGGTCCGAGGCTGCAAAGGGGCCGTCCCGCGACATCGGGGCGGCCCCTTTTCGTGTACTGATCCGATCTCATCGACAGGCACCGGGGCAACGAGCACATCATTGCCGACGCCCCGCGACCGCATGAACAGCCTTTCATCCCAATGCCCGTGGGCGACCTGTCTTGGCGTGTATCGGGCGGAATACCTTCGCCACCTCATCGTCAAACCCATGCTGATCGAACCGACCCTCCTGCTCTCCATGCTGATGTTCAACGCTCCCACCCACGACCCTCAGCTCCCCGACCTGAAGATCGGCGATGCGCTGCCGGCCGCCGACGTGAAGTTGATGGACGTGGGCGGACGGGAGATCACCCTCGCCGGGCTGAAGCAGGACAACGGCCTGCTGGTGATCTTCAGTTGCAACACCTGCCCCTTCGTGGTGGGCAGCGAGGGCAGCGAAGGCTGGGAGGGACGCTACCCGGCGCTGGGCGAATACTGCCAGGCGAACAAGATCGGGATGGTGCTGGTGAACAGCAACGAGGCGAAGCGCGAACAGGGCGATGGCTACACCGACATGCAGAACCGGCACAAGCTGATGGGCTACACCAGCCCCTACGTGCTGGACAAGGACCACGCGGTGGCCGATGCCTTCGGGGCGCGCACCACGCCGCATGTGTTCCTTTTCGACAAGGACCTGAAGCTCTCGTACAAGGGCGCCATCGACGACAACGTGGAGAACGCCGGCGCGGTGACGCAACACTGGCTGAAGGACGCCATGGCCGCACAAGTGGCGGGCAAGGCCATCGATCCCAAGATCACGCGCAACATGGGGTGCGGCATCAAGCGGGTGCAGCACACCCATCCCGCTCCAGCGGCCCAGTAGGCCGGCATACGGGCAGCGCGATCGGACCCCGCACCATCCGTACGGTCTTGCGGCGGATGGGAACGTCCGCTATCATCGGGGCCAAACCCATGGCCATGAACGAAGCGAAGACCACCCAACGCATGAAGATCCGACCGGAACGGCTGCTGGCTTTCAGCGATGGCGTGCTGGCGATCATCATCACGTTGATGATCCTGGAGATCAAATTGCCCTACGTGGCCCACGACGCCACCCCGTCACAAGTGTTCGCCGCCTTCCTCAAGACGCTGCCGCACCTGCTGGCCTACGCGTTGAGCTTCACCGTGCTGGTGATCTTCTGGATCAACCACCACCAGCTCTTCCTCATCGTACGCGAGGTGAAGACCGGCCTGCTCTGGCACAACAGCCACGTGCTGTTCTGGGCCAGCCTGGTGCCGCTGGTCACCGCTTTCCTCGGCGAACACTACATGCTGCCGGAAGCCATCCTGTTCTATGGCGGCGTGCAACTGATGATCCTGCTCGCCTCCATGGCCATGGTCGCCTACCTGTACGGACAGGGTCTGGTGCATGGCAGCCTCTCCCCCGCCATGCGGCGCTACTACGGGCGCCTCAATGGCGCCAACCTGCTGCTGACGCTGGCGGCCATCGGTCTGGGCTACGTGTCCACCTGGATCTCCATCGGCTGCTTCATCGTCACCATCGCGCTGTACATGGTGCCCAGACCCATGGAGGTGGAACGCGACGAGGAAAAACTGGCCGAGGGAGCGTGACCCTCCCGGCCCGAACGGCATCCGAAGCGATGTGAGCCAGGGGCGAGGCCACTCCGAACACCGGAACGTTGCCGATCGCGGACGCTGACCCGTGCCTGCTGAAGGGACCGAACGGGCGCGGCAGCGTGCAGGTGATCAAGCAGCGCGGGAGCGACCTGCACGGCGTGAGCCGGAGCGATGCATTGAAGATGGCCGGCGCCTGCGGCGCGGCCAGATCGAAGCCGCGCTGACAGGACCGCACCATGCGCGTTCTCTGCGCACATTCGCGCCATGCTCACCGGTGCCTTCCGCCGCGACCAGCCCGCCGTGCTGCTGGGCTTGCTGGTGATCGTGGCCATCCTGTGGCTGCCCGGAGCGATCGGCGCAGCGGCGCATGCACCGGCACCGCTCATGCCCCTCATGGAGCCGCTCGCCTGGATGGTGCGCCGGATCCCATGGGCCGATGCGGTCCTTGGCTCGGCCCTCACCCTGGGCATCGCCATCCAGCTCGCACGCCTGGCCCAGGATGCCGAACTGCTCGATCGCCGCAACAACCTTCCCGCCCTGCTCTTCCCGCTGTTGCTGGGCCTTTCGCCCCTTGGGCTGCATCTGGACCCGGCGCTTGCCGGGATGCCCTTCCTGCTGTGGGGGCTTCGCCGGGCCTGGGTGCATCAACCCCGGTCGCGGGTGCCCGGCGCGCTGTTCGATGCGGGGCTGCTCATCGGACTGGCGTCGCTGTTCCACCTTCCTTACGTCTTCATGCTGGTGGTCGTCAGCGCATCGTCCGCCGTGATGCGGCCCTTCCAATGGCGCGACCACGTGATCCCGGCGGCCGGCGCGGCCGTGTCCTTTTACCTGTGCTGGGGGGTGTGGCACGTGGCGGGAGCGAGGTCGTGGCATGGGTTCGACACCATCGCCACCCCACCTTCAGCGGCATGGACCTGGGTGCCGCGTGGTTACTCCGCCGCGCTCGCGGGGGCCGGGCTCGCCGCCCTTCCCTTCACCATCGCGGCGTTCGCCCGCAGCTACCGGCGCAGCGTGATCCATGGCAAGAACATGCGGGCGGTCTTCCTCGCGTTCACCACCGCCTCCGGGTTGCTCGCCGGGTTCGCCGCGTTGCTGCACGGCACGGCGCCACCGGTGCTGCACGCCGCGCCGCTGGCGGTGCTCTTCGCCTATCCCTTGCTGGCGCCCCGCGTGGGCTGGCTGGCGGAACTGGCCGTGTGGGGGATCGCCGCGATGGCCCTGTGGGCGCAATGGAGCCCGCTATCTTCGCCCGCATGAAATGCGGCGTGGTCACCTTTCCCGGTTCCAATTGCGATGAGGATGTGCGCTACGTGCTGGGCGAGGTCATGGGCCGGCGCGTGGAGCGGCTCTGGCACAAGGACCATGACCTGAAGGGTTGCGATCTGATCGTGCTGCCGGGCGGCTTTTCCTACGGCGATTACCTGCGTTCAGGAGCCATCGCGCGCTTCTCGCCGATCATGCAGGAAGTGGCCATGCATGCCGCCAAGGGCGGGCTGGTGCTGGGGATCTGCAACGGGTTCCAGGTGCTTTGCGAGGCCCGGTTGCTGCCGGGTGCGCTGCTGCACAATGCGGGGCAGCGGTTCGAGTGCCGCAACGTGCATATCCGCCCGCAGACGCGCAACACGCTGCTCACCGCCGGCCTGCGGGATGGCGCGTTGAAGATCCCCATCGCCCATGGCGAGGGGCGCTATCATGCCGATGCCGGCACACTGAAGCAGTTGGACGATGGCGACCAGGTGCTCTTCCGGTACTGCGACAGCACCGGAAGGATGACCGAGGATGCCAATCCCAATGGCAGCGTGGAGAACATCGCGGGCATCTGCAACGCAGGCCGCAACGTGTTCGGCATGATGCCGCACCCGGAGCGGGCGGCCGATGAGCGCCTGGGCAACACCGATGGGCGGCTGCTATTCGCCAGCCTGCTTCAGGCCGTACCGGCGTGAAACGGCCGCCGGCCTGAACACCGCCCGAAGCACGTGGATCTTTCCCGGATCGATCGACACGTCCGGTCCTTCCGCCTCCTCGCCCACCCATCCATCGAATTCCATCCCTTCGGCCGCCCTGGCCGAAAGCGCCAGCATCGAACCCTTGAACGCGGCCAGGCGCGCATGATCGCCGGTGATCCGGAGCCCGTCGATCCACACCTCCCCACCACCACGGGGCAGCACCGAAACCTCGAGCGAACACGGATCCAGGCGCAGCTGCCGGGCCAGATGCGCCATCAACAGGGAGGGTCTGCGCCGGACATGGTCCAGCAGCAAGGCATGACTGGCTTCGGGCCGGGGCACTTCCATTTCGCCGGACCAGCGCGCGTGGTCGGCCACCATCAGGTGCGCATGGTCGTTGAAAAGGGCATCGACCTTCGCCGCGGCGACCTCGGGCGCGAGCACCGAATTCAACAGGGCCACCAGGCGCGTCAGCAGCCGGTCGCGCAACACGGGGTCGGAAAGCAGGCGCGGGAGGTACGGGCATGCCGCCGGCTCGCCGGCCATCATGCGCTCCACCGCGTTCTCCTCCACGGGGGGCCACAGGTCCATGTCGTACATGATCCAGCGCCAGCGGCCACCCTCCACCTTCGGCCGCCAGCAGCGCACGTTCAGGTCATGGTCCGCGCGGCCGGTATAGAGGTCGAAGCACGCCAGGTCGATCAGGCTTTGAAGGTCGATCAGTGCGTCCAGGCCGGCGGCTGATCCACCTTCCGCCAGCGCCCGCATGCTGCGCTCGTAGTCCACCCGGTCGCCGCACACCACGCGCGCACCCGGCCCCTCGACCAGGTCCACCGCCTCGGCGCCCGTCAGCGACCGCACCCATTCAGCGCTCTTGGCCGGCATCAGGCGGTAGAGGCCGTGGTCCTTGCCGTTCAGTCGCAGCCGTACGGGGCGCGATGGCTGGACGTCCACGCGCGCACCGGCCTCCCGTGCGATGTGCTCCATGAACAGGTTCCTGAGGAAGGCATGTGGGGTGGCATCCGCGCGCAGCGTGATCGCCGAGGGCATCCCGGGGAGGAGCGGCCCCCCGCCATCGGCGCGCACCTTGAACGACCGCTTGGGCAGGCCGCGCGACCCGCTGCCGGCAATGGAGACCTTCGCCGCAGCGGTCGTCGTACCGTCGCCCGATCGAAAGAACGCATCGCGCCGCCAGTCCTTCCCGCGGCGAGCATGGTTCGCATGGACCCCGTTCACGTTGATGCCCGTCCATGGATCATCGAGGTCCCAGGGATCCATCACCAACGCCACCTGTTGATCGTCGCCGGGGCCGAGAAGAACCTGGCAGGCTACCGGGCTTGGAAGGGCATCCTCGGCGAAGGCCCGTGCCTTGATGCACGTGCCCCACGCGAACGTGATCGGACCCGTATAGACCGCCGCATGAGGTGCTTCCGGCGGGCCTCCATCGATGGTGTAACGGATCAGCACACCCGGGGCCGCATGCATGCTCACCTCGCACCCCGATGCCATGGACGCGCTCTCGATCAGTGGTGGATCCAACCAGCGCCGCACGACCGGCGACGGTCCGGTGCTGGTGCCGAACGTGGGATCCATGAAATACCCGACCCGCCTTCCGCCATCGGGCGCGCGGCCCATGCTGCACCCCTCCGGCAAGGCCCCATAGGCGAACGCATCGACCACCGTGCTCCGGTCCGGGGCGATCAGCAGCAGCGTGCCTCCTTCGCGCGGCAGCCTGATCCGCAGATGATCCGTTCCAGGCTCCGGCCACCGATCGAGCATGAGCACGGCATGCCCCCCCGGCGCGATCGGCAGGGAGCCTACCACACTGTCCTGATGCGCACCGAGGGCGAACACATATCCCTGAAGGTCGATGGTGTGGTCCGAGGCATTGAAGACCTCCACCCGATCGCCGGGCGGGCCACTGCTCTGCAACTCATTGATCAACAGCGACTGGGCGCCAAGCACCGGGGCCGCGAGGATCAGGATGGCCGTGGAAAAGTCCCGCACCAGGCCAATGTAGGAGCCTTCCTCCATCGGCGGTCCCGCCTATTTTTGGTGCCGTTCATCCTTCCCTCACAACCCATGATCATCCGCTACGCCACCGCACCCGCGATCTGCCTGGCCCTTGCCTCGCAGGCCCAGAACCTGAACAACGTGCTGTTCAACCCCAATCCGATCCACGAGTGCGAATTCGTGAACCTCACCGTGCTCGGCAACTATCCCTCGCCCAACTACACCTTCGATTTCTACTCCTTCGATCCGGGCACCTTCACGTTCGTGTTCTATGCGACCGGTGTTGGCAACTCTCCGCAAACCAACTTCAGCGAACCCATTCCGCCGCTGGGGCCTTGGGAACCCGGCACCTACCTCTTCACCGCCCAATTGAACCTCAATGGCACCGTCGTGGATACCTGGACCACCAACCTGACGGTGCTTCCCCAGGTGCAGCATGATCCCGGCATCGACACCTTCGCCGAAGTGTGCAACACCGGATCGCCCTATCCACTGGTCACCCTGCTGGATGGCACGCCGCAACCGGGGGGGCAATGGCTGGATCCCAACGGGCTTCCCCACGGCCCGAACCTCACCCCGGGTCTTGATCCCGCCGGCGTATGGATCTACCAATTCCTGGCGCCGCTGCCCTGCCATACCGACACGATCGCGCAGTTGTTCCTGGCCTACCTGCCCAACAACAGCGCCGGGTTCGACGGGGTCGCATCGGTTTGTTCCACCGATCCGCCGATCGCCCTGATCGACCACCTCTTTGGTACGCCGACCCCCGGGGGCACCTGGACCGGTCCGAGCCCCACCACCGGGAACTACGATCCGGCGACCATGACCCCGGGGGTCTACACGTACACGGTGCCAGGGATACCTCCGTGCAGCGGGCCATCGGCGACGGTCACCGTTTCCGAGATGACCCCGAACAACGCCGGCACGGGGTCCGACGGACAGGTGTGCGCCGACGTGACGAACGTGCTGCTGAACACCTACCTGAGCGGCGGCCCGCAGACCACCGGCAGCTGGGTCGACCCGCTCGGCTTTCCGTTCGGAGGATACAACGCCACCTTCAATGCCCAGGAGGATTTCGTGGGCACGTACCTGTACATCGTGAACAACGGCACCTGCCCGGCCGACACCGCGTTCGTCACCATGTCGTTGATCGCCAACAACACCGCGGGCATCGGCGGGACCGCCGGCGTGTGCGTCACCGATGTCCTGGTGGATCTCTTCGGTCTGCTGGGGGGCTTCCCCACGCCGGGAGGCACCTGGACCGGCCCCGGCGGTGGGCCGTTCGATGGGACCTATGATCCCGATGTGGATCCTCCCGGAGACTACACTTACAACGTCGACGGGATCCCCCCCTGTCCCGACCCGTCCGCGGTCCTCACGGTGGTGGAGCAGCCATTGAGCGAGGCCGGCGTGGGCGATTCGGCGTTCATCTGCATCCTGGACACGATGGCGGAACTGTACTATCACCTTTCCGGTGCGCAGACCACGGGCTATTGGTTCTCGCCCGTTGGCGACACGATCGGCGACTATTTCGCGACGATCAATGCCATGATGAGCGATCCGGGATCTTACCTCTACGTGGTGAACAATGCGCCGTGCGCGCCCGATACGGCGATCGTGGTGGTGAGCGTGCTGCCCACGCCATGCCAGGTGGGCTTGGCGGAGGAGGATGTTCTTCTTCCCGTCATGCTGTCCGTGCAGCCGAACCCCTCCGAGGGATCCATCACGGTGGTGATCCGTTCGGGTCCCGCACGCGGCCCTCAAAGCCTGGAGGTGCTGGACATGAACGGAAGAACGCTCTGGCACGAACCGCTCCGGATCGCCGCTGGTGAACAGCAAATGGATCTGGACCTGGGCGCGTTGCCGGCCGGCGCCTACCTGCTGCGGATGCGGTCACCCGACGGGACAGCAGTGCGGCGCTTCATGCTGCATTGACCTAGAGGGCATTGCGCGTCACCCAATAGCGCCAGGCGACCAGCGCCCGCTGCATCGTGTTGAGCCTGCGCGGGTCCTTGCGCCACAAGCTGGGCAACACCAGCTTGTTGACCCGCGCCAGCAGACGGAACACCACCTTGCGCATGGGTCAGTGGTCCAGCAATTCGCAGGGTTCGTTCTCCTCTTCCATCTCGATGGTGGCGTGATCGATGCCCAGTTCGGATAGGCGGGCGCGTGCCTGCCGTTTGACGGTGATCGCATGCGCCGCCAGGTCGTCCACCACCAGATGCACGGTGAGCACCGTGTAGGACCCATCCAATGACCAGACGTGCTGGTCATGCACGCCCCGCACGTTGGGGAGGGTGCGCAGGGCCTCCGCGATGCGCTCTTCACCCGCACCATCGGGACGCGCCTGCATCAGAATGCCCGTGCCGGCGCGCAACAGGTGGACGGCGTTCCACACGATGTAGAGACTGATGGCGATGGAAAGCAGTGGATCGATGATCGTCCAGCCCGTGTAATGGATCAGCACACCGCCCACCAGAACAGCCGCCCAGCCCAGTACATCCTCCAGGAGGTGCAACCGGACCCCGCGCGCACTGAGCCCGGACCCGCCCCTCAGGCGCCAGGCTGCCAGGCCGTTCATCAGCACGCCGAAGATCGCCAGGGCGATCATGCCCGGTGTGTACGGCGAGCCCGGCGTGTTCAGCCTCGGAACGGCGTTCGCGAGCATCCACGCCGATCCGCCGATGAGCACGATCGACGCCATCCAGCCGCCCAGCATGCTGAAGCGCGCGTAGCCATAGCTGTAGCGGTCCGTGCGACCGCGCAGGGCGATCCCCTGCAGGTACCACGCGGCACCCAGCACCAGGCAATCGCCCAGGTCATGCACCGCATCGCTCAGCACCGCGAGGCTTGAAGTGAACGCCCCCCCGGCGATCTCCACCCCCGTGAAGGCCAGGTTCAGGAAAAAGGCGGCCCTCAGCGATCGCTCGCCCGCGGAGATCCGCGCGTCATGCCGATGGTCATGCCCCACGGACCGAAAATAGGCGGGAGTTCGCGCGGCATGCACCACGCGGTATACACGATCATCCGGCACCAGCGTGAGCAGGCATGCGCACCCGCGGCTTTCGATCCACGCGGCCGGATCGTTCTGCTCACCAAAGGAACTCCACACCATCGCCTCCGGCATGGCCACCGGGCAAGGGCGGCCGTCGCCGGGGGCCTGCATTCCTTCCCGGCCTGCCGGTGATGCGCGAAAAGAAAAACCCCCGGAACGGACCGGGGGCTCACCACGTCATCGATCGTTCAATGCTCGTCCTTCTTGTTGCGCTCACCATCGGCTTCATCATCGCCATCGTCCGAGATGCCTCCGTCGCCACCTTCTTCCACGCCACCTCCGCGCAGGGTCGGTGATCCATCGCCTTTTACGGCTTCGATGCCGATCGGTCGGTCCGCTGGATCGGGATCGTCGTTCATCAGCGCCTTGGTCGGCACCTCCTCGCTCCCGCCGCATGATGCGGGCGCGATGGCTTCCTCCTTGGCGCAGGATGCCAGCAGGGCGACCAGGGCGATCGCGGGCAGGAACGAGAACGGTTCCGCGCGTTTCATGACCCCCCAAAAGTAGTGTCCGGGGTGGCCGTTCGCAACGCCCCTTCGTCACGTTCCGACCCGTTCCCCCCGGGAAGGTCCACCACCACGCGTGTGCCGCGCCGGGTGCCATCCGCGGCGGTGGCGGGTTCGGGGCCGTCGATCCGGATATCGGCCAGGTGCAGGCGGCGCAGCACGTCGGTCCGGCCCTTGGTGATCTCGATGCCCCGGGAGATATGGTCGCCGGAGGTGCCGATCTTGCCTTGTCGGCTGGCCTCGATGCCGATCCCATCGTCCTCGATCAGCACGCGGATGCGGTCGCCCTCCATGCGGATGTCGATCCGCACCGTGCCCGGCCGGTCCATGGGCAGGATGCCGTGCCAGATGCTGTTCTCCACGTAGGGCTGCAACATCATGGCCGGAATGCGCACCCTGGCGGCCTGCACCGAGGGATCCACCGCGATGTGGTATTGGAACCGGTCCTTGAACCGCATGTGTTCCAGTTCGAGGTAGATCTCCAGGCGCTCGATCTCCTCGGCCAGCGTGGTGGTATCGCCCTGGCTGGCATCCAGGTTCCTGCGGATGAGCCGCGCGAAACTGGTGAGGTAGCGGTTGGCCGCGTCGCGGTCCTGTCGATTGATGTAATACTGGATGCTGTTGAGGGCGTTGAACACGAAGTGCCGGTTCATGTTCGCGTTCAGGGCCTGCTGTTCCAGTTGCAGCATGCGCGAACGGAGCATGAGCTGCCGGGTCTTTTCCCGCCGCGCGCGCCGCTGCCGGCGGAAGCGGTGAACGGCCAGCGCGGTACCGGCCAGCGCCAGCACCGTGGACAGATGGAACCAGGTGCGCGCCCAGAAAGGCTTCTCGATGGTGAAGCTGAAGGTGGCCGGAGGGCTCCAGTGGCGGCCATCGTCGCTGGCCATCACTTCGAAGGTGTATGCGCCCTGCACCAGGTTGCCGTAGGTGGCGGAACGGTCGGTGGTGGGCGGCATCGGATCCTGATCGGAGCCCACCAGCCGGTAGCGGTAGCGCACGCGTTCCGGATGCGTGGTCTGGATGGCGGCGTAATCAAAGGTCAGGTGGTTGCGGCGGAAGGGCAGCCGCAGGCCGATCGGCGATCCGGTGCCCGGTTGCAGGCTGTCGCTCACCGCGCTCCAGTCCATCGGTCGGAGAAAGGAGCGCAACCCGGTGATGTGAACGACCGGCGGCCGTTCCGGCCGCGCTTCGGCCGAGCGCGCGGGATCATGAACGAGCAGGCCCCCCGCGGTCCCGAAATACAGCCGTCCCGACGGATCCTTCCATGCGGCGTTCAGATTGAACTCAAGGTCGCGCAAGCCGTCGGCCAGATCGTAGTGGTGTGCGTTGGATGGGTCGACCAGCAGGCTGTCGGGGTAGAAGGCGAAGAGCCCGTTGTTGGTGCCCGCCCAGATGCGGCCATCGTCGCCGGCAAGGAGCAGATCGATGTAGTTGGAGCCGAAATCCTGCCCCAGCCGCAGGATGCGGGGCCGGCCGTTCGCCAAGCACGACAGCCCGTTGGCCGTTCCCGCCCAAAGCCGTCCCCGTTCATCGCGCAGCAGGCAGAACACCGTGTTATCGGACAATCCTTCGGCGATGTCGATCCGCGAGAAACGTCCGCCCTCGAAGTGGGCGATGCCTTCATCCGTGGCGAGCCATAGCCCACCTTGATCGTCCGGAACGATGCTGCGGATCGACCGGCCCGGGCCACCGGGTCCCGCCGCGTGGGTGATGATCGCGCCGGCGGTCGTGCGCGCATGCAAACCCTCGCGCGTGCCGCACCAAAGCGTGCCATCGGATGCCCGATGGAGCGAAAGCACGCGCTCGTCCTTCAGCGGGACGCCATGGGGCAGGGGCATCACCACGCCGTTCTCGATGCGGCAGAGACCATCGCTGGTGCCGAACCACATGCCGCCACCGGTGTCACGAAGGCCGCACCAGATGGTGTTGTTCGGAAGGCCGTCGAGCGTCGTGACCATGGCCATGGCGTCCAACCGGCAGACACCGTTCCCGTACGTGCCAAGCCACAGGTCACCGGCCGCGTCGGCGGTGATGCTCATCACCTGGTCGCTGCACAGGCCATCGGCGGTCGTGAAGGTCACGAAGCGGTCGCCGGTGTAACGCAACACGCCGGCGCCGTCGGTGCCGAACCAGAGCTGGCCATCGCGATCGGTCATGCCGCACCAGATGTTGTCGTTGGGCAGGCCCTGGTGAACGGTGAAGGCCCGGATCCGCGTGCCTTCGATGCGGTTCAGCCCGAACTTGGAGCCCACCCAAAGCCGGCCCAGATCGTCCAGCAACAGGCAGCGGATGTTGTTCTGCAACAGCCCGTCCTCCTCGGTGATGTTGCGCACGGTGCGCCCCCCGCTGACCTCGAACAGTCCATCGCCGAAGGTCCCCACCCAGAGCGTGCCCCGACCATCCAGTGCGAGCGCGCTCACGCTCTTGGGTCGCGCATCGCCCAGATCCACCGCGCGACAGGTCCCATCGGCACATTGGAGCAGGCCGTTCCGCAGTCCGACATACAGGCGTCCTTCCCGATCGAGCAACAGCGCGCGAGCTCCTTCGGCGGTATCGGAAGGATAGCCGGCCAGCCGTGAGATCCCATTCCCCTTCATCCGGTACACGCCGGCCCCATCGGTGGCGATGTAGCGCCCCATGCCATCGCCCGTCACCGCCATCACGCGTGCATGGTCCGCACCCGGCAGCACGACCGCCACGAACCGGTTCCCATCGTATCGGACCAGATGATCGCCGGCCCCCAGCCAGAGCCCGGCGGTATCGGTCCACAGGGCGTTCACCTGCGGATCGGGCAATCCTTCCTGCAACGCATGGTTGGAGAACACCAGGCCATCGAACCGGCTCAGTCCGCCGAGCGTCCCGAACCAGAGGTAACCGCGCGGATCCTGCGTCATGCAGCGCACCTGCGATTGGGAAAGCCCGTCGCGCGTGGTGTACTGAATGAACGCATGCTGCTGGGCGGCACATAGGCATCCCGCGGCCGTTCCCGCGGCCGTGATGATCGACCGGACGAAGGGGTGGACCGGGTGCATCAATAGCTGTGGATCATGGCCAGGAATTCCGGGATGCGGCGGCGGCCAACGGGCAGCATCTTCCCTCCGCTCATCAACGCCATGTTGCCCTCGGCCCGGTTGAAGCCCACGAGGTGCTGCAGGTTGATGATGTAGCTCTTGTGGATGCGGAAGAACCGCCGGGGATCGAGCCCCGATTCGAACAGGCGGATGTGCCGGCTGCTGAGGCTGTGCCGTCCGTCGGTGAAGTGGATCGTGGTATAGCTGTCGTTCCCCTCCAGGTAAAGGATCTCGTCGTAGCGGTGCAGCATGAGCCCGTCGCGGCCTGGCACGGCGAGGCGCGAACTCATCGGCAAGGTCGGATCGTTCATCAGTGCTCCGACGGCCCCATGACGCTGGCCGGCCAGCCCTGCGCCGGTGGCGAGCCGGCACAACTTGTCCACCGCGCGCTTGAGCAGGTCCACATCCACCGGCTTCTCCAGGTAATCGACGGCGTTCTCCTTGAAGGCCCGCAAGGCGAAGCCGTCGTGCGCGGTGGTGAAGACCACGCCCAGCTCACGACCGTTCAGCGACCGGAGCAGGTCGAACCCATCCTCGCCGGGCATCTTGATGTCCAGGAAGAGCGCCTGCACGTCCAGGCGGTCGATCATCGCGCGTGCATCCGGGACATTTCCGGCCAGGCCGACCACCTCCACTTCGGGGCAATGCTCTTCGAGCAGGAGGCGCAGGTTATCCCGCGCATCGGGCTCATCGTCCACGATCAAGGTGCGCAACATGGCAACGGGGGTTTGTGCGTGAAAAAATAGCCGCGCCGCGATGCCGCGACACGGGCATGTGGCCGGGTGCCGGTCCGATCGAGCGAACGGTGCGGATCGGGGAGCGAACGGTCAGCCGCGCACCGCCTCCAGGAAGAGGTCGATGCGGTTGCGCGCGATGGGCACGCGTTCTCCGGTCTTCATCACCGCCCAGTGGCCCTCCTCGCGGAGGTACTCCTTCAACTGGTCCAGATTGATCAGGTGCGAGCGGTGGACCTTGAGGAACCGCAGGGGATCGAGCATGTCCTCGTACACCTTCATGGTGCGCGTATCCAGGTAGCGGCTGCCGTCGGTGAAGTGCAGCAGGGTGCAGTTGCCGTCGGCTTCCAGGTGCGCGATGGTGCGCGGGTCGAAGAGCTTGAAACCTCGCGCATGGTCCACGGCGATGCGTTCCGGCCCATGCTCGCGGATCTGCCCCACCAGCGCGTGGAGGTCGTCGCGGTACCGCTGCCGCTCGTCTCCATCGCCGCGCATGCGCGCGAGCCGCGCTTCCGCCTTTTCCACCGCGGCCTTCAGCTCGTCCGCATCGATCGGCTTGAGGATGTAGTCAACCGCGTTGGCATGGAAGGCCTGCACGGCGTAGTCCTTGAAGGCGGTGACAAAGACCACCATCGCCCGCAGGTCCGGCAGTTGCTCCAGCAGGTCCAGTCCCTCGGCCCCGCTGGGCATGCGTATGTCGAGCATGAGCAGATCGGGATCCAGTTCGGCGATGAGCCCCCGGGCGTGCGCCACGCCATCGGCCGTGCCCACCACCTCCACCTGCGGGCACTCATGGGCCATCATCAGGCGCAGGTTCTCGCGGGCGGGTTCCTCATCGTCCACGATCAGGGTGCGCAGTGGCCGGGTGCTCATTCCGGAGGTGAAGATGGGCAAATGCAAGCGCCCGCGGCCTTCGGATCCAACCTGCGCTTCAGCGGTCAAGGCGGCGAGCCGGTCGCCCCCCCGCAACCCGGGCGGCGGCGTGCCGTACGAAGGGCCGCATTCCCATCCGCCATGTCCCAGCACGAGATCCGCATCCGCATCGACCAGATCGAGCGCCTGCTGATGTTCGACTACGATCCCGCCACCGAAGGCGCGCTGTTCGACATCTGCGACCGCCAGGGCCACATCGTGAAGACCGGCGCGGTGAATGGCAGCGAAACGCGCGTGCGCATCACCGATCTGGAGGGCGAGGAGTATTACCTCATGGTGCTCGACGGCGATCTGAGCACCGTGAAGCCCTTCCACTTGCGCAAGGCCTCCTGAGCGCGACTACGGCAGCTGTTCCACCCGCACGTTGGTGGGCACCGCCCCTCCGATGTTCACCAGGATCGGATCGCGGTCGTTGAACAGGCCGGTGTACTTGACCACCCCGTTCAGGTTCACGTCCTCGGGCCAGTAGCCGCTGACCGTGATCGTGGGCACCGACCCACCGATCTTGTTGAGGATCTGGTCACGGTCGTTGAACAGGCCGGTGTACTTGACCGCCGCATCTCCAATGACGTTGCCGGCCCAAAGGACCATGACGCCGGATATGTTCTTCCTGGCGTCGGTGCCATAGGTGATCGTGGCCGGCAGGGTGAAGTTCACCGCGGTGGGCGGGGATCCGAGCACCAACGTGCCAGCGGTCATCACGCCCAGGTGGTTCCTATGCCTGACCACCGGGCGATACGGTCCGTTGGCCACGCCCATGGCCACCGGACGGAAGCCGTCCAGTTCCACCACGTCGCCATCGCGTTGCAACAAGGCCGGTCTCGCCGCCACCACGGTGGTGGGCGTTGAGCCATCGCGCAGTTCGAGCCATACCCAGTCGACGATCGCATCGGCGCCCGAGGGGGTCAGCACGGATTGGGGGATCTTTTCGATGCAGGGGGCTCCGGTGATCACGAACGACGGTGCGGTGTAGGGCATCTGCAATGGCACGAAACCGCCCGTGCGCAGGGCATCGCTCATGTCGCCGTTCAACTGCACGTACGGCCCTTCCAGGAAGGCCTTCACCGCCACCACCGAGCGGCTGGTCTGGCCTTCCACCACCTTGATCCATTGGTCGGCCGCCACGTTGAAGAACTTGTCCACCGTACCGCTGGGCCACTGCACGATCGCGGAGTCGGCCTCCACTTGTGTGCCGAGCCCGAAGTGGCAGGTGAAGGAGCACACGATGCCATAGCTCTCACCAGCACGCACCTCGCGGATCTGCCTGCCCCACGGACCATGGATCGTGACCCGCGCCCCGACCGCGTCGCGGTTGCTGGCGTTGCCCGTGAGCTGGAAGTTGAGCCAGTGGTTGCTGTTTCCGTTGTTCAGGTAGAGCTCATCATCGCGGGAGGTGCTCGGGTTCACATAGCCCGTGCCGTAACTGGCGTAGATGTCGATGTCGCCGTCGTGGTCCATGTCGCCCATGGCGAAGGAGTGCAGCACGTGAGAGCCGGTCGGGTGGGGCAGCAGGTTGGTGATCCGCGTGAAGGTGCCGTTGCCGTTGTTGTGGAAGTAGTAATTGCCCTCGGTGACCAGCAGGTCGATGAAGCCGTCGTTGTCCAGGTCTTCACACTTGCTCTGAAGGAAGAACCCGGAGAACTGCAGCCCGCTGCCCGAGGTGGCATTGGTGTAATGGCCGGTGCCGTCGTTCAGGAACAACTGGATGGTGGTGCTGTGGTTCGCGGTGATCAGGTCCAGATCGCCGTCGTTGTCGATGTCGGCGAAGTCGCTCGACCAGGACTGCTCGTGGTTCTCCACGCCGTAAGCCGCGGCCTGGTCGGTGTAGTTGTTGTTGCCGTCGTTCACGAAGAGCCGGTTCCACCGTCGTGGGTCGTTCGGGTCGTTCACGCCCTGGCGGCATTTTGAGATATAAAAGTCCAGGTCACCATCGTTGTCGAAATCGGTGAAGGTGCTGCCGTAGTTGCCGCTCATGTCGCTGTACGGGGTGGTGGCGAAGTTGACGTAGTTGTTGTAGCTCAACGCCCCGCTGCCGTTGTTCAGCCAGATCCGCGGAGCGGCATTGTCGTGGCAGCCGAACACGTCCAGGCTGCCATCGTTGTTGATGTCAGCCATGTTCATGCACTGCATGAACATGGTGCCGTTGTTCAGGTTGGTCACGGGCGTGTACACGCCCCGGCCGCTGATCTCCACGAAATGCACGCCATCGCCGTTGCCCCCGCTCACGAGATCCTTGTGACCGTCGTTGTCCACGTCGCCCACGGCCATGCCCCACTGGCTTGAGCCGGACACCGTGCCATAGGAGTGCGAGGTGTAGGTGCCGTTCGCGTTCTGGTAGTCGACGTAGAGGTCCTTGCTCTGGTTCAGCAGGACCAGGTCGTCGTAGCCATCGCCGTCCATGTCGGTGATGCCCACGCAACCCCCGGAGCGGGCCGCCTCATTGGTGAGCGGCGTGGTGTTGAGCGTGTAGGTCTGCGCCTCGATGCGCAGGCAGAAGGCCGTGGCCGCGACACAAGCGGTCCAATACGGGCGGTATCCCATGGTCAATGTGAATTTGATCAAACAGGGTCTTCCCCGATCGCGCCGATCCCTGACTTGCCTGGAGCGCGCCCAAGCTAAGGGAAAGGCCGTTCGAGCGTCAATGACGCATACCCGGTACCAGCGGGAGAGGTCGTGGTCCGAGGACTGGACGATGGTGCCGCACACGGGGCAGCGGATCACATGGTCGGGCCGGGGCGGATCGGCGGCAGAACCAAGTGAAGCCCCCGGACCGCGATCCGGATCGATCCAGCCTTGATGGGTCCTTCGAGCCTCCGTGGAGGGCTTAAGCGGGGCGCGTGATCGCCTGGACCACCCCCAGCGCCCGCCCCACTTCAGCGAATGCGACCAGCGCCCGATCGATGTGCTCCGGTTCGTGCGCCGCGCTCAACTGCACACGGATCCGCGCGGTGTCCTTGGGCACCACGGGGTAGAAGAAGCCGATCACGTAGATGCCCTCCTCCAGCAGCTTGTCGGCCATCACCTGGCTGAGCTTCGCATCCCCCAGCATCACCGGCACGATGGCGGCACCGGCGCCCACGGTCCTGAAGCCAAGCTTTTCGATGCCGCTGCGGAAGCGAAAGACATTCGCCTCCAGCTTGTCGCGCAGCGCGGTGGACGCGGTGAGCAGTTCGAGCACCTTCAAGCTGGCCCCCACGATGGCCGGGGCCAGGCTGTTGCTGAAGAGATAAGGCCGGCTGCGCTGGCGAAGCATGTCGATGATCTCCTGCCGCCCCGTGGTATAGCCGCCCATGGCGCCGCCCAGCGCCTTGCCCAGGGTGCCGGTGATGATGTCCACCCGGCCCGTCACGCCGCAGTGCTCCACGGCGCCCCGGCCCTTCTTCCCGATGAAGCCCGCCGCATGACATTCGTCCACCATCACCATCGCCTCGTACTTGTCGGCCAGGTCGCACACGCCCTTCAGGTCGGCGATGATGCCATCCATGCTGAAAACGCCATCGGTGACGATGAGGATGTGGCGGGCGCCATCGGCCCGGGCCGTCTTGAGCTGGATCTCCAGGTCGGCCATGTCGTTGTTGGCGTAACGGTAACGCATGGCCTTGCAGAGCCGCACCCCGTCGATGATGCTGGCGTGGTTGAGCGCGTCGCTGATGATCGCGTCCTGTTCGCCCAGCAGCGGTTCGAACACCCCGCCGTTGGCGTCGAAGCAGGCGGCGTACAGGATGGAATCCTCCGTGCCGTGGAACGTGGCAAGTTGCCGCTCCAGTTCCTTGTGGATATCCTGCGTCCCGCAGATGAAGCGCACGCTGCTCATGCCGTAGCCGTGCGAGTCGAGCGTGGCATGCGCGGCCTTGATCACTTCTGGGTGCGAACTGAGGCCGAGGTAGTTGTTGGCGCAGAAGTTCAGCACCGTTTTCCCGTTCACGGTGATCTCCGCGCCCTGCTCGCTGGTGATGATGCGCTCGCGCTTGTAGAGGCCGGCCGCGTCGATGGCGGCAAGCTCGTTCTTCAGATGGTCCTTGATGGGTCCGTACATGATCGATCGGAAGAATCAGATGATCAGATGATCAGAAAATAGCCCGCACCCGATGCCTGCTGTTAGCATGGAAGGCGAAGATATCCGGGTCAGGGATCTGGCCGGGGGGCCTGTGACAGATCCTTCTACCTTGGCGGAGTATGCTGATCGAAAGAATTGTCAAGCACATTGCTGGGGTAGCGCCATTGCTGGCATTCCCGGTGATCGCCACCGCACAATTCAGTTATCCCCAGCCGATCGTTCCGGTCTACACGGATCCATTCATGACCGCCATTGGCGACCTGGATGGAGATGCGATAACGGACGTGATGACAACGTTCGAAGGGTCCAGCGATCTTGTGTTGTACAAAGGGAGCGAAGATCTGCTCATACCTCACCTCATCTGCGACACGATCTATTTCCTCCGCGCACTTGCGATCGCGGACATCGATGCCGATGGTGATAACGATGTGCTGTTACATGGAAATGGCGGTGTTGCCGCGTTTTTGAACATCGGAGGTACCGGCCAGTTCGATCCGGGTTTCCTCCTTGAATCGCAGGGTGTTTCCTGGTCCGTCAAGTCCATGGCAGTGGGAGACCTTGACCACGATGCGTTTCCGGATCTGCTCGTTTCGGCACACCCGAACGGGGAGCTGCTTTGGGTCGAGATTTCAGGAACTCCCATGATCGATACGCTCATCATGCTACCGACGTCCAACGCGTGGATGGAGATCGTGGATCTCGATCTCAACGACACAATGGAGGTACTGTTCAACCCGATCGGAAGCACCGCCCTTTATAGTTGTAAGGATACGACCGGGAGCGCGGATCTTTCAAGCCCGGCATTGCTCCTTGATGATCTGGCAACATTGGACCGGGTTTTCCATGCGGACCTCAATGGAGATGACCGGGAAGACCTGGTGGTGAACACAAGTGATCCTTCCTCGGGGCAGTTCCTTCATCTACAGGACAGCCTTGGGGGCTTCTCCAATGCCGAAACCATTTACATGAACAGCTCGGCGCGGGAAGTGATCTTAGTAGGCGACTTGAATGGCGATGGCGACCATGATATGCTCATTCAGCGCACCTCGTCCTTCTACATGGACCGCCTGATGAACGATGGCGCCGGCAACTTCGATCAAGTTGTCTACATCCCGATCTACTCGCATGACTACCGCCACGCCTTGATGCGGGACCTCAATGCGGACGGGCTGGATGACCTCATCTTCACGAGGGGGGGTGGATCCGACAGGGTTGAATGGTACGAGAGGGTAGACATTGCCTTCGCACAGCTCCCAAGCCAGCATATGCTCAATCCATTCGGTCAGGGGAACGCCGGGGGACCAGTAAGGGTGGACACAATGAGCTTATGGCCAGGCGCACCGCTGACATTATTGCTCGTTTCTCAGGACGATCAACGGATCTCGCTCCTTCACACAGAACCTGACCGGACGTTCACCATCGATCGAGTTCTTACTGACCGGTTCGAGATCGTCCGGTCGTTCGCGATAGGCGATGTGGCGAGCGACGGTGATCAGGATCTGCTTGTCTCGCATCTCACTGGGCCATGGGAACAGATCGGTCTCCTGAGCAGCGCGGACAGTCTGTTCCAAAGCTTTACCCTTGATACCATCGCGACATTCGACTATGGCGCCTCATGTGACCTGGTCGATATTGATGGTGACGGATACTTGGATATCCTTGATCGAACTGGAGATCGTTTTCGCTGGTCCTTGGATACCGATGGCGATGGGCATTTCGAATTCACTGATTCGTTGCTGGGGGCGGCCGCGCTGGCTGCCGGACCTTGGGATCCAGACCATGATGGTGACCCTGATATCCTCGCGTTCGACCTTGATGCGGATGATGGCCATGCGATAAAGCGCATTGAGAATCTCGGAGCCGCACCCTATTTCCAATGGCTTCCCGATATCGATACTCTTCCATTCCCACCTCGCGACATCGCCCTTCATGATCTTGACCAAAATGGATGGGTCGATCTGCTGACCCTGGCCGCCGAACATGCGTGGTGGTATCCGAATACGGGTGGGTCTCTGGGCGCTCCAGTGCAACTATTCGAAGAGGATGGCCTGTTCCGAATTTCCGCTGGAGACATTGATCTGGATGGTCATGACGATCTTGTACTACTGGATTATGGATCGGGGTTCTACCCCGAATATGAGGCTCGGCTGTTCTGGATGAAGAACGCGGGGGATCCGCATGACCCCTGGACCGAGCACTACATCCAAGGCGACATTTCATATCAATCCTGGGGGTTGCTGCAATTGGAACTGGCGGACCTTGACCAGAACGGTTCGCTCGACATCCTCCTTGTAGACGATAACATCCCGAAGGTTTGCTGGAATGAGCTTCCGGTCGGCGTGATCGATCCGATATCCGAATTCACGAAGTCGTTGATCCACGTCTTCCCATCTCCAGCGGTTGATCAGGTGAGGATCGAATGCGCCTGCGACCTGACCAAGGGCGCACTGGAAGTAATCGATCTTGATGGCAGAATGGCCCCGGTGCGAACGACGATCAGATCGGATCGGTCGGCGGTTATCCAGACCGGTCAACTTGCCCAAGGCATCTATTTGATCCGCACCACAGGACGATCCGGGATCTGTTCAGGCCGGTTCGTGATCGTGCGATAGATCACGGCAACTGCTCCGTCCTCGTGTTCGTGGGCACCGTGCCCCCGATGTTCACCAGGATCGGATCGCGGTCGTTGAACAGGCCGGTGTACTTCACCACCCCGTCCATGGTGCAGTCCCCGGTGCAGTAACACGGGAGGGTCGCCGTGGGAACGGAACCGCCCAGGAGGTCGAGGATGTGATCGCGATCGTTGTTGATGCCGGTGTATTTCAGCAGGCTGGGAGGGGGAGTGTCCTTCTTCGCGTTGCCCATCCAGAGCACGTTCACGCTACCGATGGTCTTTTGGGCCTGCGTGCCGTAGGTGGCGAAGCCGGTGTTGGTGAAGTCGATGGCCGTCGCCGTGGTTGAAAGAGCCGCCGGTGCGTTCGTCATCGCCCCCAGATGGTTCCGGTGCCGCACCGCGACATGATAGCTACCGGCGGTGGCGAGCAGCGAAACCGGAGAGTAGCCATCCTCGGCCACCACGTCGCCGTCGCGCTGCACCAGCGCGCCGCGCGTGGCGGTGATCGTCGCCGGGGTGACCGCGTTGCGCAACTCGACCAGCACCCAGTCCACGATCGCGTTGTCACCCGTGGCGGAGGTCGCACCGGCCTGCATCACCTCGCCGCCTCCATCACCGGCCTGTGTGAAGCCCAGGGCGGAGTAGGGCTCCGTCGAGGGCAGGATGCCGGCGACGCGCAGGTCGTCGCGCATCTTCAGCGTGCCGCTGTCGTAGGCCCCCTCGAGCATCAGCTTCAGGGCGAGGCGCATGCCGGTGTTCACCACCTCCACGTTGTCCATGTAGAAGCGGTTGCCGTAGTCGTTGATCGCGGTGAAGCGCAGCAGCACGCTCATTCCATCGTATGCGCTCAGGTCGATGTCGTGCGCCTGCCATTGGCTGCAGTTCGTGGGCTCCCATGGGTTGCCGTTGCTGGGCGCGGTGGCGAGGCCGGCACCGGCGGCGTAGTAGAGCTGGGTCCATGCGCCGCCGCAGTTGGTGCTGATCTCCACGCGGAAGGCATCGTCGTAGCCGCCGCCGTATTGAACGTATGCATGATCGAAGCGCAGGCGCGTTCCGGTCGATCCGCCCAGCGTGATCAGCGGCGTGATCAGGCGATCCTCCTGGCCGGAGGCGTTGTAGTAGTAGTGGTCCATGCGCCAGGCGTTGGTGGCCGAGCAATCCGGACCATTGGCCAGGTTCACCGTGCTCCAGGTGTCGCTGCCGTCGGGGTTCTGCAGGGTCCATCCCGGTGGCGCGGCCAGCCCGGCGTCCACGCCCTCGATGAAGTCCGTGCCCGTGCCGGTGTTGCTCATGGTGATGAAGCCGGCGATCGTCCGGCTGCTGGTGCCGTTCACGTCGGTCACCGTAAGGCTCACGTCGTGCGATCCAGGCGTGGTGTAGGTCACCACCGGGTTGCGGATGGTGCTGGTGGCCGGGCTTCCGCCGGGGAAGGCCCAGGACCAGGTGGCCGAGGCACCGTTCAGCGCGCTGTTGTCCCAGAACTGCACGGTGGGCGAGAGGCAGGTGGTCAGTTGCCGGTCGGCGGAGAAGTTGGCCAGCGGGGGCGAAGCGGTCTCCAGGTTGGTCTCCCACACGCTGCGATCGGTGCCGTTGCGGATCTTGCCCTCCTTGTAGTTGATCAGCAGCCGCGTGCTGAAGATCCGCGAGGGAAGGCCCGCGTTCCACAGGGTCCAGCCGGGCGCCGCGTCGCTGCGGAAGTACACCGCCCGCCGCGTGCCGATATAGAGCGCGCCGTTGCCGCCCAGTTGGTGCGCGATGTTGGTGGGCCACTCCCCGTTCAGGTTCGCATCGGTGATGTTGGTCCAGGCGGTGCCGCCATTGATGCTCTTGAAGACCACGTAGCCGTTCAGGTTGGGGCTGTTGCCGTACTGCGAGGTGCGCACGAGCCAGATCGTCTGCGGGTCGGTGCCGCTCACGGCGATGTCGTAGGGCACCCAGGTGTTGCCGTTCAGCGTGGCGCTCGATGGCGTGATGTCCGTCCATCCGGCGCCGGCGTTGGTGCTGCGCCACACGCGCTTGGTGTCCCACCAGCCCAGGTAGGTGCAGACGTAGAGGGTGTTCGGATCGCTGAAGGCCACTTCGATGCTGGTCACCTTCTCGCCGAAGTCATGCACCTGCGCGAAGGAGGCCCCGTTGTCGTCGGTGCGCCAGAGCGAATTGCCCTCGCCCACGTAGGCGGTGTTCACGAGGTTGGGGTGCCAGGCCACCTCGCTGCTTTCTCCGGTGATGTAGCTGGCGTTGGGCTCGCGGCTCCACGAGGCGTTGCCGTTGGCCACGGTGCGGTCGCCGCTGAGGATCTTGTACCCGTAGTCGCTCAACGCACGCCGGTCGTACTGCGGATGCACGAAGCCGCGGAAGTTGTCGCCGCCGTCGGTGCTGATCCAGCCGTTGATGTACACGTTGTTGTCCTTGAGCAGCGTGCCGTTGTGGTAGGTGCCGCCGAGCATCACCTGGCTGCCGGTCCATCCGCCGGCGCCGAAGCCCCAGAAATCGGTGCCCGCGATCCCGAACATGCGGCGGTTGAAGGTGGCGCCGGCATCGCTGCTGTAGAAGATGCCGCCGTCGCAGGCCACCCAGATCTCGCTTCCATAGAACCGCATGTCGTGGATGTCCGCATGGATGTAATCCGGATCGCTGCTGTGGCTCCACTTGGCCGGGCAGGTGAAGGTGACACCGGCATCGGTGCTCACCCAGCGCTGCACGCCGCACACATGCACCTTGCTCGCGTTGGCGGGATCCACGGCGAAGGCCAGGTCGTAGTAGTACTGCCCGCCGTCGTCCTGTCCCTGGTCGTCCCAGCCCATCAGGTTCAGGTTGGTGGGCGAAGGCACCCCGCCCGGACCGGTGCCGCAGCATTGGAAAGACCAGGTGGAGCCGCTGTCGGTGCTGCGGTACACGCCGTAGAGGCCGCTCCCGCCATCGGCCGCGCCGGTGCAGAGCGCGTACACGGTATTGGGCGCCGCGGCGCTCACGGCGATCTCCGTGCGCTCGTTCTCGTCGGGACTGGTCGGGTTGGGCCAGTTGGTGCCCACCTGGGTGAATGAGGTGCCCCCGTTGGTGCTGCGCCAGAACTCGGTGCGGTTGCCGGTCTGCTTGATCGCGTAGATGGTGTTCGGGTCACCGGGCTTGAACTCCAGTTCCTGCCACGTGCCCGTTTGCACCTGCGTGAGGTTCGCGCCGCCGTCGTCGCTGCGGTAGAGGCCCTGGTTGCTGCATACGAAGAGCTTCTGGCTGTTGGTGGGGTGCAGCACCAGGTCGCGGATGGAATGCGAGAGCCCCTGGAAGGCGGCATCGCCGATCGCATTCCAGTTCGTGCCGCCGTTGGTGGTCTTCCACAGGTCGCCTTCCGCGCCGAAGTAGACGATGTTCTCGTTGCTCCAGTCGATCTCCACGCTGAGCACGGTGCCGACCATCATGCTCTTGGTCGTGTTGCTCCAGTTCAGGCCCTTGTCCGTGCTCTTCCACACGCCGCCGTTGGCGGTGCCGGCGTAGATCAGGTTGGTGTTGCTCGCGCTCTGCTCCACGGTGTACACATGGGCCGCCCCGCAGGCGTAGCTCTTGCTGGCCGCGCCGTGGTCCCAGTCGAAGGGGCCGATGCAGGTCCAGGGGGTGCTGCGCGCGCCGCGGGCCGCCTCGCAGGCATCCAGGTAGTCCCGAAGGTCCTGCGTGTAGGTGGCCCGTTGCGCGGGATCCATCGGCACCTGCTCGTGACCGATCACCCTGCGCCAGCGCTTGTAGTACTGGGTGTGGCCGTTCTTCACGAAGGGATGCGTGGCGTAGTAGGCCTCGTACGCCGCCTGCACCGCGCCGGGGTCGGGATCGGGAGCGTACATGAGCTGAACCCAATCGGGCAGCGCGGCTTGCTCGGTGTATTTGTGCTCTTCAAGCTGGGCGAAGGCGGCCGAGAACAGGACTAGAAAACAGGTGCTGAGCGTGGTGCGGAACATGGGGGCTGGTTGCGCCGCGAAGATCGGCATCCCTTCCGCGTTTGGCCGCGTTGCCTCCGCCCGAAAGCGCCCGCGATCGGGCTCCTATTCAAGGCTTCGCCGCACGGCGCCGCCGCCTTGCCCACCACCAGGCCAGCGCACCGGACAGAAGCACGAACGGCCAGATGTGCAGCACGCCGACGAAGAAGCGCAGCAGGTTGTTCCAGCCCTCGTTCAACGCCACGCCCACGTGCGGCGTGAAGCTGTCGGTGCGCGCCTGGGGTTTGGTGCATGTGATGGTGAGCGTGCTCATGGCCACCTGGTCGCGCAGGCTCTTCATCTGCGCCTCCATGCTTTCGATCTCGGCGCGCACGTTACCCAGTTCGCGTTCCACCTCCAGTACCTCGGTCACCGTCTTCGCCTGCTTCACGATCTCCAGGTAACGGGCCTCCACTTCGCGCTTGGCCCCCAGGCGGGCTTCCACGTCGACCCATTGCGCGGTCACATCCTGCGCGTTGATGCTCTGGTTCTGCAGTTCGCCCAGATCCTTCAACCCCGACACGAAGGCGTCGAACTTCTCCGCGGGGATGCGCACGCGCAGGGTCATCGCCAGGGTGTTGCCCCAGTCGCTGTGGTCGTCGCCTTCCACGTAGCCGCCCCCGGCCCGCACCTGCGCGAGGATCGTCGCACGCGCCTCATCCAGGTCCTTCACCTCGAAGCGCAGCTCGCCGGTGCGGATGATCTTGCGGTCCACCGACTGGGCGGGGATGTTATCCTGCCTTGCGACCATGGCTTCTCCCGAAGCATCGGTGGGTGTGCTCGCCTCCTTCGCGAGGGGTGCATCGCCTCCGGCACCGCATCCGACGACGAGGAGCAACAGGAAGGCCACGAGGACGGGAGTGGGGCGACGCATGGTGTGCGGGTTTTGGTGTGAACGAATGTCCGGTCGGGATCGGTACGTGCCGTACACCCTGAATGGAACGGTGTTCAGCGTTGCTTTGCCGGGTGTGGCTGCCGGCCTTCCTCCGCTCACCTTATCCGCAGGAATACCTCTGCCTCGGGCAAGGCGCCCGCGACGACCTGTGGCGTTTCGAGTTGGACGGTGAGGACATCAGCGGCCGCCACCTCTTTCTCGGCTATCGACCACTGGTGGTCGCCGTTGAGGGGGACCGTCCTTCTGCCGGTGAATTGCTCCTCCGTTCAACGCACCAACGGCGACCGGTCGCGGGGATCCTGCTGAAGAGGATCGATCTTCCGGGGGTCGGATCAGGCTTCAGCTTCTTCACCGGCGAACGGGCCTGGTCGCGCTTCCTGCCCTGGCCACAATGGCCGCAGGATCGCTTGCGCCGCCGGCGCAACGCACGAAAAAGCAACAACGTGGCCACGGTCCCGGCCGAGATCGACATGACGCGGATCATGTATGCCCAGCCGCGTGAGATCCACCTGGCGGTCGTGGGACCCCCCGATCGCTGCAACATCTTCCCGACCGATCTGCATGGCACGATCGGTGGGCGGTACCTGATCTCCCTGCGGCACGCCGGGAAAGCGTGCGCACAAGTGATGGAGCATGGGTCGTTCGCCCTGTTCCAAATGGCACCGGACCGCTACAGGGACGTTTACGCCCTGGCTCCACGCCACATGGGAGAACTGACGGACGCATCGACGATCGCCGCGATCGATGGTTCATGGAACGGCGCGCCGCGACCAGCGGGAGCGCACACCGCGCGCCGGTTGAGCATCGAAACCCATCACGATGCCGGCATCCACAGGATCTTCCAGTGCCGGATCGATCGGGATGAGCTGTTCAGCCGCGGTCCGGTGCTCGCCCATGTGCATGCCTCACCGGCATCGTGGCTGCTGCGCCATGGCCACCCCTTGGAAGTACGCCTGCGCTGAGCTGCGCACCGGAACGCATTCGGATCCATCGCGGCATATGCGCTCCTGGATCACCCCTTCTCCACCACCTTCGGCACCTTGAAGTAGTCGCTGTCCTTCACCGGAGCGTTCATCAGGGCTTCCTTCTTGGGAATGATCTCCTCGGGTCGCACGACATCCTCGCGCAGCACGTTCTCCTCGTCGGTCATGAAGATCAGCGGCTCCACGCCGGTGGTGTCGATCTCGTTGAGCTTCTCCACGAAGTCGATCACCCGCTGCATGTCCTTGAGCAGTTGGGCGCGCGCGGCGGGGTCGCTCACGTCGAGCCGCGCCAGTTCGGCGATGCGGTCCAGGGTGGCCTCGTCGAGCTTCATCGGCGATCGGTGGCGTAGGCCTCCAGCAGCGGGGCCTGGATGGCGTCGAAGACCTTGTGGCGCAAACCTACCAGATCGGCATCGCCGAGGCCGCGCGTATCCACGGGCGCATGCACGATCACGCGCGTCACGCCGGGCCGGCCGCGGCTGAGCAGGTCCTGCGGATCGCCGAAAACCTTCCAGTGGTTCACGAAGGTGATGGGCACGATGGGCACCTGCTTCTCGATGGCCAGCTTGAACGCGCCGTCCTTGAAGTTCTTCATCCGCGGTGCGAAATGCGGGATGGTGCCCTCGGGGAAGATCGCGATGCAGGCGCCCTCGTCGATCGCCTGCGCGGCACGTCGGAAGGCCTTCGCCGCTTCCACGTGGCTGCCCCGGTTCACGGCGATGTCCATGCCCTTGAAGAAGATCTTCAGCAGCGGCCACTTCAACAGCTCGTACTTGCCCATGAAGAGGAAGTAGTCGGGCAGCACGTTGTACATCTGCGGGATGTCGATGTAGCTGCCGTGATTGCTGCAGGCGATGTAAGGCGGCCTGGGCAGGGGCGACCGGCGCTCGACGCGCGGCGGCATCCAGCCGAAGCGGAGCAGGGCCCAGCCCATGGCCCGCTTCAGGCGGAAGGCCCGGCGATAGCGACCGGGCCTTTTGAGCATCAGCTTGAAGGGCAGATACAGGATGGCGAGCGTGAGAAAGAAGACCAGCCCGAACCACAACTTGAAGGCGAAGCGCAGGGGCGCGAAGAGCCATCGGAACAGCGGTAGGCGTGCGCTCTCCCCGTCGGGGATCAGCGGCGCGTCGCGATGCACATGGGCTGTTCGTTCCTGACTACGCATCCGAAAAAGAGGCGCGAATGTAGTCCGGTCCAAGCGGGCGGGGCGGCTACTTTCGCCGCGCTTCCGCCATGGCCCGCATCCTTACCGGCATACAGAGCACCGGCGTGCCGCACCTGGGCAACGTGCTGGGCGCCATCCGCCCGGCCATCGCCATGAGCGCCGATCCGGCCAACGACTCCTTCCTCTTCATCGCCGACCTGCACAGCTTCACCGCCGTGCGCGATCCCAAGGCCTTGCGGGAGAACACCTACGCGGTGGCGGCGGCATGGCTGGCCTGCGGCCTGGACCTGCACAAGACCACCTTCTACCGCCAGAGCGACGTGCCTGAAGTGACCGAGCTCACCTGGTACCTGGGCTGCCTCACACCCTACCCCATGCTGGCCAACGCGCACAGCTTCAAGGACAAGAGCGACCGGTTGAGCGAGGTGAACGCGGGCCTGTTCTATTATCCCGTGCTGATGACGGCCGACATCGTGCTGTACGATGCGCACGTGGTCCCCGTGGGCAGGGACCAGAAGCAGCATCTGGAGATCGCGCGCGACATCGCCGAGGCCTTCAACCGGCAGTACGGGGAGGACACCTTCGTGGTGCCGGAGGCCGTGATCAGCGAAGCGGTGATGGTGGTGCCGGGCACCGACGGCCAGAAGATGAGCAAGAGCTACAACAACACGATCGACCTGTTCGCCCCCGAGGCGTCGCTGAAGAAGCAGGTGATGGGCATCGTGAGCGACAGCACGCCGTTGGAGGCGCCCAAGGATCCGCAGAGCGACAACACCTTCAGGCTGTTCTCACTCGTGGGCGCCGCTGATGCCGTGGAGGCCATGCGACGGAACTACCGCAAGGGCGGTTACGGTTACGGCCACGCCAAGAAGGAACTGCTCGCGGCCCTGCTCGATGGCTTCGCCCGGGAGCGCGCGGAGTTCGCCCGCCTGATGAACGACAAGGCCGAACTGGACCGGCAACTGAAGGTGGGTGCCGGCAAGGCAAGGCAGGTGGCCACGCGCACGCTGGACCGGGTGCGGAAGCGGGTCGGGTACAAGTGATCGTCATCGCGAGGATCTTCCGGGTCTTCGAGGAAGTCCGAAGCGATCCCTGTTGCTTTGAGCTTCGTCAAGATCCCAAGAGCGCATGAGATCGCTTCGGCTCGCGCCAAATGCGCGCGAAGCCTCGCGATGACGGCGACAAGAGAATGATCAGCAGTACTCCTCGTACGCCATCTTCAGGTGGTCGGCGATCATCTCGGCCGTCCTCCCTTCGATGTGGTGGCGCTCCACGAAGTGGACCAGCTTGCCGTCCTTGAGCAGGGCGATGCTGGGGCTGCTGGGCGGATAGGGCAGGAAATGCTGCCGGGCCTGGGTCACGGCCTCGAAGTCCACCCCGGCGAACACCGTCACCAGTTTCCCAGGACGTTTGGCGGTTCCTTGCAGCGACAATTTCACACCGGGGCGGGCGGCACCGGCGGCACAGCCGCAAACGCTGTTCACCATGCAGAGCACGGTACCGGTGGAGGACAGGGCCTGGTCGACCTGTTCGGGGGTCTTGAGTTCCTCGAATCCGGCGGTGGTGAGGTCCGCCTTCATCGGGGCGACGAATTCGGGAGGGTACATGAGGGAGAGTTTGCAGTTGGTAGTTGGCAGTTGGCAGTGTGCCGTTCGGCCGCAAAGGTAGCGGGCGGCGAGGGCGGAGCGTTCAGCTACATTAAGCCCGATGGCGAAGAAGGTGGACGCGTGGTTCGATGCGCTGCCGGACGTATGGCGCGATCGGGCGTTGCGGATCCGCGAGTTGATCTTGGAAGCCGCGCCGGGCATGCATGAGCAGTGGATGTTCGACAGTGCGATCTTCTACCTGCACCACGGCTGGCTGATCTACCTCGCGATGCAGAAGGTGGGGCTCGTGGTCGGCTTTTGCAACGGGGTTCATATGACCGATGCTGAAGGGCTCTTCGCGCGTACCGATCATACCCAGGTCAGGCACTACCTGCCGCCGTTGCCACCGGCGCGTCTGGACGAAGGAGCCTTGCGGCGCCTGATCGATGAAGCGGTGCGGGTGAACAAGGCGCTCGAGGAGGAACGGAAAGTCCGCAAGGCCGGGGGAAAAAGGAGGAAGGCCTAAAGCGCCCGTTTCTTCTTGAAGAACACCGAAGACCAGATGACCACCATGATCTGTTCGTCTACCAATGCTGAATGATGATCCGCTGGCTGATTTGGGCGTCGTCGGTGGTGATGCGTAACATGTAAGGGCCAGACAAGTACTGCCTCAGGTCGAGCTGGAATGACCCGAGATACTGCGTCTTGTAACCATAAATGGACGCTCCATCCGAGCGAAAGATCTCGACGGATGCTTCTTCGCCGATAGGAACATTGGCTGTGACGAAGATGACCTGATCAGCTGGATTTGGCGATACTTCCAGTACTCCAGTTATGTTCTCTCCAATCCCGCCTCCGCATCCATAGTTCTTGATGAGCACGTTATCGATCATCCAGCCATCGCGACCAGTTGTGTTGGCCATCCCCTTGAAGGCAAATCGTAATCGAAGCGTGTCATTACCACCGGCGCGATACAAGTCACCTTGTAGCACTCCAATACACCAAAATGTCACACTATCGAACTGCATTGTGGCATCGCCTCCAGTATAGATCCAGCCACTGTCAGTAGGCATTGCTTGAGGGCATGATGCGGTGATGAACCCTTGAGGCAGGGGATCATCATCCTTCACGATCTTCCACTCGCCCAGGTAGGGCTCGAAATACTCGATCCAGCCATATGCCGCGCCGCTATCGGCATCCATCCGGTGATTGTACTCTACTGTTATCCATTCGCCGAAAAAGAAAACCGGAACATGGAACTCTGCATATGCCGTCGTGTCGATCGCATATGGGGCTGCGGTATCGGTGACAAGGGCATTCGGTGGGGATGGTGCAATGTTGAAGGCCGGTTTGTCGGGTGCGCCTACTTGCCAGATACCCCCGGGATAAATCGAGTCCAAACTGATATCCGCTCCACCAGCGAATGGTTCAAAGTACAAGTAATGGTCAGTGCTTTGCGCATGAAGGCTCATCGATGTGCTCAAAGTCAGAAGTAGGTTGAGAATCTTCTTCATGTGGTTCCAATTCCGTGATGCTTCAACCTTGACAAACGCTGCCTATAGCGTCCGCTTCTTCCTGAAAAAAGCCTTCATCAGGTCCGCGCACTCCGGCTCCAGAATGCCGCCGGTGACCTTCGTCTTCACGTGCAGCAGCAGGTTGCCGATGCGGCGGTAACCCATCTTCTCATCGAAGGCGCCGAAGACCAGC
Organism: uncultured Chryseobacterium sp.; assembly: GCA_964394425.1. Taxonomy (GTDB): domain Bacteria; phylum Bacteroidota; class Bacteroidia; order Flavobacteriales_F; family PHOS-HE28; genus PHOS-HE28. The sequence goes on along the minus strand of CAYMXP010000001.1, from coordinate 28,207 downwards.
CGGCCCAGGTGCGCCCAGTGCGTGGCGCCCGCGCACATCGGGCAGGGCTCCACGGTCACGTAAAGCGTGCATTCGTGCAGGTATTTGCCTCCGAGGAACTCAGCCGCAGCGGTGATCGCCTGCATCTCCGCGTGAGCGGTCACGTCGTTCAATCGTTCCGTCAGGTTGTGCCCCCGGCCGATGATGCGGTCGCGGCACACGACCACCGCGCCGATGGGTACTTCATCCTGCGCGAAGGCCTGTTCCGCTTCACGCAGCGCATGCCGCATCCAGTGCTCGTCGCCGAAGGGCTCGATCATTCCAACACGATGCTGCATCGAAGGAGCGGGGTGCCACTGCGCGAGCGGATCTCGACCATGTAGGCACCGCGCGAAAGTGCGCCGACCGCCACGCTGTTCATCCCGTTGGCCAGCCTCTTGCGCAGGGCCACCCGCCCCGATGCATCATGCAGAAGCATGTCCGATGGACCAGACAGGAGCTCTACGTTCAGCACATCCCCGGCAGGCGATGGCCACAGGCGCACATCGTCCGGATCGATCGTTCCACTCATTCCGATGGGAAAGCTCGTGGTGCAGCCCTCGTGGTGCGCAGCATGCGGGCTGACGTCGATCACGATGTTGGTGTCGGACGGAAAGCCCCAGGTCCACGCGAAGAAGAAGAGCATCATCTCATCGGTGGTCGCTTCGCCGAGAAAGACCCATTGCGGGGGATCGTTCGGGTTGTGCGGATTGGCGGACGTGTTGTCGTAGGTGGCTTCGCCGTACAACGTTGATCCCGCGGGCAGGTAGATCGGATGCCGGAACTCGTACAGCCCCTGCCAGTGGAAGTCCCAATCAGGGATGTCAATGAGCGGGATGGTGTCGTTCGTCGGGGTCACGGCCCACGACTTCATGGCGACGCAGATCAGGTGGCCGTGTGGAGCGACGGCGGTGATGGTGGTGGGAATGGGTATGGTGAACTGGTTGTGGAAGGTCCGCACCGTGTTGGGCGCGATGATCAGCGGACCGTCGGTCATCGTCAAGGTGTGCTCCAGGACCGCGTCGATCGAGAGGCCGCGCAGGAAGGGGTTGGGATCCAGCTGGAAATTCACCCGCGTGCTGTCCAGCTCCGCATCGGCATCTTCCGGGTAATGCACCTGGATGACGATGTCCGCGCCCGCATAAAGGCGCATGCCCATGCCCGGTGGGGTGAAATGGGGTTGTGAGCCCGGCACCCAGAAGCCGATCAATTTGGGGTCATCCACGCCGATGCCGCCGAATGCGGTGTACCCCGGATCGGGGTCGGCATCGTCAAGGGCCTGCGCCTGGCCGGTGGTGTCCTGGAACACCAGCACGTGATGCACCACCTCGCTGTTGCCTGGGATCACCTCGAACCCGGTGATGAACTGGTCCGTTGTGTTGCCGCTGGGGAGCACGAAGGCGCGGTAGAGGTCCTCGCTGATGGCTGGGATGGTGTAGTCGGCCATCTTCACGGTGATGTCGGGCGCACTGATCACCCAGCCGCTGGTGAACACCGGTGGATCGGGGGCGTTGCCGGGATCGCCTTCGGGTCCGCCGCCATCGGCCCATGCCGCGATGATGTCGATCTCCTCCTGCGTGAGCACGCGTTCGTGCGCCATGCTCACGTATCCCTCATCGGGCGGCCAGGGCGGCATGTAGCGCACCCCCGTCACGTCCTGGATGTCATCGCGCTTGACGAAGGCCTGGGCGTAGGTTTCCAGTGCGAACGGGCCCGCGCCGCCGTCGCGGTGGCAGGTGGTGCAATGGCTGTACACGATGCAGGCCACGTCATCCGCCCAGGTGGGCGTTTGCGCGTGCGATGGCCCGCGGGTCGCCAGGGCCAGGATCAACAGGGTGCGGGTCTTGAGCTCCATGATCGACCGTTGCGGAAGCCAAAATAGGACCGGTGCGATCCGCCGGGGTTCGATCGCGATCGAGGGATCGTTCGCCCGAGGCGTGCACCGGGGTTCACGCGGTGATCCGTTCGCCCTCGCTCACCGCCGGCTCGTTCGCCAGGATCCCATTCGTGCCGACCTTGATGTCCTTGATGTTCAGCTGGAGGCTCTTACGACCCTGCCATTCGTTCTCCTCCAGCACGTAGAGCGCGCTGAAGGGCCCGCCGCCGCGTACCAGATCCAGGTGATGCCCCTGGCGGAAGGCGATGGCATCGAACCTCCTGCGCGGGTCGCCTGGATCGAACAAGGTCAGCTTCAGGTGGTTCTCTCCCACGATGCGCGCGCCGCCGGCCTCCTTCAGGCCGCGCGAAAGGAAGACCGGCCGCATGTTGCCCGGACCGAAGGGAGCCATGTGCTGCACGATGTTCAGCAGCCGGTCGTTCACCACGGCCAGCGGCAGCTCAAGGTCCACCTCTTCCTCGGGCGTGCGCAGCTCCTCGCCGAGGGTCTCGCGAACGATCCCCTCGAAGCGCGCGCGGAAAGCCTCCACGTTCTCCAGCGGCAGGGTGAGACCCGCCGCGTACATGTGCCCGCCGAACTGTTCGAGCAGGTCGCCGCAGGCGCTGATGGCCTGGTACACGTCGAAGCCCTTCACCGATCGCGCCGAACCGGCCGCCTTTCCCTGGCTTTCGGTGAGGACGATGGTCGGCCGGTAATGCACGTCGACCAGCCGCGAAGCCACGATGCCGATCACTCCCTTGTGCCATTCTCGGTTGAAGAGCACCGTGCTCCATGCATCCCGCGAACGATCGTCGGCGTCGATCATTTCCAGGGCCTGTCGGGTGATCTCCTTGTCCAGGTCCTGCCGGGTGCTGTTGTTCGCGTCGATGCGCAGCCCGATCTGTTCGGCCTGCGCGAGGTCGTGCGAGAGCAGCAGCTCCACGGCCTGCCGCCCATGCTCGATCCGGCCGGCCGCGTTGATGCGCGGACCGATGGCGAAGACCAGGTCGTTGACGTGCATGCGCCGGCGCAGCGTGGCCATGTTCATCATCGCCTTCATGCCCGGCCGCGGATGTTCGTTCAGTTGCCTGAGGCCCAGGTGCGCCAGCACGCGGTTCTCGCCGGTGATGGGCACGATGTCGCAGGCGGTGCTCACCGCCACCAGGTCCAGCAACGGCTCCAGATCGGAGAAGCCGATGCCGTTGCGATGCGCGATGGCCTGCACCAGCTTGAAGCCGATGCCGCAGCCGCTGAGCACCTTGCATGGATAATCGCAATCGGGCCGCAGGGGATCGAGCACCGCGGTGGCCTGGGGCAGTTCATCCCCGGGGCGATGGTGGTCGCAGATGATCAGGTCGATGCCCTTCCCAGCCGCCCGCCGCGCCTTGTCGATCGATTTGATCCCGCAATCCAGCGCGATGATCAGCCCCACGCCCTCCGCCGCCGCGTGATCGATGCCGCGATCGCTGATGCCATAGCCTTCAGCATACCGATCGGGGATATAGAACGTGAGGTTGCCGGTGAACCGCTTGAGAAAGGAATAGACCAGCGCGACCGCCGTGGTGCCATCCACGTCGTAATCCCCATACACCATGATGCGCTCGCCATCGCCCAGCGCGCGCTCGATGCGTTCCACGGCCTGTTGCATGCCTTGCATCAGGAAGGGGTCGTGCAATTGGGCGGCTTGCGGGCGGAAAAACGCGCCGGCCTCGGCGGGCGATGAGATCCCGCGCTGGGCCAGCAGGATCGCGGCCGGCTCCGGACAGCGGTCATGGGCCAGCGCGGCCACCACCGCGGGATCGGGCGCGGCCTTCAGCCGCCAGCGTTTGAGTGGGGAGGCCATGGGATAAATGTAGGTGCGGTCCAGCGGGCGGGGGTTCAACCCAGGCGTTGGTCGGGGCGCCGCAGACCGGCATGCTCCCACCAAGAGGAGAGATCGCGGGCCATGAGCTTCTCCAACGCGAGCACGTCGAGTTCGAGCAGGCGCATCACGGCCTGCTTCCATGCCGGACTGAGCACGGGTTTCACATCGAAACCGCGGCCGGTGTTGCGCGTGATGCCACGCCACACCTTCTCGCGGAACACAGCGGGCATCACGCGGCGAAGCCTGCGGGCCCAATGCGAGGGGTCGTCGAAGCGGTGATGCACCTTGTGCCCGCCCAGGGACGGGTTGCCGTGGATGGCTACGGACGGGAACCCACCGGCGGCCAGTCCGGTGAAGGCGGCGAGGCGCTCCATGGTGCGCGCCGGGTGGTCCGTCAGATCGGCCAGGTCCAGGATCAACACCCGGTCGCGGCCGAAGCGTTCGATGAAGGGAAGGATCTGCGCGTGGTAGCGCGTGTTGTTGATCAGCAGCGGGATGGTGCGCACGGCATCCTCGAGCGTTCGATCGGTGTAGCCCCGTTCGTGGATGTGCATGTAGTGGCTCACGATCCGATCGATCGGGTCGCGCACCAGGTAGATGAACCTCAGCCGGGGGTTGTAGGCGAAGAGATCATCCCAGATCGCCAGGTTGAAGTGCGGATAGAACGTGTGACCCGTTGACGCCTCCACGTAAAGCGCCCCATCGCGTTGATCGAACAGCGCATGATAGGCCTCGATCCCATCGCGCCAGTCGGGGTGCTTGCTGAAGAACTCCGGTTCCTTCTCCCGGCAGAAGCTCACCCCCGGATGCGCCTTCATCAGATCGGCCAGCGTGGTGGTGCCGCACTTCATGGCCCCCACGATCATCAGGTCCACCTTCATGGCCCCGCGAACATACCGACCACGAACGCGAAAGACCCCTCGCCGGAGGGGCCTTTCGCGTTGGATCGCGTTGCGTTCAATGCATCACCTCGACGAGCCGGGCCGCGGTGCGGCCATCGCTGATCAGCCGCAGGGTATACACGCCCGAAGGCAGCATGGACGTGTTCAGGTCATGACGACCGGCGCCGACATGTTCCTGGACCGCGATGCGGCCGGTGGCATCCATCAACTGCACGACGGTTCCCTCCTGCATCCCTTGGAGCGGAACGGTGAGCACATCGTCGGAGGGAACAGGATAAGCGCCGCTCAACAGGCCGGCGAGGCCGGCGTCGAACTCCTCCACGCTCACCAGGCCGTAGAACCAGTCGTGGCTCAGGGCCACCATCTGGTGGGCGATGTTCACGTCGCCGAACTGCTCCATGCCGATGCCGCTGTACACCAGGCGGTAGTTGGGCATCAGCACACGCAGCCCGCCGAAATCGGTGGCCACGTTGTAGGTGAAGATGGGCGCCGCCGGGGGCAGGGCCGTGATCTCCTCCGGATAGCTGCTGGTGGACCCGAACACGCTGTTGATGGGAGAATCGGCCAGTCCGCCGAAGATCTCGTCACCATCGATGAACTTCACCTGGTTGTTGGTGTTGTCGCCGTCGGCGACGAAATGAGCATGCATGTAATTGGTGTAGAACGATTGGGTGGCCGGCGTGCCATACGACCCGGTGGCGCCGCTGTTGTCCCAGCCGATGTCCTGCCCGCAGATCATCAGGTCGCCACCGTTGTCCAGGTGGTCCTCCAACACGGCCACCGTCCCGTCGTCCAGGCAGGGGAAGGTCCAGCTCACGTTGTAGTAGATGTTGGTCACCCCGCCCAAGGCGCTGCTCTCGGCGAATTGCTTGAAGTCGGTGAGCGAGCACTTGGCGTGGACGGTGTTGCCTGCGGTGGCAAGTCCCGCCATGTAGATCGGCTCGTGCGCTTCCGTGCCCGGATTGCTCATGAGCAGGTCGGCCACCCCGCTGATCACATGGAACTCGTTCTCAAGCACGGGCGCATCCGGATAGGCCAGCGACGCGATGCGGAGCAGGTAATGCCCGATGCCCGCGGTGGGTCCCGGGGCGACGTTCACCGTGATCGCCTGGGTCGCGCCATCGGCCAGGGTGAAGGTCGCCGGCGCATTGTACCAGTTGCCGTCCACCTCATAGCTGGGCGTCCAGTCGGCCGGGTGCTCGATCGCTTCCACGCTGACCAGGAAGTCGCTGGTGGCCCCCAGCAGGTTGGTCAACTCGTTGTTGAAAGGCGTGTTGGACCAGTATGCCCCATCGTCGTATCCATTTCCGCCACCCAGCAGGCCGAGGCTGCCGACCACCAGGGTGGTGCCTCCATCGGCCTTCACCTCGCGCGCCTGGTACACTTCACTTCGGTATTCGCTGGCGAAGGCCACCACCTCGCAGTTGGCGATGTCCCACTCGACCGGCACGTTCAAGGTGTAGGTGCGGGTCACGCTCGTACCCGCCGTGGTGGTGGTCACCACGTCGCCCCAGGTATCGGTGAGGTAGGCGCGCAGCACGTTGGTATGGTCGTAGTCCGGATCGTTCCCGTTTGGGCCATAGTCCGTCTGCCAGCCGATGATGTGGCTTTCCTTCAGCAGCACGCTGATGTAGTCGTCGCCTCCCGGGCTGTCGCTGGTGTATAGCAGTTCCACGGTCACCGTCAGGTCGCGTGTGCCGGCGTCGAAGCTGCTTTCAACGCCCACGTTCACCGGCGATGGCATGGTGAGGACCTCGTTCACGGCTCCGGCCCAGGCACCACGGCCCAGATCGTCCTCCCCGCCGAAAACGTGGCGGCTGATGACCCCGGCGGGATAGCCGCCAATGGTGAAGTGCGCGTCGATCTCCGTGCCCCAGGTGGTCCGGAAATCAGGCTCACCGGGGTTGGGGTCGGCGAAGACCCCGGCATGCACACCCACCACCACCACCCGGGGTCCATGCTCGGCCTCGATGGCCGCGGCGATGACGTGGCCTTCGGGGCAGTAACCACAATGGATGCCGGTGAAGTCCTCCAGCAGGGCGGCGCGGCCCTGTGGCTGGGTGCTCACCAAGGATTGCCCGAGGGCGAGGAAGGGGGCGGAAAGAAGGATCGTAGCGATCGAGCGCATGGGTGGGTTGTTTTGGACGGGTGAATGTAGATGGCCCGCAGGACGCCCCGCCCATCCGGAATGGGTCAAGCTTGGAGGGCAGATGGCCGATGCGGAAATAACAAGGCCCCGGGTGTTCGCCGGAGCCTGTCATGGGAGCGTTCTGCGTTCAGCAGGGCCTTTTCGGATCCTTCATCGGTAGCCGTTGATGTAGGCGTTGGCGATGATCTCGCTTTCGCGGATCAGGCCCTGCACGATCTCGCGGATCAGGTCGTTGAGCTGCTGATCGGAGAAGCGGTGCAGATCGCTGTACACGTGCGTCTTGCGCTTGCTGCTCTTGATGAAGGCGATCTTGTCCTTCTTCGTCATGGTCACCTTCTACGGGGGATGGGGCAAAAAGGCTGCGATCGGCCTTGCGAAAGACCTGGAACCCGCGCCGGACAAGGGGTCCAGGAAGCCGGCGCGGCGGCCCCCGACAAGTCGGGGAGCCGCCGCGGTCCTCACCAAAACCCGGTCGCTTGCGATCGGGGTCCGGTCAATGGCCTCGACCCTTCGGCCGCCTAATGCACCGCCGCGCGCAGATCGTGCATGGCGCGCAACACATGCATGTAGCGGTGCAGGTCGCCGATCATCATCAGGCGCATGGCACGGCGCTTCAGCTTCAGGTACTGCTTGCGGGGGCTCAACATGGCGGAAGGGATGAATGGGTTCTGAAGCAGGAACTTTCAACCCCCATGCCAAATTGTGCGGCGCCCCGGGATGGGCGAAGCACCCGCGGGCTCCACCCGTGCGTCCGGCCTACATTCGCCGCATGCCATCAGCGCCCTGCGTCGTGGGCATCGCCGGGGGCAGCGGATCGGGCAAGACCAGCCTCATCCGTGCCATCCAAAGGCGCTTTTCCGAGGGTGCGGTGAGCGTGGTTTCGCAGGACAATTACTACCGCCTTCGCGAAGAGCAGGCGCTGGATGCCAATGGCCGGGTGAACTACGACGTGCCCGGTGCGGTGGACCTGGACGCGCTGGCGGAGGATCTTCTGCACCTGCATGCGGGTCGCGGCATCCGCAGGCGTGAATACACCTTCAACCAGGAAGGCCGCGTGGGCGGCTGGGTGGAAACCCTCCCGGGCGGGATCGTGCTGGTGGAGGGGCTGTTCATCCTCCATCATGTCGCGGTGCGCGACCTGCTGGACGTGAAGGTCTTCGTCCATGCCGGCGAGGACCAACAGCTCCAGCGTCGCCTGCTTCGCGACGCGCGTGAACGCGGATACGGCGAGGAGGAGGTGCTGTACCAGTGGCACCACCACGTGCTGCCTGCCTACCGGGCCTATCTCCTTCCCCACCGGATGATGTGCGACGTGGTCCTGAACAACGATGGTGCGTTCGAGCCGGCCGTGGGTGCGCTTGAAGCGCACTTGCGCGCCCTGCTCGCGGAAGAACAGGAAGCGCCTCAGCCCGCGTAGAGCCCTTCCTGGCGGATGTAGTCCAGCACCGCGTCAGCCAGTCGGCCGGATACCGGCTCCCCTTTGCTCAGCGCCCTCCGGACGGCCGTTGAGGAAAGGTCCATCGGCGGCGCGTGGTCCATCCAACGCACACGCGGGTGGCGGGCAAAGGGCGATGCCTGCGCCTCCTGTTCATGACCCGGCCGCGGATACACCAGCACCTCATGGTGCCGCAGGATGCCTTCGGGATCCTTCCAGCGGTGGAAGGAGGCCAGGTTGTCGCCACCGATGATCAGGAGGAAGGTGTCTGCCGGCCAGCGTTCGCGGAAATGAGCGAGCGCATCGGCCGTATAGCTCGGCCTGGGAAGCTTCAACTCCTCTTCGCACACCCGCACGCGATGCTCTTCCCGCACGGCGAGCCGCGCCATGGCCACCCGGTGGTGATCGGCGCTGATGTGCTGATCCTGCTTGAACGGGTTCTGGGGAGTGATCACCCACCATACTTGGTCGAGCCCGGCGCGGTCCAGCATATACCGGGCGATGGCCAGGTGCGATCGATGCGGGGGGTCGAAGGTCCCGAAGAGACAACCGATGGTCATCGCCGGAGAAATTCCTTCACGAGCGCGATGGCCCGCTCCACGGCACGATCCAGGTCATCGTTCACCACGGTGGCGTCGAATTCCGGCGCGCGGGCCATTTCGCGCGCGGCCTTGTCGAGCCGTTCCTGCAGGTCGGCCGGCGCTTCCGTCGCGCGGGCGACGAGCCTTTGCCTGAGCACCTCGATGGAAGGCGGCGCGATGAAGAGCGCCAGCGCGCGGTCGCCGAAGGCCTGCTTGAGCCCGAGCCCACCCACCACGTCCACGTCGAAGATCGGCGAGCGGCCGCGGCCCCAGATGCGATCCACCTCTTCACGGAGCGTTCCGTAATAGCGGCCATCGTACACCTCCTCCCATTCCACGAAGCGATCTTCCTCGATCCTCTTCCTGAATTCCGCGGTGCTGATGAAGAAATAGTCGCGGCCATGGACCTCGGCTTCGCGGCGCGTGCGGTTGGTGGCGGAAACGGAGAAGGCCAGTTCCGGCACCGCCTTCAGCAGCCGGTGTACGATCGTGGTCTTGCCCGCCCCGCTGGGCGCCGAAACGATCACGCATTTCCCCGCGGCGGCCATCCTGCGATCACAGCACGTTGGGCAGCTGCTCCTTGATCTTCTCCAGTTCGTCCTTCATCATCACCACCAGGCGTTGGATGGCCGCGTCGTTGGCTTTGCCGCCCAGCGTGTTGATCTCCCGGCCCATTTCCTGCGCGATGAACCCCAGCTTGCGTCCCTGCTGTTCGTCGGCATCGAGGCTCTGGGTGAAGAGCTCGCAATGCGAGCGCAGGCGCACTTTCTCCTCGTTGAAGTCGAGCTTCTCCAGGTAATAGATCAGCTCCTGTTCGAAGCGGTCGCGGTCCACGCTCACGGTCAATTCCTTCAACCGGGCCTCGAGCTTGTCGCGCGTGCGGACGGCGCGGTCCCGGTCGAGCAGTTCCACCTCCTCCAGCAGGGTGGAGATGTGTTTGGTGCGCTGCAGCAGGTCGTCGTGCATGCGCGCGCCCTCCGAGGCGCGGAAGGCATCGAAGGCGTGCATGGCCTGGGCGATCAGCACCATCACCCCGCTCCACTCCGCTTCGTCCAGCGTCTCGCGCGTGGTGAGGGCCACGTCCGGCAGGCGCAGCACGATGCCCATCAGGTCGGTGGTCGCGTTCGGGTCAACGCGCGCGGAGAGGGCCTTCAGTTCCTGGTAGTATCCGGCCACCAGCTCCGGGTCGAAGCTGGTGCGCTTCTGCGCATGCAGCGTCTCGGCGTACACGGCCAGCTCGGACTTTCCGCGCACGATGCGTTCGCCGGCCCACTGGCGCAGTTCGGCCTCCTTTTCGCGGTAGCTCGACGGCAGCTTCAGCAGCAGGTCCATCTGGCGGCTGTTGAGGGAACGCACCTCCACGGAGACCTTCTTCTCTTTCACCACGCCTTCGGCGCGGCCAAAACCGGTGAGCGATCGGATCATTGGAAGCCGCGGCCAAGATACCTGCCGCGGGGGGAGGGGCCGGTGAATTCATTTCACCGCAGGGGCACCGAGGCGCGGAGATGGGCAGGTCTTCCGATCGCGGCATCGATCGGGACGACGAGAACAAGTTCTCTGCGCGCCTGCGCGCCTCCATGGTGGAAGCTCCGCCGTCATTTCCCCGCCACCGGCCGGTCGCCGCGGCTCACGAGATGCACCCCGAAAAAGATCGCGGCCGCGCTCAGAAGGGTGGTCCAGCCGATCGATGGTGGATCGGCGACCCGCGAGCCGCTCCAGCCGTGCGGGAGATCCGCGGAGATCAGCCCGAAGACCACCGCCAGCACCGGCTGCAGGTAGATGTAGCTGCCCACCACGCTGGGGTTCACCATGCGCAGCGCCCAGGTGTTCAGCAGATAGGCCACGAAGGTGACCATCACCACCACGAAAGCGATCGAGGCCAATTCGAAAACCGAAAGCGATCGCCAGGGCACGGCGATCACATCGCTCCACCCGAAGGGAAGGATGAGGAGGAAGCCGATGAGGAAGACCCAGGCCATGAGCGTGACGGCGGAGTAGCGCGACAGCAGCGGCTTGGCCAGCACCAGGAAGAGCGCATAGGAGATCGCGTTGATGAGGATGAAGACATCGCCAAGGACACTGGAGCCGCGGGCCTCCGTCCCGTCGCGCGGCGTGATCAGCAGCACCGCCCCGCCCGCGCCCATCAGGATGCCCACCAGCTTGTTGCGGGTGATGCGCTCGCCGATCAGCACGCCGGAGAGCACGAGAACGAGGATCGGCGTGGCGACCATCAGGATGCCCGCATGCACCGGCGAGGTGCGCATGAGCCCGTGCAGGAACAGCGTGCCGTTGAGGGCCACGCCGAAGATGCCGCAGATCAGCAAGCGCGGCAGATCCCCGATGGCCACGCGCTCGCGGATGATCGCCCGCAACGACCAGAACAGCACCAGCGCGCCAAGCGACCGCACCAGCATGAACCCGGAGGGCCCGATGGTGGTGCCGAGCACCCCTTTGGCGACCACGTAGTTCGCGCCGTAGATCACGTTCACCGTGAAGAGAGCCAGGTGCGCGCGGGCGGTCGACATGGGCGGGGAGTGGATCGCAAATTGCAAATTGCACGGCGCGCCTTGCTTTGGTCGATCGGCGCTCCGCGATCCCTGCATGCATCCCGACGGTCCGGCCCACGGCGGCGAGCAGCGTATCCGCGCCTTCCTCGGTGGGAGACGGGTCCTGATCCCCGTGCTGCTGGGCATGGTGGCCGCCGCCTGGCTGCTTTACCGTGATCTGCGCAAGCCGCGCTTCGAGCTGGCCACCGACGGCCAAGGCGATCACGCGTGGATCGACGTGAACGCCGACCGGATGGCCGACCTGGGCGATCCCGCTGAGTTCAAGCCCGTGCCTGCTGGAACGGGGACCCACCGCCGCGTGTCCACCGGCGAGGTGCTGCGCAGCGTGGACTGGGGCTGGCATACGGCGTTCTTCCTGGTGCTCGCGGTGATCTTCAGCGCGCTGCGCGACCTGGGCTACATCTTCCGCATCCGCACCCTCAGCGACAAGCACCTGAGCTGGAGCAGCAGCTTCAATGTGATCATGCTCTGGGAGTTCGCCTCGGCCATGACCCCCTCGGTGGTGGGCGGCTCGTGGATCGCCATGTTCATCCTGCGCCGCGAAGGCATCCCCCTGGGCCGCAGCACCGCCGTGGTGCTGGTCACCGCCCTGCTCGATGAGCTGTTCTATGTTTTCGCGGTGGTCATGGTCTTCCTGGCGGCGGGCTTCCACGATCTTTTTCCCCGCGAATTGGACAATGCCTTCTGGGGGCTTTCCGTGGTGGCCATCTTCGTCATCGGTTACGCGATGATCCTGGCGATGGTGGCCGCCGTGTTCTACGCGGTCTTCTTCCATCCGCGCGCGATCAAGTACATCCTGCTGCAGGTCTTCCGGCTGCGCATCCTGCGCCGGTGGCGCCCCAACATGATCAAGGTGGGCGACGACCTGGTGGTGACCTCCGAGGAATTGAAAGGCAAACCGCTCCGCTTCTGGGCGAAGACCTTCGTCACCACCTGCCTGAGCTGGGTTTCGCGCTTCCTGGTGATCAACTGCCTGGCCGCGGCCTTCTTCAGCGTGAGCGATCACCTGCTGCTGTTCGCACGCCAGCTGGTGATGTGGGTGATCCTCCTGATCAGCCCCACGCCGGGCGCCAGCGGGATCGCCGAGGTGGCGTTCTCCGGGTTCTTCCGTGACCTTTTGCCGGCCGCGGGCTTCGTGGCGGCGGTGGCCATCATCTGGCGGCTGCTCACCTACTACCTCTACCTCTTCGTCGGCGTGATCACCCTGCCGCGGTGGCTGCGCAGGACGGCGCTTCGGGCGGATTAGGAAATGGGAATTCCGAATTCCTAATTCGCGCCCTCAACACGACCCCATGCGTTTCGCCACTCGCACCATCCACGCCGGCGTGGAGCCCGATCCCTCCACCGGCGCCATCATGACGCCCATCTACCAGACCTCCACCTATGTGCAACGCGCGCCGGGCGATCACAAGGGCTACGAATACAGCCGCACGCACAATCCCACGCGCACGGCCTTGCAGAAGGCGCTCGCGGGATCGGAGGGCGGGAAGCACGGCCTTTGCTTCTCCAGCGGCATGGCGGCGATCGACACCCTCATCAAGCTGCTGAAGCCCGGCGATGAGGTGGTGAGCACCAACGACCTCTACGGCGGCACCTACCGCCTCTTCACCAAGATCTACCAGGACTACGGCATCAGATTCCGCTTCGTGCCCATGAGCGATGCGAAGGCCGTGGAACAGCACGTGAACTCCTCCACGAAGCTGATCTGGGTCGAGACCCCCACCAACCCGCTGCTGAACGTGATCGACATCGAGGCCATGGCCGCGCTGGCGAAGAAGTACGGCAGCCTGCTCTGCGTGGACAACACCTTCGCCACGCCCTACCTGCAGGAGCCGCTGGACCTGGGCGCGCACGTGGTGATGCACTCGGCCACCAAGTACCTGGCCGGCCACAGCGACACGGTGCTCGGTGCGCTGGTGACCAACGACGACGCGCTGGCCGAGCGCCTGGCTTTCATCCAGAACAGCAGCGGCGCCACGCCCGGCCCCATGGATTGCTTCCTGGTGCTGCGCGGCCTGAAGACCCTGCACGTGCGCATGCAGCGCCACTGCGAGAACGGCGAGGAGATCGCGGCCTTCCTCGGATCGCATCCCAAGGTGGACCGCGTGTACTGGCCCGGCCTGCCCGGCCACACCGGCCACGCGATCGCCGCGCGCCAGATGAACGGCTTCGGCGGCATGGTGAGCTTCACCCTGAAGGGCGATCGGATGGAGGAGGCGATGCGCGTGCTCAGCGGCACCAAACTCTTCTCCCTGGCCGAAAGCCTCGGCGGCGTGGAGAGCCTGATCGGCCACCCAGCCTCCATGACCCACGCCAGCATCCCGCGCGAGGAACGGCTGAAGAACGGCCTGGCCGATACCTTGATCCGCCTCAGCGTGGGGATCGAGGACGTGGGGGATCTGGTGGAGGACCTGAAGGGGGCGCTGGGGTAACCGCTGTTCCTCTCGATGGAACCATCGGATCAGCCGACGGATCCAACCGGCTTTGCCGTTGGAAACCCAAGGATCCAGGGTCCAAGGCGGGCAGGTGACCAGCGGTGGATCGCGTGCTGGGGTACCTTCGCGATCCGAACGACCCAACGAGGCCAATGAAGCATCCCTACCTCATCCCCGTCCTGCTGGGCCTGGCGCCCCTGAGCACCCTGGCGCAGCTCTCCACGGAGGGGATCAGCTGCAAGAACAACGACCCGGACCACCTGGCGCAACTGCACCAGAACGACCCGGCCCGCATCCACCAGATGCAGCAGGCCGAACAGGCCCTGGAGGCGTTCACGGCCGACTTCACCGCGAGCTACGACGCGGACGAACGCGGTGGCACCCAGTACGTGATCCCGATGGTCTTCCACATCATCCACGACAACGGGCCGGAGAACATCAGCGACGAGCAGGTGGAGGATGCCGTGCGCATCCTGAACGACGACTTCAACAAGTTGAACGCCGACTGGGACGACGTGCAGAGCGAGTTCCTGGCCATCGTGGCCGACGTGGGCATCACCTTCCGCCTGGCGCAGAAGGATCCCGACGGCAACTGCACCAGCGGCATCACCCGCACCCAGAGCGAACTGACCAACGACGGCACCCAGGACATGAAGGATCTGATCCAGTGGCCGCGCAACAAGTACCTGAACGTGTGGGTGGCCGCCAGCGCCGACGGCGCCGCGGGATACACCTTCACCCCCGGCATGGTGGCCAACTCCTGGGACGCGGCGGCCGACGGGATCGTCCTGCTGCACACCTACACCGGCAGCATCGGCACCAGCCAGTTGAGCCACTCGCGCACCCTCACCCACGAGGTGGGCCATTGGATCAACCTGCGCCACTGCTGGGGCCCCACCAACAGCCCGGGCCTCGACAGCAACTGCGGCGAGACCGACCTGGTGAACGACACGCCACCGACCGAGGGCTGGCAGGGCTGCAACCTGGCCGGCGCCACCTGCGGCTCCTTCCTGGACAACGTGGAGAACTATATGGAGTATGCCTACTGCTCGAAGATGTTCACCAACGGGCAGAAGACGCGCATGCTCGCCGCCCTCAACAGCGGTACCGCGCAGCGCAACCAGCTCTGGCAGCCCTCGAACCTGGCCTCCACCGGCACCACCGGCGTGGACAACCTTTGCGCGGCCGACTGGACCAGCGACCACACCGTGATCTGCGCGGGCTCGCAGGTCACCTTCAACGACATGAGCTACCACGGCGCCACGATCTGGGATTGGAGTTTCCCCGGCGGCAACCCGGCCAGCAGCACCGATGAGAACCCGGTGGTGACCTACGACACGCCCGGTAGCTATGCCGTGACCCTGACAGCCGGCAACGGCATTGATAACGTGAGTCTCACGCGCAACGACCACATCATCGTGCTGGCCGATCCCGGAGCGCCCAACCCGGTGATCGAGGACTTTGAGGCCACCGCCGCATTGCCCGATGCGAAGTGGTTCGTGAACGACCCCGACCAGGACGAGGCCTTCGAGCTCTTCTCCACCGCCGGCTTCAGCGGCACCAAGAGCATGTGGCTGCGCAATTACTACAACGACGCCGGCGACGTGGACGAGGTGATCAGCAACACGATCGACATGACCAATGCCTCGGACATCACCCTCACCTTCCGCTGGGCCTTCGCCCGCCGGCACGACGATGACGACGACATCCTGCGCGTGTACAGCAGTTACAACTGCGGCGAGACCTGGAGCCTGCGCAAGCAGATCCGCTCCACCAACGACCTGCCCACCGTACCCGACCAGACCAGCCCCTTCACGCCGGATGACGCAGGCGACTGGGGGTACATCGAGATCGACAACTTCATCAGCGCCCACCACGTGGGCCACTTCCGCTTCAAGTTCGAGTTCGAGAGCGCCGGCGGCAACAACCTCTACATCGACGACATCAACGTGCTGGGCTCGCCGGTGGGCATCGACGAGGTGCTGGCATTGGGCGCCGGGTTGGCGGTGGTGCCGAACCCGGCTGAGAACGAGGCCGACCTCTACCTCTCGCTCGCCAACAGTGGCCTGGTCACGGTGGAACTGCTCGACGTGCTTGGCCGGCGGATCCAGGTGCTTCATGCGGGCGACCTCTCTTCCGGCGACCACCGCATGACGATCCCGGTGGCGATGCTGGAAAGCGGCCTCTACCTGGTGCGGCTGCAACAGGGCATGATCGAACGCACGATCCGCTTCACGGTGAAATGACCCCTCGACCCACCGTGGTCCCGCCATCGGGACCTTGGTGGTCTGGAACGTGAAGCCCCGCCGGATGGCGGGGCTTCACGTTTCCAGACCGTGGCGGATCACCCCTGCTCCTCCTATTCCTCGCTGAGCCTTTAACAGGAGGGATCCCCCCGCGATCACATCGCTGTCATTGCTCCTTGAAGCCCACCATGATCGCCACGCAGCCCACATGCACCATGTCGGCGCTGCCGCCCTGGGCGTTGGGCACCCACACCTGCACCTTCATCTGCTGGGTGTTCTCCACGCGCAGGTCGAAGCTGTGCTTGGGGTCATCGGCGAAGCTCTCGAAGACGATCTTGTTGCTGCCGTCCACCAGCTTCCAGTTCACCTCACCGAGGATGGGGTGCGCGCAGACCATGATGCGGTAATCCTGGCCGCTGTAGAAGGTGAGGCCCACCTCGGCCTCCTCGCCGGGTGCGAGCTGGGCGGCGTTGTAGGTTTCGTTGAAGCGGTAGGGGGCGAGCTCCGGCATGCACTTGTTCTTCGCGAAGCTGCGGCATTGCGCGGCGGCGGAGCCGGCCAGGAGCATGCCCGATAGTGCGGCCAGCGGCAACAGGATCTTGGCGTGGTTCATGGCGGGCATCAGTTGATGTAGTTGGCGCGGACGGCCGCGGCCTTGTCGCGGATGGCGGCCAGTTGCTCATCGGTGAGCGTGGCGGGCGGCCCACCACCACCGATCACCGCGACGCCGCCTTCCTGCTTCACTTCGCCGGTGGCGTTGGCGCCGGAGGGCACGCCCTCGTACAACGCGTGGATCGCCTTCAGGTCGGCGAGCACCGCGCCGAGGGCGGCGTCGCCATCGTCGTAGGTGCCCACCAGGGCGATCAGATCGGCCAGGCCCAGTTTCTGCTCGGCGATGCGCTGGCGCATGGCCGGTGTGTCGTTGGTCTTCGTCACCTGCGTGGCGATGTAGAGGCCCTCCACCCAGCCCCCGGCGATCATCATCGCGCTGATGTTGTCGCGGCCGTTCTCCTTCAGGTAGGCATCCACCATCCAGTAGGTCTCGCTGATGATGTCCAGCAGCGAATCCCGTTCGTTGCGGTTGGCTTCCATGCGCTCGATGGTGCTGTCGTTGAACGCGTTGCTCACGCCCAGCCGGTCGGCCAGCTTCTTGGCGCAGCTGGTGTAGAACATGCTCTCCTGCGTGTTGTTGAAGACGCTGGCGTAGCTCAGGTCGGCGCCGTACACCCCCAGGTTGAGCGCCTGCTTGCTGGCGGCGGTGTACTTGTCCACGTTCAGCACGTCGTTCAGGATGTCCTTGTCGTAATCCGCGCCGGCGTCCTTGAGCAGGGTGGCGGTCTCCATCGGCGAGGGGATGCTGTAGAAGATGCTCCTGGTCTTCTGCTGGCGCGTGGCCAGTTGGGCGCTGTCGGCAGCGCCGGTGGTCAGCTGGTCCTGGGGAGGGGCATCACCGCCGCAAGCCGCGAGCAGGGCCGCACTGGCGCAGAGCAGGAACGCGCGATGCGTTCGATGAAGGATCATCGGCATGGTCCGTGGGATCGCCGGTAAAGATCCCCATGCGCGCACGCGGGTCAGTGCGCCTCCAGCCAGTTTTTCCCCAGATGCATGTCAACAACCAGCGGCACGTCCAGCTTCATGGCCCCTTCCATCAGCTCCTTCACCAGGGCCTGCATCACCTCCTCCTCCTTTTCATGCACGTCGAAGACCAGTTCGTCATGCACGGTGAGGAGCATCCGGCTCTTCAACTTCTCCTTGCGGATGCGCTCATGGATGCGCACCATGGCCACCTTGATGATGTCGGCGGCGGTGCCCTGCATGGGCGCGTTGATGGCGATGCGCTCGGCCTGCGCGCGCACGGTCTGGTTGGCGCTGGTGATGTCGGGCAGGTAGCGCCGGCGGTCCATCAGGGTCTTGACGTAGCCATGCTTGCGGCAGAAGTTGATCTGCTCGTCCATGTAGCTGCGCACCCCGGGGAACTGCGCGAAGTAGTCGTCGATGATCTGCTTCGCCTCCGCGCGCGGGATGCCCAGGTTCTGCGACAGCCCGAACGCGCCCTGGCCGTAGGCGAGACCGAAGTTCACCGCCTTGGCGCGGCCGCGCTGTTCGCGCGTCACCGCGGCGATGTCCACGTTGAAGACCTTGGCGGCGGTGGCGGCGTGGATGTCGAGGCCGCGGTGGAAGGCCTCGCGCAGGTTCGTGTCGCCGCTCATGTGCGCGATCACGCGCAGTTCGATCTGGCTGTAGTCGGCACTGAGCAGCTTGTGATGCTTGTCCCGCGGCACGAAGGCCTTGCGGATCTCGCGGCCGCGTTCGGTGCGGATGGGGATGTTCTGCAGGTTGGGCTCGTCGCTCGCCAGCCGGCCCGTAGCGGCCACCGCCTGCCGGAAGTTGGTGTGAACGCGTCCGGTCGCGGGGTTCACTTCACGCGGAAGCGCGTCCACGTAGGTGCCCTTCAATTTCTTCAGCGACCGGTAGTCAAGGATCGCGGGCACGATCGGATGAGCGTGGGCCAGCGCGCTCAGCACGTCCTCGCTGGTGGTGTACTGGCCGGTCCTGGTCTTCTTGGCGTCGGGGCTGATCTTCAGCCGGTCGAAGAGGATCTCCCCGAGTTGCCTCGGCGAATCGATGTTGAACCGGACCCCGGCCATTTCCGTGATCCGCTCATCGAGTTTCACCAGGTCGGCCTGCAGTTCCCTGCTGAAGCTTTCCAGCGCCTTCACATCCAGCGCGATCCCCTCCCATTCCATGTCCGCCAGAACAGCCACGAGCGGCATTTCCACCTCATCGAAGAGCTCCTTCAAGCCGTCCATTCTCAGGCGCGGTGCGAAGAGCTCCTTGAGCTGCCAGGTGACGTCCGCATCCTCGGCGCTGTATTCCTTCACCGCTTCCACGTCGGCCTCGCGCATGGTGCGCAGCGGCTTGTTCTTCGGGCCGATGAGCGTTTCGATGGAGACCGGGCGGTACTTCAGGTGGGTCTCGGCCAGGTAGTCCATGTTGTGCTTGAGCTCCGGCTGGATCAGGTAGTGCGCCACCATGGTGTCGAACACGGGTCCCCGGACCTCCACGCCGTAGCGCCGCATCACCTTCATGTCGTACTTGAGGTTCTGCGCTACCTTCTCCTTGTCCGGATCTTCCAGCAGCGGCTTGAAGATGTCCACCACCTTCTGCGCCTCCTTCCGGTCGGCGGGCACCGCCACGTAGTGCCCGGTGTGCTCCTTCCAGGAGAAGGCCATGCCCACCAGGTCGGCGGTGTGCTCGTCGAGTCCGGTGGTCTCGGTGTCGAAGCAGAAGGCCTTCTGCTTCTTCAGTTGCGCGGCGAGCATGTACATGCCCTCGCTGGCAGCGACGAGGTGGTAGGTGTGGGCGACGGTGTCGATCGTGTTCAGGTCGATCAGCCGCGCCGGTGCATCGCCGTCCACTTCTGGTGGCTGGCCGAAGAGGTCGGCCGGGGCGGCGGTGGTCTGCAATTGTCCGGCTTCCTCGCCAAGCACCTGCTTCGCCAGCGTGCGGAACTCGAGCTCGCTGAACACCTCGTTCACCTTGTTCCTGTCGGGCGGATCCAGGTGCAATGCATCATGGTCCAGGTCAACCGGCGCGTCGGTCATGATCGTCGCCAGGCGCTTGGACATGATCCCATCCTTCGCGTGTGCCTTCACGTTCTCCTGGAGCTTGCCCTTGAGGTCATCAGCTTTCTCGATCACCGTTTCCAGGCTGCCGAACTGCTGAACGAGCTTCATGGCGGTCTTCTCGCCGATGCCGGGGATGCCGGGGATGTTGTCCACCGCATCGCCCATCAGGCCGAGGATGTCCTTCACCTGCTCGGGGCTGGTCAAGCCACCCCAGCGATCGCAGACCTCCTTCACACCCATCACCTCGGGCCCTCCACCCGCCTTGCCGGGCTTGTAGATCTTGATCTTCTCGCTGACGAGCTGGCCGAAATCCTTGTCGGGTGTCACCATGTAGGTGGTGTAGCCCTCCTTCTCCGCCTTTTTCGCGAGGGTGCCGATCACGTCGTCGGCCTCGTAGCCCTCGCTCTCGATCACGGGAATGTTGAACGCCTCGATGATGCGGCGGATGTACGGCACGTTGCTGCGGATGTCGTCGGGCATCTCCTGCCGGTTGGCCTTGTACTCGGCGTGTTCCGCCTCACGCGCATCAGCGCCCATGTCGAACACCACGGCCAGGTGCGTGGGCTTCTCGCGCTTGATCAGGTCGAGCAGGGTGGTGGTGAAGCCGAAGGCCGCGCTGGTGTTCAGCCGCTTGCTGTTGATGCGCGGCGTGCGGATGAAGCTGAAGTAGGCGCGGTAGATCAGCGCGTAGGCGTCGAGCAGGAAGAGGCGCTTGTCGGTGCCGTTCTCGGACATGGGGGAAAAATACGTTGCCCGCTGTTCGTCCAACATCGCGCGGGAAGGCCCATGATGGCTCCCACCGAAAACGAAGAACGTCGAATGCGCGAGGAGGGTTCAGCGTTCCTTCCACGCCACCTCCAGGACGGTCTGCCCAACGGCCTTCAACGTGGCCGGGTCGATGTTCTCCATGTCATCGTCGTGCGTGTGCCAGGTCGGATCGAAAGCCTTGGTGCCTTCATCGTACCCGATGATGTCGATGGTGGGGATCTGCCGGCCGCGGTGGATGTATACGTGGTCGTCCACGCCGACGAAGTATTTCACCTCGTTCACGAAGCGGTCGCCGTGGCCGATGGCGGCGGCGGTGCGCCACACTTTGTTCACCACGTGGCCGGCGGTCTGCATGCTGAAGGCCTCCTTGTGGAATCGCGCATCCCGCGCACCGACCATGTCCAGCAGGATGCCGAAGCGCGCGGAATAACCGGGCGGTCGCGGGTTCTTCGCCCAGTACTGCGCGCCCAGGCACCAGGTGTCGCTGTGCTCGTTCTGGGTCATGGCGCCGGTGGGTTCGCCGTAGTCCTCCGCATCGGTGAAGAAGAGGTCCACGCCGACCTCGGAAGCGGGAAGCGCCGCGAGGTGTCGGGCGATCTCCAGGAGCACGCCCACGCCGCTGCCGCCGTCGTTGGCGCCGGGGATCGGCTCACCCTGCCGCTTGGGATCCTTGTCCTTGTCGGCCATGGGCCGCGTGTCGTAATGCGCGGCCAGCAACACGCGATGCTTTCGCTCGGCGTGGAACCGTGCGATGATGTTGCGCAAAGGCAGCTTCCTCCCATTGAACGCGGTGACCGTGCCGGTCTGTTCGATCACCGTGTCCGCACCGAAGGCCTTCAGCTTCATCACCATCCAGTCCGCACAGGCTTCGTGGGCGGCGGTGCCCGGCACGCGCGGGCCGAAGTCCACCTGCTTCTTCACGAAAGCGAAAGCACTGTCCGGGTCGAATTGCGGCGCGGGTGGCAGCTCCACCGGCGGCTTCACCGGTGGGCGGGTCCCGCGATCATCATCCGGCGCGCAGGATCTCAGGAGCACCATGCCGGACAGCAGCAAGACCGCGCTTGCCGCCCGCCGGTGCCAGCCCCTCTGGCGTCGGTTCAGTCCAGCTCCCACGTCGTGCCTTCCTTGGTGTCCTTCAGTACCACGCCGATGGCGGCCAGTTCATCGCGGATGCGGTCGCCGGTGGCGAAATCCTTCCGGGACTTCGCATCGGCACGCATGCGGACCAGCAACCGCAGGAGTTCGTCGGTCTTGCCGTCGGCTTTCTTCCCGACTTCCAGCTTCAAGCCGAGCACATCGAAGAAGAAGCTGTTGAAGACCCCTTTCAACCGGTCCATCGACGCGGGGGTGAGCTGCGCCTTGCCGTCGTGTACGCTGTTGATCACGCGCACGCCGTCGAAGAGCTGCGCGATCAGCACCGGGGCGTTGAGGTCGTCGTTCATCGCCTCGTGGCAGGACCGCTCGAAGGCGTCGATGTCCAGGTCGTCCTTCGCACCGGGCTTCAGCTTTTCCAGGGTGCCCATCGCGGCCTGCAGCTTCGCGAAGCCCTTCTCCGCCGCCTGCAAGGCCTCGTTGGTGAAGTCGATGGTGCCGGCGTAGTGGCTTTGCAGCATGAAGAAGCGAACGGTCATCGGGCTGTAGCCCTTCTCCAGCAAGGGGTGGTCCCCGGTGATCAGCTCCTCCGGCAGGATGCCGTTCCCCTCGCTCTTGGCCATCTTCCTGCCGTTCACCGTGAGCATGTTGCCATGCACCCAGGTGCGCACGGGCACCTCGCCATCAGCCGCCACGCTCTGGGCGATCTCGCATTCGTGGTGCGGGAATTTCAGGTCCATGCCGCCGCCGTGGATGTCGAAGGTGCGTCCGAGGTACTTGGTGCTCATCACGCTGCATTCCAGGTGCCAGCCGGGGAAGCCCTCGCCCCAGGGACTGGGCCAGTGCATCAGGTGCTCGGGGTCGGCTCGCTTCCACAACGCGAAGTCCAGCGGGCTGCGTTTCTCGTCCTGGCCCTCGGTGTCGCGGGTGTTGGCGATCAGCTCGTCGATCTTCCGGCCGCTGAGCTGGCCATAGGGATGCTTCTGCGCGTACTTCGGCACGTCGAAGTACACGCTGCCGTTGGCCACGTAGGCATAGCCGTTCTTCAGGATGCGCTCCACCATGGCGATCTGCTCGATCAGGTGGCCGGTGGCCGTGGGCTCTATGCTGGGAGGCTGGATGTTGTACAGATCCATCACCTTGTGGAAGCCCACCGTGTACTTCTGCACGATCTCCATGGGCTCCAGGCGCTCCAGGCGCGCGCGCTTGCTGATGCGGTCCTCCCCTTCGGCGGCATCGCCCGTCAGATGGCCGACGTCGGTGATGTTGCGCACGTAGCGGACCTTGTAGCCCAGGTGCGTGAGCCAGCGCCGCAGCACGTCGAAGGTCATGAAGCTGCGCACGTTGCCCAGATGCACATCCTGGTAAACCGTTGGGCCGCAGGCATAGAGCCCCACGTGTGGCGGCGCAAGCGGCTTGAACTCCTCCTTCTTCCGCGTGAGGGTGTTGGTGAGGAAGAGCGGACCTTTCTTCAGCGCGGGCATCGGTTGGTTCACCACGGAGGCATCCCTCGCAGGGCCTCGGGACAGGCTGCGACACGGAGAAAGCCGATCCGTCGGTCGGCGCGAAAGTAGACGGACTTCCAGAAGCCTGCCCGGCTACTTGCTCGCACTGAACACCGCCGGCCCGCATTGGGAGAACGGTTCGGCGGCTTTCAGAGCGATGGAATGGCCCGCCACGAACTCATTCAGCAACCGATCGAACTCCTGTTGCCGGACCTCGTCGAGCGTTCCGGCACGGAACGAATAGAGGAAGTGGTCCACCCCGCCTTCCGCGTTGAAATAGACGCGCGCCAGACAGCGGGTGTCCAGTTCCCAGACGAAGCCGCTGTCACGAAGGAAGCCGCCCAATTCGTTCCAGTACACCTGCCATGCTGCGATCACTTCATCCGTTCTTGAGCCAAAAACCGCTTTGGTACTGTCGGCGTCAATGGCGCTCCGATAGGTACTGTCGATCGACGTGCCGTGCAGGGCACGGTACTCCTGGATGGTCATGGCCTTGCGCTGGGCATTGGCCAGCATCGGCAGGGCGAATGCCATCGTCATGAACGGCAGCTTCATGCTACGAAGCTATACCTCGCACACAACGTGTTGCCCGCCTACTTCAGGTCCTCCTCGGTGATGGGTGCTTCGCCGGCGTAGCGCCCCTGGAGGTACACCTCGATGCGCGCCAACACGCCGTCCTTGCCGTAGCGGTAGATGCGACCCATCCACAGGCGGCCGTCCTTGAACTCGCCCACCTGTGAAAGGCGCAACTGCCTGTCGTAAAGCGTGTTGTGGCCGTTCTCGCGGAACCGCGAGAGGTTGGTGCTCTCGTCGCTGGCGGGCGCGGGGGCTGGTTTCGCATCCGCGGCGGGAGCCTCCGCGGGCAGGGATCCCTTCGGCTTGTACCATGTGCTCTTCGCCTCGTCGATCTCCCCGTTGTTGAACACGGCCACCTGCTCCAGTTCGCCGTTCTCGAACCAGCGCTTCATGGTGCCGCTCTCACGCCCGTTCACGATCGGGACTTCCACGGCGAGCCGGCCGTTCTCATGGTAGTACTTCTGGGTGCCGTTGCGCATGCCGTACTGGTCGAAGATGAATTCCTGCGCCGGCTTGCCATTGGGATGGTAACGCTTGAAGTTCCCCGTGTTGCGGTCCAGGTCCCAGGTGCCCTCCTCCTCGGGCTTTCCGTTGGGGTAATAGGTCCTGTAATCACCGCGCGGTACACCGAAGCGGTACGTCACCTCGCTCATCACCTTGCCGGTGGGCCAGTAGCGTTTCCACGTTCCCAGGCGTTTGCCCTTTTCATAGCGCCCCTCCTCGATCAGCTGGCCGTCGGGATAGTTCGGCTTGTCGGGTCGCGGGGCGATCACTTTCCAGTAGCCCTGTTTGCGGCCCTGATCATCGAGCCGGTTGAGCGTGTCCTGGGCCGCGGGCTGCGCGGCGCGGGCGGCCATGATGCACAGCAGCGGGAGGCCGAGGATGAGGAGCGGTCGGTGGAGGTTCATGAGGAGCGATGTACGGGACGCGGCGTTGATACGAATGACCGGGCCGCGCGGTTCATCCGATCCGTGGAACAGGAGAAGCCTGTTCTTGTATGGGCCTTCGGGTGAGTGGGGACGAAGGGACCCAAAGCGGTGGTGCACCAGGATCCGATGGCCATGGAAGGACGAGATCGGCCTTGATCACACCGCCGCATGCATGGCAATGCTTCTCAGAACGTGTTCGCGATCACAGTTCACCACGGAAGCACAGAGGTCACAGAGCCGGTTTTCTGCCACGCTCGCCCAGCATTAGGGTGTTGCCTTCGCGACCCTCTGTGCTCTCTGCGCCTCCGTGGTGAATTTGCAAATTGGATCTCAGACCGCGCGCCGCACGGTGCTCTTCAGATGGACCATCATGTCGTCCACCATCGCCGCGAGGTCGTAGCGCGGCTTCCATCCCCAATCCTCGCGTGCCGCGCTGTCATCGATGCTGCGCGGCCAGGAATCGGCGTAGGCCTGGCGCTGGTCCGGGGCGTAGCTCATCTTGAGATCGGGGACGTGGCGTGCGACCTCCGCCGCGATCTGCCCGGGGTCGAAGCTCATGCCGGCCAGGTTGTAGCTGGTGCGCACCTTGATCTTCGCGGCCGGCGCCTCCATCAGGTCGATCGTCGCGCGGATGGCGTCGGGCATGTACATCATCGGGAGGGTGCTCTTCGGGCCAAGGAAGCTGGTGTAGGCCCCATGCTTGATCGCCTCATGGAAGATATGCACCGCATAATCCGTGGTGCCGCCACCAGGCGCGCTCTTCCATCCGATCAGGCCGGGATAGCGGATGCTCCGCACGTCCACGCCGTAGCGCTGGTGGTAGTACCGGCACCATCCCTCGCCGGCCAGCTTGCTGATGCCGTAGACCGTGCTGGGTTCGGTGATGGTGTGTTGTGGCGTGCCATCCTTCGGGGTGGTGGGGCCGAATACGGCGATGCTGCTGGGCCAGTAGACCTTCTTCAATTTGCCTTCGCGCGCCAGTTCCAGGACGATGAGCAGGCTCTCCATGTTCAGTTTCCAGGCGAAGGCGGGATCCTTCTCCGCCGTGGCGCTCAGCAGCGCGGCCAGCAGGTAGACCTCGGTGATCCCGTGCTTGTCGATGATCCGCTCGATGCCCCGGCGGTCCATGGCATCCACCATGGCGAAAGGACCGGCTTGCTTGACTTGGGGCTCCTTGATGTCGGAGGCCACGACGTTCTCCACCCCGAAGCGCTCACGCAGGCCCTCGACCAGTTCGGTGCCGATCTGGCCGGAGGAGCCGATGACGAGGATCTTCCTGCTCATGCGGCGAAGCTATTCCGCATGGGCGAAGGCGGATGGGACCTCCGTACTTTCGCCATCCGGTCAGCATTGATGGCCCCGGCATGCATTCCATCGGTACGCACCGCCTGCGCAACCTGCACCGCCCCGATGTTCTTCGGGCGCGGTTGGCGCGGGAAGGTGCGCCACGCACGACCCTCTCTTTCTATCGATACGTGCGCCTGAAGGACGTGGGATCCCTCCGGGACGAACTGTATCTGGAGTGGGACCAGTTGGGTGTCCTGGGACGCATCTACATCTCCACGGAAGGGGTCAACGCGCAGGTGAGCGTGCCCACCTTCAACCTCCACCGCTTCCGGACCGTCCTCGATGCCCGGGAGGCCTTCACCAAAGTGCCCTGGAAGATCGCGGTGGAAGATGACGGCGGGAGCTTCATCAAGCTCGCCATCAAGGTGAAGAAGAAGATCGTGGCGGATGGACTGGCCGATGATGCGTTCGACGTGACCAACGTGGGCGAGCACCTGGATGCGGCGACCTTCAACCGGCGTATGGGCGAAGGCGCCTTTGTGGTTGATATGCGCAACAACTACGAGAGCGCGATCGGGCATTTCGAAGGGGCATATCTCCCCAAGGCCGACACGTTCCGAGCAGCCATTGAGGAGGTGAAAGAGGTCATGAAGGGAAGGAAGGAGGCCGAAGTACTGCTCTACTGCACCGGCGGCATTCGCTGCGAAAAAGCGAGCGCCTACCTGAAGCATCACGGCTTTCGAAAAGTCGGTCAATTGCACGGAGGCATCATCGACTACGCGCGGCAGATCAAGGCGCATGGGCTGGCGAGCAAGTACAAGGGCCGGAACTTCGTATTCGATGAGCGGCTCGCCGAGCGCATCACCGATGATGTGGTCAGCACCTGCATGCAATGCGGGGAAAGCAGCGACCGCATCAGCAATTGCCACGAGGTGACCTGCAACATGCTGCTCGTCCAGTGCGAAGCCTGCGCCGAGAAATACGCCAACTGCTGCTCGCCCAGCTGCCGCGAGATCCACGTGTTGCCGGAGGAGGTCCAACGCGCCTGGCGCAAGGGCCGCAGCACCCGCAGCACGAAGACCAAAGCGATCAACGATCCCGAAGGCTTGCGCCTGCGTATCCACGAAGAGGAGGGATTGCTCGCACTCAACGGCACTTTACATCCTGAATTGACGCCGATCAGCCGATCGCAAAAGGCCAGCGCGTAGGCTTGTGCGAACGGACAACCCGCAACACGTAACCCGCCAACCCGCAACCGCACTCGATGCCCATCTACCACACCCTCGGCAAGATCCCGCACAAGCGGCACACCGTCTTCAAGAACGGCAAGGACCGCTACTACTACGAGCAGCTCTTCGGCACGGTGGGCTTCGATGGCATGAGCAGCTTGCTCTACCACATGCACCGCCCCACCCAGGTGAAGGCGATCAAGAAGCCGAAGGACGTGACACCGAAGATCGCGGTGGAGAAGAACATCCGTTCGCTGCGCCTGCATGGCTTCAAGACCAAGCCCGAGAAGGACCACCTCGATGCGCGCAAGGCCATCCTGGTGAACAGCGATTGCGCCATCATCCTCGCCGCGCCACAGGCGAAGAAGGCGGACTACTTCTACAAGAACGCCGACTGCGATGAGATGATCTTCATCCACAAGGGCAGCGGCACCCTGCGCACCTTCCTGGGCAACATCGACTTCAAGTACGGCGATTACCTGCTGATCCCGCGCGGGATGATCTACACCATGGAGTTCAAGGACGCGGACAACCGCCTCTTCATCGTGGAAAGTCACCGGCCGATGTACACGCCCAAGCGCTACCGCAACTGGTTCGGGCAATTGCTCGAGCACAGCCCGTTCTGCGAGCGCGACATCCGCCGCCCGAAGAAGCTGGAGACCTACGACCAGAAGGGCAGCTTCACCATCAAGGTGAAGAAGCAGAACATGCTGCACGAGCTGGTGTACGCCACGCACCCCTTCGACGTGGTGGGCTGGGACGGCTACAACTACCCCTACGCCTTCAGCATCCACGACTTCGAGCCCATCACCGGCCGCGTACACCAACCGCCGCCCGTACACCAGACCTTCGAGACCGATGCCTTCGTGGTGTGCAGCTTCTGCCCGCGCCTCTACGACTACCACCCCCAGGCCATCCCCGCGCCCTACAACCACAGCAACATCGACAGCGATGAGGTGCTGTACTACGTGGACGGCGACTTCATGAGCCGCAACGACATCGGCCCGGGCCACATCAGTTTGCACCCCGCTGGCAGCCCCCACGGCCCGCACCCCGGCGCCATGGAGCGCAGCATCGGCAAGAAGGCCACCGATGAACTGGCCGTGATGGTCGATACCT